>JAACJU010000009.1 GCA_021378565.1 Arcobacter sp. LC1 | reverse complement strand
CATTTAATACAGTTATCATCCAAAAAGGTTGTTCCCCATGGTCTGCTCTTTGTAATGCACGACCGACTAAGATAATAGTAGGCTCTTTTCTTAATTTTTTAGCAAATTTTTCTATTTCACTTGCTTTGATACCGCAAATTTTTTCAGCCCAAAGTGGAGTTTTTGGAGTATCATCATCTTTACCTAAGAAATAATCTCTAAATTTATTAAATCCAACTGTGTATTTTCTAATGAAATTTTTATCATATAAATCATTTTTATATAAATAATAAGCCATAGCTACCATCATAGCAGTATCTGTGTTTGGTTTAACATTCATCAATTTTGTGTCTAGATATCTTCCTGTATCATTTTGTTTAACATCAACAGAAATAACATCAATTTCATTTCTTTTTGCTTTAGTTCTTAGTTTTTCATAATATTTATAACAAGCATGACTAGGAGAAGATACAGATATTTGGTTTGTTCGCACAGGATCTGTTCCCCAAAAAACTACATTTTTAGCATTTTTTAAAATAGCTTTCCAAGTAGTTGCTTTTTCATAAACAGCAGAGCTTCCTAAAACATAAGGCATAATTACAAGTCCAGCACCAGTCGAATAATCAGGAGTTTCTTCAACAAAACCACCTAAGATTTTCATCATTCTATGTGAAACTATTCGTCCCCAAGATATTTTTCCTGAACCACCCCACCAGTAGCATTCTCCATAAATCGAAGTTGGTCCGTGTTTTTTGAAATTGTCTTGCATAGCTTTTGCAGCTAAATCAAGTGCAGTTTTCCAAGATACTCTAACAAAAGGCTCTTTCCCTCTTTCTTCTGGGTTTGAAGGCCCTTTTGCTTCTAAGTATGATTTTCTAACCATTGGATATTCAACTCTTGTTTGATTTTGGATTCTATCAGGAATCGCTTGAATCATAGAGTTTGGAAAATGATCACCTTTAAACGGTGTAACGCTTGTTATACTATTAGTATTTACATTTGCATAAAAAAGCCCAAAACGGTCTCCTGTCAAAACACTTTTTTTATCGAACAAAGTACCAGTAATCTTTGTCAACGAATTTGCACTTAAAGTTGATGCAAAAGTAAGTGTACTACCTATCTTTATAAAATCTCTTCTATCTAACATTTTAACTCCTTAATAAAATTTTCTTACAAAAGAGTTTATAACTTTATAACTTAAAAGTATAAAGAGAATAAAATTTAAAAGTTTATTTTGAATTAGATAATAAAAAAAATAATTTTTTTATTGTAAAAATTTAGAAAATTTAAGGAATTTAAAACTTCCCCTCCTTGAGAGTAAGAGGGGATTATTGTTTAAATATTATATAATATTTTTTGGCTTAGTAAAAACATCAATAGCAAAATCTAATTTTATATTTAATGTTTTTTTGTATCTTTTGTATTTTTTGCACCTTTTGTATCTTTTGCATGTTGTTGCAAATATTTTAAAATCAACAATTTTTGACTTTTATTAAGAGCAACTCTAGGTTCCATACTTTTAAAAGTATTTGGCCATTGATTTACCATAAATTCATTTGGATTATGCAAACCATGACAAACACTACATGTTTTAGCGTATAGATTTTTTGCTTGTTCATAAAGTTTATTTTTATCTTTTGTCAAACTTTTAGTTTTAACTTTATAAACGCCAGTTACTTCAAGCCAAACCCCACCATAAGCATCTTCTTTTTTGCTTAGTGTTTTAAAGCCATTACCTTTTTCTTTATCGAAATAAACATAAGTTTCTCTTTGATTAAGATTTTTAACCAATTCTTGCTCATAGTCTTGCGATACCATACCTTTTATTTGAATTTTAGTCATTTTCCCTTTTTTTTCAAGTATTATGACTGGACTAAGAGTTAATATCTCACCAACTTTCTTGCCTTTTAAAAATAAAGAACTCTTTTGATTTAAATAAGCAATGTCTTTTGCAAAAAGACTAGCTCCTAAAATAACTGTAACTAATAATAATTTTCTTAACATTTTTTCTCCTTAATTTATGCGTTTGTAATATTAATATTATGTAACTTATTTTTTCATTATTTTTAAAATTACTTGTAAAATTAAGATTTATATTTGTTAAGCTAAACTTTAGTTTTTATTTTTCAGTAAGTAATAACGATTTTTATGTTAAAGTTTCGTTTAAGTAAAAAATAAAAGGCTCTAAAATGAAACAAAATATGCATGAGAAATTACGAGAAAAGAAAAAAACATATCTCTTAAGTCTTGTTGGGGTAGTTGTTGTTATAGCGATTTTCTATTTTATTTGGAGCAGTTTTTTAGCAGGTAACTCAATATCAACAGACAATGCTTATACTGGTGCTGACGAAGCTATGATTAGCCCACTTATTAATGCACCTGTAAGAGATGTAAAAGTTATCGATACGCAACATGTCAATAAAGGTGATATTTTAGTAGTTTTAAATGATGAAGATGCAAAAATTGCTTTTGATTCAGCTAAGGCAAATTTAGAGCTTGTAAAACGAAAAATAAAACAATTAATTTTTAATAACCAAACTATGCAAAATCAAATTGATTTAAAAATTTCACAAATCAAATCTTATGATGCTGGATTAAAAAGAGCTAAAATTGCTCTTGCTAAAGCTAATATTGATGAAAGAAGAAGAAGAGCTTTATTAAAAGTTGGTGGAATTACAAAAGATGAAATGACTGATGTTGATGCTAAGTTAAAAGATTCAAAAGCAGCTTATAAACAAGCAGAGGCTGATTTACAAACTGCAAAAATGTCTGTAACTGTAGCAAAAGCACAAAAACTTTCAGATGAACAGTTGATTATAAATAAAAGTGTAGAAAACAATCCTCAAGTTTTACAAGCAAAAGCAAGCCTTGATCAAGCTAAAATAAATTTACAAAGATGTGTAGTAAAAGCACCAATTTCAGGTGTCATAGTTCAAAAAGATGTAGAAAAAGGACAATATGTAGGAACTTCATCACATCTTTTAAGCATAGTTCCAAGTCTTAATGTCTATGTAAACGCAAATTTTAAAGAAGCTAAATTAGCAGATGTCAAAATTGGGCAAGAAGTAAGCTTGTATTCAGATCTTTATGGAAGTGGTATAACATATAAAGGTGTAGTTGTAGGAATTTCAGGAGCAACAGGTTCAGCACTTTCAGTAATTCCAGCTCAAAATGCTACGGGTAACTGGATAAAAGTTGTGCAAAGATTGCCTATTAGAATAAAACTAAATCAAGAACAATTAAAAAAATATCCACTTTCTTTGGGTCTTTCTATGCATGTTACGATTAATCTTGATAAAGTTTCAAACTAAGTTTTGTCAATGATGGAAAAAATTCAGCCCTTTAGTGGATTAAAATTAGCTCTTGCTGCTTTTGTCCTTTCTTTTGGTAACTTTATTGTTGTTCTTGATGCAACTATTACTAATGTTGCAATTCCTACTATTTCAGGGGATTTAGGAGTATCGACTAGTCAAGGTACTTGGGTAATTACCACTTACGCAGTAGCAGAGGCCATAACTGTTCCTTTGTGCGGTTGGCTTGCTAAGCGTTTTGGCGAAGTTAGGGTATTTACCTATGCGATTTTTTTCTTTATTGTTTTTTCTGTTCTTTGTGGAATGGCAAAATCTTTAGATGTTTTAATATTTTTTAGAGTATTTCAAGGTTTCGCAGGTGGACCAATCATTCCTTTGTCGTTAACCTTACTTTTAACAATTTTCCCTAAAAACAAAGCACATATTGCTACTTCAGTTTGGGGAATGGTTACAGTCGTTGCGCCAATCTTCGGACCAATATTAGGAGGCTGGATTTCAGACAACTGGTCTTGGGAATGGATTTTTTATATAAATGTAGGACTTGGGATACTCGTAGTTATCGGTACGGTTGTTTTATTAAGAGGCAGAGGAAATGGGACTAAAAATACTAAAATCGACTTTATAGGACTAGGTTTTCTCGTGCTCTTTGTGTCTTCTTTTCAAGTTATGATAGATAAGGGCAGGGATTTAGCATGGTTTGCAAGTGATTTGATAAAATTTTGTGGGATTACTGCCTTGATTAGTTTGATAGCCTTTGTGATTTGGGAAATTTGTGAAGATGATCCGATAGTTGATTTGAGGGTTTTTAAATCAAGAAATTGGACTATTGCTACTGTAGTTTTGAGCCTTACTTTTGGGATTTATCTAGGAAATGCTTTGATAACCCCACTTTGGCTACAATCCGTCATGGGCTATACCGCCACTTGGTCAGGACTAGCCGTTGCGCCTATTGGGATTTTGGCAGTTTTAACTTCACCAATAATTGCTAAGCTTATGCCTAAAGTTGACCTAAGACTAATAATAACTTATGGAATGCTTGTCATCGCCTATAGCTTTTTTATGCGCGCGGGACTTAGCACAGATTCAACTTTTTATTCAGTTGCCTTGCCAACATTTGTCTTAGGTGCAGGAATTCCTGCTTGTATGATAGTTTTAGTAACGCTTAGTATTACAAATATGCCAGAAGACCAAATGGCAGCAGCTTCAGGCTTGCAAAACTTTTTAAGAACTATGTCTATGGCTGTTGGTTCATCACTTAGCCAAACATATTGGGAACATATGACAAAAGTAAATAGGGCACATTTAGTGGGTGAGGGTGTTTATAACCAAAAAGTAACAGAACTTACCCATAATAATCTTCTAAATATGCCCGCTCGCTCAATACCTAGCTATTTATCACATTTAGTTGATGTTCAAGCTGCTATGATTGCCACTAATGACTTTTTCTATATGGCAACTGGTTTGCTTGTATTGTTTACTATTTTCATTTGGTTTACAAAATCGCCTAAAGTTGTCGCTTAAAGCTTAAAATAAATAGCAAAAATACCAAAACTTATATGTAAATTTTGGTATTTTAGAATCTTAAATATCTTAAATATCCCCAATAATAAAACTTTAACCCTTTTAAAAATAATAAATAAATTTCTTATTTTGGGCAGTATGAAAAACAACAATAAAATATTTTTTATATTTAGTTAAGCCATAATTTGTTTAGGTTTTTTTTTGAGTTAAAGCTTAGACTAGAAATGATTTTGCTGAAAGAAAAGAAGTATAAAAGAAAAGAAAATAAAGATTATTTCTTTCTTTTAAAAAGTTTCCCATTCATCATCTGAAGAAGGACTTGATGTTTTTATTGAGCTAAGTTCAGCATCTGCTTTTGCTCTTATTACAGCTGTATCAGCACTACTTAGTTCTTCAGTATCATATTCTTGAGTTTTACTATTTTCTGTATCTTTTTTTATATTATCTGCTGTTTGAGTTTGATTTACTTCTGTTTTGCTTTCTTGGCTTTTATTTTGCAATCTACTTAAAATATCATTTTGACTAGAATTTTGCATAACTTGAGTTTTTATTTTTTGTGCTTTTACTGTATCTTTTCCTTCAAAAAGAATTGCATCAACTGCACTTAAAGATTCTTTTGCAATATTATCAACAACCAAAGATATATCATTTGTTTGTGAAGCTATTATAGCATTTTGCTGTGTTTGTCTATCAAGTTGATTTACTGCATCATTGATTTGTTCAATTCCAAGTAATTGCTCTTTTGAAGCCATTTTAATATCTGAAATTAATTCAATAGTTTGGCTTACATTTCCATTTAATTCAACATAGCCACTTATCATATCAGCAGCAATATTTTTACCCTCATCAGCTTTTTTTGTAGCATTTTCGACAATACCTTTTATTTCTTTTGCAGCTTCAGCAGAACGACTAGCTAAGTTTCTAACTTCCCCAGCAACAACAGCAAAACCTTTACCAGCCTCTCCAGCAGTTGCTGCTTCAACAGCTGCATTTAAGCTTAAAATATTTGTTTGAAAAGCAATTTGGTCAATCACTGAAATCGCTTCATTTATTGCATTTACTTGTGAATTTATATCTTCCATAGCTTTTGAAGTATCACTTGCTAATTTTTCTCCATCTTTAACTGAAGTTGTCACATGTGTAGATAAATCAACCATTTTATCAATATTTGCAGTATTGTTTCTTGTATTTCCTGTGATTTGTTCTAGTGCTGCTGCTGTTTCTTCTAAACTTGCTGCCGCTTCATTTGATGAATTGTTTAGATTATTTACATGTTTTAACAATCTTGCTGAGCTTTCTCCCAAGGTTAAACCACTAGATTTTCTATCAATCAATCCAGAAGTTGTAGAACTTCCTAGTATATTTACATTATCAGCAAGGTTAAATAATTGACCTTTTAGACCTTCTTTATCTGCTTTATTTAAAAAGTTATTATTTGAATATTCTTCTAAAATTTTTAAAACATTTTCCACATTTGTTTCTAGTGTTTGTGCCATTTCATTTAATACATCTTTTAATTTTTTTAAAGACTCATTTTCAACATCCAATTGCAGTCTTTGGCTTAAATCTCCTAGTTCAAATTCTCCTAAAACTTTTATAGTTTCATTTATTAAAGCTTGGTCTTGTTTTAATCCTATTTGAGAAGATTTTATATTTTCATTAACTAGCTTAGCCATCTGCCCAAATTCATCTTTGTTTTTATCACTTAAAAGTCTTACATCTGTTGATTTTTTATTTATAAAATCAAAAAATGATAAAAGCCCATCTTTAAAGTTATTTAATGATGAAATGATACTTCTGCTTATTGAAAAAGAAAGCAATAAAAATATTATTATTGAAATAATCACCAAAATTCCCAAAGTTTCGCCAATTTCTCTTAAAGCCTGAAGTCTTAAGTTGTTAGCCGTTGTTTGAACTCCTTTTAAATCTTGCACAATTTTGTCAGCATAAATTGTAGTTTTATCACTTAATCTTTGAAACCCAGGAGGATTTTTTTTAATTCTTCTTCTTAATAATGCTAATTTTTTAATCATATAATCATTTGATACGTTAAGATATCTATCAATATTTTTTATAGCATCTTTTGAAAGCCTAAGCCCTTTTGCATGATGCTGATGTTCTTCTAAATTTTTAATATATGTTTTTACTTTAGTAAATTCTCTATTCATAGTATTTAGACTTTTTCTACTTGGTTCTAAAAACAAAGAAAATGCAGAAACTCTTGCATTTGCTACTATTGTCAAACCATTTTGTGCTTCAAAAGCAACATACGAACGGTTATTTGCTGTTTTCATTAGATTTATATAAGTAATAGCACCTATAATTACAACTATTATAAACAATGCAGGTGATAAATAGAGTTTTAATGAAGTCGATAGGTTTTTAAACATTTTTAATCCTAAGTGATTTATAATTTTAACTCTTATTATAGCCAAAAAATGATAAAAAAATTTAATAATAAATCTGAAAGAACTTAATTTTATTTTAAAATATTAAAATAAAGAAATAATTCAACTAAGTTTTAAGGCCAATAATATTTTTGATTTTTTATTAGCCTTAAATATATTTACATTAGTTTACTTCAACTTCTTTAGTTTCAGATTCCCAAGTTCCGTGAGTTGTACAGTAAGCTTGAGCGCTTAGTTTAAGATTTTTTGTAGCTACAAGATGAAAAGTAACACTTACATGCCCAGCCTCGTTTCCTAAGTATCCAGCCATAAATTCAGCCTTAGCTAAAAGTTTTTGCCCAGCAAATAAAGAAACACTTGAAATATAATGATTAAAATCATCAGGATGAGCTGTTTCTTCACCTAAAGTGATTTTAATCTCAATAGTTTCGCCTTTTTTTGCACTATCTTTACAAGTTATAAAAGGTGTATGTTTATCCATGAAATCTTTTTTTGCCGTATTGCTTTTATCGTATGTGTTTATTTCCATCATTTTGTTTTCTCCTAAAAATTTTTCTTATTATATAAAATTTTTCTTTAAAACAAATAAGATAAAATAATCTTTTTAACAAAAGTGCCAAATTTTAGCTTTTTGTGCTAGAATTTGATTTATGAATAAAGAAGATTATTTTATCAAAAAAATTTCAAATTCTAAGTATCAAGGCGATGACGGAGCTTTTATTAAAAATTATGTTTATTCTATGGATGCTTTTTGTGAAGATGTGCATTTTAAACGCTCTTGGCTAAGTCTTGAACAAATTGCAAAAAAAGCTATGCTTATAAATATTTCAGATGCCATAGTTATGAATGCTAAGCCAAAATATGCTCTTTTAAGTTTAGCAATCCCAAAAGATTTTACTAAAAATGACTTAAAAACTATGGCTAAAGCTTTTAAAAATATTGCAAAAGAATATAAAATAAAAATCATAGGTGGCGATACAATTTGCAATACTAAACTTGATATTAGTATAACTATTGTTTCAAAATGCAAGAAACCTATTTTTAGAAGTGGCGCAAAAATAGGTGATTTGCTTTGCTATACAAATGATTTGGGCTCTGTAAAAAAAGACTTAGATATACTTTTGGCAAGCGAAGTAAAAGGTAAAAAAAATCAGAATATTTCAAAAAAATCCAAATTTATCGAACCTATTTTGCACGGAGAGTTTTTTTATGAAGCTTCAAAATATATAAGTTCAGCTATTGATATTTCTGATGGTTTGTTTTTTGAAATGAAAAGAATAAGCAAAGCTTCAAAAATTGGTTTTGAAATATTTAAAAAAATCCCTGATGAAATAGCAATGAGTGGGGAAGAATATGAAATTTTGTTTACCTTTGATGAAAAATATAAACAAGCCTTAGAAGAGTTAGCAAAAAAACATAAAATAAGATTAAATATTATAGGAAAAGCTATTGAAGGTAGTTTTAACCCAAAATTAAAAGGTTGGCATTTTGAAGATTAAGCAGTTTATTTATCCACATAGTAGTATTGATGTGCTTTTTAAGCAAAGCAAGGATAATTTTGTAGTTAATGAAGTTCCTTTGTATGAATTTAGCGGAGATGGAGAACATTTGATTATCCAATTTAGAAAAAAGGATTTGACAACTTGGGTAGCTTTGGAGATTTTTGCTAAGTATTTTTCTTGTAATGTTCGCGAATTTGGCTATGCTGGGCTAAAAGATAAATCTGCAATGACAGTGCAATATATTTCAATAAACAAAAAACTTGTATCAAATCTTGAAAATTTCAAGCATGATAATATCAAGATTTTATCTACGACTTATCACAAAAATAAGATAAAAATAGGGCACTTAAAAGGCAATAATTTTTTTATTAGACTAAAACGAGTTTTGCCTCAAGATGAGCTTAAAATTTCTCAAGTTTTAGCGCAAATTGAGCGTTTTGGAATACCAAATTATTTTGGTTATCAAAGATTTGGAATTTTGGGAGATAACTATAAAAAAGGTGAAGAAATAATCCAAGGTAAACTAAAAGAACGAAATAAAAAGCTCAAAAAACTATATATAAATGCCTATCAAAGCTATCTTTTTAATGAGTGGTTAAGTAAAAGAATAGAAATATCAAAATTAATTACTGAGTTTAAACCAAGCGAAGTAACTCAGATGTTGGAACTATCTCAAGATATTTTAAAAGGTCTGAAAAAACAAATGCATCCTTTTAAGATT
Organism: Arcobacter sp. LC1; assembly: GCA_021378565.1. GTDB lineage: Bacteria > Campylobacterota > Campylobacteria > Campylobacterales > Arcobacteraceae > JAACJU01. The sequence continues at coordinate 84,342 of JAACJU010000009.1, read as the reverse complement.
TTGCAAGGTGAGCTAATGAGTCATTACCCCTTTGGTAAGATTTTTTATGCCGAAGACGTTGATGGCGAAGCAAATCTTTTTTATGAAAAGCAAAAAGTACCAACAGGGCTACTTTTAGGAGAAAAAACAATGCTAAGCAAAGATTTAGCTTTTAAATATGAAAAAGACCTAAGTGAAATTACGGCAAATATAAATGGTGCTAGACGTTTTGCGTGGATATTTCCACAAGATATAAAAAGCACTTTCAAAGAAGATAAAAAGCATTTAGAGCTAGAATTTTATTTGCCAAAAGGCTCTTATGCTACGGAGTTTATAGCTGAACTTTTGCATCAAAATCTACACTCAAATTCTTAAGTTTATACATAGTATAATATTAACATTAAAATAATAAAAAAAAGAATAAAAAATCAAGAAAGAAGATAATGATTGTAGCAATAGAAGGCAAATTAGAAAAAAAAGATCCCACCTTTTTACATATAAATATAAAAGGCCTTGTTTATGAAGTTTTTGTTTCGTTAAATTGTAGTGCGAAAATATCAGGTGAAAATATCAGACTTTTAGTCAAGCACATAATCAAAGAAGAATCAGATTCTTTTTATGGTTTTTTAGATGAAAATGAAAAAAAACTTTTTTGCACATTAATCAAAATAAACGGCATAGGCCCAAAAGTGGCACTCGCAATATGCTCTACTTTTACACCAAGTTCTTTTGCTAAACTTGTTATGAACAATGATGTAAATCTTTTAAAAAAAGTTCCTGGTATTGGACTAAAATCAGCTTCTAGGATTTTAGTCGAGCTTAGTGGTTTTATTGTTTTTGATGAAGAAGATAGCGCAGAAACTAAAATAAATTATGAAGCAAGCCAAGCCTTAGAAAGCTTAGGCTTTAAAAAAGATTTAGTAAGTAAAACCTTAGCAACTTGCGCAGAAAATGAACTAAGTGCTTTGATAAAAGAAGCTTTAAAAAAATTACAAAAATAAGGGTATAAAATGAAATTAGCATTAATATTTGGAGGTCATTCTTTTGAACATGAAATATCAATAGTCTCAGCCATAGCCTTAAAAGATGTTTTAAAACATCTTGATTTAGAGTTTATTTTTATAAGTAATGATAGAAAAATGTTTGTAATTCCAAGCAAAAATATGAAAAGTAATTTTTTCTCAAGTGGTGCATATAAAAAAAGTGAAGAGGTTTTTTTGAACTATGACGGCTTTAGAATAAAAAGTATTTTTTCTAAAAAAACTCTTGATATAACTTGTGTTTTAAATTTAATCCACGGAGGAGATGGAGAAGATGGGCTTATTTCTTCTTTGCTTGAATTTTATAAACAAGATTTTATAGGTCCTAGAGTTGATGCTTGTGTGCTTAGCTTTTCTAAACTTTTAACTAAGGCTTATGCCAAACTTGTCGGGGTTGATACGCTTAGTTTTAAATATTTTTCCAAAGATTCTAAGCCTAAAAAATTAGACTATCCTTGCATACTAAAACCTTTAAGACTCGGTAGCTCAATAGGTTTGAGTGTTTTAAAAAATGCTAAGGATTTAGATTATAGTGTGGATGTGGCAAGAGAATTTGATGATGAGTTTATAATTGAACCTTTTATTAATAATGTAAAAGAATACAATCTAGCAGGGACTTTTATAGAAAATGAATTTATTTTTTCTATAATCGAAGAGCCTCAAAAATCAGGAATTTTAGATTTTGAAAAAAAATATCTTGATTTCTCACGAACAGAAAAAACTTCTAAAGCGCTTATTCCTTTAAAACTAGAAAAAGATTTAAAAGATGCTTTTAAAAAAATCTATGGCACAATATTTAGAGGTGCTTTGATAAGATGTGATTTTTTTGTTCTTGAAAATAAGGTTTATTTAAATGAAATAAATCCAATACCAGGCTCAATGTCAAATTATCTTTTTGATGATTTTGCTGATATTATATCAAAACTTGCAAAATCTTTGCCTAGAAAAAAGCCTATTAATATTGACTATGCTTATGTAAATAAAATCCAAAGTGCAAAGGGCAAGTCTTGGCAATAAAGAGCATTGTTTATGAAGGCACAAAGCTAGATTTAGCTTATGAAATTTTAAATAAAGACAAAAAAAAAGACCTAATTTTTTTGCATGGTTGGGGTGCAAATAAAGAGCTTATGCAAAAAGCCTTTGGTACTAAGCTAGGAGATTTTAGACACATTTATTTAGATTTATCAGGCTTTGGAAAAAGTCAAAATCCTTTGGTTTTGGACACTTATGCTTACGCAAAAATAATTTCACTTTTTTTAGATGAGCTTAAAATATATCCAAAAAAGAGCACAATTTTAGGACACTCTTTTGGAGGAAAAATAGCAGTTTTACTAAATCCAAAAAATTTGATTTTACTAAGTTCAGCTGGAATTTTAGAGCCAAAGTCATGCAAAACTAAAGCTAAAATTATCCTTGCAAAGGCTTTTAAGCTTTTAGGCTTAGCAAGTTTTACCAGACTCTTTAGAAGTGAAGATGTTGCTAAAATGAGTGAAAATATGTATAATACTTTTAAGCTTGTTGTAAACGAAGATTTTTCTATGCATTTTAAGCAATTTTTGGGTCGTGCTTTGATATTTTGGGGAAAAGATGATACAGCAACTTCTTTAAAAAGTGGAGAAAAAATCTCAAAACTTATAGCAAATTCTACATTGACAGTTTACGAAGGAGGGCATTTTTTCTTTTTAGAAAAAGCTTCTAATATAGAAAAGGTGATTAAAAATGATTTACTTTAAGATTTTAACAAATATTTTATTAACTATTGGCTTAGCTTGGTATTTGATTACTAGCTTGCAATGGTATAACTATAAAATATCAAGAGTTCTAACAAAACACCACAAACAGCATTGGCATATAATTTATTTTTTAATACCTCTTCTTTGTTTTTATATTTTACCAGATTTATATTTTGATATTTATTTTTATTTTATATTTTTACCTTTTCTTGTATTTTGGCATAAAAAACTTGATAAGCGTTTAGTTTTAACAAAAAGAGTGCAAAGATTTTTCGTACTTTTAGTACTTTTTTCTTTATTTATAAATGCTTTATTTTTGATTTTTGATTTTTATTCAGGTGCGATTGTGATTGTTTGTTTACTCTTAGCGCATTTTGCTTCAAATATTTATGAGCAAGTAATAATGATTAGTTTTAGAAAAAAAGCAAAGAAAAAACTCAAAAGTTTAAAAGATTTAAAAATCATAGCGATTACAGCTTCTTTTGGTAAAACTTCTATAAAAAATTATTTATATCAAGTTTTAAATGAGCAATTTATCACTTACAAAACTCCAAGAAGTGTAAATACTTTGGCTGGACTTGTTCTTGATGTAAATAATGATTTACCTAAAAATACGCAAATTTATATAGCTGAAGCAGGTGCTAGACAAAGAGGCGATATAAAGAAAATTGCTGATTTTTTAGAGCCACATTATTGCATTATTGGAAGTATCGGTAAGGCGCATATTGAATATTTTAAGACCATAAAAAATATCCTTGCTACAAAAAGTGAGCTATTAAAATCATCTAGAATGATAAAAGCTTTTGTACATATTAGCACAGAAATTAAAGAAAAAAATAATATTAGTATTTTCGCTAAAGACTTAAAAGTAACTAAAAATAATTTGGATGGAATAGCTTTTGAATTTTCTATAAATTCAAAAATAGAAAAATTTAAAGCCCCTGTTTTGGGAAGTTTTAATGCTACAAATTTAAGTGTTGTGATTTTAACTGCACTTGAACTTGGAATGAATTTAAGTGACATAAAAGCTAAGCTTTCAAAGTTATATTCAGTTGAGCATAGATTACAAAAAATAGAAGCAAATTCTAAACTTATTTTAGATGATAGTTTTAATGGAAATTTAGATGGTATGCTTGAAGCTATTGAGATTGCTTCAACTTATGAAGGAAGAAAAGTTATCATAACACCTGGACTTGTAGAGTCCGATGTTGAGTCAAATACAATTTTGGCAAAAAATATATCTCAAGTATTTGATTTTGTAATTTTGAGTTCTTCTTTAAATATTGCGATATTAAGTGCAAATATTGACAAAGAAAAAACTTATATTTTAAAAGATAAATCAAGCATGCAAGAAGTACTTGCAAAATACACTAAGCCAAAAGATTTAATACTTTTTGCAAATGATGCACCAAACTTTATCTAGTTAAAAAGGTATAAAATGGATATTTTAGATGCCCCATACAAAACTGGTTATATTGGAGTTAAAAAAGCTAAATCTTGTATTTTTTGTGATATTTTTGCTTCGAAAAAACCTAAAGTTGATTTGGGAATTTTATATAAAGATACTGAACTTATGATTTTGATGAATAAATATCCTTATTCTCCTGGGCATATTTTGATAGTTCCATCTTGCCATCTTGATAATTTAGAAGATTTAGAATCTAGGCTTTGGTTAAAAATGTCTAAGGCACTAAAGCAAGCATCGGCTCTTTTAAAAGACGTTTTAAATGCTGAGGGAATTAATATAGGAATGAATATATCTAAGGCTGGTGGCGCTGGAATTGAAGAGCATATACATTGTCATATACTTCCAAGATGGCAAGGTGATACAAATTTTATCACAAGCATTGCAAATACTAGAGTTTATCGAAGCGACTTTGATGAGATTTATAAGAAACTTTTAAGGCAAAGTTCCAAATATTTTAAGTTAGAATAAGATACATTATGATTAGTACAAATAATTTTTAATAATTTTATTAGGAGATGTTTTTATGAAAAAAGATGTTTTAATAGTTGGCGGTGGAATTATTGGTTTGATGTGTGCATACTTCTTACAAGCTAAGGATAGGCAAGTTTGTATAATAGATGAGGGTGATTTTACTTCTTCTAGTTCTTTTGGTAATGCTGGGCTTTTATCAGCTTTTGATGAAGCACCACTTTCGCACCCTGGAGTAATAGGTGATACCTTAAAGCTTATTTTAAAGGGCGAATCTCCTGTTAAGTTTCATCTAAGCAGTGACTTAAAACTATATTCTTGGCTTTTAAATTTTATTAAAAACGCAAATGCTTCAAGAGTAGAGCAAAGTAAGGCACTTTTTGAAAAATATGGTGAGATTTCTTGTATGCATTATGAATATATGCAAAATAAGCTTGGATTTGATTTGGATTATCACAGAGATGGAATGCTTGTAGTTTGTACTGAAGAAAAATCTTTGTCTAAACTTTTATCTCGGTATCAAAAACCAAACAATGATAGATTTGAGATTTTATCGAAGAAAAAAACAAAAGAATATCTTCCAATTTTAAATGATGAGGCAAATTTAGGCTCAGTATTATTTAAAAAAAATGGGAGAATCGATAGTAAAAAGCTAATGAATTCTTTGAGAGATTATCTTAAAAAGCAAGGTGTTGAATTTCGCTTTAATGAAGAAATAAAAAATCTTGAATTTAATAATTCAAAAGTTTCTAAGCTTAGTTCAGATAAAAATAGCTATGAGCCTGAAGATGTTATTTTGGCAACTGGGTACAAAGATATTTTAGCTAAAATTTCAGGGCGAAATCTTATGATGACTCCTGCAAAGGGTTATAATATTACTTTTAATATGCCAAAAGAGCTTAGACCAAAAGTAGCAACAATGTTTGCAGATTTATTTATAGTAATGACTCCAAGACAAAACGATGTAAGGCTAACTTCTAAGCTAGAACTTGGCACAAAAAATCCAGATATCATACAAGCGCAAATCCAAAGCATTAAAAATAATCTTAAAAAATACACTAAAGAGTTTAAGATGGAAAATGAGCTTCTTTGGACAGGTTTTAGACCTCTTACACCAAATGATGTACCTTTGTTTGGTAAAGATGAAAAATATAATAACTTATATTACGGTATGGGGCTAGGTTGGCTAGGCATAACCTTTGGTCCTGCTATTGGAGAAATACTTTGTGACATGCTAAGTAATAATAAAACAAATAAAACAAGTGAGGATGTCGAACTTTTTTCAGGTTTGGCAAAAAAATAAGTATCTAGATAACTAAATAAGCTTAGAATCAGTTAATGATTTAAGCTTAACATTGATTTGGGATTTAGGATTTAAGAATTAGGCATTTTAAAGTATAGATTTAAAATCTGTTCTTTGATGTCAAGTTTATAGGCTTTGATATCAAGTCTTCGCATTTTTCTAGAATTATACAAAGTTCTAATATCATCTCTAGTGCTGTATCCACCTCGCTCTTCTTTTTCACCAATTTTTATCAAATTGGTATAAAGAACTATATCTTTTTTTGCTAAATACATTTTTTGTTTATAGTTTTTGATAGTTTCTTTAGTACTTGCATAGGTATAATCTAAGGTAGTTTTTTTATCGTTTAGCTCTTCTTGGCTAATAAGGTATTTTACTTTTGAATCTTCTATATCGTTAAACTCAGTAAATTTTAAAGGAAGAGATAAAGACATTCCGTAGCTGTATTTATCTTCTTTATTATAATTTGCATTTACAGAAATTGTTGGAAAATAAGAAGTAAGTTTTACTTTATAAGAATATTCATTGCTTTGCACTTCACTTTTTGCATATTCAATATCTAAAGATTTTTTTAAAAAAACAGATTTTTTAACTATTCTAAAATTTGGAATTATGATTTTTCTATAATTATAAGTAGTTAGTTTCTTGATTTCGAATATATCATTTAATCTTTGTAATTCTAGTGTTTTTTGTGTTTCAACTGAAGAGTTTTTATTTATAATCGCATCATTTAAGTCACTAATATCAGTTTGACCTTGAATATATTGAGATTTTTTATGTCTAATCTCTATGAGCAAATTATCAATATTTAGTTTATTTTGTTTGATTTTAATATCTGTTACTTTTAAATCTATCAAGTTTTGAAATAATGAAGCTAAATCTTGTTTATTTGATATATCAATTTCAAGTAAAGAACTTTTTTGCACAGCATTGGCAGCTTTTATGGCTGAATATATTCCTCCAAATCTGAAAATATCTTGATTTAAAGAAATGCCATAAACATCGGTTGTAATAGTAGGAATATTTTCATCATTATTTTGACCATTTTTTGTATGGCTTGCAGTTATCATAAAATTACTAAGCCAAGAGTATTTATTTGTTATATATTGCTCGTTAGTTTCTTTCTTTTTTAGTTTTAAAATATTTTGCTTTGTTGGACTCAAAAGGTATGAGCCTAAAAAAACCTTTGGCTTTGAATGAGCTAGCAAACAAAGTGGAGTAAGAAATAAAAGTATTAAAGGTGTTAGTTTATTCACTTTTAAACTCCACATTTACATTTTTTCCAAAATCTTGGCTTTTAAATGAAATCACCACTTTATGTGCTGAAACGAAATTTGTATCAAGAGTTCTATCAATTCTTAAAATATGCCCTAAGCCACTTTTCCCATTGATTAACAAGGTTTTATTTTTGATATTTTGATAATCTTTTTGATTTACATAAACTGTAAGCTTTGCTTTTTTTAAATCATAAGCAGTAGCAAGTTTTGTACCAGCTGCTACATAATCGCCTTGATTGACATCAAAGCTTTTTAAATAGAAATTTTTTAAGCTAATTGTTTTTTTATTTATTTGGTCTTGATTTTGTGCAATATTTAATTTTAGATTTTCTATATTAACTTTTAAATCAAGCAAAGCTAAATATTGTTGATCTTTGTCATATCTACTTTTTCCGTATATTTTAATAAATCGTCTATAATTTCTTGTTTGATGAATTAATTTTTTTTCATATAGTTTTAATTCTCTTTTATAAATTGCTCTTTGTTCTAATTCTAACTCATCATCAATTCTAATAATGACTTTATTTACTATTTTCATTTCATCATTTTTATTAAGATATTTTATATTTCCTGAGGTTTGTGCATAAATACCAAAAGAATCAATAGGCTTAATCTGCGCCATATATGTTTGTGCAAAAACTGCGATAGGTAGTAAAAAAAATGTTAAATATTTTATCATCATTAGTCCTTTATTTTAAAAATTGTAGCGTACATTGCTGGTATATATATTAGGTTTAAAACTGTTCCCCAAGCTATACCAAAACCTAAAGATACTGCAATTGGCTGAAGCATCAAAGATTCACCTGTGGGAAAGAAAATCAAGGTAAAAAGCCCAAGCATTGTAGTTAAAGAAGTTATTATAATTGGCCTAATTCTTTGTTTTGCTTTAGTAAAAAATTCTTTTTTATTTTTTGCATCTTTTAAAAAGTCAAGCATAACTATACCATCATTTACAACAACGCCAGCGAGTCCTAGCATTCCTATCGCAGATTGAGAGTTTAGATTAATTCCTACTACAAAATGCCCTACAATAGGACCTAGTATTGATAGAGGAATTACAGACAAAATCATTAAAGCACTTTTAAATGATGGGAAGTTTAAAAGCAAGGTAATGAAAATCAAAAACATAGCAACGGCAACAGCTTTCATCATATCAAATTTTAGTTGAGTATTTTGTTTTTTCTCTCCACCAAATTCAAGTAAAGTTCCTTGAGCTCTTATTTTAGCTATCATTGGTGCAAGTTTTGCTAACACTTCATCTGAATTAATAATTTTATTTTCAACATTTGCATAAACATTTTTAAAAATGTTTCCATTTTCTTTTCTTATTTTTTCAAAACTTCGTGTTATTTTAAAGCTCACTACATCTTTTAGCTGAACAAATTGGTCATTATCAAGTGGGAGATTAAAATCTTTCAAGCCTTGTAAACTATTTTTATATTTTGATTGAGTTATGATTTTAATAATTCCATCTTTGTTGAATGTATTAGCTTGTTCTTTTTTTAAAAAATAACTACTTAGGCTATCAGCTATTGAAGTGTCTGTTAAGCCTAGACTTTTTCCATAATCATTTACGGAGTATTTATATTCCTCTTCTCCTAATTGTGTATTATCTCCAATATCTTTAACCCCTTTTATTTTACCCAACTCTTTTTTAAGCATATCTATATCTTTTATCAATAAAGCTGTATCATCTGAACTTAATTTTATAGCAATATCACTTTTTGTAAATCGCATAACAGATCTTGATATAACGTTATATTCGACTGCTTTATCAGTTTTCAACAAGGGCTTAAGTAAGGCTCTTATTTTATTCATTTCCTGCTCTTTAGTATATTGTCTTATTTTATTTTTTTGAGCAAAATCAAAACTAAGAGACAAAATAGGATTAATATATTTTTCTATAAAATTAGAACTTTTATAGTCATCTAGCGTTACAGACAAGTCAAAACCATTATCTATAAGTTCAGAACGACCTCTTATATCTTTATATTCTCCAACAGTTGAGATTATGGTTTTTATATATAATTTTTTCATATTTTTAAGAAGTAGTTTTTCATATTTCTCAGTTATTTGATTCGTTTCATCAAGTGTTTTTGAATCATCAAGTTTTACAGAAATTGTTATATCATTTGAGTCCATAGTAGGAAAAAATTGAAATCTACTCATATGAAAAGCATAAGCAGTTAAAAGAGGAACAATAATAAAAAAAGCAATAAGAAAAGTTTTTTTCTTATGTATAATTTTGTGCAAGATTTTTTCATATAAATTATAAGCTTTGTTCCAATTTAATTGTTTGTCATCTTTTCTTAATGTATGCTTTGCATGCAAGGGCAAGAAAAAGAAACACTCAATCAAAGAAGCTATGATTAAAGTAGTCATTACTATAGGCACTAGCCTAATCATAAGCCCCATCTCGCCTTTCATTAAGAGCATAGGCAAAAAGGCAAAGATTGTAGTTAGAGCGGCTATTAACACAGGCATAACCATTTCTTTAGTACCCCGCGACACGGCGGTGGCAATATCTAGCCCTTCATCAATGTACCTTTGAATATTTTCACTCACTATTATGGCGTCATCAACTACAATTCCAAGTGCCATTACCATGGCCATCATGGAAATCATATTTAAGCTATAACCCATCATATCTATAAAAGTAAGTCCTAATATAAATGAAAAAGGAATTCCTAGGATTATTATAAAAGATAATCTAGCACTTATTAAAATATACATAGAAAACCCAACTAAGATAAGCCCTAGCATCATATTAGCTACAATTGTTTGTATCCTATCATGAACTGGTCCTGAAGTATCTCCAACTATTGGTAAAGAAAGTCCTTTATGCTTTTTTAGAAAACTTTTTAGAACTTTTTTTACTCTTTTTGACACTCTCATAGCGTCACCTTGTTCAGTTTTTGAGATTATCATAGAGATAGTTTTTTTATCATTTATTCTTGAAACTGTATCACCTGTTGGATAGCCAACTTCAATAGTAGCGATATCTCCTAGATATACTTTTTTATCTCCTACTTTTATAACAGTATTTTTCCAAAAATCTGCATTTAGTTTGTTATTATTTGCACTTAAGAAAATATGGTTTCCAACTTGTTTAATATCTCCAACTGGATACATATAAGATAGATTTGATATAGCTTGTACTACGCTCGTGCTGTTTAGGCCGTACATATCTATTTTTTTTGTATCAAGATAAAGATTAATCTCAAGTTCAGTGTCTCCATATATTCCTATATTACTTACATTTGTAACTTGCAAGAGTTCTGATTTTAAATCAGATGAGATTTTAACTAGCTTGGCATTTGGTATGGTATCTGAAGTTAGAGCAACCCACATTAAGGGCAAACTTCTTTTAACAGCTGTAACTGTAGGATCAGTCATGTCACTTGGAAAATACTGCTTAGCTTCAGCAACAGCATCTTTAACTTCATTTAAAACTTCCATTTTATTAGTGCCATCTTGTAAATCAACTTCTATGTCAAAAGTACCTGATTTTATTCTAGAAATTACTTTATCGATACCTGAGATTGAGTTTATTTGATTTTCTATTTCTGTTACAGCAAAGTTGTTAAGTGAATTTGCACTAGCTCCTGCGTAACTTCCGTTAACTTCAATTTCATTTAAAGAAGTAGGGGGAAAGATTTCTTTTGGTATATTAATATAGGCAAATACGCCCATAACTATAATAAAAACTATAATAGTATAATTTAATTTTGAGTTTTTTAAAAAAAAATCTATAAGTTTATTCATAGTTAATCATTTTGTAATCCTTTTGTATGAAATACTTTGAAATTATAGTAAGTATTTGTTAACCTAGTATGAATAAAAGGTTAATACACAGTTTAAAAATCTATAAGTTTGTTCATATTTCATTACTTACATAACCCTTCTAACGGACTAATTTGAAATTATATCTAAACATTATTAATCTAAGATAAAGAAAAGTTTTTACCTTTTTTATAAAAAAATGATATTTAAGTTAAGTTTAATTGACAAAAAATGAAAAAGTAGCTAAAATTCCTACCTAAAAAAGTGTAATCCGGATTAGCTCAGTGGTAGAGTAGATGACTGTTAATCATTTGGCCGCTGGTTCGAACCCAGCATCCGGAGCCATAAAACAAAAAACTTACTCAAAAAGATTTTTTTATAAAAACTTAGTTATAATTGCGAATGGAAATAATAGATAGATTAAATCATCAAATTGAAATTTTAATAGAAAAATATGAAAGAGCAAAATTAGACAAAGAAGTCTTGGAAATCAAACTTGCTAGATTAAGAGATGAAGAAGATAAAATTTTGCGAAAATCGCAAGATATGCTTTTCAATATTGATAGCGCACTAAATAAAGAGAAAGTAGATGATGAATAAGGAAATTTTTTATATAAATCATTTAGCTTATACTATAGATGTTGAAGAAAGTCTAGCAAGATTATTAAAAAAAAATTTAGCAAGTTCAGGCAAAAATATAGAAATCAAGGACTTATTTTTAGCTTATGTAAAACAAAGCGAAGAATGCTTGACTTTAAAAAATGAACTAAATGAATTAAGCGATAAAATATCTAAAAACCTAGATGAAATACTATAAACTTTGTATTTTAAAACTTCCACTTGAACAAAGCTTCACTTATGCTTTTGATGAAAGCTTAGATAACAGTGAACTTAAAAATGGTGAACTTGTCCAAATAAATTTTGCAAGAAAAAAAACTCCCCAAATAGCTATGGTTTTAGATGAAGATTTAAATCCTAGTAAAGACTATAAAATAAAGCAAATCTTATCTAAAGAAAATAAATACCTAAGCGATTTTTCAAAAGATGTAAGTGAATTTATAAGACAATATTATGTTTGTAGTTTGTCTGAAGCTTTAAGCGTTTTTATTCCTTATGAATTTTATGATAGGAGTTTAGAAAAATTAGATATCAAAACAAATATTCGCCTCTCAGAATTTCAAAATGAAGCCTATGATTTTATAAAAACAAAAAAAGCTTCTTTATTATTTGGCGATACAGGCAGCGGAAAAACAGAAATTTATATAAAACTAATAGCTAAAGCCTTAAAACAAGGCAAAGATATTGCATTTTTAATGCCTGAGATTTCACTAAGTCCACAAATGGAGCAAAGATTAAGATTATGTTTTGGAGATTTAGTTGGCATTTGGCATTCTAAAATATCTAAGAAGAAAAAAAGTGAAATCTTGCAAGGTATAAAAGAAAAAAAAATTCGTATTTTAGCAGGAGCTAGGTCAACGCTTTTTTTGCCATTTAATGATTTAGGGTTAATAATCATAGATGAAGAGCATGATAATTCTTATAAAAGTGACGCAAAACCTCGCCTTAATGTTAGGGATTTAAGCCTTTATATAGCTAGTAAATACGATATTAAAGTGGTTTTAGGCTCAGCCACACCATCACTAAATACTTTTTATAAAGTGCCATTTTTTAGATTAAAAAAAAGCTACTACAAAAGTGAAAAACATATTTTTTATGATACAAGCTTAAATAATCTAAGCCCTTTTGTTTTAGATAAACTTCAATCTTGTATAGAATCTAAGCACCAAGCCATAGTATTTTTACCAACTAGAGCAAATTTTAAATACCAAGTTTGCTCTTCTTGTGGAGCTAGTGTTGAGTGTCCTTTTTGCTCTGTTTCTATGTCTTTGCATAAAAATGATTTAAGCTTAAAATGCCATTATTGTGGCTTTAGTGAAAAAATCCCAGAATTTTGTCCAAAGTGTAAAACAGGAATAATAAGAAATTTTAGAATAGGCACAGCGCAAATACAAGAAGAGCTGTCGCAGTATTTTAACAAATTTTGTGTAGAAAAATTTGACACAGATACTATAAGAACTGACAAGCAACTTAGAAAAGTTTTAAATGATTTTAATAAAAATAAGATTGATATTTTAGTAGGAACGCAAATGCTATCAAAAGGACATGATTACCATAATGTAAAATTATGTGTGATTTTGGGCATTGATTCAATCTTAAATATGCCAAGTTATAAAGCTAGAGAAAATGCACTTTCTTTACTAACTCAATTAGCAGGGCGAACGGGGCGAAAAGGTGTAGGGGAAGTAATAATTCAAACAAAAAATCAAGATTTTTTTAGATATTATTTAGGCTCTTACCAAAAACTTCTAAAAGATGAACTAAGCTTTAGAAAAGATTTATATCCACCTTTTAAAAAGATAGCTAAAATAACTATGTCAAATAAAAATCCAGATTGTGCAAAAAAAGAACTTGAAAATCTTTCTAAACTTTTGGATAATTTTGAAGGTGTTGAGCTAGTTGGACTTAGCCCAGCTAGAGTTTTTAAAGTGGCTAATGATTATAGATATGAAATGCTTTTACGCTCATCAAGTCCAGCTAAACTTCTACCTTGTTTGCATTTTTTAAACCAAAAAAAAGCTAGTGTTGATATGGATTGCAATATATAAAATTTTGAGCATTTCCTTAGTTTGTTTAGTGTATAATCTCAGTAATATTTATTTTATAATTTCTATTTTCCATTTTAAAAAAGCCTAAGGAGTTTATAAATGATTGCCACCAAAGAAGAATTTAAAGCAAAAGTTGAAAAAATCCAAGCTAGTTCTTGGTATAAAAAACCTCTAGGATTTGGAATAGCTAGACTTGATAGAGGACAAAAAAATACAGATAAAATCTTACAAGCTACTTACTTAGTTCATTCTTGGGAAGAAAATTATGGCTCAGCTGCTCTTATGCTTGACGCCTTAAAACAAAGTGGTGTTGAACTTGATTTAAATAAAAGTGAGCTAAGTTTTGAGTTAAATGATAAATTTTTAGCAAAATGTATAGAAGATTTCAAGCCTTTTATTCCTGAGGCTAAGGGTGAACTTCATAAAAATGTTCAAGTTCTAAGAGCCCTTGCAACTTTGCCTATCCAAAGTGGTTTAAGTTCAAAAGATTTCAAGGTAGTTTTTATCTTTGAAGATTCTAAGCCTTTAAGTGTTGAGAGTGTTTATTTGAAACTTTACGCCTTATCTTCAGGTAAAGCAAATCTTAGAAGCTTGGATTTAAATGGTGCTTTTGGACTTCTAGAAAACTGCGCTTGGAGTGGAAATACTCCTATTGAACTTGCTTGGCTAAGAGAAAATGAAATTTCTCTAAAATTAGTAAATAAGTATCCAAATATTACTATGGTTGATAAATTTCCTAGATTTCTAAGCCATATAATTCCTAGTGATAATACAAGAATTCTTGATAGTGCTAAGGTTCGTTTCGGAGCGCAACTAGCTTGTGGAACTACTGTTATGCCAGGAGCTGCATACATCAACTTTAACGCGGGGACGCTAGGTTCTGTAATGGTTGAGGGGCGTATTAGCTCAAGCGCTGTTGTTGGGGCTGGTACTGATGTTGGTGGTGGCGCTTCTATTTTAGGAGTACTTAGTGGCACTGATGGAGTTCCTGTAAGTATTGGAGAAAATACCTTGCTTGGGGCAAATTCATGCACAGGAACTAGTATAGGTGATGGGTGTATTCTTGATGCGGGAATTACAGTTTTAGCTGGGACAAAAATAAGCCTAAGTGAAAAAGATGTGAAATTAATTCAAGAAATAAATCCAAATAAAAAAATCACAACTTTGATGAAAGGAAGTGATTTTATAGGAGTTAATGGAGTGCATTTTAGGGTAAATTCACAAACTGGGCAAAGTGTGGCAAAAAGAAGCACAAGAGAGATTAAATTAAATAAAGACTTGCATTAGAATTATTTAAACTGATAAATTAGAAATTCAAGGCTCACTCTAAAAAAAAAAATAAAAAATTAAAAAAGTTTAGCCTTGAAAATAAAAACACAAACTAAAATTAGCATATTGGTACTACTTTTTAACTATTTTAAAACCATTATAATAAATCTCGTTTTTTAAATAAATGTACGCCACCATAAGCAAAGACAAATCCTAAAACTATAGTGTAGCAAAATGTTAAAAGTAAAAACATAGCATTAGAAAATATATCTAGTATATAATAAGCCACAGGTCCAATAGTAGCAAGATTATAATCAAATAGCATAATAGCAGCGATTCTGAATAGTTCCAATGGATTTAATAGTGCTAAAATCATTATCACATATTCAGGCACATTAAACTTCGCTTGCATAAGAAATTCTAATAAAATAATGTCTAATAATATTAATAAAAGAAGCCAAACTCCAAATGATACGCCTACTGCTGTATCTTGATTTTTTGCTATTGTAGATATAAAAAATGCAACACTAACAAAAAACCAACTAAGTGAAAATATAAGCATACAATAAAGTGCAAATATTTTGATAGAAGTAAAATCTCCTTGAAAAGCGCCTATTATAACTGCTAAAATTAGAGCAAATAATACAGGTATAAATACGGTTATAAGCCTACCTATAAATCTTCCCCAATAATAATCACTTAATGATATCGGAAAAGATAATAGGTATTCTAATACATGGCTTACTCTGTCCTTTACTATTGATTTAACTGTTGTGACTAATATAAAAATAGGTAATATTGCTATTGTTATTTGTATATACATAAGTAATAATCTGTTTAAACCTGAAAACCCTGCTAGAGCAGATTTATTTACCCCTGTTATGAAAAAAGTAATTATAATAATTCCAAAAAAAAGCATATAAAATATAAACCATTTTGAAATTAAAGATTCTTTTAAATCTAGCTTTACAGCTAAGATTAGGTGTTCAAATTTTCGCATTTTATTTTACCTTTTACTTCTAACGATTTTAGACATTTCATTGTAAGTAAATTTATTTTTTTTATCTTTTACTTTATGAGC
This sequence comes from Arcobacter sp. LC1, assembly GCA_021378565.1. GTDB lineage: Bacteria > Campylobacterota > Campylobacteria > Campylobacterales > Arcobacteraceae > JAACJU01. The sequence continues at coordinate 68,275 of JAACJU010000009.1, read as the reverse complement.
AGCAAAATTATAACCCATAGGACTACTACCTATGGAATAATAAGCTGTTTTAGCATTTATGTATTTATTTGTATCTATATCTTTTACATAAATTTTAAACTTCGTAATTTTATTTTCTTTAATCCAATGCACAGCGCAACCAACATCATCAAATGCTTTAGTAGCTTTAGGCATTACAACTTGAGATATATATCTAGGATCACTTATAATCATAGTGCATCTTGTGCAAGTATCTCTATTTAATTTAACTTTTTTTAATCCTCGTGTATCATTACTAGAATTACAAGCTATAAAAATTAATATCGATAATATTGACAGAAATATATTTTTAAATTTACTCAATTATAATCCTTTATTTTAATTTTTCTCATCTTTTATGACTTCGCCTAACTGCATATAAACTCGTCTATTAGTAATATTTTTTATCTCACTTTCGCCATGGGTGATAATAATAAAAGTTTTATCTCTTTTTTGTAGCATTAAATCATAAAAGACTGTTCTACTTTTTGTATCTAAGTTTGAAACAGGCTCATCAAGTATTAAAATACTATTATCTCTTGCTAATGCGATTGATAATAGCATTTTTTGTTTCATACCACCAGATAGAGAAAAAAATGTTTTATTCCCATGGTGATTTATATCTAAATTAAAAAGATTAGCAATTTGTACTATGCTATCAACTGAAATATTTAATAAAGTAGAAGTAAATTTCATTAATTCTTTTACTTTAAATAAAATAGGAGGTGGCAATTGAGGGACAAAAGCAATATCGTGTAATACTTCTTTTCTATGCACCCTTGGATCTAAATTATTAACCCTTATAGTTCCACTATCTATAGAATAAAATCCCAATAATGTTCTAACTAAGGTAGTTTTCCCAGCTCCATTTTCACCTATTAAAGATACATTTTCACCTTTATCAATATTTAGTGATAAATTATTTAAGACAAGTTCTTTATTAAATGTTTTGCAAGCTTTGTCTATATTTATCATTGATACAAGCCTTGATTAAATTCAGTTATCAAGTTTTCAGTTTTTCCTTCATAAGATTTTTTACCTATTAAATTTATCATAATTAAAAGTACTATTACCGTTATAATACCTGCTGCTATATGTTTTTTCATATTTTTATTACTTTGTTTTTTCATGGTTTTCTTCTTTTGCTTGTTTTACTAATTTACCAAAATCAGATATTTCTTTAGCTATACCTTCTATGTCCTTATTGCTCATATTATTTAATAGTTCATACATATAAATATTTTTATTACTATCAGCTTTAAATGCCAAAAGAGTTTTTAATATATCTTCTTTGTTTTTATTTAAAAGTGAAGGTCCAAATACTCCATTAGCACGGCTATTATGACAAGCTGAACAATGTGTCATAAATTCTTTACTAAACTTAAAATTTAAAATTGCCTTGCTAGTAGGAATTTCTTCTATATTATCCGCAAATTTAACTTTTGGATTTTTATCTGTTTCTATAAAATTACTTTTTGCTGTCTGCACATTTTTAGTAATTTCTTTACTGCTCTTGTTATTTTTGCTATCAAAACACGCCGTAAACATTAGTGTTATTGTTAAAAAAATAGTTATCATTTTCATATTTTTATCCTTTGATTTTAAATTTTATCATTGATGGGTTTTTGTCTTCTAAGATTAATTTTGGTTTAGAAAATGGAATCAATCTATGTATAAAAAGTATTAATGTTGTAGCCGCTGAACCATAAAAAAATCTAGTAGTATCATTTTGTTTGTAAAAATCACCAAGATAATTGTATAAAGTATATGGGCTATCTCCTATTAAATCAGAGTTTCTGTCAAATGCTTTATAATCATCCCAATAATTTCCTTTCCATTTATACGAATTTGTGCTAGATATTGCGTCACCATCATCAATTTGGTCTAAATTATCTTCAAAATTATTTTTTGCAATAGTTAGGTTCTCACAAATATTTAGAAATTTTATACCAACTCTGTTGTTTGCTATTTCATTATTTTCAATAAAATTAGGCATAGTATCGTCATCAGGTGAGCGATCCATACTAATTCCTGTAGTATTATAAACTAAAATATTATTTTTTATAATAGTATTCCCCGTTTCTTTTAAGCCAATAGCCACACCAGTCACACCCAAAGAATTTTTGATTGTATTTTGCTCTACTAAAGCATCACTACTATACATCAAAAAAATACCTACTGAATTTCCTGTATATTTATTTTTTCTTATAATATTATGAAAAGAATACATAAGATGAAGAGAATATCTACTATTCTTGCCAATATTATCTTCTATCAAATTAGAATTTGAATAAGCTAATAAGACATCTTTTGAATTTAAAACAGAATTGCCTTTAATAATATTATTATTGCTATACCACAGTTTTATTCCATCACCTCTAATTCCCATAGAATAACTTTTTGAAATAATTTTATTATTTAATAATTTTGAATGATTAACTTTTTCAAAATTAATTCCAAATAAAGTATTAGTGATTAAACAATTTTCTATTAGTATATTTTTTACATCTCTTGCCGTTATGCCTGAGTCTAAACTATAATGTCTGTCTCCACTATTTATAATTTTTAAATTTTTTATAGTTACGTTTGAGCTTTTAATAGTAATTACACTTAGTTTTAAGTCACCATCAATTACTACATGTTTGCCTTTTCCTATAATAGTAATAGGTTTATTAATAATAATATTACCTTTGTAAACACCATTTTTAAGTTTTAAAATGGAATTAGGCATTGCTTTATCGATAGCATTTTGTAAAATATCAGCCATGATAAATGCAGGTAATAATATTATTAATAACAAACTTTTTTTCATTATTTTAACCTAAAATGTTTACTTCTGTAATAAATAGATATTATTGATAAAATAGAGATAATTAATAGTAAATAAAAACCAATATCAGGGTATGAATGTGTATAAAATTGTGCCACCTTGCCCTCACCAAATATTGTGGGTGTAAAAGGTGCTAATGTTATAGAAGCCTTCTTGGCTACTAAATCATGCCCAAAATAATACATTGTGTAAGAAAAAACGACTAAATATATTATTGGTATACAAATAGGAATATACAGTAAATAATTTAAACATTTTTTATTATATATAATGTAATAAAACATTATTAACATAACAAATAATAAAAAATATGGTGCAACAGTTTTTGCAAAATTACCACCTGTCCACATAGATTTCATCCCAATATAGTGATTTAGTGTATCCATCTCTTCAACTTCTCCACTAACTCCATCAAAATGCATATAAACTATAACACCTTCTTTATAAATATCTCTAGGATATTGCGGTGCATCAAGAGAAACATACCAAATAGGTACAGAAGGAACACTTATAGGCATGGAAGAATCTATTAAATATTGTAAATTATCTTCACTTTTAAAAATATCAGGACTAAGGTATCTACCAGTTTGGTAAATTTTCCAAAACTTTTGCATATAAGGTGAGACTTTAGTGCCTTTTTTGTTATATGCATCATACAATACTCCATCAAATGTAACTACTGGAAAAACAAAAGCTACGATCAAAATTATTACAGCTACCGCTGTAAATAATTTTGATTTATTCAGATTAGAAATCATTGATATAATTTCGCATTATCATCAAGCCATTTAAAATAGCTTATTATGTCATCTGCACTTTTAGAATCAACACCTTGATTTGGCATTTTCAAATTAAATGAATGAACCAATGCTCCTATATAAGGTTGTTTATAATATTTTTGAGGATTCATAATGTATTTTTTAACCCAAACTTTTCCATTTTTATGTCTATTAAGAACACCTAATAAATTTGGACCAGAACTAACTCTACCAATTATATGACAACCATTACAACCAAACTTAGCATAATCTTGTTCTCCAGCTGACGCAGAAGGTGATTTTTTAGTAGCTAATTTATCAACTAATAATTCTTTAGCTCTTAAACCTGGAGTTGCTGTTTTAACTAAATATTGCCATACATAACCTTGCAATAAAACTGCTTTGTTATAATGTTTGGCATTAAAAGCATCATCTGCTTTTTTCTTGATAGCTGGAATTTTTTTATACTGAGCTAGTGCATCATTAACTAAACTAGTTACTTCAGAATATTTTTTATAGTTATTATCACTTAAAAATTTAACTACACTTTGAATAATAGCATCAGTAGCTTTGTTACCTTTAACCGCTTTTCTATATTCTTTTAATAAAGTTGCAGTAGAAGCTGTAACTTTTTTACCAACTATAGTTTTATAATGTTTATGAGGATCTTTAACTAATAAATAACCCATCATTTCTAAGTGCAAAGCAGAACAAAATTCTGTACAATAATATGGATAAACACCTTCTCTGTCTGCTTTGAAGCTAACTCTAACTGTTTTCCCTGGTTCTATTGAAGCTTGAATATTATATCTATCAATCGCAAAACCATGAGTTTCATCTTCAGCTCTTTCTAAACTTGTAAGATAAATAGTAACATCATCGCCTAAATTTACATTAATTCTTTCAGGATTAATATGTGATCTTACAACAGTACCATAAACAGTTACGTGTTTACCATGTCTAACTATTCTTTCTTGTCCAGCTAGTGTTCTACCATGACTCATTCTTTCTTTTCTACTATTAGTTCCTACTTTATATCTAGGAATAGGGTGTAATTTGCTACTTCTAATAGATACTGCATTATGTGGTTCACCAAGTGGAATCGGTAAATCATACAACAATTGCATTTTTTTACCTCTAATGTCTATTAGTTGATGATTTTGTGGATGCAAAGGTCCTACTTCATTAAATCTATCTAAAGCTAGTTTATTTAAAGAGATAATATATTCACCTTGTGGATCTGTACTATCACCTTCCATAGCTACTAAATGTCCAATATTGTAATTTACTGCTATTTTATCTAATACTTTTAAATTAATATAATCCCATTTTACGATAGCAGAATCAATGAATAAAGAAGTATAAACTATACCTTTTTTATTACTAAATACTGTATGTAATGGCCCAAGTCCTAATTGTAATTGCCCATGAAGAGATTTTTTCATACTAAGAATTGGAATTCCAAAAGAATCTTTACCAGCATACTCTTTATGGTCTATTAGTTTTTTAATTTTTGTAAAATCAAATACAGATGCATGAGTATCTAGTTTACCCGCAACTATAATATATCTACCTGTTTTATCCACATTTACACCATGAGGTGATTTTGGTTCAGGTATTAAAAATAACGCATGATGTTTGATAGCTACACTCATTGGTATTACCTTAGCACCATTTATGATTTTTACATTTTTAGGATTTTTTGCTAATTTTGCCAATAATTTCCAGTTATAAACATGCATAAAGTCAGTATCATTTCTACTCATACCAGCTTCGTTTGGAGCACGTCCTATTCCTATTCCACCTGTATACATTTCAGTATTAAAAGAGTTAGTAAATCCCCAACCATAACTTATACCTTTACCCATATCACTCAAATCTTGATCATATGGTGGTAATTCTAAAGTAAATGATTGTTTTTTATCAACTCTACCTTTTTTCTTATCAAACTTCCAAAATGTAACACCACCTCTGTATTGTTCTCTAAATTGGCTAAGAGGAACATAATGATCATTTTTTAAAGGAGTAGCGTATTGTGACGCTTCTACTATATACTCAGTATTTGGAGTAACAAAAGTACCACCGTGATTACTTTTTAAAATTGGATTAACTACTATTTGCTTAGTCTCAAAATCTCTTAAACTAATAACAGCTATTCTAGCATTTGCCTTGTCATTTATAAAAAGGTATTTACCATCATATTCACCATTACTTTCAGATAAAGCTGGATGGTGAGAATCTCCCCAAGTTAACTTTTTACCATCAACATCACCTTCAGCTAAAATAGCTTTAGAACCATCATCAAATCCATATCCTTGCCATGGCTCAGGTGTAAATACACCAATCACCTTTAGGATTCTCATTGAAGGAACTCCAATTACTAATACTTGTCCTGATTGACCGCCCGAATCAAAAACGATATATTTGTCTTTTCTTCCTGATGGCTGATACGTTTTAGCAGCAGCTATAATATCTTTTTCGCTTAAGTTACGTTTTTTCATAATACTTTGTAGTTCATTTGCAGAAGCTTGAATGCTACATAGTAATAAAACTAAACTAAATAATCTAATTAACATGTTTTCCCCTTGTTTTCACTCTTTTTTTATAGTTTAATGATATTTATAAAAAATAATCATTGTCTATATATTAATATATCATTAACTAATCGTTAATTGTGTCGAAGAAGAACTTAAATAAAAAGAGCTTATTTTTTTAAAAATCAATATTCAAAAAATTATAAGAAAGTTACTTTGAAAATTTGATTTTAAAGTAAAAATGAAATTTTATGGTAGGTCAAGTTAATTATAAAATAATCATTTAATAGGCACTAAATACTAAATAAATTTTAAAACTTTTAGCTAGCACTTAGAAAAAAATCAAAAATTAAAATGATGAGCAAATAAAATAATAGTTCTAAAAAGTAAAATAAGTCCAAAACAAAGCATCAAAAAAGAAGTTCCAAAGGCTATTAATTTAAAAGTTTTTACAGAAAAATTACTCTTAGTTTTGTGTATCAAATAAGGGAAGAAAATAATCCAAGCAAGTACAGCTAAAAATGTTCCAAGAATTACAATAAAAATATTATTATTTGAAGAACTTGCATAAGATGCAACACTTATCCAAAAAGCCAAAACATAGGGATTTAAAAAATTCATACTTAAACCACTTAGATAAGCTTTAAAGGCACTTTTATTTTTAACTTTTTTTTGTGAGATTTCTTCGTTTCTATTTTTAAATATTTGCAAAGCAATAAATAAAAGAAATAAAGAGCCAAAAATAGAAAGTGGAGTTTTTATCCAAAAATATCCAAAAATATTTTCAAATCCAAGTAAAACTAAACAAAGAAAAAGCAAATCAATACTTAAAGCCCCAAGCCCTACAAAAAAAGCTAACCTATAACTTTTCAAAGCAGTGTTTAGTATCAAAACATTTACAGCGCCAGGAGGCACAGCAGCCCCAAATCCTAATAAAATTCCTTTAATAAGCGAAAATATCAAACTTGTCCTTTTTTAAAATTTAAACTCTTTTAAAATAAAATCATCACAATTGCAGAACTATTTTTTAAAGCTATTTAGAAAATAACTCTTTGGGATTTATATAATCATTGTTTTTAATAACTTGGAAGTTTAATACATCATCAACTCTTCCAACTACATATCCTTTTGGTACCCAACGTCCTACTTTTAAGCGTGGTGAAATTTCATCAAGATGTGAATAAATTGTATGTAAACCATGTGCATGTTCTATTATAACAATATTGTCAAACATACTTGTATTTTTTTTAGCATAAACAATTTTACCACTTAAGACCGCGTAAACTTTTGCTTTAGAGCTTTTAGGTTTTAAAATGATAGAGTCATTAAATAATTTTATTTTATATACAGGATCAAAATATTTTCCAAATTTTTTGGTTATAGTAAAATGTTTTAAGGGTGGAATTGTTTTTTTACCTCTATACGTAGCTACTTTTATACCTGTTATTGAAGAGCCAAGCATACGAACATCAAAATTGATATTTTTCACAAAATGACTTTGCATATTTTTTAAGCTAGAAGAATCTTGTTTTGTACCACCTTTTTGCATTAAAAGAGCTTTTATTCTTTCTTCTCTTTCTTTTTGTCTTCTTTTTGCCTTGTCTTCTCTTGCTTTTTTCAGTATTTTTAATTTGCCTAATAAGCTAGACAATGAATCTTGTTTTTTAAGTGTTTTTTTGAGTTGACTTTGATAGGCTCTGTGCTTTTGTCTAAAAGAATAAACTACTCTTTTCTGCATTTTCATAAGTCTATGAAGTTTTTCTTTTTCTGCTTCTCTTTTTGTAATATATATTTTTATCTTCGAAATGTGTGCTTGACTATCGGATTGATTTTGTGATAACTGCATGTAATTGCTATTTAATCTTATGATATTATCTTTAGAATTATTGAGAAGTAGTCTATAGATTTGTGAATCAATGATAGCTTTTTCTGAGCTATCTTGTCCAAAATTTAGTCCAACTGAAGAAGAAAAATTATCAATTATAGTGTTTATTATTTTTTCTTCACTTGTTTTTTTTTCTTTTAAAAGTTTTTTCGAGTTGTTTTCTAAGTTTTGTAGATTGTTTTTTGCACTGCTTAGCTCAGATTTTTTATTATTAATTTTTTTATTTAAAGATTTAATATCTGATTCTAATTTACTTAATTCTTTTGATTCTATTTTTATTTGCTTTACTAGAATCTTTAGTTTATAATTTGTTAATTTGGCATTATTTTTATTTGTAAGAAGTTGACTTTTGTTGTGTTTTATTTTTTGCTCTATTGAAGTACCATGCAAATTGCTAATTAATAAAGCAAAAATAATCAGGGGGAATAATATTGCTCTAGACATCTTTTGAAATACTATAAAAAAATAAAACGCTAAAAATACTAGAGATTGATATTACAAAAGCTAGAGCGAATATTGCTAGGAAATCAAATTTCAAACTAAGGTGGAAAGTAAAACCGTGTAAAGAATAGGGCAAGATTTCACTTATATTTTGTGAGATAAGAAACAATGCAATACAAGCAAAAATACAAGAAAAAAAAGCTGCATTTAGTGCATCTTTTATTAACGTTGACGCACTATAAATCGTAGAAGCACCATGAAGTTTCATAATAGATATTTTCTCAGCATGTGCATAAAGCCAAATCCTGATTTGCTTACTTAAGAGCAAAATTGCAAAAATTGCCAAAAGTACAAAAAGTATGATAGTAATCTTTTGCACTAAAGAAAAAAGTTCATAAACTTGGTCGTGATTTTTACTAAAAATCTCTATTTTTCTTATATTTTTATTTTTTAAAATTTCTTGTTTTATACTTATCAACTCATTTGTAGTTGGAAAACGTTCTAAATATAATTTATAAAAATAAGGCAATTTTTGCTTAAGTAAGGTAATTGCATCACCAGATAAAGATTCTTTCATACTTGAAATAATTTTTTTTCTCTTAATCTCATCTATTTTTTTTACTTTTATATCACTAAAAGATTCAAAGTTATTTTTTAAAATAGGGGTATTTGCTACTAAGAAAATAGAATAATCATTTGAAATACTTTGCTTATACTCTTTTAGTAAGTTTGATGAAACTAAAAAAATACTAAATGCAATAAGCATTAAAACTAAAGGTACAAAAAAAGATAAGAAATTACTAAAAGACTTCATAAACCACACCATTTTGTATAGCCAATTGCCTAAAATTTATACCAAAATTTTTAGGCACTCTATGGGTTACGACAACAACAGTAATCCCAAGTTGCTCATTTGCACCTTTTAATAAACTCCAAACAACTTCAGCTGAGTAATCATCTAGGTTTCCAGTAGGTTCATCAGCTATTATTAATCTTGGATTATGTGCTAAGGCTCTAGCAACTGCTACTCTTTGCTGTTCTCCTCCACTTAATTGGTCAGGATAATATTTAGCCTTATCCATCAAGTTTACATGGCTAAGTAAGTTTTTAACTTGTTGAGCTGAAACATCAGCTGAATATCCATTTATTTTTAAAGGCAATAAAATATTCTCTTCAATATTGAATTTTTTGATTAATTTATAATCTTGGAAAATTATGCCAATATCTTGTCTTAAATTTCTAAGTTGTTTTTGCTTTACCTTAAAAAGCTCACTTTCACAAACTCTCAAAGAACCATACTTTAAAGGAATTTGCCCATAAAGGGATTTTATAAGTGTCGATTTGCCACTACCACTTTTTCCAGCTATAAAAATAAATTCTTTATTTCTAATTTTAAAATTTGCTTTTTTGATAATAAAGTGACTTTTATCATAAGTTAGGTATATATCTTTTGCTTCAATCATGCGCTTAATAACTCTTTTATTTTTTTATGTGCCTCAATATTTGCCAAAGATGCCAAAGGCTTACCCTGAAAATATCGACATTTATTATTCTCAAAAATCAAATATTTGCTTAAAGGTTTAGAGAAATCTCCAAAACTCAGTAAAATTAATCCACTTGTCTTTGAAAAAATGTAAATTTTTTCAAAATGAACAAAATATTTTGCATAAACAAAAGCACTTTTATATTCTTGATTTATAATTTTAGCGAAATTATACTCACACTCAAAGGAAAATTCATCAAAAAGTTCTAATTCTTTACTAATTTTTTGTGAGTAAAGTTTAATATCATAAATATTTTTCTCTTGTTTTTTCCATCTGTCTTCATATTTTGAGCTAATTTCAAGTTCTTTGTTTATATCAATTTGTATTGTAGCCTTATTCAGATTTGTTGTTAGCCCAAGGCAAAAATCAAAATATTTTCTGCTATCAGTTCTAAGTTCAAGCGAAGAATTTAATGAAAGTACTCTTAAGGATTGATTTATAAATTCTTTTGAAAAAACTCTTCTATGGGGTTTTTTATCCCAAGGCACAGGAAAATGCACAAAGATTTTTTCTAAAGAATTTGAATTTAAAAATTCTAAAAAAATTCTAGCATCATAATCTAATAAATAAATATTTTTTAAATCTTGTAAGTGAATTTGTCTCAGTACTTGCTCAAGTGAAGGTTTGTGAATTTCAAGTCCTATAAAAATATCTTTAGGATTTTTTTTTGCAAGGTATAAAAGATGCCTTCCACTTCCAAAGCCAATTTCTAAAAAAGTTTTTTTATTTTTAGTCAAATTCTTAAAATCATTTAAAAAAAAATTTATATCTTTATGATAAGCATTACTAGCTTTTGCTTTACCAAGATTTTGAGTGTTTGAGAATAAAATTTTTGAATTTGCTAATTTTGCATAAGCATTTATACTATTTTTTATAATTTCAATCGGAGAAATTCTCGTAGTTTTATCAGATTTTAACAGCCAAGCTTTATCTTTTTGCTTTAAACTTAGCAAAAATTCAACTTTTTCTTTTTTTACTAAGATTTTATATTCAGCTTTATGCTCAGTTTTGTATTTAGTTTGAAGTTTAAAAACATTTTTAAAATCAAAGCCCTCGCTTTGGCAAGGACTAGCTAAAAAGCAATCTTTAAGTAAAATATGTGGCACGGACTAGCTTAATGACTATTTTTTTAATGTTGGTAAAACCAAAGTAGCCGCTGAAGTTCTAGCTGATAAAATTCCATTTTTATCTACAGCTTGAAGAATATATTTATACTTTATACCTCTTACTATATCTTTATCAACAAAACTAGTTCTTTTGACATTTCTATAATTTAGCGTTTTTGTGTTAAACATACTTTCTTGAATTACTTTATGAACGATATAAGAAACTGTTCTTTTGTCCCCAGCTTTCCAATGTATGATAGCTTTTTGTCCTTGGATTTGTGCTAGAGTTACAATAGGTTTAGCAGGTCTTGGCAAAGTATGCCCCATTATTGAATGCATATCTAAGGCAGTTTCAAGTTTATCTTTATCAACTGAAGCAATTTTGTAAAACATAACTTTACCATTTTTATTTACAGGATTTGTATATTTTAACTGTGAGCTTGGAACAGTAGCAATCGGTGAAAAAGAACCATCTGATTCATCACTTGAATAAATTTTGTATTTAACTACATCACTTGTATTTGATGGTTTCCAAGTTAGGGTGATTCTTCTTGCTTGATTAATTGTTGCTTTTAAGTTATTTACACCTTGTGGCAAAGGTTTAGTTTGAGCTTTTACTATTTCACTTGGCAAACTTGCAATACCGTTAAATGTATAAGCAATTACTCTATACATATAAACTGCATCATTATCAAGCCCTTTATCAATATATTCGACACTCAATCTATTTTGTATTGTTTCTAAATTATCCCATCCAGCTTTTGAAGGATTTTTTCTTTGGATTGAATAATACTTTATGCTAGGGTTTGGATAAGGTCTCCAAAGAATTTTTATTTCTCCTGGAAGATTGCTTATTGCTTGAACAAAACTTACAGGTATAAGTGGAGCAGTTGTAGTAACAGCTATGGCTCTAGTAAGTTTTGATTGAAAACCTCGTTTTGAGACTGAAGAAATTGCATATAAAAATTTTGTATTTGGAGTTAAATTTGTATCCACAAAATGTGCACTATATCTATTTGGTATGTATTCTAATAGGTGTAATTTTTGTCCACTTTTTATAAAATTAGAACGATAAATATTATAGCCTTTTATTCTACTATCAGTTACTTTTTTCCATTCAAGTGCGACAGATGTCATGTCGCTTAAAGCTTTTATGGAACTTGTTTTAACTACTTCTAGGCTAGAATCAGTTTTTGGTGTTTGCTTTTGCCCTAGCCCTGAAAGGCCAGTACATCCACTAACAAAAATTATTAAAATTATTAAAGATAAAATCTGGATTGATTTTTTCATTTATTTCGTCCTTTAAAAAATAATCTTCTAAAAAAATATTAAAATCATTTGGTATTTTAGCTACAAAACTAATCTTTTCTCCACTTAATGGGTGGATTAGATAAAGAGTATAAGCATGTAGATAAATCCTCGATATTTTACTTAAGTTGCTCTTAAAACCATATAAATCATCTCCTAAAATATGCCTAGAGATTGAGTTTAGGTGTGCTCTTATTTGGTGAGTTCTTCCTGTAAAAAGTTTTGCTGAGATTAATTCAAAGGAATTATTTTGACTAGTGCATAGTTTTAAAAAAGCTGATTTTGCATATTTTCCTTCTTTGACAGCACTAATTTTTAATCTATTTTTTGGATTTCGTCCTAAGCAATTTTCTATTATTATATTTTCTTTTAAGGGCAAATCTATTAAACCTAAATAATATCTTCCCATTTCTTTGCTTTGGAGTTGTTTTGCTAAACTAGCTTGTGCAAGATTGGTTTTAGCAATTACCATAGCTCCACTTGTGCCTTTGTCAAGCCTATGCACAATTCCGTGTCTTTCTTGTGCACTAAGTGTTGATAAAGAAATATTATTAAATCTTAACCAGTCAACCAAAGTTGGCTCTTTTACACTTGGCGCTTTGTGAACTACTAAATTTATCGGTTTATTTATTACTAAAATATGTTCATCTTCATAAATTCGCTCTATATCAAAATCAATTTTAGTTTCACTTTCCAAGCTTTTCTTGGCCGCTTCAATTTTAACTTCTATTTTTTGATTTATATCCAGCTTATAACCTGTTTTCGTGATAATTTTTTCATCAACTTTAACAAAAGAGGCTTTAATCATTTGTTCAATTTGGTTTCTACTTGAGTTAAAATGCTTAGTTAAAAATTTATCTAAGCGATTTTTCTCATCTACAATAAGATATTTATACATTTTTTGCTACTCTTTCATATGCATTTTTTTGATAAAAGAATTTTTTTACATTTTGACTATTTATTAATTTTACTTATTTTACCATTAATCTTGGTATCACATAGCTTAATTCACGAAATAAATGAAATTTTAGCAAATAAACAATTAATATATTTATTAATTGCTGTCTTTGTTTTTATATTTATATTTTTTCTGCCCATAAGAAAAAACTATAGGTTAATTCCTTTTATTTATTGGTTTGGCATACTTTTACTTATTTTTGTTGATTTATTTGGTGTATCAAAATTAGGTGCTAGAAGATGGATAGAAATTCCTTTTGTTAATCTAACTTTTCAACCCTCAGAGCTTATAAAACCTATGCTGATTTTGATGCTAGGATATTTAATAAGTCAAGAACCTCCTGAAAAAGGAGGCTACGGTTTAGCAAAATTTGCTTATTTTTCTATTTATATTTTAATCCCTTTTGTTTTAGTTGCAAAAGAGCCTGATTTAGGAACAGCTTTAATACTTCTTTTTGTAGGTTACGCTATTTTATTTATAATTGGGGTGAATTGGAGAATTTGGTTAGGAATTGCCTTGGTTTTAGCCTTGGCATCTCCTGTTATTTATTCTTACGGTATTAAAGATTATCAAAAAAGAAGAATAGTTAATTTTGTCTCAAGAAAACCAAGCTATCACGTCCAACAATCAATAATTGCCATCGGCTCAGGTGGAATTGATGGCAAGGATAAAAAAGATGCTACTCAAACTCAGCTGAAATTTTTACCTATTGCAACAAGTGATTTTATTTTTGCTTATTTTGTAGAACGCTATGGCTTTCTAGGTTCTTCTGCTTTGATTATACTTTATTTACTTTTGATTTTGCACCTTTTGTCCTTTTTATTTTCGCACAAAGAAGACTATATGATATCCGTAGTATCGCTAAGCGTTGGCTTTATGATATTTTTTAATACTAGTATCAATATTCTTATGGTCATAGGATTTGCTCCTGTTGTGGGTATCCCTCTGCCTTTTGTATCCTATGGTGGAAGTGCTTTTTTAGATTTTATTGCAATGTTTGCAATACTAGAAAATCTTGTAGCATTTAGGTTTAAAGATTCTTACGCCTTTAAAAGAAAAATGTAAATAAATATAAATATCTATATCATCTTAAACGATAATTTATAAAAATTCTTATTAAAGTTACTTGCTTTGGTCGTGGATAGTCTTTGTACGCCACTCTTACAGTTTGCAAAGAATTGTCATCTAAAGTTGAATATCCTGAACTTTGCAAAAGTATTAAATCACTAATATCTCCATTTGGATGCAAGTAAAATTGCACTACATTGCCACCTTGAGACCTAGTAGCCACCGCACTATCAGGATAGTAAAGGTACCTTTGAGTGATAAGTCCTATATCTTCAAGATGTTTTTCTATATAAGCTTTTTGGATTTTTGTGAATTTCTCAAATTTTTTGCCATAAAGATTTAAATATGATTTTGCTAAATCATCATAAGTTTTGGCATCAACACTAGGTGCTGACAAATAAGACATTAATTTATTTTTTTCATCTTTTTTGCTTTTTTGAGAATTTTTTGGCAATTTTTCTACTACCTTTTTATTTGCCTTATCTATTTTTTTGTAAAATTTATTTATATCTTTTTGATAACTATCTTGTATATTTACTTTTTTACTTTGTTTTTGCTTTTTTATATTTTTAGTATTTTTAGTATTTTTTTTACTTACTTCTTCTTTTTGCTTACTTTGCTTCTTTTTTTCTGTTTTTTTTACAGTTTTTTTTATATTTTTTGGAACTTCTTTTGGAACTTCTTTTTGCACTCTTAATTTCACTAAAGTAATTTTTTCATACTTTTTAGTGCCCTGCGTCGTATCTGCCTTGGTATGGTGGCTTAGGATATTAAATACTAGCAATAAATGTAGTAAAGTTGATAATACAATGGCACTTATGAGCTTTTTCATTGTTTGATTATAGTATAATATACCCAAAAAAAATATTTAGGAAACAATATGATTGATAAATCCATAGAAGCTTTTAAGCAAGCAAAAGAGTTTATTCCTGGAGGAGTCGACTCACCCGTTAGGGCATTTAAAGGGGTTGATTCAAGTCCTATATTTATAAAAAAAGCAAAAGGCGCATACTTAAGCGACTTAGATAATAACGAATATTTAGATTTTGTGCAATCATGGGGACCTTTGATTTTTGGGCATTGCGATTATGATATTGAAGAAGTTGTTATAAAAGCAGTACAAAAAGGGCTAAGTTATGGAGCTCCTTGTTTAAACGAAACAAAATTGGCCGAGGCTATAGTTGGTTTGTTTGACAATATAGACAAAGTCCGTTTTGTAAGTAGTGGAACTGAAGCTACTATGAGCGCTATTAGATTAGCAAGAGGCGCTATGGGCAAAGATGACATAATCAAATTTGAGGGCTGTTATCACGGGCATTCAGATTCTTTGTTAGTTCAAGGCGGAAGTGGTATGGCAACTTTTGGTTCTCCTTCTTCTCCTGGTGTGCCAAATGATTTTTCTAAGCATACTTTGGTTTGTGAGTATAATAATCTTAACTCAGTTAAACAAGCTTTTGAAAAAAGTTCTGATATTTCTTGCATTATTATTGAGCCACTTGCTGGAAATATGGGCTTAATACCTGCTGATTTGGAATTTTTAAAGGGCTTGCGAAAACTTTGCGATGAAAATAATGCCTTGCTTATTTTTGATGAAGTAATGAGCGGATTTAGAGCTTCGCTAAAAGGAGCTAGTGGGCTTGTTGGAGTGAAAGCTGATATTCTTACTTTTGGAAAAGTAATCGGTGGAGGTATGCCTGTTGGAGCCTTTGGAGCAAGTGCTAAACTTATGGATAAATTAAGTCCTGATGGTGCAATTTATCAAGCAGGTACACTAAGTGGTAATCCTGTTGCTATGAGTGCAGGGCTTAAAAGTTTAGAAAAATTAATAGAAAATCCTAGTATTTATGAAGTTCTAGGGCAAAAAGCAAAAAGATTAGTAGAAGGGTTAAAACAAGCAGCAGATGAAAATAATATTCCTTTTGAAGTTACTTCAAGAGGTTCTATGTTTGGTTTTTTCTTTTCTTCAAAAGTGCCAAAAAACTTTTCTGATGTTTTAAAATGCGACTTTGAACGTTTCTCAAAATTTCATAAAAAAATGCTTGAAAAAGGATTTTATTTTGCTTGTTCTCAATACGAAACAGGATTTATTTGTGTTCCTATAACAGATGGAGAGATTGATAAATGTATTGAAGCAGCAAAAGAAATAATGAAAGAACTTTAAAATGGAGCAAGAAAATCCAAAAAAAAATCTTGAAAAAGAGTCAGAAAAAGAGTCAGAAAAAAGTGTAAAAGAAATAAACAAAAATAAAAATACAAAAAAAGAGTCAATACCAAAACATAGAAATAAGCTTGAAGCCTTGGATAATCTTTCTTTAGGAATTTCAATGGTTGTAGCTGTACTTTTGGGATTTGGACTTGGATTTGGACTTAAAAAACTTACAGGTTTTTCTTGGTTTATAGGTTTAGGACTTGCACTTGGAATTGCGGCCGCAATTTTAAATATTTACAAAGCTTACAAAAGAGCGCAAAAAGAATTTGAAGGGCTTGAAAATGATCCTCGTTATGCTTATAGAGCAAAATATGGGGATATGAAAAAAGATGATTAAAGCTTTTATAATTATTTTAATTATTATAGATTTAGTTTTGGTTGTTTTTTCTTTGATATTTTATGATGCTTATTATTTACTAAATACACAAATCGCATTTTTAAGTTCGTTGCTTGTTTGCCTTGCTTCATTTTTTGGGTATAGAAATAGTATTTTAAAAAAAATTTCAAAATTAGACAATGCGAAAAGTCTTAAAAATGATGAAGACGAATTATCAAAAATTGATGATATCCATGGACTTTTTGAAGATGAAAAAAATCAAGAGAAACTAAGCGAAGATGAAAAGGAAGAAAATAAAGATTTTAAGCAAATTTTTAAAGAAGAAAAACTAAAAGCAAAAGCAAAACTATTTAAAAATCTTTTTACAAGCTCTTTTGCTTTTGTCTCATTTTATAGAATTTTTGCTTATATATTTTTGATACTTGGATTTTTTAGTCTAGTTAATCATCATATTTTTATAACTTTTGGATATTTACTAGGATTAGTTTTAGTGCCTCTTGGCATTATTTTGGCAAATATTATTCATATTATTTTTAATCATTTCAGAGCAAAAAAAGCAAAAAAATCCTAGAAAATATTTTTAAAGTTTTAGTCTAAAATCAATGGAAGGATTATTGAAATCTTTGTTAAATTATTTTTTTCAAAAATCTCAAGTTGCCAAGTTTTACTAGTTTTTGTGCTTAAGTCATTTTCTAAAATTTTGCCATCACTTTCTAAAAGTAGAGAGATTAAGGAATATTTTTTTTCTTTGATTTTTATGTACTCACCTGTTTTTATTCCAAGGCTTGTTTTTATATATTTTGGATTTAAAAAAACTTCATAACAAGCCTTCAAAAGATTTATAAATTTTTCTACTTTTAGTTTAAACATAGGCAAAGATGGATCAAGAAAAAGTGGATAAGAAATATTTTTTTTAATTTTTGCAAGGCTCAGGCAAAGGTCTAAAATAGTAAAAATATTAACAAGCTCACCATCTTTATCAAAAGAAATATTTTGCTTAAAATCTACACTTTTATATAGCTTGATACTAATAAAATCCACATCTGTATAAGCTACGCTAAGTGCGTAATACTTAGAATTTTCAAGTTCAAGTTCAAGATATTTGGTATGAAAACCAAAGTTCATAGGGGCGTGTAGAAGGGCTAAGTCAAAAATTTGCTTTGCTTGAATAGTAGTTAAAATAAATTGAGCTTCTTGATTGGAAAAAACTAATTTTGCATTTTTGTTAAAGCAAAAAATTGGATTTAAATCTTGCTCAATAAAACTTTCACAAGAAAGCATATTTTAGCTTTCTATATAGTTTTTAAGGTTCTTACCAAAATTGGGGTGTTTGAGTTTTTTAATAGCACTTGATTCTATTTGTCTAACTCGTTCTCTTGTAACTGAAAGTTCTTTTCCGATTTCTTCTAGTGTTCTATCACTTTCATCAAGCATAAGCCCAAAACGCATCCTAACAACTGCTTGTTCACGCTCATTTAATTGTGATAAAATTTGGTCAATCTGACCTTGTAAATCTTCTTTCATTATATTTTCAATTGGAGTTGAAGCTTTTTCATCAGGCACAAAATCCCCAAATTTTCCATCATCATCGCTACCTATTGGTGCTTCAAGTGACACAGGCTCTTTTGTAATTTTTATAACTTGTTTTACCTTATCAACTGCTAATCCAACTTCTTTAGCAATTGTGTCAACATCAGGCTCTTTTCCATTTTCTTGGATACCTTTTCTAACTATTTTATTTATTCTATTTATTGTTTCAATCATATGAATAGGTATTCTAATAGTTCTAGCTTGGTCTGCAATCGCTCTTGAAATTGCTTGTCTTATCCACCAGGTTGCGTAAGTTGAAAATTTGTAACCTTTTTTATATTCAAATTTATCAACAGCTTTCATAAGCCCAATATTTCCTTCTTGGATTAAATCCAAAAATGGCAAGCCTCTATTTGTATATCTTTTTGCAATTGACACAACTAAACGAAGGTTTGATTTTGCCATTCGTTTTTTTGCTTCATCTGCTATATTTTTTCCTCTTACAATTTGTTCTAAAATATTTTTAAGTTCTTCAGGTTCTAAGTCAAATCCATCTTGACTTGCTTCTCTTGTTTGAAATAGTTTTTTTATTTCCATATAAGTTGAAACCATAGTTGCCTCAGGCACACTCATTGTAATTTCAACTTTCGATAAATTTATAATATTTGTCAAAAGTTTTTGGTGATTTTTTACTAATGTTTCATTAAATAAAGGAAGTTTATATTCAAGCCTTTTTAATTCTCCGTCAAAACCTTTGTCTGAATTTAGTGCTGTCTCCATAGCTCTTACAATCTCAGTTATTAATTTTGAAGTAGGCCCTAAATCAATCAAAGCTTCTTTAAGGATTTTTTTCTTATAAGCTACACTTAGAGTATGTTGCAAAATTGTTGCATCATCAGAATTTTTAGCTAAAGTATCTTTGCCAATAAACTTAGTCCAATCTTTTTTTGCTTTTTCAAGTATCTTAAAAGCTTCAATTATTTTTTCAGATCTTTTGTCAAGTTTTTTTTGTTTTTTGCCATCAGCTAATTCTTGATTAACAGGTTCTTCTTCATTTGTATTTGTACTTTCTTCTCCATCTCCATCATCAAAATTTTTAAAAAGTTCTTTAACTTTTCTTTCTCTATTTACCAAAGGTTCTTTATATTCTAAAATAAAATCTATCAAATAAGGCACAGAGCAAATAGCATCTAAAATTACATCTTCACCAGTTTCAATCTTTTTAGAAATCTCTATTTCTTCTTCTTTAGTTAAAAGAGGAATTTGTCCCATTTCTCTTAAATACATTCGAACAGGTGAATCGCTTCTGCTCCATTCGAGTAATTCTTTATTTTTTAATAAGTCATAAACTTCATCATCTTTTCTTAATTTATTTCTATTTTCTTCTTTTTTCTTAGCTTCAAAAGCATTCATTCTTTTAGCTTGTTCTTGCGAACTCATAAGCTCCACTTTTGCTTGTTTTGCTAAGGATTGAATTTTTTTTATATTTCCTTGTGAAGGTACTTTTGGAAAAATTTTTATAAGTTTTTCATAGGTTAAAACTGAGTGCGCATTTTCTTTGAATATCGTGTCCATTAGTTTATTTAAGTCGTTTGTAGCCATTTTAAACCTTAATTATGCTTTTTAAAAGATATACATTATACCTAAAATTTGTAAAAACAATATTAAATCACAAAATATTTTAGTTTATAGCTTTACGACTTTTGCCCCAAAACCTCCACTACTTGGATGAGCGTCACTAAAAGATTTTACGCTTGGATGAGTTTGTAGAAATTTTTTTACACTAAAGGCAAGTTTACCTGTACCAATCCCGTGATACACTAAAACTTCATCAAAATTTGCAAGCAAGGCATCTGAAATAAATTTATCTAGGTTTTCTAAGGCTTCTTCAACCCTTTGGCCGTGTAAATCTAGCTTAATATCCCCATCTTGGCTTTTTTGAATATTTATACTTATTTTAGCTTTTTTGCTTGGTATTTTTGCACTTCTTTTAAGCTCTTCAAGTGAAATTTTAAGCTTAATTCCCAAATCATTTTCAATAAAAGCATATTTTGCCTTTATTGAAACAATCTGTCCTTTTAAGTTTTGATATTTTACCCTATCTCCTATTTTGAAATCTTCAAGCTTGCTTACTTTTTCTACTTTGATTTTTTTTACCTTAGCATGAGAAATATTTAAATGTTGATGTCCTTCTTTTGCAAGTTTTGCTTTTGTTGCAAGTTTTGCTTCATCTCTTGCATCTGTATAATCTTTGTGCAATTCATCTCTTTTAGCATTTATAAAATCATCAAGCTTTTCTCTTTCATTTTTTAAAGTCTGTTCTTTTTTGTCATTGTCTTCTATCTTTTTGTCTAAAATTTGGATTTTTTGCCTAAATTCAAGTTCTAATTGTGAGCTTCTTTGTATCAAATCGTTGAGTTTATCTTTATCTTCTCCATAAACTTTTCTAGCATTTTCTATGATTTTAAAAGGAATATTATATCTCAAAGCTGTCTCAAAAGCATAAGAGCGACCTATTGTTCCTTGCAAAAATTCATATCTAGGTCTTTGCAAAACTTCATCATATAAAGCTGCGATTAATTCAACTTTTTCATTACTAGCCATAAGTGCAGCTAGTCTTTTATGGTGCGTTGTTAGGATTATTTTTATATCTTTTTGTATAAGTTCTTCTAAAATAACTTTAAATAAACTAGCAGCTTCATCACTATCAGTTCCAAGTTCAAGCTCATCAACTCCAACTAAAACATTTCTTTTTGTAAATAATTTGGAAAATTCAAGCATTCTTCCAGCAAAAGTAGAAATGTCATTTTTTACACTTTGTGGGTCATCTAAGATACTTACAATCTCTTTAAATTGCGGAATAATACTTTGTGGGTTTGCTCTGTACGGAATAAGATATTTTGATAAAAAACAAGCACTTAAAATAGATTTTAACATCATAGTTTTACCACCAGCATTTACCCCAGTGATTAAAATAATACTTTTTGAAAAATCAATACTTATGGGTTTTGGCTTACTTAAAGCAGGGTGAAAGAAATCTATAAGTTTAGCATTTGATGTTTTTTTTGCAAGAATAAAATTTTTGTCTTCAATCTTTGCAAAAAATACTCTAGCTTGATAATGGTCAAACTTGTCAAATTCTTTATTTATAAATTTTAAAAACATTAAATTTCTACTAAAACATAAGCTTATATTTTTAGAAATTTCAAAAATCTTATCTTGTATTTTTAGTTTAAGCGAAGATAATTTTTCTTTTTCATGGCTTGTATTTTTTGGTAAAACATAAAAAAATCCAGCACTTGATCTTTGGATAATTGAGCCTTTTAAGACAGCTGAAAATCCAGCTCTTAGAAGTAAGCATTGCTCATCATTTACTAGATGAATTTGGCTATCGACTAAATATAATTTTAGTTTACCATTAGTCAAAGTATTGCTTAAGTCTTGTCTTATCTTTTCTTTGCTTGATTTTATGGCTATAATATATTTATCATAATCTTCATTTACACCAGAATTTAGTTCGCCTTTTTTGTCAAAATAAGCCAAAAATTCTTCTATCTCTTTTGGAATTATTATTTTTTCTACAAAGTTTTTCAACTTATCTTCAAAATTTAGCTTTTTTAAATACTTAAAATATTTTATTATTTTTATAAATTCGTAGTTTTCTTCTAGGCTCAAAATTCCCATTTTTTGTAAGTGAATTAAAGACCTATCAAGATTAGCAACCTTCAAAGGAGGGTTAAAATCAACCTTAGCAAGATTTTTTATAAGCTCATAATGTATATTTATATCTCCTGCTAAAATCAAATCTTTTTGCCTAGCAAAAAGATTTGTGAAGCTTTCTAAATAAGCATTTAAATCAAGTTTTTTTATCAGTTCTTGCATCTTAAGCCTTTAGATAATTTTCTTTTTTATCAGTTTTATCTAAGACTTGTCCAATTTTTTTGTATCTTGCATAGTAATACTCAACAAATGCTCTTGTTTGATAATCTTTTGGCATAAAGTTTTTTGCTTCTTTTGTGGCATAGATATCTAAAAACTCATTTGCATCTTTTTTGTCAAGATATAAAAGGGCAAGATTTGAATAAGTTTTTATATACCATGCTTTTATTTTTTCAAATTTTTCTTCGTTTAAAATAATTTTTAATTTATTATCTCTAAAGCTTAAAATCTCAGTTTCAAATAAGGCTGTAAGGTGGATAAGCCCCTCACAATAATAAGGCTCAACTTCTTTTACTTCCATCCAAGAGATTAGCCCCACAGCCCTAGCAATACAATCATTTAAAACTTCATATTTTAATTCTTGCTCTTTTGAAGATATGAAAAACGAAACTAAGCCTCCTGTTGTTGCTTTAAACTCTTCAATATTTTTATAATTTCCGTGCTTATTCATGACTACACTTGAATCCTCGGCACACCAAAGAATATGTCCGTACTCGTGTCCTATTGTTGTAATATCATAAATTTGATGCCATTTCTTTGTTTCTTGAAATACAAATTTTCTTTGCTTGCTTAAAAAATCTTGTCCAAAAATCTCAAGGGAGAGTTTTAAAAATGGCTTTGCTCTAGTAGCTTGTAAAATCTCATCAGCAAAGGCAAATATTTTTTTACCTTCTTCTTTTGAAACATTTTCATCATTTGGCACTACTTGAGCTGAAAATAATCCATTAAATTCTGAGCCAAAAAACAAAGCAGGGCGACCAATAAAAAGTGAAACTTTTTCTAAAGTTTTAGAAGCAAAATCAAATATTTTTTTATGCTCTTCGTATTTATCATTCATTTCTAAGCTATGAAAAATTGTGCAAAATGCACTTTTTAAAAACTTTTGTCTTTGATTTTTATCTTCATCAGGATTTTGCAAGCGTAAATCCCATTCAGGTGCTACTGCTTTTGTGAAATGGTCTTCATAATATTCCAAAGGGTGACCTATTTGAAAAGGAGTTTTTATTTTCATCCAAGCTCTATCAACATCAGCCCAAGATTTTATAAGTTTTGAGCTTGTATCTTCTCCAAGAGCTTTGATTAAATTTTGAAGATATAAAATATAATCCCACTTAGCCCCATAAATTTCATCTTCAAGCTCCATTAATCTATCTACGAAAATTTCTAGCTCATCAATAATAGCAGTAATTTCACCCTTAAAAGCCTTAACATAAGGCTTTGCCTCATATTCTCCATCTTTATTTTTTATTAATGCTTGATAGCTTCTATCTGCAATATTTCCATTTTCATCTTTTTGCATTAAATCTTTTGATTTTATATAAGCCATGATTTTTTTGTTATCATGCTTAAAATCTTCACTTAATTGATGGTTAGTTGTATTTATTATTTGCTTCGTCCAAGCACTTTGCCAAAACGAAAATTTCATTCCAACTTCATAAGTGCCTTTCATTGTCTCTCTATAAAAAGGTGTTAAAAGTTTATTTTTTTCTAAATAGTATATAGTTTCTTTATGCTTTTTTTGCCAAAAATTTCTTACAAAAATATAAGCTTTTTCTTCAAGCTCTGTGATTTTTGCTTCATTTTCAATACTTTTATCTTGTATATTTTTTTGTAAAACTTGCATCAAAGTATCAGCTCTTAAGTTTACTAATCTGGTTATTAAAGCAAGTTCAAGCCCATCAAAACTAGGAAGCTCAAGGAAGTTTCTAAAATCCTCAATAAGTCCTAATTTTTCTTTTTGCTCTTTTGCAAGAAAATCAAACAATTCATTTATTTTGTGTTTTTCTTCTTCAAGGTAAGTGTATAATTTTTTTGCATCTTCTAAAAATATTTCTTTATTCATAATATTCCTTTAGCTTTTTTTATTCATTTAGAAATTTTAGCCAATTAGTGATAAAAAACTTAAATAAATTAAAAATTAGCACTTAATCTTCAAAAGTGCTAAAAAATTTTAAAACTTTAGCCAACTTTTATAAAGTTTAGTATAAAATAATAAAAATATCACAGGAGATTAATATGGCAAAACATCAATTTCAGACAGAAGTTGGGCAATTATTGCATTTGATGACACACTCTTTATATTCAAATAAAGAAATTTTTATAAGAGAATTAGTGTCAAATGCCTCTGATGCGCTTGATAAACTAAATTATTTAAGATTAACAGATGAAAAAATCAAAAAAGAAACAGAAAAGCTAAATCTAGAAATAGATGTAATGTTTGACGAAAAAGATAAATCTATAAGCATAGTTGATAACGGCATAGGTATGAATGAAGAAGAATTAATATCTTCAATAGGAACTATTGCAAAATCTGGAACTAAATCTTTTGTAGAAAAACTAACAGGTGACGCAAAAAAAGATTCAAACCTTATAGGACAATTTGGAGTAGGATTTTACTCAGTTTTTATGGTTGCTAAGCATGTTGATGTAATTACAAGAAAAGTAGGAAGCAAACAAGCCTATAAATGGTCAAGTGACGGAACGGGAGAATATGAGCTAAGCACTTGCTTAAAAGCAACTTTGGGAACTGTGATTTATATCAAGCTAAAAGATGAAGAAGCTGAAGAATTTGTATCTAAACATAGAATTGAAAATATTGTTAAAAAATACTCAAATCATATAGCTTATCCAATCAATCTAAAATATTTTGAAGAAGTTACAGAGGAGCTAAGCGAAGAAGACAAAAAAGCTGGAAAAGAACCTAAAAAAAGTATAGAAAAAAAAGCAGAACAAATAAATGCGGCCACTGCTTTATGGATGCAAAGCAAGGCTAATTTGAAGAAAAAAGATTATGATGAATTTTATAAATCACTTTCTCATGATTCAAATGATCCGCTTTTAACTATTCATACAAAAGTTGAAGGAGTTAGTGAATATACAACACTTTTCTATATTCCTCAAAATGCACCGATGGATATGTATAGAGCTGATTATCAAGCTGGAGTTAAACTTTATGTTAAAAGAGTTTTTATTAGTGATGATGAAAAAGAGCTATTACCAACTTATCTAAGATTTGTAAAAGGGATAATTGACAGTGAGGACCTTCCTTTAAATGTCAGTAGAGAAATTTTGCAAGAAAATAGAGTCTTAGCAAATATCAAACAAAGCTCAGTTAAAAAAATCCTAAATGAAATAAAAAAACTAAGTAAAGATGAAGAAAAATATGCAAAATTTATAGAGCAATATAACAAACCTTTAAAAGAGGGTGCTTACCAAGACTTCACAAATAAAGAGCTGATTTTAGAATTACTAAGATTTAAATCAAATAAAGATAAAAAAATGACATCTTTAGAAGCTTATAAAAATTCTGCTGATACTGAGCAAAAAGCCATTTATTATATTGTAGGAGACAATGAAAGTAAACTTAGAAATTCTCCTTTACTTGAAAGTTATAAACAAAATAAAATCGAAGTTTTGATTCTTGATGATAAAGAACTAGATGAAATTATTGCTCCAAACTTGGGTGCTTATAAAGAATGGGAATTTAAAGATGTAACAGCTTGTGAACCTCCAAAAGTTAAAGTTGATGAAAAAGAAGATAAAAAAATACAAGAAAATTTTAAAGATTTGATAGAAAAAATCAAAAAAGCTTTAGGTGAAAATGTAAAAGATGTTAAGACTACAAATAGACTAGCTTCATCTCCATCTTGTGTAGTTAAAGATTCAGGTGACGCACAGATGGCTCAAATGGCTCAAATGATGAGAGCTATGGGACAAGAAGCTCCAAAATCTGCGCCAATTTTAGAGATTAACCCAGAGCATGAAATAGTCAAAAAAATTCAAAATTCGAAAGATGAAAAATTAATAGAAGATGTTTCTTGGGTTTTATTTGAACAAGCAAGACTAAGTGAAGGGCAAGAGATAGAAGATCCTAGCTCTTTTGTAAAAAGATTAAATAAACTTATTGTAAAAGCACTTTAGTTGTATATATAAAGCAAGAAATCGAATTTTTCTTGCTTTATGGCTTAAATTTAGCTTAAATTGATAAAACATTTCTTATTTTAAGCTTTTTTAAGAAATTTTTTAGTATAGTTTGTATACTTAAAATTAAAGGCTAGTGAATGGATATAAATCAACTTACACCTAAAGATAAAATAGCAAATGATAGTTTTGCAATTGCAAGATTAAAAGTCCTTAGTTCAAAAAATACTTCTTTTGCAGACGAGCTTAAAAATAAAACCCTAGAAGAAGAGCACAAAAAAACAAAAGGCCTTAAAAGTCTTGAAGATGCCAACTTTAACGGACAAAATATTTCTTCTTTAAATGTAAATGATGTAAAAAATCGATTCTCAAATGATAAAGGCAAAATAGACAACTTCTTTGATGATACTTCTAAAACCTTAAAAGATACATATAATGACGCATCAGACAATAAAGATACGAAAGCAATGACTCATAATTTTTTATTAGCAAAGCAATTATTTTCTCTTAAAAGTCAATATGAAGATTCACCAAAAGTAAAAAGCTAAAAATATCAAAATATCTTAAGGTAAAAGCAATTTGGAAGACAAAATACAAAAGATAAAAGAAGAAAAAAGATTTGATGAATTGGTAGCTTTTCTTGACACTTACTATTGTGAAAAACTTAGCCTTGATGAATTATCTTCAATATCAAATATTGAAAAATCAAAACTTCAAAGACATTTTAAAAAAGAATTTGGATTAACAATAAATGCCTATATTATAAAAAAAAGACTGAACAAAGCAAAAGATATGATTATAGAAAGCAAAACAAGCAAGGCTTTGATTTCACAACTTTGTGGATTCAGTGACCAAAGCCATATGCTAAGAAACTTCAAAAAAGAATTTGGCTATATTCCTTAGCATTAAATTCTAAAATTCTAAACTAGCTTAATCTTCCAAATTGTGGTTTTAGTGACTAAAGCCATATGCCAAGAAAATCAAAAAAGAATTTGTAAATATTACTAAATAGTTTAAATAGTATTAATTTTTTAAATTGATATATAGAATTGTAAAATCTATAAGATATTAAGTCTAAATTAATATAATTAATTATATAATTCCTTTATATTAATTATAAAGGATGAAAGATGAAAAATATATTTGGGAAATTGAAAAAAGTAATTTTTACTTTATTTGTTGGAGGTTTAAGCCTCGGGTCCTTAGCTTACGGTAATGTTAAACTTACTAACTTAACTTCCGAAATGCAGCCAAGTAAAGGAATATTAATTTTTAAATGGTCTCCGAAACTATCGCTTTCTGTATCAGGTAAAACAAAAATGTTAAACAACAAATATGTACCGAATTATGCAACTAGTAAGTATGAAAATGGAGAAGGAATTGGAGCTTTTTCTGGTACCGGTAAAAGCATTACTAGCATTATAAAAAATACTACTAAAACTAATTTCTTTATTGAATATTTAAATAAGGACAAAGTTAAAGTAAATGAATCAAAAAAAACATTTTCTATAGAACAAAAAGCTAAAGGTAAGATGCAAACATTAACTTGTTTGTATAAGGCTTTAGATAAAAGTGCAAAGACAGTTACTTATGCGTGTATAAAAAGTCCAAATCTAAATAAGATCATCCCATTAGTATTATCTACTGATTCTAAAAATAAAAATAAAAATAAAAATAGAAATATAATGTATTATATAGAGTTTAATGGTACAATTCAAGATCCAACACCATCTGCCGCTGAAAGTAAAGAAGGTTGGCGTTTATCTAAATATGATAAAACAGCTAAAAAGTGGAAGAGTATTCAACATCAAATTTATGTAAACTAAGCAAAGCTTAGTTTACATAGTAAATAAAGTTTTGATTTTTAAAATTTCGCTTTAGTATATTAATTTTTTTTTATTCATTCTTAGCTAATCTGCTTATTTAAATCAATAAAATCCAGAAAATCAAGAAAATACAAAACTAATTTAGATATTTTTAGACTATTTTATGTAAAATATATATTTTTAACTTCATAGACTTAGGGATTAAAGCCCCAAATCTACGAAGTCAAAGAAGTGTCTAGAAAGTTTTTATTTTAATGTTATGGTACAAGTTGTTCCAGCTCTTAAAACAAAGCCTTTTGGAACTTCATCAATACTTATTCGTACAGGTAATCTCTGTGCTAGTCTCACCCAAGGAAAAGATGGATTAAAGTTTAATTGTTTATTTGCAAAATCATTAGAATATATAAAAATTTTTTCTATTGCTTCAAGTATAGTTAATATATTTTTGCTATTAAACATAAATAAAATTTTTCTTTGAATGTAACTTCATAAGAGGATTGAATTTTTTATAATTAATTAAATCAATTTTAGCATTAAATATACTTTCAAGCTCATTTTCTAATTTTAAATAATTTTCAATTTTAGTCTTGATTTTTCATTTTCAATATATGCTATGTCTATTTTACTATTTTTTTTATTTGTATCATTAGCGGTTGAACCAAATAATATAAATTTTTTAAATGGTAAAATTCCTTTTTGCTTTTAAGAATTTCTAAAATATCTAATCTATCCATTTAAAAATCAATCCTTTTACTGCCCTTTTTGTGATTATATTTTAAAGACTTATAATATTATGCTTAAAAGTAAAATTATCTTTGGTTTGGATATATTCTTAGCTAGTCTAAGTCAAATATTTAGGGCTAAAACATATAAAATCTTATTCTTAACATTATATTAAATGTATTTTTTATATAATACATATTATTTATTTATTAATTAAGGAAAGAGATGCAAAAAAAAATATTTAAAGAGGCTATAAAATATAAAAAAACTAAAAGTTTATTTTTTACTTTATTTTTCACAAGTTTAACACTTGGGTTTTTAGCGTGTGGTTCTAAATAGTTCTAACAAGACAAGTCCATCTCATAAGGATTTAATTCTGAATTGGACTCCAGCAACTAATGCTACAATTACTATGAAAACTCCTTATGATCACAATATTTATTATGTGACAAATGCTGAATTTTTGGGATTTGGTGCTCCTGATGAAAAATTAAATGATATCGTCACTGACAATATTATTTTTTTAGAAGGTATGGATCCAAAACATTATTCTCGTAATGGAGCTACTTTTTCTTTAACAAACAAAGGTATTGAGCAAGCATTGATTTGTCATTATAAATCTATTATTTCTAATAAGATTACTACTTATAATTGTTATTCTAATTTTGATGCAAGTGATTATAAATCATTGGTACTAGATACAAGTAAAGATTATAAAGTATATCGTTTAAATTTAACAACAGGTGGTGGTGGAGGACTTGTAGTAAATACTAGTATAAAACTTTATGAATTAAAATATATAAATAGTGATTGGAAAGCAATTCCTCAATAGTAATAAAATTTTGCAAACTAAGAAATCTTAGTTTGCAAAACAGATAAAGATTTGATTTTAAATTTTACTTTAATACTAGAAAACTTACTTCTATTCTTAGCTAATCTAAATATTTCATCCGTACAAAAAATATAGAAAAACCAAAATTATTTAATTATTCTTTAAAATATTTTTTAACTTCATTGCTTTGAGACTTAAAGCCCAAAATCTTAGAAGTCCAAAAAGTGTCTAGAAAGTTCTATTTTAATGTTATAGTACAAGTTGTTCCAGCTCTTAAAACAAAACCTTTTGGAACTTCATCAATACTAATTCTTACAGGTATTCTTTGTGCTAGTCTTACCCAAGGAAAAGAAGGATTAACATTTGCTAATAATCTTCCATTAGTTGGGCTATTATCTTTATCACTTATTCCTCTTGCTATGCTTTGAACATGCCCTTTTATTTTAAAAGAAGTGCCTAGTGGAGTGATTATTGCTTTTGTTCCTTTTTTAATATTTGGAATTTTATTTTCTTCAAAATAGCCATAAACCCAAAAAGAATTTGCATCAATTATCGCCATTTTATTATCGCCAATTCTTAGATAATCTCCTTCTTTTAAAGCTAAGTTTGTAACCCAACCATCAGAACTTGCATAAACTTTAGTAGCTTTTAAATTCATTTTTGCAAAATCAAGTCTGCTTAAAGTATCGTTATATTTTGCCTTAAATAAATCAAGTTGCACCTTACTTATTCTGTGTTTTTGATAAGATTTTTTGCTTAGTGTATATTCATCTTTAGCAATTTTTACGATATTTTCTATTCTTAAAACACTTTTTTTATATTTACTTGGATTTATATCAAAAAGTACTTGACCTTTTTTTACAAAGTCATTATCTTTGACATAAAGTTTAGATATAAAGCCGTTTATCTCAGGTGAGACAAGTGAAATATCAGCTCTAATTCGCCCATCTCTTGTCCAAGGTGAGTTTATATATTTTTGCCATAAGAAAAAGCCTAAAATTAATGCTATTAATACGATTATAAAAGTTATACTAAATCTTATTAGTTTTGTTGTTTTTGTATTCATTTTGTTCCTTAGTTGTAAATTATTAATGATGGTATGCTAAAAAGGCATATAAATAAAGCAGTCCTAAATAAACCAGGATGCCAAACATAGTGATATACTCTTAAATCTTGGAGTATTCTATTTATTAAAAGTTGCAATACACCAGCTATTATAAAGATAAATACTAAGCTTGGTATTTGTACGCCAAATATTGTTGTGACTAATCCCATGATTCTTCTTCTCCTTTATTTGGAAGTGAAATTTTGTTTTTCATAATTGTATAAATTAGCGACGCATCAACCAAAATAGAGCTAATCGCTCTTTGCTCAACTGCTGATTTAAACATTTTATTTTTTTCTAATTCTTTATACAATGTTTCTACTTTTTGTAATAATATTATTTTATCATTATTTGATGAAGATTCAAAATATCTTCCGACAGCAAAAATAAACTTATAAACCATAGGTGGTTTATGTACAAAAAATGTGATATTATTTCTTATATTTATAAGTGCCCGTCCGATTTCAAGCGTAGACAAAAGCAGTAAAAATAGCTTAGAACTTGAAGTTTGATTTAGTTTCCCCATTGTTGAAAATCTTTGTATCAAGTCAAAACCTGTACTTTCAAGATGTATTCTTTGCAAAGATAGCTTGTCATTTACAAGGCTTGCTAATTGCTTACAAAGGACTTTGCTTACTCTTCTTTGGGTCCAAGCATTTGACCAAGAGCCAATAATCGTAAAAGATAAGATTGTAAATACAATACCTATCAAACTTCCAATTTCTGTACCTATAAAATAGTTAAAATCTCTTGGAAGATAAGAATTCATAGAAACTGCTAAAACACTCATAAGCATAAATCCCATAGAAAAAAATGGCCCTCCAATATTTTTTGTAGTTAGCCAAGCCATAAGCGCGACAAAAGGAGTAAAGACTACGCAATAGCTCACAATATCACTTGCAAAAGTTGGTATTATATAAAAATTATAAAGCATAACTACAAAAAAAGAGCATATCGCACCTTTTGCAAAGTTTATAGCAAAGCCTAGAGGATTTGCAGCTGAGCTTAAAAGCAAAGACATGGCCACAGCATTTATAATAGTAAAGATAGCAAATTCCCAACCTGTTAGTATCCAAAAACTAAGGCTTAGAAGCAAAACACTAACTCCTCTTAAAATCGCTAAAAATAATAAACCGTTGTCATTATAAGTAGAAAATTTTAGGGTTTGAGAAAATTTATCATAATCTTTAGCTTTTTTATCACGCTTCAAAAAAGATAAATAAGTATTAATATACATATTAAATTCACTTAATAATCTTGCTAATAAAAATGTGACAGAAGAAAAATCATGACTTAAATCAAAATCTTCTATAATTATTTTTTCTTTTTGTTCATGAAGATTATTTTTTACTTCTTCTCTTAGACTTTTTAACTTTAGGGCAAGTTCTTCTATGCTTTTTTTGTCAATTAAATCTTTTGAATGATTTTCAAGCAAGTCTTCAATAGGCTCAAAAATACCTCTTAAGCTATGCGCCATAGCATCTGTAAATTTATCTTTTTCTTTTAGTGAAGCTACTATACTTTTTAAAGAAAAATATGTGGTGCTTAGGTGCATAAATTCAGAATTTAGTCTTTGATAATACATTTTATCTTTTTTATTTACATTGCTTTCAAAAGCTGAATTTATAAGTAAAGAATCAGATTCTAAGATAGTTTTTGGATAATTTGAATGGTCATGATGTTCGCAATCTTTTTCAAAAATATCACCAATCAAAGCAATAGAGCTAACAATGGATTGATAGCGTTTTTGTTCATTTGCAAATAAAGTATTTGATAATTTTCTAGGAAAAACGACTTCACTAATAATACTAGCACTTACAAGTCCAATAAGAACTTCACTAACTCGCGAAATTGCAAAGTTAAATACTTCCGTTGGATGGTGTAAAACAGGAAAGGCAACGATTAAAACTGTGTATCCTGCTAGAAAAAATCCGTAAGCCATAAAGTTACGAAATTTAAATCCAGCTGCAGCACAAATTCCTATCCAAATAGTTAAAAGTGTAATAAACCAAAATCTATCTTGTGATAGTGCGCCCACTAAAATAATAGCAATAATTGCGCCTAAGACTGTACCAACAAATCGATAAAAGCTTTTTGAAAATACCATACCACTATGTGGTTGCATAACAAGAAAGGCAGTTAAAACTGATGTTTGCGGTGTACTAAATCCTAACATCATTGATAATGACATAGCCAAGATTATAGCCATAGTTGCTTTTATTACATAAGTTACATTCGGCGCGTCAAGTCTAAGCCACTCTTTGCTTGAATGACTAAGTATTCCTTTGTTAAAAATCAAAGAAAAAGAATTTAATTTTTTTAATTCAAGCATCTTACTCCTTTCATAAATTGTATGAATATTTGTGATTATATTTTGAGGCTTATATTTTAAAACGCAATTTTAGACTAAATTTGCTTAATAAAAAAATGTTTAAGATATAATATCAGATTCTTAAGCAAAGTAAAAGATTTAAAAGTATTTTTCTGTATTATTTGAATTATTAGTTTACTTTATTATATATGAAATAAAAATAAGCTTTAAGTTTTTATAAAAAATGTATTTTAAATATCTTGAAGATTTTAAAAAAGCTACATTCCTTTGAAATCCTAAATTTAGAGTATTTAAAGAATCTAGAAAACTTAGAGAATTTAAAAAACTATATTAGCTTATATTTGTATAAATTGCTTGAACATCATCATCATCATCAAGCTTGGCAAGTAAAATATCTATTTCATCTTCTTGGCTCTTAGAAAATTTTTGGGGATTATTTGGAATTCTTTGTAAGCAAGCTTTTGTTAGCTCAATCTTAAGCTCTTCAAATTTTGTATGCAAGGTGCCAAAATCTTTATAATCACCATATGCAAAAACTTTTTGCTTAGCTTCAGTATCTTTTTTATTCTTAGTATCTTCACCTTCTTCGTTTTCTTCACATTCAAGTTCTTCAAGTCCAGCGTCTATTAATTCTAGTTCAAGTTCATCTAAATCCATATCTTTTGGTTTAATAAATTCAAAAATAGCTTTTCTTGAAAATAAAAATTCTAAAGAGCCTGTCGGTACAATTTGCCCTTTATTTTTGCTAAAGTGCATTTTTATATTTGCTACTGTTCTAGTGTTGTTATCAGTTGCACATTCGACAAAAATAAGTGCACCAAAAGGTCCTTTTCCTTCAAAATTTACTTCTGTAAAATTGCTAGAGTCTTTTGCAGTCGCTCTTTTTATTGCAGATTCAATATTAGTTTTTGGCAAGTTTTGAGCTTTTGCATTTAAAATAGCAGTTCTAAGTGCACTATTTGAGTGTGGATCTCCCCCACCTTGCTTGGCTGCAATTGTTATTGCTTTTGCAAGTTTTGGAAAAACTCTTGACATATTTCCCCATCTTTTTAGCTTTGATGCTTTTCTATATTCAAATGCTCTACCCATTTTTTTCCTTTGGTTTATTCTAAAATTTTATCTATTTTTTTATTTATGAGTTTAATGTTCACTTTGGTCATCATAAGGATCTTGATGGACTAGTATTATCCATCTTCTTGAATTATCTAAATCCTCTATTTCAGCACTTACTTCATCACTTATACTGTGCGCTTCAAGCAAAGACATAGCGCAATTAAAAACTAGATGTACTTCAAGAAAAATATCATTTCCTGCAGTTCTGCTTTTTATTTGATGAAAAGCTGTTATTTTCTTTTTTTCTTTTATAATATCTTCAATTTGTTTTAAAAGTTTTTCATCTATTGCTCTATCAAGTAAAACTAGCACTCCTTCAGCTATTAAAGAATAAGACGAATAAATAATATAAATCGCTAAAGCAGCTCCAACTATTCCATCAAGTCTTTCGTAATGCGTAACTTTTACTAAAATTAAAGAGACTAATACAGCAATATTCGTATAAAGGTCAGTTCTATAATGAAGTGCGTCAGCTTTAATAATCATATTATTTGTTTGCTTTGCTATTTTTCGTAAATATAAAACAAGCGCAAGAGTTACAAAAACAGATATAAGGATAATCACTAAGCTTAAGCCTAAATAAGTTGATTTTGTATTATTTATATACTTTTCTATACCTTCATATAAAAGATAAATTCCTGAGAGTGTTATTATAATACCTTCTAATACGGAGGCTATCGCTTCAATTTTTATTTTTCCATAATTAAAATGTGCATTTGCAGGTTGCTCTGCTTTTGTTATCGCAAAAGAGTTGAACAAAGATACAAGCATATCAAGAAGTGAATCAACTGCTGAAGCTAAAACAGCGACTGAGCCACTCAAAATCCCAACAAAAAGCTTTATAATAGTTAGAAAAAAAGCTACGCAAATAGAAACTATTGTAGCTTTTTTTGTACTTGAGAGTTGTTTTGGCATCTAGCTCAAGTCCTCTTTGATAAATTGTTCTATTCTTTTTATGCCTTTTTCTATACTTGCTAAGTCAGTTGCAAATGAAAATCTAAAATACCCTTCAAGTCCAAAACCAAGACCAGGAACTAAAGCAATTCCTTTTTTTTCTAAGATTTGTGAGCAAAAATCAACTGAAGGAATATTTAAATCTTTTATAGAAACAAAAAGATAAAAAGCCCCATCAGGTTTAAAGCAAGATAAGCCATCAATCGCATTTAGCATTGCAAAAGCTTTGTTTCTTCTTATTTCAAACTCTTTTCTCATAGCCTCAATTTCATTTTTAACTTTGCCTTTTAAAGCAGGGATTGCAGCGTATTGTGTAGGAGTATTTATATTTGAAGTGCATTGTCCTTGCAATTTTGTCATAGCTTTGATTAAATCTTTTTTCACACTTGCAAGATATCCAAATCGCCAACCTGTCATAGCAACAGATTTACTTAGCCCGTTTATTGTGATAGTTCTTTGAAACATATCTTCGCTGACTTGCGCTGTAGAGGTAAAAATCTTACCATCATAAATGATTTTTTCATACATTTCATCTGAAAGTACTAAAACGTCAGTTCCTTCTAATACTTTTGCGATTTCTAAAAGATTTTTATCACTATACACTGAACCTGTTGGATTTGAAGGAGAATTTAACACTAAAGCTACAGTTTTTTTGCTTAGTACATTTTTCAAATCTTTAGCACTTATACAAAAGTTTGTTTCTTCTGTTGTGTTTATAAAAACAGGTTTTCCACCGCATAGTTTTACTTGCTCTGGGTATGTTACCCAATACGGAGCTGGTATTATAACTTCATCACCTTCATCAACTATTGTCTGAAAAATATTAAATAAGCTATGTTTTGCGCCATTACTTACAATAATATCTTCAGGACAATATTCTAGCCCATGGTCATCTTTTAATTTTTGTACAATCGCACTTTTAAGCTCAGGTATTCCTGCTACTTCTGTATATTTTGTTTTTCCATCATTTATAGCTTTTATAGCCGTATCTTTTATAAGCTTAGGAGTGTCAAAATCAGGCTCACCCGCGCTAAAACTAAGTATGTCTCTACCTTGTGTTTTTAACTCTTTTGCAAGTTGTGTAACAGCCAAAGTTACCGAAGGAGAAAGTTTTTGGATTCTTTTTGCTAGTTTCATTATGCTAATCCTATATATATTTTGGTATTATTCTAACAAAAATCTACTTAAAAACAAAGGAATGCTTTGGAATTTTTTATTTTAATTTCAGACAAAGAAGTGCTTGTAAAATTCATACAAAAACCAAAATTAAAACATATGTATATGAAAATTGAATCAAAAGATTGCATATTAGTAAAAGCAAACGCTAAACTCTCGCAAGATTATATAAAAGAGTTTGTTTATTCAAAAAAATCATGGCTAGAAAAGCACTTAAAATCTTTTTCTAAAACAAGCATTTCAAATGATGAATTTATTTTTTTGGGAAAGGTTCATAAACTTGATACTTTTGGATTAAAGGCGGACACTTTGGCAGATTTTTATAAACACCAAGCCAAACTTTTTATTCCTCCTTTGTTTACGCAATATGCTAAAACTATGAATTTAAAGCCTAAACAATTAAGTTTTAGAAATAACAAAGGAAGATGGGGTTCTTGCTCTTATAAAAATAATATTTCTTTGAATATAAATCTTATGAAAGCAAAAGAAGAAGAAATAGTTTATGTAATAGTTCACGAATTAGCACATATCAAACACAAAAATCACTCAAAAACTTTTTATGACTTAGTTGAGCGTTACTTACCAAATTATAAGCTTTTAGAAAAAGGATTAAAAAAAATCCAATAATTCTTTTTAAGGGTAATTAGCTATAATGAAAGATTAATTTAGGGGTTTTTATGACAAAAAAAACAATCATTTCTTCGATTTTTCTTGGTCTTTATTTCGGTATTTTTCTTGGGATTTTTTCTGCTTGTGGCTATAAAGGTTCTCCTGTTTATCAAGCTCCAGCGCAGCAAGTAAAAAAAGATGTAAAGCAAAAAGTAAAGCAAGATGCAAAAGCAAAACAAAAAGTAAATCAAGATACAAAAATCCAAGGCACAAAAACTAAATGAAATATGATTACATAATAATAGGCTCAGGACTAGCAGGACTAAATGCAGCAAGACTAATTCCTAAAACAAAAAAAGTACTTCTGGTATGCAAAAAATCTCCATGGGATT
This sequence comes from Arcobacter sp. LC1, assembly GCA_021378565.1. Lineage (GTDB taxonomy): Bacteria > Campylobacterota > Campylobacteria > Campylobacterales > Arcobacteraceae > JAACJU01. Next base: position 30,827 of record JAACJU010000009.1, on the reverse strand, counting down.
GCAACACTTTTTGGGCGCAAGGAGGAATTGCAACTGCTGTGGATAAAGAAGATATACAAACTCATATAGAAGATACTATGAAAGCTGGAGTTGAAAAAAACGATAAAAAAGCAGTCGCAAAATTAAGCGAAAACTCCAAAAAAGCAATTGATGAGCTTATAAAAAGTGGTTTTGAATTTGATAGAAATAAAGATAATAACTTATGTTTTACCAAAGAAGCAGCTCACAGCAAAAGTAGAATATTGCACGCTGATGGAGATGCAACTGGTAGAATCTTGCATAAATTTTTATTAAGTAAATTTTCCTTTTCTATTTTGCATGACGCTTTTGTGCTTGATTTATTGATTCAAGACGATATTTGTTTTGGAGTGTATATTTTACAAAATTCAAAGCAAAAAGCAATTTATGCGGACAATGTCATAATAGCAAGTGGAGGATTAGGTGCACTTTATAAATACCATACAAATGCAACAACTTGTGCAGGAGAATTGCAAGGCATATGCTATGAAAAAGGGCTGGCCTTAAAAGATATGGAAATGTTGCAATTTCATCCGACAGTTTTTAAAGGTACTTCATATGCAAGAAAACCACTTTTAAGTGAAGCTTTACGAGGTGAGGGCGCTTTTATAGTTGATGAACAAGGCAGAAGATTTATGTTTGATTATCATAAAGATGGAGAACTTGCACCTAGAGATGTTGTAAGTCGTGCTATTTTTGCTTATCATAAAAAAACAAAATCAAAAATTTACTTATCTTTTGAGACTTTTAAAGAAGACTTTTTTGTAAAAAGATTTCCAAATATTTATATAAACCTAAAAGCTCTTGGATTTAATGTTCCTTTTGACAAAGTACCGATTTCTCCTGCTTTTCACTATACCATGGGAGGAATTGCAAGCTCTTTAGAGGCTAAGGTTTTAGGAATGAAAAACTTATATGTTATAGGCGAAGCAGCTTGTAGTGGGGTTCACGGGGCAAATCGCTTAGCTTCAAATTCTTTGCTTGAAGGACTTGTTTTTTCAAAAATTGCAGTTGAGACTTCTTTAAAAGAAAAATTTACTATAGATGAAAAATCTTATAAAAAAGATATTAAAGAGTACATTTTTGAGAAAAAAAATGATAAAAATATAAAAATAGAATTAAGAAAGCTTATGTGGGATAACGCTGGTATTGTAAGAGAGAAAAAAGCCCTAGAATTCGCATATAAAAAGATAAATAAATATTTGGAAGAAGATATAGGGCGCTTGCTGTATTTAAGGTTGCTTACGGCAAAATCTATTCTTATTTGTGCGCTAGAACAAAAGCAAAGTATAGGTGCACATTTTATAAAAGGGGAATAAATGAAAAAAATTTTAGGTTTATTATTTCTTGGCTCAATTACTTTATTTGCTAATGAAATAGGACACTCAAGAGTCGATTTAACCATGACTTGGGTAGGTTTTGCTGTTTTGATTATTTTTGTAGTAGGGTACTATTTTATTGCTGCTGAAGATAGGTATGAACTAGATAAATCTCATCCTGCTTTATTTATAGGTACCTTTTCTTTCGTACTTGTTGGGGGATATTATTACGCTCATGGTTATAATTTAGGAATACTTGACAAAGAATTGATAAGTCTTACTTTAGAAATCTCAGAAATATTTTTCTTTTTATTCGTTGCAATGACTTATATAGAATCACTCATTACTATGGGAGTTTTTGATAGATTAAAATACAATCTTGTATCAAAAGGATATACCTATAGAAAGCTATTTTGGGTTACAGGACTTTTGGCATTTTTTATATCTCCAGTTGCGGATAACTTAACCACAGCTTTGATTTTATCCACTGTTTTAATCACCATAGACAAAAACAAAAAAGATTTTTTAATCCCAGGAGCTATAAATATTGTTGTAGCTGCAAATGCTGGAGGTGCTTGGTCACCTTTTGGAGATATTACAACTTTAATGACTTGGACTTCTGGAAAAGCTCAATTTAGTGACTTCTTCTATGTATTTCCCGCAGCAGTTTTAGGTTATTTTTGTACAGCTTATTTGCTTTCAAGATTTGTTCCAAAAACAGCGCCTCATTTTGATGTTAAAACTGAAAAAAAACCTATGCCAATGAAAGGCGCTAAAGTTGTTATTATAATGGGTGTAATAACTATTGTATCAGCAGTTTTAGTTCATCAATTACTAGGAATGCCAGCTATGTGGGGTATGATGTTTGGACTTGCTTTATTAAAACTTTATGCTTATAGATTAAAAAAAGTACATAATAGTGAATTTGATATTTTTAAATCTATGGAAAATATAGAATATAATACCTTATTATTTTTCTTTGGGATTTTAGCAGCAGTTGGTTGCTTATTTTTTGTAGGTTGGCTTACTTTAGCAGCGGGCGTTTATAATCCTGATGTATTAGGTCCTACAATATCAAATGTCCTTGTTGGTTTTGTTTCATCAATTATAGATAATGTACCTGTTATGTCAGCTGTTTTACAAGCAGATCCAAAAATGGGCTTAGATCAATGGATGCTAGTAACGCTAACTGCAGGTGTTGGTGGAAGTTTAATATCTTTTGGTTCAGCTGCAGGTGTTGGAGTTATGGGAAAATTAAAAGGTATTTACACTTTTGCTTCTCATATGAAATACGCTTGGACTGTTTTAATCGGATATTTAGTCTCCGTTGGAGTTTGGTATCTTCAATATGAAGTTTTTGGAGTAGAGCATAATTTATCAAAGGTACTAGGCTTTTAAGCTTAGACCTTATTTTTATCAATCTTTAACCATATTTTTGCTAAAATTTCTTTAAATCTTCAAAAGGTAAATAATGAAAGAAGTTCCAATCATTGTTTTAGACTTTGGTAGCCAATATACACAAATTATCACAAGAAAATTAAGAGAATCTGGGATTTATAGCGAAGTTTTACCATATAGTGAAAGCCTAGAAAATATTAAACTTAGAAATCCTAAAGGTATTATTTTGGGTGGAAGTCCAGCTTCTGTTTATGACAAAGATGCTTATTTGCCAGATTTGGGTATTTTTGAGCTTAATATTCCAATTTTAGGAATCTGCTATGGTATGCAGTTAATTGCTAAAGTTTTTGGTGGCAGTGTTGTTTCTTCAATTTGCCATGAATATGGTAAATCAAGATTGCGATTTTGCGAAGATAATATTATTTTTAAAGATACAGAAGATAAACAAATCGTTTGGATGAGTCATTGCGATAAAATAAATGTACTTCCAAAAGGATTTAAGCAACTTGGAGAAAGTGAAAATTCTCCTTACGCCGCTATTGCAAACCTAGAAAAAAATATTTTTGCTTTTCAATTTCATCCTGAAGTTTATCATAGTGAATATGGAACAAAGCTTCTTAAAAATTTTGCTAAATATATTTGTAAGTGTGACAGCACTTGGAACATGGGAAGTTTTGCAAAAGAGCAAATTGCTTGTATTAGACAAGAAGTTGGAAATAAAAGAGTTTTATGCGCTGTTAGTGGAGGTGTTGATAGCTCAGTTGTTGCAACACTGCTTCATGAAGCTATAAAAGAGCAAGTTATTTTAGTTTTTGTTGATAATGGTTTGCTAAGAGAAAATGAAAAAGAACAAGTTCAAGATATTTTTGCATCAAGAGATATGAGTTTAATAAGTATTGATGCGTCTAAAATCTTCTTATCTAGATTGGAAGGAATTACTAATCCTGAAGAAAAAAGAAAAATAATAGGAAAAACTTTTATAGAAGTTTTTGAAAAAGAAGCAAAAAAGCATAAAGAAATAGAATTTTTAGCTCAAGGTACACTTTATACTGATATTATAGAATCAATTAGCGTAAAAGGGCCTTCAAAAACTATAAAATCACATCACAATGTAGGTGGCTTACCAAAAAATATGAATTTCAAATTACTTGAGCCTTTAAAAGAAATTTTTAAAGATGAGGTTAGAGCTTTAGGACTTGAGCTTGGGCTTCCAAAAGAGATAATAAATCGTCATCCTTTTCCAGGTCCTGGCTTGGCTATTAGAATCATTGGTGATGTTAATCTTTGTGATTTAAGTCTTTTGCGAAAAGCTGACTTACTTATGCAAGACGTGCTAAAAGCAAGTGGCTATTATGAAAAAACTTGGCAAGCTTTTTGTGTTTTATTAAATGTAAAATCAGTTGGAGTTATGGGCGATAATAGAACTTATGATAATACAATTTGCGTAAGAGTTGTTGAAGCTAGCGATGGAATGACAGCAGTTTTTGCAAATTTACCTTATGAAGTTTTAGAAACAATTTCAAGAAGAATTATAAATGAAGTTGAAGGAATAAATAGAGTTGTTTATGATATTTCTTCAAAACCACCTGCTACAATTGAGTGGGAATAATAAATGAAAGGGAAGATATAAAAGTGTTTAAAAATAATTTTCTAAACATATTAAATTGTAATTTAGGATATAATAAAAAATCTAATTTTAAAAAGTCAAAAATAATATTTTTACTTTTTTTTGGGCTAATCGTTCTACCAAATCTTGCTTTTGCAAGAAGTTATACTAGAGATTATTATGCTAAGAATTTTTATTCAAGCTTAACATGGCAAAATAATACCTTGCTCACAAATATTTTTGATAATATTCAAAGGGTTGATTTATCAAAGACAATCTTAGTGGGAGTAAATCATAAAGAAACTTTGATAAAAGATGAATATAATTTTGGTGATTCAAATATATATTTTGGTTTTTCGAAAAAATTTGCTTATGTAAACAAAATCGCTTTTTTAGTTTTACTTTCAAAATCAGATATCGATTTAGTTGATAATTATGGTTCTAGAGGTGACAAGGGTCGCGAAGTAGCTATGATTTTGCAACATAAGCATTATAACAATACAATCTCAAAAGCAGTTATTTTTGCAGGACTTTCAGAAACTAGTTTAGATAGAAAATCTCAGTTTGGATCTCCAGTAATCTATAAGCCATCTTATGAAAATCGTTTTATAGGCGCATACCTTAGTTCTTATAAAATTTTTCATGCTTCTAGTGTCTACTTTAAACCTGAGTTTGATTTATACTTTTCTTATTTAGCACAAGGTGGTATAGATGAAGATGGGGATATGGGTGTGAGTATTGCAAAAAGAAACTTTTTTAGTCTAAAGCCTAAGATAAACTTTGAACTTGGAAAAAATTTTATAAAAACAAATTCTAGCACTTTAAATATTGCTATAAATGCAGGACTTAGTTATGAATTAGCTGATCCAAATAAATCTTTGGAATCAACTTATCACCGCACTGATAAAACAGAAAGTATCCAAACTTTTGATAAAGAATTTGCAAGATATAATTTTGGGGGAAGTTTGAATTATGTATATAGAAAGCTAGTAGTCAGAGCTAGGATAGCTTATTCAACGGATAATAGTTTTGCTGATAATGAACTTACCTATGGTTTCAATATAGGTTCTAATTTTTAAGAAAGAAGAGAAGATATAAAATGAGAAAAACTTTTTATCTTAATAGTGATAGAAGACCAAGAGTAAGGCTTATTGAAGCTTATAAATACGAAATTAAAAATTATATAAGAAGAGAAAAAAGGAAAAAACTACCCAAAGGCTATATTAGATGGCATTTTACTTATGCCTTTGGTTTTGATAAAAAAGAACCTTATAGCGTTGAACTCGCAGACCTTATGGGCTATATACAAAGGGCAAAAACTGAAGCTGAAGAAAGTTTCTTTGTTGAAATTAGAGTAAGGGCAATAAAAGAATAATTTTTATTAAATATTATTTAAATAAGTATCAATTTTGAAATACTAGAAAAAAGCTAGAGTTTACCAAAAAATGATTTTAGGTAAACTCTAAAAAAACTTAGCATTTAATTTTATTTAAGCACTAATCTCTTAAAGGCTACCTCCAAATTTTGAATACCTAAAAGAATAAGCAATCTCTAAAGCCCTATTAGTAATTCTCTCACTTTTTCTAAGAACATTTAGGCTTTTAATTAGCTTATCTAAATCTATTGTTTCTTCGTGCCTCTTGATTTGTTTGCTTAAAATTTTGTATTCTCTATCATTTTGTTTTTCAAATTCTAAAATTTTCTTGAAAATTATTTTTGCTTCATCTGTATCTGCTTTTGATAGTTTTTCAAGATTTTCCAAGCAAGATACACAAGAATTTTGAAATTTTATAGCAATATCTTTTATTTTTTGCTCTTGCAAAATATCATAATAAATACTAAAATTTTTTATATAAGTTTTGGTGTTTGAAGACGCTCTTAAAAGTGCAGATATGATTTTTAAAAATGAAATCATTTGTCTTAAATCTTTTGCTTCTGGAGAATACAAGGCAAGGATTTTAATAATTTTTTCATCTATTTTTTTAGCTTCCAAAGAGAAAGTTTTTAAGTCTTTCCTTGCCTCTTGTAAGATATCAATATTTTTTTCTTCACTATTTAAAGCTTGTAAAATAAGTTTATTTGCTCTTAGAATTATATTAATTAATTCAATAACCTTGAAATCTATAGCTTGTAAATTTTTTGAATAATTTTTTAACATCAACCAAATCTCCCTGTTATATAATCTTCTGTTTGCTTTTCTTTAGGGTTTAAAAAAATTTTTTTAGTCTTAGCAACTTCAATTAATTTTCCAAGATACATAAAACCAGTAAAATCACTAATCCTAGAAGCTTGTTGCATATTATGCGTCACTATAACTATGCTTACATTTTTTTTCATTTGTGTAAGTAATTCTTCAATAGCTGAAGTTGAAATTGGATCAAGCGCTGAAGTTGGCTCATCCAATAAAAGTACATCAGGTTTAAGTGCGATTGTCCTTGCGATGCAGAGTCTTTGTTGTTGTCCGCCACTTAAACTAAGTGCTGATTTATTAAGTTTGTCCTTGACTTCTTCCCAAAGTACACTTTGTCTTAGGGCTAATTCAACTTTGTATTCAAGCTCTTTTTTGTTTTTAATTCCAGCTAGCTTTAAACCATAAGACACATTAGCAAAAATACTCATAGGAAAAGGAGTAGGTTTTTGAAAAATCATTCCCACTCTTTGACGAAGTTTGATAAATTTACTTTCTTTTTTTATTTTTAGGATATTTTCCATTTTACTTATCTTGTGATTTAAAAGTGTAATTTTACCTTCGTATTTATTATTTGGGTACAAGTCATGAATCCTATTTAAAGAGCGAAGTAAAGTAGATTTTCCACAACCACTAGGCCCAATTAAAGCTGTTATTTTGTTTTGTTCAATGCCTAAATTTATCTTATCTAATGCCTTGTTTTCAGACAAAGCATAAGAAAAAGAAAATTTTTCTATATTCATAATTTCCATTTCTATCCTTTATTTCTTGTTAAAAATCTACCAATTATATTTATTAAAAGTACTATAAATGTCAAAATAAAAGCTCCTGACCAAGCTAAGTTTCTGCTAGCTTGGCTTGGATTATTTGCAAGGTTATAAATACTTACACTTAAAGATGGAAAAGTTTTAGTTAAATCTAGATTAAAAAAATTACTTGTTCCACTTGTAAAAAGTAAAGGCGCAGTTTCACCAATTACACGCCCAAAGGCAAGCAAAAGTCCTGTAACTATCCCAGCTTTTGCACCTTTTAACACTATATTTAAAATAATTTTATGCTTACTAGCCCCTAGGGCAATGCCCGCTTCACGCAGTTCTTTTGGTACTAAAGAGAGCATATTATCACTTGTATTTACAACAATGGGTAAGACTAAAATAGCAAGACTTAAAACTCCAGCAAAGCCGTTTGTTCCTCCACTTGGAATCACAACTAAAATATAAATAAATGCTCCTATTATAATAGATGGGATACTAAGCATGACATCATTTAAGTTTCTAATAAGTCCAGCAAATTTATGATTTGCATATTCTTGTAAATAAATTCCAGCAAATATACCCAAAGGAATCGAAATCACACAAGCAAGTCCAGATAAAACTAATTGCCCAATAATTAAATTTCTTAAACCATCTGAAATCAAATCTTTAGTAAATAAGCTAAAACTTAGTGAGCCAATTCCTCTTTCGCATAAAACTACAAGAATCCAAAGTAAAAAGCTAAGTCCTAAAATCGCGCAAAACCAAGCAAGACCTAAAACAATTTTATTTATTAAAAATCTTCTTTTCATGCTTTAATCTTTTTTAAGAAGAAAAATTTTGCTAGAAAAATAATAATAAAACTTATAATAAAAAGCAAAAATGCTAGATAAAATAAAGATGATTGTTCTAAACCTGTGGCCTCAGCAAAGTTATTCGCTAGGGCAACGGGTATTGAGATAGTTGGTGAAGTTAAAGAACTTGGTATTCTAAATACAGAACCTAGCAAAAACGCTACAGCCATAGTCTCACCTAAAGCTCTTCCAAGGGCTAATATAATTGAGCCCACTATACCTTTTTTACAAAATGGAAAAATTATATCTTTGATAACTTCAAACTTTGTAGCTCCAAGCCCGTAAGCTGACTCTTTTAAAATATCAGGTGTATTTTTGATGCTATCTTTACTAAGTGAGGCTATAAAAGGTAAAATCATAATAGCTAAAACCAAAGATGCATTTAAAAGTGATACTTGATAACCACCTATAAATTTTTGAATCAAGGGAGCAAAATAAAATAGCCCCCACATACCAAAAATAATACTAGGAATTGCGGCTAATAATTCTATGCCAAGACCTATGCTTGTGCTTAAAAATTTCGGTGCAAGTTCAGCTAAAAAAACAGCAATTCCAAGTGCTAAGGGTAGGGCAAAAACAATAGCTAAAAAAGTACTTGCCAAACTTCCAAACAAAGGTGCGAGTCCTGCAAATATTTTTTTTGAATTGTCACTTTGTTCTAAAATACTATCTTGAGTAACATTATCATTCTTTAATTTAGAATTTGTTTTTTTATTTTTTATTAGGACATTTTTATTCCAAGCTGAGCTTGTCAAAAAACTAAAACCAAATTCACTCATAGCTTGTCTAGAAGAATTAAACAATGCACCAAAAATGCCAATACTAATAACTAAAATTAAACTAGCAGAAAAAAAAGAAACACTTTTAAAAATTTTTTCCATGACTTCATCCCATTATCAAAATAAAGGTTTTATACAAGCCAAGAGCTTGTATAAGAGTTAAACCACTCAAGACCTAAAGACCTTTTTCTTTCCAATATTTTTTTATTTTAGCAACTAAAGAACTAGGCAAAGGAACATATCCAAGTTTACTAGCTAGTTTTGCACCCTTTGAATATGAATAAGAATAAAATTTTATAACTTTTTTATCCATATTTGGATGCTCTTTTGGCAACAATATAAAAGTTGCTGCAATAATAGGATAAGACTTAGCACCGCTTGGATCAGCAATTACAGAATAAAAATCTTTTTTTGCATCCAGTGTAGCTTTTGAAGCTGCAATTTGGAAATTTTTTAGTTTAGGACTTATAAACTTTTTAGCTCTATTTTCTAAACTTGCCATATTGAGACTTGCTGATTTTGCGTCAGCATAATCAACATAACCAACAGAATAAGGAATTTGCTTAATAAGCGCTGCAACTCCTGTATTTGTTTTTCCACCTATTTGATTATCTCCTGGCCAAGATAAAGATTTTTTAGCTCCATATTCATTTCTCCAAGTGCTTGATATTTTACTTAGATAATAAGTAAAGTTAAAAGTAGTACCAGAACCATCAGAGCGTCTTACGAAAGTTAGCTTTTTATGTAGACCTACAAGTTTAGGATTTTGCTTAGTTAGCAAAGGATTGTCCCAATATTTTATTTTACCAAGAGCGATTTGCGCAAGTGCAAGTCTACTTATTTTTAGTTTGTTTATTTTTGGAATATTAAAACTAATAGTAATTGCACCAACAACGGCAGGAAATTGATAAAGTCTTCTTTGCTTTAAATCTTTTGGACTAAGCGGTTTGTCCGAACCTGCAAAATTGACATTTCTGTTTGTGATATCTTTTATGCCTTCAGATGAGCCTTTTTTGATATAATCAATCTCAACGCCCTTGTCATTATAATATGCTTTTATCCATGCTTGATATACAGAATATGGAAAAGAAGCACCAGAGCCTTTAAAATTGCTCCCATACAAAAAACTTGAAGCCAAAAGTAACACAAAAATAATCTTAATCTTTTTCATTCGTTTATCCTTTGATTTTTAGAATATAGAATTTTAAGATAACTTGGTTACATTTTGGTTACATATGATTTTTTTGATATTTTTTAAAGATTAAGAAGTTTTATTTTGAATATTTATTAAAAGATATTTTAAGAATTTTTTTAAATGATTTTGGAATTTATTTTATAGTTATTTTTATAGTTTATTTTTTTTGGTATTTGTTTATGAATATAGAAAAATCTATATTCATAAAACTTTATTAATTTCAGTCTAAAGTGGAAAAACTTTATTTCCATGAACTTCATTGATAACTTCAGCTAAACCTGTGTACATAGCAATTGCACCACAAATTATACCAATATATCCAGCAAGATGTTCAAACAGCTCACTACCAGTTGCTACATGAATATCAAGGAACAAAAATAGAAGTGTTAAAGTAAGAAAGACTAATTGCAAACTTCTGCTTAATTTGAATGTTGCAATAAACATACCTAGAGTAAAAATAGTCCAAAGAACTAAGTACCAAGTAAGAGTGACTGCACTTACTGTGTGTATACCCATTTTTGGAAGGAATATTAAAACTGCAAGGAAAGTCCACCAAAATGATCCATAAGAAACAAAAGCAGTTGAGGCAAAAGTATTACCTTTTTTCCATTCCATAATTCCTGCAATAAATTGAGCTAACCCACCATAAAAAACTCCTAAAGCGACTATAACAGTATCCATTTGCATAAACCCAGCATTGTGGATATTTAGCAAGATTGTAGTCATACCAAAACCTAATAAACCTATTGGAGCAGGATTGGATGTAGTATCCTTAATAATTTGAGTAATGCTTTCTGACATTTTGTGTGTTCCTCTCTTTCTAATTTTAAGATATTATATAGTTACATATATTTTCTTAAATGAAAATAAAAGTATTTTATTATTTAATCATTTAAGTGCTAGTTTTTTAGCAAGAGTCTTGATTATTTATGTAGAAAAAAAATCGAAAAAATTTTAGCTTAAGGGCTCAAAATGTGCTATTATTGGGTTATGGTCTGAGTAAAATTCACTTTTTAATGCTCGTGAATAACAAAATTTTATTTTTTTAAAAAAAATATAATCTAAATGATTTGAAAATATTTTTTTTATAGAAGAATTATCTGAATATGTTACTTTAGTTAACACTAACTCTTCTTTGAAGTTCTCTAGCGCTTGAATTCTTTGCTTGTTCCAAGTATTAAAATCGCCTGCAATTATCAAAGGACCTTTATGATTTTTGATATATTTCTTTATATTATTTAATTCTTGAATAAATATTTTATTAGGAACAAAATTAATAGCATGGATATTTACAAACATAAGTTTAGTGTTTTGATTTAGTTTAAATATACAAATAAGTGCGCTTTTGTGGGTAGAAAACTTTAGCTCTTGTTGGTTGCTTAAAAGTGCTATGAAGTCCTGACAAGGTATTTTAAAAGCACTCAATACTCCAAAAACATTTTTTTTAGTTTCAATATTTGGAGCTAAGATATAAGAAAAGTCAAAAAAGTCTGTTTTTTGTGCAAAACTTTTTTTGAATTCTTGTAAAGCCAAAAAATTTATATTTTCTTCTTTTATGATTTTTTTAAGATATTCTAAAAAATCTTCTTTTTTGCTAAGTTTCGCAACATTCCAACAAAGAATGTTTATTTGTTTTAGCTTTGTTTTGTCTTCTTGGTGTTTTAAAATTTTAAAACTTTTATTTGGTTTGTACATCTGTGCTTAACCTTCCTACATTTGTGGAGCTATAATCCGCATAAGATTTTCTATCATTATTCTTAATAGTGAAGCTTTTTTGAAATTTTGTGTAGAATTTTTTAATAAGTCATTCATCCAAAGTTCAATTTCTTCAATAAGTTTCTCTGAAGATGCAAAGGCAGCAACTTCATAATTTAAAAATAAAGACCTATTGTCTAGATTTACGCTTCCAAGCATTACCCAAGAAGAATCAAACAAAACAGCTTTAGCATGAAGCATAGAACCTTTATAAAGATGCACATCAATATCATGTTCTTTTAACTCTCGCAAAAAAGATGACCTTGTTAAATCTGCAATAAAATTATTTGAACGCCTTGGGCTAATCACTTTAACTTCAAGCCCTCTGTGCTTTGCTACTATTAATGCTTGAGATAAGGCTTCATTTGGAACAAAATAAGGCGTAACTATCCAAATTCGTTTTTTGGAGCTATAAATTGCACAGATTAAAGCTTCAAAAAGTACATCATTTGGAACATCAGGACCACTTGGAATTACTTGAACAAGTGTATTTCCTAAGGTTTTATCTTCAAAATCTGGGATATCTATTTTTTCTTTTGTAGCGTAATACCAATCAGAAGAAAATATTTTTAAATAAAGCCCAACTGAGGCACCCTCACACAAAAAAATCATATCCTTCCATCCATGGGCTATATTTTTTTTACCCAAATATTCTTCTGAAAGATTCATACCTCCACTAAGTACAATCTTTTTATCAAAAAGATATATTTTCCTATGATTTCTAAGATTTATATAGTTCCTAAAAGGCATTTTCAAAATAGGCATAAAAAATTTAAGTTCCCCACCTAGTTTCCTAAAAGTCCTAAAACGATTTTGTGCTAAATAAGTTTTCCACGAACCCAAAGAGTCAAGCAAGATTTTAACTTCAAGCCCTTCTCGTAGTTTTTCTTCAAGCGCTTTTAAAATCTCTTTAGTCGTTTCATCATACTTAAAAACATAAGTGCTTATGTATATTGATGTTTTTGCATTTTTAATATGCTTTAAAAAGTGCGAATAAGCTTGAACATAGTCAGTACAAATTAAAAGTTTTTCTTTTGCCGATGGAGATGCTAAGCCATTATTTAAAAGTATAGAGTCTATTGCGTTTTTATGCTGGATTATTTTTTGTTTTCTTGGTACTTTTATATGATTTTTTTTGTACTTTTTAAGTCTTTTTCTTGTGCCAAAAATAAAATATAAAATTACTGCTAGATAAGGTATCAAAATCATAAATAAAATCCAAGATATCATAGTAGTTGGATTTCTTCTTTTATAAATCATATGAATTAATGCTAAAATTATACTAATTTGTGCTAAGGTTACAAAAATAGGATAAACATTCACAAATTAAGCCTTAAATTCACTTTTTACCTTTTTTGTAATTTTAACACATTTTACTATTTTTTTACCTTTAGATAAGCCATAAGAAAATAAATAAATACACAATCAGATTTTACTTTTTACTTATGTTTGAAATTTTTTTATTTTAAGTTCGAATTTCATTATATATTAAAGTAAATAACGCTAAAGTTATGTGTTCCTAAGTTGGTGAAAGGATTTATATGGAATTTTTATCAAATTTAACCCTAGAATTAGCTAATAAGCCTTTTTTGCTAGACAAAAGAATCAGGCTTTTAGAAAAAATTGACAAAACAGGTTCAATCTCAAAGGCAGCAAAAGAAGTGCCACTTAGCTATAAAGCAGCGTGGGAAGCCTTGGACTTGATGAATGGCTTATCGCCACACACTCTTGTAATTAAAGAAACAGGAGGTAAAGGTGGTGGTGGAACTAAACTTACTCCTTACGCAAAAAAAATACTTATAGTTTACCAAGCCGTTAAAATAGAACAAGCTAGATTTTTAGAAAATCTAAAAAAAATGACTGACATTGACAAAGGAACACTAAAAACTATTGGGAGATTTGCCATGCAAGTAAGTGCTAGAAATCAACTTCAAGGTAGTATTACTAAAGTACAAATTGGTGCTGTTAATTCTATAATTAGCCTAAAAACAAAAAGTGGCAATATTGTAAATTCAGTTATTACGAATTCATCAGTAGAAAACTTAAATTTAAAAGTCCAAGATGATGTTTTGGCTATTTTTAAATCTAGTGTTGTTTTGCTTACAAAAGATATGAATATCACAATAAGCGCTAGAAATAAGTTAAAAGGTAAGATTGAGAAAATCGATATAGGTGCAGTAAATGCTAAGCTTAGTATTGATTTTGGAAGTGTAGATAAGATAAGTTCAGTTATAACCATAGATTCAGTAGAGGATTTGGGTTTAAAAGTTGGTGATGAAGTCCTAGCTATAATAAAAGCTAGTGATGTAATGATAGGAAAATAAGGAAAAATATGAAGACAATACAAAGTATAAAAAAGATAACTCTAGTAGTTTTAATGTTAGGAACCGTAAATTTATTCGCATATAATGTAAAAATTGCCCTAGCAGCAAATGTAGCTTACGCAATACCAAAACTAAAAGCAGAGTTTAAAAAAGACTTCCCAAATACAAAAGTACAAGTTACTTTAAGTTCAAGTGGAAAACTAGCAGCGATGATTGAAAGTGGAGCTTCTTATGATATTTTTATGTCAGCAAATATGAAATATCCACAAAGACTTTATAAAGATAAATTAGCAGTTACCAAACCTGTGATTTATGCTCAAGGTGCTCTAGCTTATTTAAGTGATAAAAAACAAGATTTCTCAAAAGGGATCAAACTAACACTTGAAAAAAATATTAAAAAAATAGCCCTAGCAAATCCAAGAACAGCGCCATATGGAAAAGCATCAGTAGAAGCATTAAAAAATGGAGGAGTTTACAAGCAAGTCGTTAAAAAATGCGTTTATGCTTCTTCTATTTCTTCAGCTGTAACATATACGCTAACAGCAGCAGATTTAGGATTTATTGCTAAATCATCTCTTTATAGTCCTGGGTTGAAAAAATTTAAAAAAGGTATAAATTGGATGGAAGTTAATCCAAAACTTTATACTCCAATTTCACAAGGAATTGTGCTTTTAAATCAAGGTAAAAATAATAAAAATGCAAAAGCTTTTTATAAATTTATATTATCTTCTAAGGCTAAAAAAATATTCAAAGATTTTGGTTATAAGGTTCCATGAATCTAATCCCAGCCAAAGTAAAAAGCATAGAAAATATAGAAAATCTTAATATCGTGCGTTTTGATTTTGCAGGTAAGCCAATAGAATTTGTGAGTTTAGAACTTACAAATGTTGCACTTGAACAAGATGTTATTTTAGGGCTTAAGCCTTTTCATCTTAGTGTTGCAAAAAATATAAATGGTTTGTTATCTTGCCAAAATCAGTTAAGCGCAAAGTTAGAGGATATTGATAAAGGGAAACTTTTATCAAGCCTTGGCTTAATGTGTAGAGGTGTAAAACTCCAAAGCATTATCACTACAAAAAAACTAAATGAAATGGATTTGAAAAAAGGCGAAATTTTAACACTTTTGATTGAAGCTAGTAATTTGTTTTTAGCAGAGCAAAAGAGCATACAAAAAGAAGAGCAGAAAGTAATTCAAAAAGAAGAGCAAAAAGAAGGGCTTGAAAATGTTTGAGATATTTAACATCCTAAAAGTGCTAAAACATATAAATTATGAGCCCTTTATTTTGTCCTTAAAATTAGCAAGTACAACTACTTTTATTTTATTTGTTTTAGCCTTACCCCTTGCTTGGTATTTATCAAATACAAAATCAAAATGTAAGCCAATAATCGAAACTCTTACAGCCTTGCCCTTAGTTTTGCCTCCTTCGGTTTTAGGATTTTATATACTTTACGCCTTATCTTATAATTCTTTTTTTGGAAGATTTTTGGAACATAGTTTAGGAATAAAGTTAGTTTTTACATTTAGCGGACTTGTTTTTGCTTCTTGTATTTATTCTCTTCCTTTTATGGTTCAGCCCTTGCAAGCTGGACTTGAAGGCATAAATAAAGCAATGCTTGAAGCGTCATATATAAGTGGTAAAAGTAAGTTTGTAACACTTTTTAAAGTAGCCTTACCAAATATGAAACCAGCAGTTTTAATAGCACTTATCGTGACATTTGCCCATACTATCGGTGAATTTGGCGTGGTTTTGATGGTAGGAGGAAATATTCCATCTCAAACAAAAGTGGCTTCAGTTGCAATTTATGAGTTTGTTGAGGTAATGGATTATAAATCAGCACACGTTTATAGCGCTTTAATGCTTATAATCTCTTTTGTGATTTTGCTTAGTGTTTATATTTTTAACCATAAGCAAAATATCAAAATATCAAGTTTTCCAAAATGATAAATTTAGATATTAAAAAATACCTAAGTGGAAGCTTGGGCAAAATGGAATTGTCCATAAAGCTTGAAATAAAAAATCAAGAATTTATAGCCCTTAGTGGAAAAAGTGGAAGTGGTAAAACGACTTTTTTAAGAATACTAGCAGGACTAGAAACTGCTAGAGGTAAAATTATAGTTGATGATAAAACTTGGTTAAAAAATAAAAAAAACCTAGCCCCACAAAAAAGAAAACTAGGTTTTGTTTTTCAAGATTATGCACTTTTTACAAATATGAGTGTTATGAATAATCTTTTATTTGTAAGAAAAGATTTAAATCTTGCAAATAAATTACTTGGACTTACTGAGCTAAAATCTTTGGAAAATATGATGCCTGAAAATTTAAGTGGAGGGCAAAAACAACGCTTAAGTTTATGCAGAGCCTTAATGAGCAAACCAAAGCTTTTACTTCTTGATGAGCCACTATCAGCACTTGACCCACTTATGCGAGAAAAACTTCAAAATGATATTTTACATTTACATCAAGAATTTGGTTTAACAAGTATAATAGTTAGCCATGAGCCAAGTGAGATTTATAAACTTGCTTCAAGAGTTTTAGTTTTAGAAAATGGCAAATTGATAAAAGATGGAAGTCCAAAAGAAGTACTTCTAAAAACAAGTGGTTCGCAAAAATTTTCTTTTGAAGCCAAGCTAATTGACATCAAAAAAATTGATATTATTTATGTAGCAATCGTGGCAATTGGTCAGCAATTAAGCGAAATAGTTATTTCACAAAGCGAAGTAAAAGAACTAAAAATTGGAGATAGAATAAAAGTTAGCACAAAGGCATTTTCTCCCATCATAAATAAGATTGAATAAAATTTAACATTTTTTAGTTTTTTTAGTTTTTTTTGTTCTTAAAAACTAAAAAATGTATTTAAAGAATGGATTTATTTATAATATAATTCTAAGTATTATTTGTATAAAATTTCACTAAACTTGCAATATAAAAACTACACTTAAAAGAAAGGTTTTAATGGCTCAAAAATGTATCGCTATCATACCTGCACGTGGCGGGAGTAAACGCATACCAAGAAAAAATATAAAATTATTTTTTGGTAAACCTCTAATTTATTATTCAATTAAAACAGCAATTGAATCAAAACTTTTTTTAAAAGTAATAGTTTCTACAGATGATGATGAAATTGCTAATATTGCGAAAAGTTTTGGAGCAGAAGTACCTTTTGTAAGATCTAAAGAATTAAGCGATGATTTTGCACCAGCAGGAGATGCTGTTTCTTCTGTCATAGAAAAATTTAAAGAACAAGGAGAAAATTTTGACTATGTATGCACTTTATACGCAACAGCACCTCTGCTTCAAATAAAATATTTAAAAGATGCTTTTTTAAAACTTCACAATTCTAATGCCAAATACTCTTTTTCTTGTATATCTATGCCTTTTCCTATTCAAAGAACTTTTAAAATAAATGATGATGGTAACTGCGAAATGTTTTGGCCTGAAAACTTTTCTAAGCGTAGTCAAGATTTGGAACTTGCATATCAAGATGCAGGGCAATTTTATTTTGATAAGGTAAATACTAAATCAAATAAAATAATATTTGGAGAAGACAGTATACCTATTACACTTCCAAGATATCTTGTTCAAGATGTTGATACTATAGAAGATTGGGAACAAGCAGAATATATGTACCAAATAATCAATAAAATAAAAAAGTCTTAATTGTTTTGATAAAAAGAAAACTAAAACTTTTAAACTTTATTGATTTATCGGCTAATAAATATAATAAAATTAGAGATTATAGAAACCAAGAATATATAATAATAAGGTCTAAAAATACAAATCTTATATCAAAACAAGATCATAGTAATTATTTAAAATTATTAAAAAAACAAGACAAGTATTTTGCTTATTTAATCACAAATAATAATGAAGATTATGGAGTCATTACTTTTAATAAAATTGATAAAAACACTTTTCTTGTTGGCGATTATCTAGTAAAAGAAGAATATAAGTATGAAGGCGGTGGAGTTGCAAATAGATATTGTATGCTTTACCTAGCGAATAAACTTAATATTAAGTTTATTCAGTCAGAGATACAAACAAATAATACAAGAGGACACAGGGCAGGTGCAATAGCTAAAATAAAAAAATCTTTTTATAAAGATGGCTATTTGAAAGAATTTTCAGAATTCCTTAAATTTGATGATCCAATCGTAGTGAATTCAAAAGCGAGAAAATTATTTGATAAAATATATAGTATTGAAGAATTTTAAAAGTAAAAGGAATAAATTATTTTTTAGAGACCATAAACCAAACTGTATAAACCCAATAATATCTTCCATCTATTTTGTTATTTTATATAATATACTTGAAAATGTGCAAGTTTGAGATAAATCTCAGACCAATTTATTGATTTTATTTTTCCATTTATTTTGAAGTCCTGAGTTGATAAATACATTATTTTAAAAGCAGATTCTATTGGATTTGCAGTATAGATTAGTAATATTTATTAATAACTAATAGCTTCAAAATGTTTAAAAGCATGCTAATTCATCTTGATAATTTAGCTAAGGTTGTTTAATATTTGGATATTTACATCCTCTAAATATTATCAAACTAATTTAAATTTTCTAAGGCTTGCACATTTGCATTAGTACAATAAACTGTTTTCAAACCTTTAGCTCCATTAAAACTATTTAAACCACATGGGGGGGGGTGAAGCGGAATTTACACTTGTAAATATCAAATTTAAGAACATCTTCTATACCTGCTTTTTTAATTTCATTAAGAAAATATAGCCAATTTTAAAAGAATAGTATCAAAACTTAAAAGAATTATAATAAGGATAAAACTATATTAATAAAACAGATTCTTAAAAAATTAAAAGAAAAATATAATAATGAACAATTTAATACAAAAATTATAGATTTAACTGTAAAATAAAATAAAAGGATTAACCAAATGAAACAATTTATAAAATCATTAATACCGCTAATTATGTTAAATATCATAAAAAACATGAAAAATAGTAAATACGGCTGGAGTGGTGATTATAAAACTTGGCAAGAGGCACAAGATGATTCTACTGGTTATGATACAGATAAAATTTTACAAACTGTTAAAAGCTCATTGTTGAAAGTAAAAAATGGAAAAGCTATATATGAACGTGATAGCGTGATATTTGATAAAATTCAATACTCTTGGGAACTTTTGGCTGGACTTATGTTTTATAGCGCCAAGACGGGGGGTGAAAGTGCTTGATTTTGGTGGAAGTTTAGGAAGTACTTATTATCAAAATAAAAAGTTTTTAGATAAATTAGATTATGTATCTTGGGCTATTGTAGAGCAAAAACATTTTGTAGATATCGGTAAAAAAGAATTTGAAGATGATAGATTGAAGTTTTTTTACAATGTAGATGAGTGTATGGAAAAAGAAAAATCAAATATTTTGTTATTTTCTGGTGTATTACAGTATATAGAAAAACCTTATAAATTACTTGATAATATTTTGAAAAATGATTTTGAATATATTTTAATAGATAGAACCTCCTTTAGTAAAACCACTGAAAAAATAAAAATGCAAGTGGTACCACCATCTATATATGAAGCAAGTTATCCGTGTTGGTTTTTTAGTGAATTAAAATTTGTCAAATATTTTGCAAATGCAGGGTATAATGTAATTGAAAAGTTTGATACTTCAGACGGCAAAACTAAAGAATATGAATTTAAAGGTATGTTATTGGAGAAAAGTTATGCTTAAAAAATTTAAACGAATATATATTAATGAACAATTTGGTTTTAATCCTAAAATAATTGGATTATTCATAAATCCATTTTATTTTGCTAGAAAAGGATTATATCAAAATGTATCTAGTCTAGCTCTTAGTTTAAATGGAAAATTATTGGATGTTGGTTGTGGCACTAAGCCATATGAAAAATTATGCAAGAATGTAAGCGATTATATAGGACTAGAAATAGATGATGAAGGAAACAGACAGCATAAATTTGCAGATGTTTTTTATGATGGTAAAACTATACCTTTTAGCAATAAAGAATTTGATAGTGTATTATCAAATGAAGTATTTGAGCATGTATTTAATCCAAATGAATTTTTGCGAGATGTGAACAGAGTTACAAAAGAGGGGGGAGTATTACTCATGACAGTTCCTTTTGTATGGGATGAACATGAACAGCCTTATGACTATGCTAGATATTCATCTTTCGGACTAAAACATATATTGGCTGAAAATGGTTTTGAAATAATAGAACATAGAAAAAGCAATAATGGCTTAGAGGTGATATTTCAACTCCTTAATGACTATGTTTTTAAAGTTACTAGAACTAAAAGTTTCTATTTTAATATGCTAATAACTTTAATCATAATGGCCCCAATAAACATAATTGGCTTAGTTGTATCCAAAATATTGCCAAAAAATGAAGATTTATATCTTGATAATATAATCTTAGCAAAAAAGATAAGAGATGTATAATTACTGCACTTTATTTGATTCTAACTATTTAACCCGTGGTTTGGCTATGTACGAATCATTAAAAAAGTGCAGTGATGATTTTTATCTTTATATTTTTGCATTTGATGATAGAAGCTATGATTTGCTTAATAAATTAAATCTAAAAAATACAACAATTATATCTTTATCAGAATTTGAAGATGATGAATTACTTGCTATAAAGGGCAGTAGAACACCAGTAGAGTATTGTTGGACTTGCACTCCTTCGATAATTAAATATTCTATTGAAAAATACAATTTGCCTTCTTGCACTTATTTGGATGCTGATTTATATTTTTTTTCTAATCCATCTATACTTATTGAAGAAATGAAAGATAAGTCTGTGCTTATAACAGAACATAGATATACACCTGAATATGATATGAGCACCAAAAGTGGGGTATACTGTGTACAGTTCATGACATTTAAAAATGATAACAATGCTATGAAAATATTGAATTGGTGGAGAGATGCTTGTAATGATTGGTGTTATGCTAGATTTGAAGATGGAAAATTTGGAGATCAAAAATATCTTGATGATTGGATTACTAGATTTGATGGGGTGCATGTTCTTCAAAATTTAGGTGGTGGTGTTGCACCTTGGAATGTACAGCAATATGATTTAAGTAAAAAAGAATTTAATCTAATTTTTTATCATTTCCATTCCTATAAAATATATGATAATGATAGAATTGAACTTGGCTTTTGTAAATTAGACAAATATGATATAGACATATTGTATAAACCATATACAAGGCATCTTAAGAAAATAACAGAAGAATTGACAAAATTTGACGATAAAAATGATTATAATGGGGTAGTAAAAAGGAAATTTTTTTATTGGAAAGATCCTTGGCGAATGGTTAAAAGAAAAATATTAGGTAATTTCAATGAGTATAAAACAAAAGAACTATTAGGATAAATAAATGCCATATATTATTGATTTACCAACATTTGTTGATAAAAGAGGAAAACTAGTAGTTGTTGAAAAACTTTTACCTTTTGAAATAAAGAGATTTTTTTACATATATAACATTAAATCTAAAAGAGGTGGTCATAGGCATGTAAAAACAATTCAAGCATTGATAAGTTTGGGTGGTTCTTGTGAAATTTATGTAAATGACGGTAAAAAAGAAGAATTTTATTTATTGGATACTCCAAATAAATGTTTAATTTTAAATCCGAAAGATTGGCATACAATGGATAAATTTTCAGAAAATTGTATATTGTTAGTGTTTTCATCAGAATATTATGATAAAAACGACTATATAGACGATGAGTATTAGATGATAGAGTATGAAAATTTAAAAAAGGTAAACGAATTATTATTTGACAAATATAAGGATAGTTTTAAAAAGTTTATTGAAAGCGGATGGTATGTTTTGGGTAATAATGTATCTACTTTTGAGGAAGAATTTGCAAAGTTCATAAATACTCGTAATTGTGTTGGAGTTGCATCAGGTCTTGATGCATTGATTCTCTCAATAGATGCATTTGATTTTCCAAAAAATAGTGAAATTATAGTTCCTGCCAATACTTATATCGCGACAATATTAGCAATTATAAGAAATGGTTTTAAGCCTATTTTAATAGAGCCAAATATAAATACTTATAATATAGATCCATTTTTGATAGAGGAAAAAATTAATACTAACACAAAGGCAATATTAGTCGTTCATTTGCATGGCAAGGCTTGTGAAATGGATAAAATTATGAATATATCAGTTAAATATAAGCTAAAAGTAATTGAAGATTGTGCTCAAGCTCACGGTGCAAAATTTAAAGATAAAAAAGCAGGTTCATTTGGTATAGGGTGCTTTAGTTTTTATCCTACAAAAAATTTAGGTGCATTAGGAGATGGAGGAGCAATTACTTCTAATGACAAGTCTTATAATATAAAATTAAAATCTTTGCGAAATTATGGGAGTAAAAAAAAATACTATAATGAATTTTTAGGCTACAATTCAAGATTAGATGAAATTCAAGCAGGATTTTTATCAATTAAACTAAAAATATTAGATGATATTACTAATCATAAAAGAGAATTAGCTAAAATATATTTGGAAAAATTAGATAATAGGTTTATTAAGCCAGTAGTAAATAAAGATTATTTTGATGTATACCATATTTTTAATATAAGATGTAATAATAGAGATAAACTAAAAGAATACTTATTGAATAATGGAATTAAAACTGAAATACATTATCCATTAGCTCCAAATAAACAGCAAGCAATGCAAGGATATATAAAAGGTGATTACCCCATAAGTGAAGAAATACACAATACAACACTTAGCTTACCAATATCTTTTTTTCATACCAAAGAAGATATTTTAAAAGTTATTAAAATAATGAATAGTTGGTTAAAATGAAAGGCATAATATTAGCAGGAGGAAGTGGTACTAGGCTTTATTCGATAACAAAATCAATAAATAAGCAATTATTACCAATATATGATAAGCCTATGATTTATTATCCATTGTCAGTATTGATGTTAGCAGGAATAAAAGAAATTTTGATTATTTCAACATCACAAGACCTTCCAAAATTTGAAGAACTTTTAGGGGATGGCAGTGATTGAGGAATTAAATTAGAATATAAAGTTCAGCCTAGTCCAGACGGTTTAGCCCAAGCATTTACATTGGGTGAAAAATTTATAGGAAATGATAATGTTGCATTAGTTTTAGGCGATAATATCTTTTATGGACATGGGTTTACTCCCCTATTACAAAATGCAGCTTCGACAACAGTGGGTGCAGTAGTATTTGGCTATCAAGTAAAAGACCCTGAAAGATTTGGCATAGTAGAATTTAATAAAGATATGAATGCTGTTAGTATTGAAGAAAAACCTACTAAACCAAAATCAAATTTTGCCGTAACAGGGCTATATTTTTATGACAATAGTGTAATTAATATTGCAAAAAATGTCAGACCTTCCAAGAGAGGAGAGCTTGAAATAACTTCTATAAATGAAGAATATTTAAAAAGAGGGAACCTTAAAGTTGAGTTTCTTAGGCGGGGATTTGCATGGCTTGATACCGGAACTTCTGACAGTTTAATAGAAGCAGGTCAATTTGTGCAAACAATTGAACACAGACAAGGGTATAAAATAGCTTGTTTAGAAGAAATTGCTTATAATAATAATTGGATTTCAAAAAGGAAAGTTTCAGAAATTGCAGAACCCCTTTCTAAAAATGGATATGGAAAATATTTAAAAGAGTTGGTAAAATATGACTAGTATTTTATTGACAGGAACAGCTGGTTTTATAGGCTCAAACTTTGTACCATATTTTTTAAATAAATATAAAAATTATAAGCTCATAAATTTAGATTTGCTAACCTATGCAGGCAATATCAATAATCTAAAAGAATGTGAAAATAATGAAAGATACAAATTCATTAAAGGTGATATTTGCAATAGAGAATTGGTAGAATTTATATTTTCTAAATATAATATTCAAGGTGTAATTAATTTTGCAACTGAATCACATGTAGATAATTCTATTAAGGAGCCAAGTGTGTTTATTAAAACAAATATAAATGGTACTTATACTTTAATAGATGTAGCAAAAAAATATTGGATGAATAAACCATTTGAGTATAAAAAAGAACATCGCAATTGTAGATTTCACCATATTTCAACAGATGAAGCATATGGAACATTAAATGAAACAGATTTTTTTACAGAAGACACTCCTTATGCTCCAAATTCACCATATTCAGCCTCAAAAGAGCTTCAAGTGATATGATAGTAAGAGCCTATAATAAAACATATGGTTTAAATACTGTCATTACAAATTGTTCAAATAATTATGGGCCAAAACAACATGATGAAAAATTAATTCCTACTATTATTAGAAAAGCCTTGAAGGGTGAAACTATCCCTATTTATGGTGGTGGAAAAAATATTAGAGATTGGCTATATGTATCAGATCATTGTGTTGGTATTGATTTGGTTTACCATTCAGGCAAAAGTTCAAATACTTATAATATTGGTGGAAGAAACGAAAAAACAAATTTGCAAATAGTAGATAAAATTTGTTCAATATTGGACAAAAAGGTACAAAGAGATAATGGAAAACCATATAAAGAATTAATTACATTCGTAGAAAACAGAGCAGGTCATGATAGGAGATATGCAATAGATGCCACAAAACTAGAAAAAGAACTAGGGTGAAAAGCAGGCGAAAACCTTGATTCTGGGATTACTAAAACTATACAATGGTATTTAGATAAAAATATTAAATAGTAGAGTGCAAAACTATGAAATTAGAAAGTAAACTGCGTAAACCCAACGATTAGACTATAAAATTAATTCATATAATAAGATATTGTAAATATGATATTATATTTATATGGAGTTCTTAAAATATATATAAAAAAATTAAATGAAACAATTAATCAATAAGAGACCGTAAAACTAAAGCGTAAACCTTAAAACCTAAATTATTAGATAGAATATCTAGTAAATTAATTTAAAGGATTTACATTATGGCAATATTAAATTTAGAATAATTGGGAATATTTAATAACCCAAATCAAAAAATGTACTTTTGCAGGTTTGGAATCACTTAAAATGAATTCAAAGCAATGCTTATAGTTGTATTACAAGGAACTTCGCAAGTTGAATTAATCTCACATCTAATAAAACTAATCAAAAAAAGAGAAACTACATTAGAAGGAAGCGAAGAACTTATAGTTTCTTTATATGCAAAAGGAATGAGTGAGAAGATTTAAACTGCATCTTGATGATTTATATGGTTATTAATTATCAATTGAAACTATCTCGAATATGACAAGTAAAGTATTAGAACTTGCTGAAGATTGGCAAAATAGAGGCTTAGAACAAATGGTACCCTATAATCTTTATGGACGCTACTATTCTTAAAATAAGAATAGACAGTATCTTAGCTTGAAAAAATATTTTTTTAAGAAGCATTGCTTGTATAAATGTGACTACATATATTATGCTAGGAATCACAGCAGAGGGCAACAAGGAGATAGCATCAAGACTAAAGATAATGAAACTTCTAAATATTGGCTATCTTTGCTTAATGAAATTAAGAATAGAGGTGTTGAAGATGTTCTTATATTTGCAATTTTGCAAGTGTGAATTCCGTTACACTACATGATGGTCTAAATGATTTTAATGAAGATATGCAAGCCTTAGAAAATCTAAAAGCGGAGATTCAAAGATGCAAAAGTTCATCATGCGCGCAGTAAATTCGTATATGCAAAATAAGAAGTTCTTTAAAGTTTGTATCGCAGAATGTCAGAAAAGCAATAGCTAAAGATTTAAGAGCAGTTTATTATGCTAATGAAGATATACAAGCCTTAGAAAATCTAAATGAATTTCATGACATTAAACAATCTTGGCTAAATTATTGAAGTGAATTATCATGCTTTTTTAAATATCCAGAAGCTATTAGAAAGCTTTATTTTACCACAAATCCTATGAAATCTTAAATTTCACAATCAAAAGAAAGACTAAAACTAAAGGCACATTTGCTAAACAGAATCTGCTTTTAAAATTATGTATTTATCAACTCAGGACTTCAAAATAAATGGAAAAACTCAAGTCAAAAAATTGGCCTAAAATTTATCCAAAACTTTGTATATTTTTCAGCGAAATTATGGAAAAATATACAAAGTAGATGAAAGATATTGGTGGGTTTGCACAGTTTTGTTTACGGTCTCTTCTCTAGTAAAAAAACTAAGAGAAACAATTGAAAAATCTTATTTATATAAAAATTATAAAATTCTAGTTCAAAATGCTATAAAAAAAGCTAAAGAATTTGAAACAGATATTATCTTAAATAAACAAATAAAAATTTACAGAAATCTACTTAACAATAAAACAAGTATTTAGATGTAAATTGCTATAATATAGTTCAAATTTAGGATTAAAATGACAAATATTATTTTATGTGGCGGAAATGGTACAAGATTATGGCCTTTATCTCGAACTTTGATGCCAAAGCAATTCATTAAACTTTTTGACAATAAATCTTTATTTCAAATGACACTAGAAAGAAACTCTAAGGTTTGTAATGATTTTTATATTGTATCAAATCAAGAACAATATTTTTTAGCACTTGATCAAAGTGAAGAAATAGATACAATGAAGAATCAAGCCAATAGCTATATTCTAGAACCCTTAGGTAAAAATACAGCTCCTGCTATTGCTCTATCATGTTTTGGTTTGGATAAAGATGAAATAGTTTTGGTTAGTCCAGCTGACCACTTAATAAAAAATGAATTAGAATATGTAAAAATATTAAATAAGGCACAAGCACTAGCAAAAAAAGGAAACTTAGTAACATTTGGAATTAAACCTAAAAGCGCTGAAGTGGGATATGGTTATATAGAAGCTAAAGGTGAAGATGTTTTAGCCTTTCATGAAAAGCCAGATATACAAACTGCAAAAAAATATTTAAAAGCGCAAAATTATTATTGGAATTCTGGAATATTTTGTTTTAAAGCTGGAGTTTTTTTGGAAGAATTAAAAAAATATTCTCCCAAAATATATCAATCTTCCTTAGAAGCATTTTCTAATTCTAAGCTAGATGGAAAAGTTAGAAGAATACTATCTAAAGATATGGATAAAATTCCAGAAAATAGTATTGATTATGCAGTGATGGAAAAAAGTTCTCTTATTAAAGTTGTTTTAGCAGATATATCTTGGAATGATGTGGGTTCTTTTGACGCCCTATATAATGAGCTCCCTCATGATAAAGCAGGCAATACAAATCTAAATAATCATTTTAGCATAGATAGTGCTAATAATCTAATATATTCGCATAAAAGAACAATAGCAACACTTGGTATAGAGGACTGCATAATTGTAGATACTGATGATGCTTTGCTTATAAGCAAAAAAGGTAAATCAAATCAAATCAAAGATTTACTTAAAATCATTAAAAAAGAAAATAAAGATTTGGCCTACACTCATCTAAAAGTTCACAGACCTTGGGGAACTTATGAAGTCCTAGAAGATACTCCTGGATATAAAATAAAAAAGATTATAGTAAAACCAAACAAAAGATTATCTTTGCAAAAGCATTTCCATAGAAACGAACATTGGACAGTAGTAAGTGGGACAGCTACTATCCAAATTGGAGAAAATATTAGTTTGCTAAGACCAAATGAATCAACTTATATAAAAATGGGTGAAATGCACAGACTATCAAACAAAGGCAAAATACCCGTAGTTTTAATAGAAGCCCAAGTAGGGGAGTATACAGGTGAAGATGATATTGTTAGATTTGACGATGATTTTTCACGAGTTTAAGTGTTAAAATGATTAAAAACCCAAAGGTAACTATTGTAACAGTTTGCTTTAATAGTGAAAAATACATAGAGGATACGATAAAATCTGTATTAAATCAAAGCTATAAAAATATAGAGTATATTATTATAGATGGAGCTTCAAGAGATAATACACTTAAAATAATAAATAAATACAAAGATAATTTTGGCAATAGACTGAAAGTTATTTCGCAAAAAGATAATGGTATTTATGATGCTATGAATAAAGGTATAAGCCACTCAACAGGAGAAATAATAGGCTTAATTAATTCTGATGATTATTTGGCAAACGAATATATTATAGAAAAAGTTGTAAAAAATTTTATTAAAAATTCTTGTGATCTTGTATACGGTGATTTAGAATTTATAGATAACAATAATCCTAGTGTTGTAGTTAGAAAATGGAGAAGTGGTATTTATAAAGAAAAAATGTTTAAAAAAGGCTGGTGTCCTCCTCATCCTACTTTATATATGAAAAAGGCTGTTTATGATTCTATAGGATTATTTTCTTTAAATTACAAAATAGCTGCAGATTATGACTTAATGCTGAGACTTTTTGAAATATACAAACCTAAGGTGTCATACTTAAAAGAAGTCATGGTTAAAATGAGAATAGGCGGAGTTAGTACTAGAAATTTTAGAAGTAAAATAATCAACAAAAGGGAATGTGCAATAGCTTGGAGCAACAATGGGCTAAAAAAGCCCTTTCTGTTTGATTTTATAAGAATCATTAGAAAAATTCCTCAATTTTTAATAAAATAATAGCATACTAATTTATAGTCTGTAAAGATATAGTATTGTATAATTTTGCAAAAGAAATATTTATGAAAAAATGTATGAAAGTAAAAAGGCAATAAATGATTAACATATCATTTTCATGGGATGATGGCAGTATCTATGATATTAGGTTAGCAAAATTGATGCTAAAGTATAGTATTAAAGCAATATTTTTTATACCTACAACAAATATGGAACAACCATATATTAAAAAGCCTGAAATAAAAGAAATAATAAATATGGGCATGGAAATAGGTGGGCACACACATTCTCATAAATATTTAACAACAATTCCAAAAAAAAATATTGAATATGAGATAGTTAGTAATAAAGAATATTTAGAAAATATAATTCATAAAGATATTGATATATTTTGTTATCCAGGTGGATTTTACAACCCATATATTGAAAATATAGTAAAAAAATATTATAAAAGAGCAAGAAGTGCCAATACAATGAGGTTTAATATTCAAAATACTTTTACTACTGATACTTCATTCCACTTTTATGATAGGGGGATCAAATCTATCATAAAAAATACCTTTTTGAGCGATAAAAAAGAATTTTTTGATATAATCAAATCCTTAAATTTGAATACTTTTGAATATTATAAGAATATTATTTTTTATTTATCAAAAAAAGATACTTTATACAATATTCATATATGGGGTCATGGATGGGAAATAGAAGAAAATAATTTGTGGGCAGAATTGGAAAATATGCTAAAATTCATAAAAGATAATAAAATAACTATTGTAACAAATAAAATAATGTATTTATGAAAAATATATTGTTTTTTGAGGAAATACTTAGTATCCATAGAAAATAAATAATGCTAAGTAAGATTATTAAATTAAACTATTTTTGTAATGTATTACAGATATTGAAAAATTAATATGTATAAGCTTTCGTATATTAGACACAGTATTTTAAAATTATATTGATTCAATAAGGAGATTTAAAAAATGCTAATAAGATACAAAATAAAAAAAATGACTTTTTATGAAGAATGGTTTAGTTTGCAACGTTATAGTTTATATCATATATTTAGTGCACATAAAAATTCGAAAATTAATAAAAATACTTTTAATATTAAAAAGCAAAATTGGACACTTATTAATGATTTAACTAAAAGTGAGGAAGAAATTAAGCAACAATTTACTTCAACATTAAAAAATGAAATAAATAAAGTAAAAAAGAATTTTGAGATTCAAATTAAATTAAATGGAATTACTATAGATAATTTTTTAGAATTTTATAATAGACAGTTTGCAAAAGCTAAAAATCTTCCATATTTAAAAAAGTATCAATTGGAAAAATTTAAAAATAATATATTTTTTATTTCTGGATACTTTAAAAATGAACTGACTAACATACAGGTATATATAAATGACGAAGAACAAAAAATAGTTCGGCTTCTATATTCTGTTAGTATTATACATATTATAGAAGATAATAAAAAGAAAAATATTATTGGCTGGATAAATAAAGCTTTGCATTTTGAAACTATGCGGTATTTTAAAAGGTTAGGGTATAAAGAATTTGATTGGGGTGGTTATGGAAATGATGAAAATAATAAGATTATATCTGGAATAGATAAGTTTAAAGATTCATTTGGTGGAAAAAAAATAAAACTTTATGATTATTATTCTATTCCGTATTGTATATTGAGCAAATTTAAAGAACTTTTTAGATAAAATAATAATATTCTAATCCATAGAATAACTATTTATAAAATAAAAAGAGTGCATCAAAATATTATTAATTTAGCTTTTAAGATTTACACAGTTAGCTTTACGGTCTCACTTTATATATAAATTATAAAAATATAATCATATTATTTTAGTGATAATTTAAATTTATATATTATTTCTTTTAGACCATAAAATAGCTGCAGATTACGACTTAATGCTGAGAGTTTTTAAAATATATAAACCTAAAGTAGCATACTTAAAAGAAGTCATGGTTAAAATGAGAATAGGCGGAGTTAGTACTAGAAATTTTAGAAGTAAAATAATCAACAAAAGGGAATGTGCAATAGCTTGGAGCAGCAATGGGCTAAAAAAGCCCTTTCTGTTTGATTTTATAAGAATCATTAGAAAAATT
>JAACJU010000008.1 GCA_021378565.1 Arcobacter sp. LC1 | reverse complement strand
TACAAAGATTACTTTATAAACCATATTTTTTAAAGAACACAATTTTAAAAAGCTTTTAACTGAAAATTACCAAGAAGTTTTAAATAAACTTAGTGTTTTTATGTTTGGGCTTGTGTTAAATTGGAGGCAAATTATAGTAAAAATAGCAGATATTGTCAAGGAGTTTAGTTGAAGAGGAGCTTAAATATTGGAATTTGTTGTTAAATTGTTACTTTAGTGTTTCATAAGTGCTATTTTATTAAAAAACTTTGGAATTTTTATTGAAATTTTAGCACCGTTTTTATTTTCTAAATTTAAAAAACAAGGATTTTTTAATGTGTTTATAAAAGCCTCATCTTTATAGTTAGAATTGCTAGCATATACCTCGCCATTGTATCCAAAAGAAATCTGTCCTAAACTTTTAGTTTTATTACAAGTAAAACTAGCACTTTTAATATCATAATTTTTACTGAGCAAAACGAAGGGGCTTTCATCCTTTTTTAAAATACAATCATTGCTAACATAAAGCCATTTTTGCTCCAAAGGATCTTTAAACGATTCAGTTTTATTTGCATGCCCTAGTTTATTTGTATCACTAAAAATCGTAAAATACAAACCACCTTCACTTTTTTTGCATCTTTGAAGTTTAAACGTCCAGCGTTTTTTGTACCACCTTTTATCATTAGCTTCATACATATTATCATTCATTGCTAAAAATCTAGTGTAAGTCAAAAACACAACAAGTCTATTTGCTAAAAGAGTAATATTTGGTGTTTTAAATTTTGGTCTTGCGATAAACATAATAAGAGCTAAAATTATAAGCACAAAAATTAATTCTAGGATAGAAAAGCCGTATTTTTTATTCCTCATTTTCTTTAAGATAATAGCTTAGAATTTCTTTATTTTTAACCTTAATAGATATTTTTTTAAAATATTTGATACTTTTAAAAGTAGTCAAATAATATTCTCCGCCTTTTTTTATTCCATAAAAAAGTAAACGCTCTTGTAATCTTTCATCAAGGCAAGTAACTTTTAAAATTTTGTCTTTTTTTAGGTTTTTTGCCAAATCATCAGCAAAATTATAGTTATAAGCAAAATTCATTTTAGGTCTATCTAACACAAGATATAATCCCCTATTAAATACTGCAATACCTAAAGACATAAGCAATAATAATAAAGTTGCAAGTAGCACTGCGTTATGAAAACTTCTAAATTGTTTTAGTCTAACTCTATAAGATTTGAGAAACATTCGAACCACAAAAGGTATGCCAAGAACTAAAAAAGGTGCAAAATCTTCAACTGCAATTTTTTGTCTAAAAGATAATATCAAAGAAAGAAGTAAAGAAGTTGTGGGGATTAACCAAAATAAAGTTTTCTCTCCTTTTGTTCCAATCCTATATAAAACATAAATAAAATACACAAATAATAAAGGAGAAAAAATAGAAGCATAAACTCCAAAAGTATCAAAAAAATAGCTTCTTGGTCTGTGCCCTATAAAAAAACCATAAAGGCAAATGGAGGCTAAACACAAAATCACAGAAATAATAAAATTAATTTTGTCCTTTTTCATCAAAGAAAAAATTGCGAGGCTCAGAAAAAGAATTATAAAAGAATTGTCAATAAATACAAACAAAACCAATAAAATATAATTGTACTTATTTGTTCTTTTATAAAGATACAAAAATAAAAGAGTAAAAAAAATAATGACAATAGCACTGTTTAACAAAAGTGCCGAAGTAAAAACTCCTGGTAAAAACATAAACAAAACGCTAGCATAATATCTGTCTCTATCTTTTGAAAAAAAATCTTCGCAGAGTTTAAAAAACATAAAAATACTAGCAAAATAAAAAATCATGAAAGGTAGTCTCAAAGCATAATTATTATGTCCAAAAAGATAAGTAGAAATATGTGCCAAATAATGCACAAAGCTATGCTTGGAAAAATAAATACCAGCTTCTTCATAACTTATGCTTAAATGTTTTGTGATATAAAAAAGTGTCCATAAGCTTAGTATTAGAAAAAATCCAAAAAAATACTTTTTATATCTATCAGTAAAAGTTAGCATAGCTTTAAAAAATTATTGATAATTTCGTGACCATATTCACTCATTATTGATTCAGGATGAAACTGCACGCCATAAATTTCCTTGTCTTGGATTTTTATAGCCATAATCTCATCATCATCTTCGCTTTTTGCTAAAATTTTTATACTTTTTGGCAAGTTTTCTTTAGAAACTACTAAAGAATGGTATCTAGTTTGTGTCAAACTTTCAGGTAAGCCCTCAAAAAGTTTTGATTTTTCGGTTATTTTTATTTTTGATGTTTTGCCATGCATCATATTTTTAGCTTGTATTATTTTAGCGCCATTTGCTTGGGCTATGACTTGTTGCCCTAAACATATTCCAAAAATAGGGATTTTACCTGCAAAATGCTCTACAAGTTCAAGACAAATTCCCGCTTCATTTGGGCTTGCAGGTCCTGGAGATATTATGATTTTTTCAGGATTTAGCTCTTCTATTTGCGCAATAGTTAGCTCATCATTTCTATAAATTTTCATTTTAGCGCCCAATTCTTCGCAGTATTGCACAATATTATAAGTAAAAGAATCATAATTATCAATCATCAAAATCATTGGCTTCCTCTTAATCAAAATATTTCAGTATCAAAATCTTTTATTATTATATCTTTTAAAACAAATACTTAGCTAAAATATCTATAAAATATATTTCTATATTTCTAGAAATATAAAAGCTTTTATTAAGTTAGACTTTAATATAATTTCAAAAAATAATTAAGGATTGTTATGAATATGACTTTCATAGAAAGATTACAAGGAGCTTTGAGTTTTTTTGTTATTGATTTAATCGAACTTAGCGTTTTGTTTATAGGAGTTAGTTTTTTAGTTGAGATTTTGAATCTTTACCTAAGTCCTGCCAAAGTTCAAAAAGCACTAAACGGAAAAAGAGGCGGATACTTTATAGCTGCAGCCTTGGGAGCAATTACACCGTTTTGCTCTTGCTCTTCGATTCCTATCACTGTGGGCTTACTAAAAGCTAGAGCTTCTTTTGGCGCTGTTATGACTTTTTTATTCACCTCGCCTTTGCTTAATCCAATAGTTTTTGCTGTATTTTGGTCTGCTTTTGGACTAAAGGTTACATTATTTTATTCGCTATTTGCTTTTTTTGTATCAATCTTCGCAGGTTTTACTCTAGCAAAATTTGGTTTTGAAAAATACATTAAAACTGATTTTTTAGATAAAGACTCTTATAAAACTTGTGCTTGTGATAAAAATGCTTCAAAAAAAAATATTGATTTAAATCCTCAAAAAATTAAAAAAAATATTAGTTTTGCACAAAATCAAAAGTTTAGCAACACCAAAAAAAATCAAAATCCAAAGAAACTAGAAGCGAAAAAAATATTAAAGCAAACATGGAAACAATTTTTATCTTTTTTACCATATATTGTAATAGGTATAGCAATTGGCGCTTTTGTTCACGACTTCATACCCCAAACTCTTCTTAGTAAATATGCAAATAAAGATAATCCTTATGCTGTGGTAGTTTCAGCTTTTATTGGAGTGCCTTTATATATAAGAGCGGCTGCTATGGTGGGACTAGCACCTGCGCTTATAGCAAAAGGAGTAAGCATGGGCTCAATCCTTGCTCTTACAATAGCAGGAGCTGGAACTAGTTTGCCTGAAATGGTTATGCTTAAAAAAATGTTTAAAGCTCCGATAATGATATTTTTTATTCTTAGCGTTTTTATTATGGCTATTGCTTGTGGGCTTTTAGTTAATTTGTATTTTTCTTAAGTTTTAAAAAAAGTTAAATATCGCTATAATAAATAAAAACTTGGATGAACGATGAATGAAGAACTTTTAGTAAACTGCTTGGCACAATTAGGAAACATTACAAGGCTAAGGATTTTTAGGCTTTTAGTGCAAGCAGGAAAAGAAGGTTTAAATGTAGGAAGCATTCAAACAAAACTTGCAATTCCAGGCTCAACACTCTCTCATCATATAAATAAACTTTGCATACTTAATCTTATCAAACAAGAAAGACAAGGTAGGATTTTGATATGTAAGGCAAATTATGAACTTCTTGATTTAGTTTTAAGTGAATTAAAAAGCCAATGCTGTGAAGGTATTGATATAAAATCTTGCTAAACTTTTTTATTTAAGATATTGCTACACTAAAATCAATTCAAAAAAACAATCTAATATATTTTAAGCTTATTAATGCCCTTTTAAGCAAAATTAATTTAAAATTTTAATTAATATACCTAATTCGCACCTAAAATTAATAAATATGACACAACCTTGCAAAAACTGAAGCTATACTTTTGATATAAAATTTGAAAGGCTAAGAGATTATGACAAGATATACTAAAAATTTAAGCTTAAATACAGCTAAAATAGCATATATATATATATAACACTTCCAAACAAGAATTTTTATCAAAAAATAAAACCAAACTTATCCAAAATACTTTTTCAAAAAGATATTTGTCATGAAAAATCATGATAAATTAGCCACAAGATTAGCGCAGATTTTATATAGATTTAATAATGGCGAAAAACTAAAACTTGAAGATTTAGCAAATGAATTTGAAATAAGTCAAAGAACTTTGCAAAGAGACTTAAAACAAAGACTTAGCTTTTTACCGATTAAAAATAAAGATGGGCAATATTTTTTAGAAGAGTTTTATTTAGGCAAATACAAAAGCGAAGACTTAGAAAAGTTTGCTATTTTTAGTGGAGCTGATAATCTGTACCCAAAGCTTGATAAAAATACCTTAGAGCATATCTTAGATGAAGATACCAACAAAATCTATAAAATACAAAAAAAGTCAAGTGAAGAACTAAATCAAGAAGACTTTAAAAGTCTAGAACAAGCCATACTAAATCAAAATATTATTGAATTTTTCTATAAAAATAAACAAAGAGAAACAAAGCCTTACAAGCTTCTAAATGCTGATGGTATTTGGTATTTATGTGCTTGCGAAGATAAAAGAGTCAAGACTTTTAGCCTAGCTTTGATAGAAGAACTTAAAGTAAAAGATATAAACTTTATTCAGGACAAAAAAGTACTAAACCTTATAAATGAGTCCCCTAGCCCTTGGATAAATACAAAAAGTATAGAAGTTACTCTTGAGATTAAAAAAGAAGTAGCAAATTTTTTTACAAGAAGAAAAATACTCCCAAAACAGCAGATTATAAAAAGGCTTGATGATGGTGGATTGATAATATCTGCTAGAACTTCTTATGAAAAAGAGATTTTAAGGTTTGCAAGGTATTGGATTCCCAATGTGCAGATAATCTCACCTAATTCTTTAAGGCAGAAACTAAAAAAAGAATTGGTAGAGTATTTGGAAATATAAGTGTTTTGGCATATAAACTTTTATCAAGGGAGGAGAAAATTTTAGTAATTATTTTTTATTTAGTGGCGGGCGTGGCAATACTATTTATAGTAATAAAGATGATTGCACTACTAGATCGTATTCTTTTAAAAATTTTTAAAGTGCTATTTTCAAGAATAACTATAATAATTATTCTTTGTTTTATAGCGTTAATTCTTTTTTTAAAATATATACGAAAAATTTAAAAATTAAGAAGGAAAAATGAAATGAAAAATGAAAATATAAAAATAACAACAAACGATGAATGGGATTTGATTAGACTAAGTACGGATTTTACTGCTTATCATCCTTGCACAGGTGTTGGATTAATGGATGAAGAACAAGGAGATAATTTTAAAAAACTTTATTCAGATGGACTCAGTCTTTTTAGTTTTTATCTAGGGCTTTGTATGATGCCTGATTTTTTATTGTTAATAAATCAAGCGTTTGAGCCTTGCTTAAACGAAGAAAAATGCGAAGAAGGATTTATTGCTAAGAAAAAATACTTTAATGAAAACAAAGAGGAATTTCTAAAAGAAGTACAATCTTTAAATGACAATCTTAAAGAAGAGCTAAAAAAAGAAGATAGTAAATTTGTTTATCAATTCGTACTTGATTGCATAGTTTTAGCTCAAAGTTCAGAAGATCCTGAAAAAGATGAAAAATTAGAGACTCTTAGCCAAGCCTTAGATATAAATAAAGCAGATTTTAAAGAACTCAAAAATCTTATAAAAGCTATGCAAGAAAAAGATACTAATGCTATAAAAGATTTTAAAATTTTAGGACTTGATTATTTGGCATATTTAGGGAAATTTTTCAAAGTAGAAGGGATAGATTTTAAAGAGCATTCTTGGCTATTTGATAAGGCTGAAGAGGAGATGGGCAAAATAGCCTTAGAAGCAGAATCCTTGCAAGATAGATTAAAAGAATTTTCTTCGACTTTGGGCGTAAAAGAAAAAACATTAATTGCTGGAACTATTGGGCTTGTGGGAGTTGGACTTTTTTATGGAGCTAAAAAATTATTTGGTTCTGATTCATAAATAGAAGTGTTTAAAAAATAAAGTATTAATTTAAATAAAAAAGAAGGAGGATTAAATGCTTGCAATTATTTTTGATTTACTAATCATAATACTTGTGATTTATGCTGTCAAAACTATTATTAAAAATATGTCGAAAAAGAATCAAGAAGATTAGGTGTTTGTCTTGAAGAGTTTAAAATAAGGCAAAGAAAATTGTGCTTAGCACTTAAAAATATTTTAAAGGAAAAAAATGAATATGTGGAAGATTTTAGGCGGATCAGCCTTAGCAGTAGTAGCGGTTGCAGCTTTACCAGTAGCAGGTCCAATAGGAGCAATAACAGGAATAGGAGCATTAGCAGCAGGGACATTTGGAGCGGCCGCTGGCGGAGTTGCTGAATATTATGATACTGATGAAGAAGATGCAAAAAAAGAAGGAAAGAGAGAAGGGCAAAAAAATGCAGAAAGAGAAGCAAAAGAAAAAGCTGAGAAAATAAAAATAAAGAAGAACATAGGCAAAGCATTTTTAGCTATTGGTTTAGCTTGTGCAAATTGTGATGGAATAGATGAAAGTGAGCTTAAAAGTATGGAAGGCTTCTTAAAAGAATTTGGATTAGAAGAAACAGATAAGGATATAAAAGAATTAGTATATAAAATTACAAATGAAGTGAATGATCTGCGCGAGAAAATAGCTCTGGATGAAACAACAGATAAAGATGAAGTAGATGCACTTAAGAATGAACTTAAGAAAGCAGTTAATAAATCTTCAATAGAAGCTTTTAGTATGTTAAAGGATATTTTAAAAAATATAGGCGATAAAAAAAGTATTGATAAATCAATAGAAGATACAAGCAATGCTATAACGGAAATAATAAAAGCTGATGGCAATAAAAGCGAAGAGGAAAAAGAATTTTTGCGAGAATGGGAAAAATATAAAAAAGAAAATTTTGAATAAAAATAGTATCAGGATTGTATGCAAATATGCTTGAAAAATAAAGGAAAATAAATGATAAAAAATAAAAAAAATTATATAGAATTTCTAGAAAAAACAAAAGGTGCTCTAGCAAATACAAGATTTACAGAAGAACTTACTAATAATTTTGACTTTTCTAAATATGAAAAAATGATTAAAGAACGAGAGCTTTTTGTTCCCGTAGTTGGTGCTTTTTCAGCTGGGAAAAGTACTTTGCTTAATGCTTTTTTAGGAAAAGATTATTTATCAACAGGAATAAGCCCTGAAACTGCACTAGCTAGTGAGATAAGATTTTCAATGGATGAAAGAATCGAAGCTATCAAAGAAAATGGAGATTTTGATACTTATAAAATAAATGATATAAAAGTCATCGAAGCTAAAACGAAAAAATACAAAAGCTTAAGATATCACATAAACAGTAGCGATATCAAAAACTTAGAACCCCTAATTTTAGTAGATATGCCTGGCTTTGGTTCACCACTAGACTTGCATAATCAGGCTATTTTAGAATTTATTTCAAAAGGTGTGCATTATATAGTTTTAAATTCTTGTGAAAGTGGCAATATTACTAAAGACATTTTAAAACAATTAGAATTTATCTTAGACCTTGATAAAGATTTTTCATTTTTCCTAAGCAAAACAGACTTAAAACCAGAAAATGATATAAAAGAAATTTCATATTACATTAAAAATCAAATGAACGATTTCTTGCTTAGTGATAAAGAAGTAAATATTTTATCTCAAAACAAACAAGAAAACTTTCAAAAGATTTTGAAGACTATTAATCCTGAAGAACTTTTTAAAAATCTTTTTTATAAAATGCTAAAAAGCAAAACTGCTCTTTTGGAAGATTCTATAAATACCATAATAAATACTCTAAATAGCGACAAAGAAAAAGGGCTTAAAGCAATAGTTCAGCTTCAAGAAGGGCTTAAGCAAATAAAGAAGAAAGAAACAAATCTTATCAAGGAGTCTAAAGACTCAGCTATAAAAAGTACTCTTAACATTTCAGATGAAATTGAAAATGAGCTAATAAATAATCTTGATAATTTAGCTAAAAAAATCAGTAGAGAGCCAATAAAATTTGAAACATACTTACAAAATAAAGTACAAACTATGCTAAGAGAAAAGATTATTATAAAATTAAAAGAGGACAAAAAAGAACTAGCGAATGATTTTGCTAAAGAGCTAAAAAATATGTCTTTTAGTTTGGATATTATATCACAAGATTGGACAGATGATTTAAAAGATAATAGTCTAGAAGCCATAGAATCTTCGATGTCTTTGCTCCAACTAGCTGGAGGTTTTAATCCTTATATTGCTCTAGCGATAAGTATTATAGGCAATTTAGTAAGCATTTTTTTAAAAAATGATAGAGACAATAGGAATTTTGAAAATGCAAAATCACAAATAAAGAGCAAAATAATACCTGATATTATTTCAAAATTAAAAGAAATCACTCCTAAAATATTCAACGATAACCTAGTAACTATTACAAAAGAAATAAGCAAAAGCCTTGAGAAAGAATTTAGTAAAAAAGAAGCTGAGATTAAACTAGCACAAAAAGAATCAGAAAAAAATAAAGAAAAAATACAAGAAGATATTTCAAGATTAGAAAAAAGTAAATCTGCAATACAAAAAAATAAAAAATTATTAGGATTATAGAATGGGACTTTTAGAAAATCTGGAAAAAGCTGAAGATTTAATATCTTCAAATGATAATCTTCTTAAGGACAAAAGTGAGTTTTTAAAAAATGAGCTAGGACTTGAAAGCTCTAAAAACATAAAGCAAGTCTTAGAACAAAGCAAACAAGAAAATAGACTTTTAAAGATAGGTATTTTAGGTAGAGTCAAGGTTGGAAAATCATCTTTGATAAATGCCTTGCTTTTTAATGGAAAAGATATTTTACCAACAGCGGCCACACCTATGACTGCTGTGCTTTGCACCATAAGCTATGCAAAAAAATTTGGTGCTGAAGTTGAGCTTTATAACAAAAAAGACATTGCGCTTTTAAAAGAAAAATATGAAGAATATAATAAAAAAATTACAAAATTTGAAAAAGATGCCCTTGCCAAGCTAGAAGAAAGTAATAAAAGAGCAACAAAACCTAAAGCTTTAGAAGAACTCAACAAGATGGCTAGAGGAAATGCAGAAAGAAAATTGAATGAGAAAAAATATGAAGCCTTAAAAGCTTCATATATGCAATATGAGGAGATAAAAAAAAGTCGCTACTCTATTAAATCTATTGATGGCAATATCAAGGCTAAAGATTTAAATGAATTAAAAGGCAAACTCTTAGATTATGTCGGAGCAAATGGAAAATACATGCCCTTTACTAAAAGTGTGAATATAAAGTTAGCACAAGAAAATTTAAAAGATATAGAGCTAATAGATACTCCAGGATTAAATGACCCTATAATATCAAGAGAGGCTAGAACTAGAGAGCTTTTGGCTTTTTGCGATGTTGTATTTATAGTTAGCCCATCTGGACAATTTATATCTCAAGAAGACACAAACTTAATGGATAGACTAAATTGTACTCAAGCACTGCGAGAACTTTATGTAGTAGCTAGCAAAATTGATGACCAACTATATAATATAGAATACAAAAAAGACGATTTTAAAGAAGTTCTAAAAGATATTAAACAAAAAAATATAAAACATTTAAGAGATACTCTAAAATCCTTAAAAGAGAATAATCCTATTATTGAAGATGCTTATGATGCCTTGATAGATGATACCGAAGATAGATTTTTTTATAGCTCAGGCATTTGCCTAAGTATTGAAAATGCTCTTGAAAATAATGAAAAAATGGATGAAAAAAATGGCGCTGGTTTTCAATATGCTAGACTAAAAAAGCGTTACCCTTCTAGCTTTGATTCTAAAAATAAAGATGCAAATTTAAAAAATCTTGAACTACTTGGAAATATTTCTAGCTTAAAGTCTTGCATTAAATCTGTAAAAGAGAAAAAAGACAGAATATTAGCAGATAAAAATAAAAATTTGTTGCAAACAAAACAAACAAAATTTATAGAATATCTTCTAGAACTTCAAGAATTTGTGAACTTAAAAACAGAAGAGCTAAATCAGGGTAAAAAAAACGAACTTAAACAAAGAGAAAATTTGTCTAAAATAAAAGAAAATTTGTCTCATTCTTTGGAGGATGTTTACAATGAATTTAAAGAAAAATATCCACCTGAATTAAAAAATTCAATGGTTGATATTTTTTATAATAGCAAAACTAGCATAAGTAAAAGCTTGAAAGAGGACAAAGACCAAAAAAGAAAACAAACAAGTGAATATGGTTCAGGTTTCCTTTTTCTCTACCCTACTTTTAAATTAAAGGATGTCAAAGTCTACAGAACAGGTGCGATAACTAGTGCTTTAATGGAAGTCCTGGGCAAAATAGAAAATGATATACATCTCGATATGATCGAGCAAAAGAATATACACAAAAAAAAGCTAATCGAAGACCTTTGCATTGAATTTGAAGAGCAAGATAAAATAAGCAAAAAACAAATAAAATTTAATGTAGGCAAGATAACTAATAAGCTTTTTGATAAAGGCTTCTCATATGATAAGAAAATACCCTCTGATTTAAAGGGGTGTGGTGTGCCAGAAATAGATAGCAAGGAGGGAAAATATTATGAGAAAAAACTTAGTGCATATATATGTAATTTAGATGAAGAGTTTAGAAAAGAGATAAAAAAATGTATAAAAAAAATCAAGTCTAATTTAGAATCTAATAATATAAGTGATAATTTTTTCAGCTCTTATAATCAAGAATTAGACAATCTATCAGAATTATTAAAAGACAAAAAAGAAAATATTCAAAAATTAGATAAAATTAATGTTATTATAGATAAATTAATAAAGGAAAATTATGAATCTTGAAACGAAAAATAATGAATTGCAAGAAAGTCTTGACAGATTTAAAATTATTGAAGATATTCTAGCTTCAGAGCCTTCAGTTTCAAAAGCCATGTCTGATTTTAGCACTATAGCTATGAAAGAATTTACAGATTTTGCAAATTCTGAGTTTTCAGTCAAGGAAGACGCAGGAGCATTATTAATAATGCAAGATATAGAGAGAAAACTAAAAGAAATTAGTATTTTTAAAAGCATCTTCAATAAAAATATAGTTGGTATTGGCGGAAGGTTTTCTGCTGGAAAATCTTCTTTTATAAACTCGTTTTTAAGTGATAAAAAATTGGTATTAGCTCAAGGAATTAGTCCAACAACTGCTATACCTACTTATATAGCAAGCTCTCAAAAAGAAAAAAATATAATTAAACTACACACTTATAAAAATGCAAAACTTGAACTGTGTAATAAAAAATTTTTAAGTCTAAACCGTAGTTTTTTTGAAAAATTTAATTTTAATTTCAAAGATATTGCGCCTTATATAACAATAGAAGCGAAACTGGATAAGCTAGAGCATATTTGCTTTATTGACACCCCTGGATATAATAATCCAAGTAAAACTTCTTCTCTCACTGATGATAAAGCTAGCTCAAAAGAATACTTAAATCATGGTGATATTTTAATCTGGGTAATAGCTATTGAAAATGGCGCTATTCTAGGATCAGACATTGACTTTCTTGGCGAATTAAATATAGAAGATAAAAAAGTCTTCATTGTAGTTAATAGGGCTGACTCAATACCCCTAGATAATGTAAAAGAGATTGTAAATAATTTTGTCAAAGTTCTAGATGATAATTTTATAGAATATGAAGGAATTAGCGCTTATAACTTAATAGATAAAGAAGAGCTTTATTTTAAAAAAACTTCTTTAAAAAAATTTTTAGAGAATATAGATAAACCTTTGGATACAAAAAAAGATATTTTACTTAAAATTGATAAAGTTTTTAAATTTTATGATGATGCAATTAAGACTGACATAGATTGGGTAAAAAAAATGATAAGAGCATCAAAAACTTTAAGTCTCAATTTGCTTGAAAATAATTCAAAAAAGAAAGAAATGATTTTAAGCGAAGTAATAAAAAATAATCAAAGCTCAATTAAAAACCCAATGATATTAAAAGAAATGAGAGTATATTTAAAAGATAAATTTGATGTAGAAAAATTAGAAGAGATACGAAAAAAAGGCAAAGAGCTTAACGAAAAAATTAAAAATTTAGCAAATGAAGTGCTAAAGTTTGGAGATTAAAAATGACAATTGCACCAAGAGCTGGATACTTTAAGTGTCCAAAATGTGGATATACAAAATATTTTACTTCAGATGAGCTTTATCACGATGAGATAGGGCTAAAACGAATTTGTGAGAAATGCTCCATTCAATTAAAAAGAGTGAATAATCCTAATCTAAAGGATAGAATATTTAGTGTATTTTCTTAACTCCAAGCTATAAAGTAGGAATGGTAATTAAGATATACTAAATTTTAAGGACAAGAAGTGACAAATATTCTCATACTATACAATCCATATTACCAAGAAGATGTAATAGAGCAACACCTTGAGATACTAAAAGAAAAAGGCGTAGTAGCTTTTGGTAAAATACGCTCAGCTTTGCGTGATTATGAGTCACCAAACGAAGATGAGCTAAATACTATATATAATAGTGTTTCAAAAGATATGCCCTTGCAGCTTTTTTTGACTGATTATAGCAATATTTACGTAGCAAATGTAATAGCTGCAAAAGAAGAAAAGTTAAAGTTTATCAAAGCACCAAGATATTATGACACTATGGATGTAGAAAAGTGGTTTGTGTTTGACGATTTACGACTTTTAGTTTGCAATGGCTTTGAAATAGTGCGTGATAAAATACTCTCAAACTTCAAAGCTACTAACTACAACAACCATACTTACGCTGTATATGGCAATCAATACACCTACCCGATGCAAGTAACTATGAAAGAAAATATTGACTATTTTGTAAAAGACAATGAAGACTATAAATATTTTACTGATATATTTAAAACAAAAGAACAAATACAAATAAAAGAAAATCTTATAGAGTTTAAATTTGGTGAAAAAGTTTTTTATTCACTTGCTGTTAATTCGCAAGACAATATAGCAAGTGCAGAGATAGAGTATATGTCAAATAAGCAAAATTTGTTATATGATTTTAGCTCTGTTATTTTAAAATATTCAAAAGCTTGTGAATTAGAAATATTCAACTTTATGAAAATCTTTTTTAGCTCTTTGATGAAATGTGACAATGATATAAAAAACTTTCCATACACAATTCAAGGTAAAAATTATATCTTAGAAAATATACTTTTACAAAAGGCAAATTATGGCACTTATAAATATATCTTAAAATCATACGATATAAAATCAAGTATCAATAAGTATATTAAAAATAAAAGATTAAAAATTTTTATATTTACTGATTTTATTTTTTATATAAATACTATTCAAGATATAAGAAATGAATCAATTCATGGAAATATGGCTACGCTAAAACAATGCAAAGATATGAGAAAACATATTCTAGGAATTGGTAGAAGTGGGATTTTTTGTGACTTAAAAAAGTATATAAAATATATTAGTGATAGTTAAGAATATTGATAG
This sequence comes from Arcobacter sp. LC1, assembly GCA_021378565.1. Taxonomy (GTDB): domain Bacteria; phylum Campylobacterota; class Campylobacteria; order Campylobacterales; family Arcobacteraceae; genus JAACJU01. The sequence goes on along the minus strand of JAACJU010000008.1, from coordinate 90,002 downwards.
CTTTTCTTAGTTAGGCTTCAGCCAAAGAAAAATATCATCTTTGTTTTTTTGCATATATAAAAGCTCAAAATCTAGATTTTTTTTGAGTAAGGATTTTGCCTCTGTTTGCATTTTAGGCGAGATTACAAGTAAGAGTAAATCTATATTTTTATAGGTTTTTTCTAATAGACTATAAGTGCCTTCTATCATTATAAATTTATTTTTTTCAAACACTTCTTCTAAGTTTTTGCCAAATTCTATTTTTCTATTTTCTATCTTAAAAGCTTTGATATTTTTATCAAAATCATTTTTATTTTTTCTTGTATACACAAAAACATTAGGATTTTTTCTATCTTTTAAATTTAGAAATCTAGTGTCTAAGCTTGGCTTATCAAGCCTAAAAGTATTTCCACCGATAACCAATACACTAAGCAAAGCTCTTAGCTTATGGACATATTTCAAGCTATCTTGACTTGAAATATAGCCTCCTTTTACACTTCCGTTTAATCTTTGAGCCATTTTAAAAAAAATGAAGTTTTTATTATCGCCGTTCCAACATCTAAAAGGATAAAGCAAGTCTTCACATTCTTTTTGCATAACTCCAAGTTCTGTCTTGACGCCTGCTTCATTTAAGATTTTGATTCCGCCACTTGCAACTGAATTTATATCTTTTGTACCAATATAAACTTTTTTTAGTTTTAAGTTTGCTAAAAGTTTAGCACAAGATGGAGTTTTACCCTCATGTGCGCAAGGCTCAAGGCTCACAAATATTTCGCAAGTTTTAAAAAAATCTTTACAATGCTCTAACAAGTAATTTGATATTTCAAATGGATTTTCTAATTTTTCTAAAATTTTAGTATGAATGTTTTGATTTTTATTTAAATAAGCATACTTCAAGGCTTCAAGCTCAGCATGTGCGCTTCCTGCTTTTTTATGTGCTTCTAGGCTTAGAATCTCACCATTTTTTAAAACCAATGCACCAACTGCTGGATTTGGAAAAGCAAGTAGCTGATACTTCCAAGCTTGTTGTATAACTAAGCCCATATAAAAAGAGCTGTCTAGTTTCATCCTAGCTCTTTAGTTCCAAATAAAATATGTTTGAGCTGTTGAAATTTCGCCAAAGTTAAAAGTTTTTTCTTCTATTTCTTGCTTATCTTTTTCATTTTTTTTATCTTCATTTTCAGGCTCTAAAAGCATTTTTATACCTTCAGTATTTACCTCTTTTAAAATGCCCTTAAAAACATTTTTATCAAAATCCTTGACTTTAATATGCTCTCCTAAAGCTGTTTCATAATGTGATATTTTTTTTAGTTTTCGCTCAATTCCGATTGAACTAACTTCAAGATTATAAGCTTTTACCCAAGGTTCATATACGTCAAGAAGTGGAGAAATTTTTTTGCTAACTTCGCTACACATATCAAGATTTATTCCATCTTTTTTTGTGATATAAACTCTTAAAATATTTTTATCATTTTCTTTTAAACGCTCAATATCATAAAGTTCAATTTCACTATCCCCTAGAGCTGTTTTTATAGCTTCATCTAAATCCATTTTAATCTTCTTTTTCGTGAGTTTGTATTTTTTTAAATAAATTTTCTATTTTTATTTCATTTTCTAAAGTATGGTCAGCTAAAAAGGTAAAGTTTGGACACTTATACCAACCCGTTGCATTTAGACAAAAACTTTTTATTCTTGAGTTTGCTTTTTTTAAAAGACTTTCTAGAACTTTTATTTCATCTTTAGAATAATCGCTTGCATCAAAATAAACCCTAGCATCATATTTTCCATTTTTGCAGTCAACTGCCAAAATAGCTAAAGAATTTATTCTTGAATCGTTTAACTCGCCTAAAGCTTGAGGAATTAACTCTACAAGCAAGGACTCAGTTCTTTGGAGATTTATACTTTTCATATTTTAGCTAAACTGATACTTCTTCGTTTATTTCAATAAATGTTTCTATATAATCACCAACTTTTATATCATTAAATTTCTCAAATATAACTCCACATTCATAGCCATTTGACACTTCTTTAACATCATCTTTAAATCTTTTCAAAGATGAGATTTTACCTGTATAAGTCACAACACCTTCACGGATAATTCTAGCAAGACCACCACGAATAAGTTTACCATCACTTACCAAGCAACCCGCAACTGTTCCAATTTTTGGTACCACAAAAGTATCTTTAACTTCAGCTTGTCCTGTATTTTCTTCTCTAACGACAGCACTCATCATACCAGATAATACAGCTTTAACATCATCAAGAAGGTCATAAATAACGCTATAAGTGTTTATAGTAACACCTTCTGCTTTGGCTTTTTGTTTTACACTCCCAGTTGGGCGGACATTAAATCCTAAGATAATACAATCTTCACTAGCACTTGCCAAACTCAAGTCACTTTCAGTAATTCCACCAACTGCGCTATGAACTATTTTTACTTTAACTTCATCATTTTTAATTTTTTCTAAAGATGATTTTATGGCTTCAAGCGAACCTGCTACATCAGCTTTGACAATAACTGGCAAGGCTTTTATTTTACCCTCAGCTATTAGTCCACTCATTTCTTCTAAGCTTACTTTTGTTGATTTACTAAGCTCTTTTGCTCGCGCATGCTCAGCTCTTTTAGTTGCTACTTCTTTTATCTCTTTTTCACTTTCCATTGCTACTAAAAAGACTCCAGTATTAGGAACTTCATTTAGCCCAAGAACTCGCCCTGTTTGACTAGGCCCTAGCTCGTCTACTCTATTTCCTTTATCATCAACAATAGCTTTTACTCTACCGTAAGTTGTATCTGCTACGATATTATCTCCGACTTTTAGCGTACCGTTTTGCACAATTACACTAGCAACAGGCCCTCTTCCTTTTTCCAAAGAAGACTCAACTACGACTGTTTTTGCTCTAGCATTTGCGTTTGCTTTTAGCTCTAAAATCTCAGCTTGAAGCAAAATATTTTCCAATAAATCTTCAATACCTGCACCTGTATGAGCTGAGACTCCAAAAACTTCAATATCTCCACCCCATTCTACTGGAGTCAAATCATTTTCACTCATTTGGGCTTTGATTAAGTCTAAATTTGCGTTTTCTTTATCAATCTTATTAGCAGCAACAATTATAGGTGCTCCACTTGATTTTGCATGCGTTATAGCTTCAATTGTTTGAGGTTTTATTCCATCATCAGCTGCAATTACAATCACAATAATATCAGTAATACTAGCCCCTCTTGCTCTCATATGTGAAAATGCTTCATGTCCAGGAGTATCTATAAAAGTAATCTCAGAATCATTTTTCTTAATTGTATAAGCGCCAATATGCTGAGTAATTCCACCTGCTTCGTTAGCTGTCATTTTTGTTTTTCTTATTTTATCAAGTAAAGAAGTTTTACCGTGGTCAACATGTCCCATGATAGTAACAACTGGAGGTCTAGTGCTTAGCTCTTCATTTTCATCTTTTTCTTCTTCGTAAGATTTTTCATAATCAGCATCTTCTAAAGCGTCTTTTACTCTAACTTCTATACCAAACTCTTCGCCTAATATTTCTAGTTCATCTTGCTTTAAAAAGTCATTTTTCGTAACTAGCATTCCAAGATTAAATAATACAGTGATTACTTCAGATGGAGTTTTTGCACAAGCTTCAGCAAACTCGTAAACTCTAATATCCTCAGGAATTTCGACTTCAGTAACATCAATTTCGCTAATCTTTGCTCTTCCTCTTCTAGATCTTCTTCCACGTCTTAAACCTCTTGGTTGATTTCCAAAGGCACTAGGTTTTGATGAACGTACTTGTTTTTGATTTTTATTTTCTACATAAGTTGGTTTTTTTTCTTTTTCTTCACCCAAGGCAAGATCTAATAAAACAACTTCTTCACCCAATAATGAATCATTTGAATTTGAGAAATCATCAATACTTCCTCTTTGGACTTCAAGTTTAACTCCACTTGCATGTGTTCTTGGAGTTGCTTTTCTTTTTTCTTTTTTTACTCTTTTAAAACTTGACTCCATCAAATCTTTTGATTTGTCTTCGTTTGAGCCTAAAATTTCACTAAGCGAACGCATTTGTTTTTTAGGGCTTGATTCTTCTTTGCTAACATATTCAGATTTTGGCTTAGCTTTTTTGACAATTTTTAAGCCTCTTCTTTTTGGAATAATTTTATCACTCTTATCTGGATTTTTTTCAGGTTCTTGTATTTTTGTTTCGTCTGCATTCTCTTGATTTTTTGCTTCAGCTTTTACTTCAATTTTTGCTTTTTCTTTAGTTTTCTTTTCTTTGCTTTCTTCATTTTTTTTGGGCTCTAAAGTTTTTATATGTTTAGAATTTACTTTTTCTTCTGCATCAGCTTCTTCTAGCTTTTTATTTTCTTTTTTTTCTACTGCTGGAGTTTTTGCTTCGGCTTTTACTTTAGTTTCTGTCTTAGCATTAACTTGAGATTTTTTAGAAACAATTTTTAATTTTTTTTCAGGCTTAGTCCCCTTAGAAACAGAAGGATCTTCACTAGCTTTTTTTACAATATCTGTGCTTTTCTCTTTTGCATCTTCACTATCATTTTCTTTTGTTTTTACTACTTGAGCAGTTTTATCTTCAGCAATTTCTTCGCTAGAAACTTCTTGTTCACTTTCTTCTTTTGCAACTTTCGCACTTTTTGAATTGGGTTTTTTATCTTCATCTTTGGTCAAAAGCTTGCTCTTGCCCGTCATTATGTAATTTACAATTTCTTCTGCATTTTCAAAAGAAACTGAACTTTGGGATGATTTTAAGTTTATTTTTAAATCTTTTGCTTTTTGAATAATCAAAGTGCTAGTCGCACTCGCTTCTTCTGCAATCTCACAAACTTTAACTGTATCTGACATGTGCTAATATCTCCTTAAGCTGAAAAAAGTAGTCATTTTTACTTTTGAATATTTGATAAAATCTCTTCGTCATTTTTGATGAATTTTCTTCATCTTTAATCTTTTCTATACAAACGCTACAAATATAAAAACTTCTACCATTTTTAGTAAATGGCACAAGTTTGTTATCTAAGTTTTGCAATCTTAATAATGCGCTTTGGGGCTTTCTTTCCCTACATACTACGCACATTCTTATGGGTCTATTAAAATTAGCCATACATTATACCGATATTTTTCTTAAATTTATCATTTTAATCTTCAATCCTTACTCCCACGTTATCAAAAGCTAATCCTAACGCTCTAAAATGTGGAAATTTTTTCTTTAAAGTGCCCAAAATTTTATTTTGCTCATTGGTATAAACTAAGGAAAAGAAACTAGAACCACTTCCTGAGAGAGTACTCATCAAAGCACCTTCTTTTAAAGCTACTTTTTGCACCTCAAAAAGCTCTGGCATTTGTCTTATTCTATAATCTTGATGAATTTTATCTCTTGAAGCAAATCTTAATTTTTCCCAATCTTCACACATAAAAGCAGCGCTTAGTAAACTAGCGTGAGAAATATTAAAAGCTACTTCTTCTAGACTATATTTTAAAGGCAAAGATTTTCTTGATAGATTTGTAGAAATTGGACGATTTGGAATAACAACAACAGAGGCTAAATCTTTTGGTATAGTTTTTCTAATGTAGCTAACTTCATTATCATCAACACAGGCACTTGTAAATCCACCCATTACAGCTGGAGTGATGTTGTCAGGATGTGACTCATAAGCTAAAGCTAGATTTAAAATTTTTTGCTTAGAAATCTGTAAACCCAAAATTGCGTAAGCGCAAGTAATAGCACTAACTATCACAGCTGAAGAACTTCCAAGTCCACGTGATAATGGAATTTCATTAAAAAATTCGAAGCGAAAAAATTGCCTTTTTTGACTAAGATTTCTGTAAAAATCATTAAAAATATTAATGAACATATTGTTATCTTTTAAAGCTGGGCGGTTTGAGCCTTCTCCTTTCAATGAAACGCTATGAAACTTAGCAGGCTTTATAAAAACTTCATTTTTAAGCTCAAGAGCAAGTCCTAAGCTATCAAAACCTGAACCAAGATTTGCACTTGTTGCTGGAACAAAAACTTTCAAATTTATCCTTTAATCTCAAACTGGAGCTAGAATATACCTAGGCAAAGTATCTTCACTTCTTTTTATTTTACTTAAATTCTGTGGCAAAATAAAATCTTGGATTTCATCTTCACCCAAAAAATCTAGGTATATTTTATCATTTTGTAATTTAAAATACTTCTTTGCTAAGGCTTTTATAGGAGTTTGATTATTAAATTCAAAAGCTAAAACTGCACTTAATTTAGCATTTTTTACAAGACAAAGAGCTTTTAAGAATACATAAGTAAATTTTATAGACATGTATGAACCTGGAGAATTTGTATAAATGAACTCTTTAATATCGTAATTTTTCAAAGCCTTTTCACAAAGTTTAGCCAAAGATTCACTAGCTTTATTTTCGCAAGTGTAGCTTTGGATTAAAGAATTATTTTCATAAATTCCTAATAATATAGGTTTAGCTACACAAATAATCAACAAAGAAAACAAAGGGTAACTTTTAAGAGTTTGCTTTTGCAAAAGCTAATTTAAATACTTTATCTTCACTTTTTGCAAGCTCTAAATCTAGTATTTCATAGTTTTTCGGATCAGCTAAAAGTTTTTTTGTAAGTAAATGGTTTAATTTATGACTTCCCGCAAAAGCTTTATATTCTCCAACTATAGTATATCCTAGCAAAGACATATCACCTATTGCATCTAGTATTTTATGTCGTACAAATTCATCATCATATCTTAAACCCTCAGGATTTAAAATCTTATTATCATCTAAAACTATCGCATTTTCTAAACTTCCACCTTGTGCTAAACCTATGCTTCGCAAGTATTGAACTTCATGCAAAAAACCAAAAGTTCTAGCTCTTGAAATTTGCTCTTTATACTCTTCAAGCGAATAATCAAAATGAAATTGTTGTTCTCCAATAACTGGATGGTCAAACTTGATAGCAAAATCATAAATAATATGTGAAGATGGCTTCAGGCTCACCTTTTTGCCATCAGCTTCAACCACAACTTCTTTTTTAATCTTCATAACTTTTTTTGATTTATCAAGCTCTTTAATTCCAGCTTCATCAATAAGCATACAATACCCACTAGAACTTCCATCTAAAATAGGGACTTCATCATTATCAACTATAATCTTAAGATTGTCAATCCCATAAGCATACACAGCAGATAATAAATGCTCAATTGTTGAAATAACCACATCATCTTTACCTAAAACTGTAGCCATTTTAGTATTAACTACATTTTCAGGTTTCAAATCAATGCTTAGCCCTTCATCGCTTCTATGAAAAACTATTCCCATATCACTCCCAAGTGGCTCAAGTCGCATAGTTACAGGAACTCCTTTATGAAGTCCTATTCCTACTATTTCGACGGGCTTTTTTATTGTTCTTTGTTTCATCGTGAATCTATTGCCTTTTTAGCTGAATTAATAACATTTGTTATTCTAGTTTTAATCCAAGTTTTGTCCATCCATTCTTTTGGGTTTACTTCAATTCCTTGTACTAAAACACCAAAGTGTAAGTGATCACCCATAACACCACCAGTTGAACCTGTTCTTGCTATGACTTCCCCTCTTCTTACATTATCTCCAACTCGGATTTTTGAAGAGCTAGTATGTGCGTATAAAGTTTGTAGTCCCATTCCGTGGTCTATGATAATTGCATTTCCGTAAATTCCTAAATAATTATAAAAAATTACTTTACCCATATTGCTCTCAATTATAGGCGCATGTTTTACGCTAGCCATATCAAGTCCCATATGAGATACTTCATCAATTTGTTTATGATGATAAATATAATGTCTATCATCACAAAAACCTGCTTCAATTACTGATTTTGCCAATCTTGAAAAAGGATATAAAGAAAAAGAATCAACTTCTGATCTATCCATATATTCTCTTGATACAGCTTTTATCATTTTTACATTTCTAGCTCTTATAACATCATTTTCATACCTAAAAATATCTTCTGCATTATCAGGAACCACATCATTACTTTGTTTTATAATATCTGTACTTATATTGCTTATAAAATCATCTGATATTTTTAACTTACCTTTTCTACAAGATATTTTTTTTGTATACACAGGAACTTTTCTAATAGTTACATTATTTGCTTTGTCAGTTGCTATAACATTAAATCTATTAAATTTTTTCATACCTAAAGGCCAAGCAATAAGCGCTATATAATAATTTTTTTTGTAAAAAGGAACAAAGTCAAATTTAACTTTACCGTTAAACTCGATATAAGCATTTTTTAGGTTTTCATCAGTTATTTTAACTATAGCAACCCCGCTTCCTCCTCTTCTCATAGAATAAGTATTTCTTATGATGCTAACCTCAGGTTTTGTTTTGTCAATTTTTAATTCCAAAACTTTATTAGTTTTATTTCCTCTAAAAAAGTTCCATTTTGAACTATCAACTGCTTCAATAGTAAGCTTCACTGTTTTTGCTTTAAAAAACATACCAAGATTAGGAGGGCTAAGTTTAAGCTCAATACTTTTCTCAGGTATTGCTAAAACTTTTCTAGCTAAAACTGTTGTCTTAACTCCATCGTTAAATGTTATTTTATAATATTTTACACCAGTATCATCGCTTATCTTAAGAGGTATGCTATCAAGTAAATTCCAATATCCACTATTGCCAACTTCTACTTTAGGGGGATTTTTTTCAAATATTGGAGAATAATATACATACCCACCTGCGACAACTATTAAAATAACAATAACAAAAAAACTAAAACTTTTCTTCATAAACTTCCTTCAAAACTTCTTCTTTGGCTTGCTCTAAATCTTTTACTTGTATAGAAAAACCACCTGCATTTGCATGTCCGCCACCGCCAAATTTAGAACTAACTTCTGATATGTCAATACCATTTTTGGAGCGGATTGAAATCCTACATTCATCTTCTAACATTCTAAAAAATACAGCTATCTTGACAATACCTATATTCATTATCATATCAAGTGCCACCTCAGCATCTCTTGGTTTTGCGCCTGAACTTTTAAGCCAAGATTTCTCAAGGTGTATAAGTGCTAGTTTACCTTCATTGCGCAATTCTAAAGACTCTAAAACTTTAGGTAAAAGCCTATACTTTGCTAAAGAATCTCTTTTTGTCAAACGATTAGCGATAAAAGAAGGCTCAGCACCACACTTTACTAAAAAGTTTATTTTCTCAAAAGTAAACTCATCGCACCTTACATTCGTAAAAGCTAAACTATCATCATAAATACCTACATACATTGCACTTGCACTATTTTTTGATATATATAGTCCATTATATCTAAAAAAATCATAAACAACCTCAGCTGTACTAGATTTTTGAGCGTTTATCATGTTTATGTCTCCAAAGTTTGGGTTTGATTTGTGGTGGTCTATATTTATAATAGGAATATTTTCTTTAAGTTCAAGCTCAAATCTTTGTTTTGATGCGCAATCAACACAAATAGCCAAATCATAAAACTTTGGTTCTTGGTTTGTGATTTTTGAAAAACCATGCAAAAAATCTAATTTTTTAGGCAAATCTTTGCTGTGATTATAAACCTTATGCTTGATTTTATTTTCTTCAAAAAAGTTTGATAGCCCTAGAGCTGAACTTAATGTATCTGGATCTGGATTTATATGCGTAAGAATTAAAATATATTTGCTTTTTTCTATTAATTCAAGTGCATCTTTAAAAAATGACATATCCACTAATTCATTTTTATGTGTTTTTTCTAGCATTTATCTCCTAGCATTTTTTTACTAATCAAATCTCATAGAAAAATCTAGCCAAGTAGCTTGATGAATTATTGAACCACTGCTAATAGCGTCAACCCCTGTTTTTGCATAATCTTTTGCATTATTTAAATCAATATTTCCACTAGCTTCTAAGCAAACATTAGGATAATTTTCTTTTCTATATTTTGCAACCTCAGCAATCTCATCTAAACTCATATTATCACACATAATAATATCGCATTTTACTCTCATAGCTTCTTTTGCCTGTGCTAAACTTTCACACTCAATCTCAATTTTTGTAACCCAAGATATTCTTTTTCTTGCCTTTTTAATAAACTCTTCTAAGTTATCAATAGTTCGTAAATGCGTATCTTTAAGCATCAATAAATCATCAAGTCCAAGTCTGTGGTTTATTGCCCCACCTACTCTGCTTGCGTATTTTTCAAATGACCTTAACCCTGGTCTTGTTTTTCTAGTATCTAGCAAAATTAGCCCCGTGCCTTCTAAGATTTTTGCATATTTATTTGCCATAGTTGCGATGCCTGAAGCGTGCTGAAGCAGATTTAAAAAAGTTCGCTCACTTGAAAGCAACACAGAAGCCTTGCCTTTTAATGTAGCTAAAACATCGCCTTTTTTAATAGCGTCTCCATCTTGTTTTAAAAATTTGCACTCAAATTTTTCCACTCTTGATAAAACTTTTACATACTTTACACCTGCTAAAATCCCATCTGATTTAGCTATGACCTTAGCGCTAAACTTACCCTTAGGTGCAATATCAAAAAATAAATCACCTCTACCATTATCTTCAAGAATCGCATTTTTAACAAATTTTTTTAAATCTATCATACTTCAAACATCCTATTTAGTGCCAAAAAGGCCCATTTTCTTGTATCATCATCAACTAAAATCTCATTTTCTAAAACTTTGGTTTCATTTCTTTCAATAATTTTTAGCGTATTATAAACATCTTCTAAACTTGTCTCATTCATAGTAGGACACTCAGGCTTTGTTTGGCTCAAGATATAAGTATTTTCATCTCTTAGTCTATTTACCATATTAAACTCAGTTCCAACTGCTACTTTTTGAGATTTTGGTAACTCTTTTATATATTTTATAAGCTGTGAAGTTGAACCAACAAAATCAGCTTTTTTGCAAACTTCAATATCACATTCAGGATGCACAGCTATCAAAATATCTTTATATTTTTTTCTATAAAAATCTATATCTTCGGGATGAAAAAGCTGATGAACTGAACAAAAACCATCATAACACAAAATATCTGCATCTTTTAAATCTTTATCTTTGCCAATAACTGCACTTTTTAAACCCATTTTATAAGCAAAATTTTGCCCCAAGCACCTATCTGGAACAAAAAATATTTTTTTATTTTCCTCTGCGGCTTTCTCTATAATCTTATAAGCATTTGAAGAAGTACAAACATATCCTCCCATTTGCCCAACTCTTGCTTTTACAGCCGCGCTTGAATTTATATAAGTGATTGGTAAAATATTTTCATTTTCTATGCCGTTTTGATTTAGTATTTTTAGGCTATCATCAAAATAAGCAGTATCAATCATCCGTGCCATTGCGCAACAAGCAATTTTTGGCATAAGAACTCTCTTTTGGGGACTTAGTATCTTAACACTCTCACCCATAAAACCAACCCCGCAAAAAACTATAAATTTACTTTTTGATTCTTTTGATTTTTTTGCAAGCTCCAAGCTATCGCCTGTAATATCAGCAAGCTCAAAGACTTCATCTTTTTGATAAAAATGAGCCACAAGAGTAACATCAAGTTTAGCTTTTAATTTTAAAATTTCCTCTTTATAATTCATTTTAAACCTCTTTACTTTTTTCACAAGTATTTCATCAAGAGAATATAACCAAATTTTAGTTATAATTCCTTGAATTAAATCAAACTCTTAAACAAGGCCATTAAATGGATTTTTTCGCAAACCACAATATTCAACTTTATATTCTAGCTTATCTTATAGGTTCTATCCCTTTTGGACTTATTTTAGCAAAGGTTTTTGCCAAGGTAAATATCAAAGAACAAGGAAGCAAAAGCATAGGTGCAACAAATGTTTTAAGAGTGGTTAAGCAAACAAATCCTGCTTTAGCAAAAAAATTAGGACTTGCAACTATTATTTTAGATGCCTTAAAAGCACTAGGATTTATCGCTGTTGCTAGATTTTATGGTGTCGATATGTCAGTTTTATGGGGGCTTGGGGTTTTGAGCGTTTTGGGACATTGTTATAGTATTTATTTAGGGCTTGAAGGTGGAAAAGGTGTTGCTACTGGCTTTGGAGTATTTCTAATCTTAATCCCAATTCCTGCTTTGATAGCCTTAGTTGTATGGGCTCTTTGTGCAAAATTTTTAAAAGTATCTTCGCTGTCTTCTTTGATAGCCTTAGTTGCTTTATTTGTAGCTGTATTTATTTTTAATAATGGCTTAGGAGTTGACTCAAATGCACCTTTATATATCATAGCTGTTTTAGTAGTGTATAAACATATTCCAAATATTCTAAGACTTTTCAAAGGTAAAGAAAAAAAAGTAAGAGCTTAAGATGAAAAAGCAAAGTAAATGTGATTTTGATGAAGTAATACTAGATATGGCTCTAAGTAAGCTTTTTACAACCAAGCCCAAAATGAAAGAGCAAAGCAAATATAATTTTGATGAAGTAATAATAAGAAAAAATACAAGATGTGCGAAATATGACGCGACACTTGAAGTTTTTGGAAAAGCTGATTTAAATCCTCTCTGGGTTGCTGATATGGATTTTAAAACTCCTGATTTTATCTTAGAAGATTTAAACAAGGCTATAAAACATGGAATTTTTGGATACCCCAAACAAATTCCCGAAACCTTTGAAGCTATTTGTGCTTGGCAAAAAGAAAAAAATAATCTTGTTATAAATAAGCAAAATCTTAGTCTTAGCATTGGTGTACTTGCTAGTTTAAGTGCTGCGATTGAAACTTTTAGCGATATTGGCGATGAAGTTATAGTTCAAAGTCCTGTTTATTATCCTTTTTACTCGATTATCAAAGCAAACAAAAGAGTTCTAGTTAAAAATCCTTTGCAAAAAGATGAAAGAAATTTTTATACTATGGATTATGAAGATTTGAAAAAAAGAATTACTCCAAAAACTAAGATTTTAGTGCTTTGCTCCCCACACAATCCTGTTGGAAGAATTTGGACTAAAGAAGAGCTCATAAAACTTGGAAATATATGCTTAGAGAATAATATAAAAATTATAAGTGATGAAATTCACTCTGATTTAGTTTTTTCTACCTTCACGCCATTTTCTAGTATATCAAAAGAATTTGCGCAAAATTCTTTGAGCTTGCAAGCTCCTAGTAAAACTTTTAACCTAGCTGGACTTTGTGCATCTTATGTAATTGCGCATAATTTAGAGCTAAAAAATGATTTTGATAAAATTATGAAAAAAAGAGAAGCAACTCATGTTAATTCTTTAGGCTTAATTTCTATGCAAAGTGCTTATGAAAATGGAAGTGCTTGGCTAGAGCAACTTTTGGCTTATTTAAAGCAAAATATAAACTTTGTTCAAAACTTTTTAGAAAAAAATACAAAAATAAAATTCCTAGCACCACAAGCAACCTATCTTCTTTGGCTAGATTTTTCAGCTTACAAACAAAGCCATAAAGAGCTTAAAGATTTTTTGATAAATAAATGCAATTTAGGACTAAACGATGGTGTTACTTTTGGCAAAGAAGGGGAGAAATTTTTTAGGCTAAACTGCGCTTTAAGTAAAAGCAAATTAGAGCTTGCCCTAAAAGACTTAGCTAAATTTAGCTAAAAATTTGACTAAATATCTTCTAAAATATTACTTTTTTTCACATTTCACAAAAAATATCATCTTTAAATCTAACTTAATGCTGTTATGATTTTTATTTGTAGTATAATTATAAACTTAAAATTCACAAAAGATTGGAAAAGCCTATGTCAAACGAAATGCTTTTAGCATCGACTATTTTTGTCCTTATTGGAATCATCTTAGTTGGTGTATTTTTACTAACTAAATCCTTAGGACCAAACAACACTCAAGATAAAAATAAAAATATGGTTTATGAGAGTGGTGTAAGCAAACCAATAGGTGGAACAAAAATAAAATTCTCTGTTAAATTTTACCTTGTTGCTATTTTGTTTGTTATTTTTGATGTGGAAATGATTTTTTTGTTTCCTTGGGCTGTGAATGTCGTCAAACTTGGGACATTTGGACTTTATGAAATGTTTACTTTTATGGCACTTTTATTTGCTGGATTAATATTTATTTATAAAAAAGAGGCGTTATCATGGGATTAGGATTAGAAGCAGGATTGGGCGATAGTATACTTACTACAAAATTAGACAAGGCAATTAACTGGGCTAGGTCTTATTCACTTTGGCCTATGGCTTTTGGAACAGCATGTTGCGCAATTGAGTTTATGAGTGCAGCTGCTAGTCGCTTTGATATTTCAAGATTTGGAGCTGAAGTTGTAAGATTTTCTCCAAGACAAGCAGACTTAATGATAGTTGCTGGAACAATTTCTTATAAACAAGCGCCTGTTTTAAAAAAAATATATGACCAAATGCCTGAACCAAAATGGGTTATTTCTATGGGAGCATGTGCTTGTAGTGGTGGTTTTTATGACAACTACACCACAGTTCAAGGCATAGATACTATAATTCCAGTTGATGAATATGTTTCAGGCTGTCCTCCTAGACCTGAAGCTCTTTTTGATGCTTTGATGAAAATCCAAGAAAAATGTCAAAGTGATTCTATAATCAAAGATAGAGTAAACAAAACACACAAAGGTTTTTTAGATGCAAAATAAGATATTACAAACTGAGCCTAAAAAACTAAGAGAATTAATCTTAAAATTAAAGAATACAGAAGGCTTTAATATTTTACTCGATATTACTGCAAATGATTATTTAAATTATTCTTTGAATGGCAAGGAAAATTCTACGAGTACAGAAAAAAAACTTTCAAGATTTGAACTTATTTATATACTAAGAAATGAAAATAAAAAAGATGAAATTTTAGTTAAATGCTTTGCAGAGGATATTGCTCTCGAAGTGCCAAGTATAAGTGATATATTTTATTCAGCAAATTGGGCTGAGCGAGAAACGTTTGACCAATATGGTATAAATTTTACAAACCATCCAAACTTAAAAAGATTATTAAATCATCACCAATTTATAGGACACCCCTTAAGAAAAGATTATGAAATAACCAAAGGTCAAATTTGCACAACAACAGATGATTTGATGGATGAAATGACTCCTTTTCTAAAAGAGCAAAACTTAGGCGAAGAAGATGTAATGCTTTTAAATGTTGGGCCTTCACACCCAGCAACTCACGGAACTATTAGAAACTTTATGGCGCTTGAGGGTGAAAGCATTTTAAAAGCCGTTACAGAAATCGGATACCTACACAGAGGCTTTGAAAAATCTTGCGAAAATCATACTTACAGCCAAATAATACCTTATACAGATAGACTAAACTACTGCTCTAGTATTTTAAACAATATTGCTTATACTAAAACTATTGAAGATATGCTAGAACTTAAAATACCAAATAGAGCAAAATATATTCGTGTAATTGTGGGTGAGCTTAGCAGAATTATAGATCATTTAGTTTGCAATGCAGCAAATTGTGTGGACTTAGGTGGGCTTACAAATTTTTGGTATCTTTATAATCCACGAGATGAAGCTTATGATATTTTATCTAAATTAACAGGAGCGAGGCTAACTAACTCTTATACTAGAATTGGTGGATTAGCGCATGATTTATACAAAGGCTTTGAAGAAGATTTAGAAACAGTGTTAAAATCTATTGAAAAAGCTGTTGATGATGGCTTATCTTTAATAGCACACAATAAAATATTTATAGATAGAACACAAGATGTTGGAGTGATAAAACAAGATTTTGCTTTAAGTGCAGGAATCACAGGACCAAACTTAAGAGCTACGGGCTTAGCACAAGATTTAAGAAAAGACAAGCCTTGTTATTTTTATGACAATTTTGATTTTGATGTAGTGGTTGGGAGTCATGGAGATGTTTATGACAGAATGATGGTACGATTTGAAGAAATTGCACAAAGCACTAAAATCATAAGACAAGCTATAAAAATGATGCCAAAGGGTAGTATTATTGTAGATAATAAAGCAGTAGTTTTACCTAAGAAAAAAGATGTTCATAAAAATATTGAAAGTTTAATGAATCAATTTAAACTGACTTTTGAAGGAGTTAAAGTTCCTGAGGGTGAGTTTTATGGCTCTTATGAGGGAGCAAACGGAGAACTTGGATTTTATGTTAGAAGTGATGGAAGTGGAACACCTTATAAAGTAAAATGCAGACCTCCATGTTTTTACGCTCTTGGTGCATACGCAAAAATTATTGAAAATACTATGCTAGCTGACGCTGTTGTTACTATGGCTAGTATGAATTTTATAGCAGGGGAGTTTGATAGATAATGCAAAGTTTTAAATACACAGAAGAAAATGAAAAGAAATTTCAAAAAGATGCGAAAAAGTATCCAAAAATAGATTCTATGATGCTTCCTGCTCTTTGGCTAGTCCAAGAACAAATAGGCTGGATAAGTCCAGAAGCTATGGCTTTTGTGGCGGAAAAATTAGAAACTACACCTATTAGAGTTTATGAATTTGCAACTTTTTACACTATGTTTAACCTAAAACCAATAGGAAAACACCATATTGAACTTTGTAAAACTTTATCTTGCATGTTGTGTGGAAGTGAAGATATAAAAGCATTTATAAAACAAACTCTAGGTATTAGCCCAGGAGAAACTAGCGAAGATGGACTTTTTACTTTAAGCGAAGTAGAGTGCATGGGAGCGTGCGCTGGAGCACCTATGATGAGTTTTGATGGAGAATATCAAGAGAATTTAACTAAGAAAAAAGTTAAAGATTTACTTATGGAGTGTAAAAAATGATAGAAAAAATTGTAAGTAAAAACTTTGATATTCCTAATTCTCATCTTTTAGATGTTGCTTTAAAAAATGGAAGATACTCATCTTTAGAAAAACTTTTTTCTATGATGCCTGATGAAGTTACCCAAGAAGTTTTAGACTCAGGTTTAAGAGGAAAAGGTGGTGGTGGAGCATCTTGCGGAGTTAAATGGCAATACATGCCAAAAAATGATAAAAGACCTGCTTATCTTATGGTAAACGGAGACGAAAGCGAACCTGGAACTTTTAAAGATAGACAAATTTTTGAATATGATCCGCACCTTTTAATAGAAGGAATAATTTGCTCCTCTTACGCAATAAATGCACATGACGCTTATATTTATATAAGAGGCGAATATAAATTTTTTATAGATAGATTAAATAAAGCCATAGATGAAGCTTATGCGGCTAAAATTATTGGTAAAAAAGTTATGAACAAATATAACCATAGTATAAATATTACAGTCCATCGTGGTGGTGGTGCTTATATCTGTGGGGAGAAATCTGCACTTATTGAGTCAATAGAAGGCAAAAGAGGACATCCAAGATTAAAACCTCATCAAAAAGAATGTGAGTGGTTTTTTGGCAATCCTGCAACTGTCAATAATGTAGAAACTATTGCAAGTGTTCCGCATATTATAAAAAATGGATATAAAGCTTATACAAAATATGGAACAAAATCATCTCCAGGGACTATGCTTTTTGGTATTAGTGGACTTGTTAAAAATCCAGGAATTTATGAGCTAGCTTATGGAAATAAAATGATAGATTTTATAAACAAAGTTGGCGGAGGTATGAAAAGTGGCAAAAAATTAAAAGCTGTAATCCCTGGAGGCGTATCTTGCCCTATTTTAACAGCTGATGAAGTAAATAAGGCAGTTTTAGATTATGAATCCATGTGGGACATAGGCTCAACACTAGGAACTGGGGGCTTAATCGTAATTGATGAAAGCATGTGTATGGTAAAAGCTGCTAAAAATATAATAGAATTTTATCATCATGAATCTTGTGGGCAGTGCACGCCTTGTCGTGAAGGTTCAGGCTGGATTGACAAAATTCTAGGGAACCTTTTAAATAAAAAAGCAAATAGCAATGATATTCAAACAATTTTAGATATTTGCAATACAATGAATGGTAAAACTGTTTGTGTTTTTGCTCCTGCTCTTGTGGATATTATAAGCTCTATGATTAAAAAATTTAGGCACGAATTTGATGCCTATGCTAGAAAATAAAAGAATAGAAGAATAAAATTAAAATAAAATAAGAGGAGATACAATGGCAAAAAAAACAATGACCATGATTGATAATAGAAATGGCAAGCAATTTGAATATGATATATTAAGTGGAACTAGAGGTCCTGATGTTGTAAATATTCAAAGTTTTTACAAAGATAGCGGAATGTTTACTTATGATCCTGGTTATACTTCTACAGCGTCTTGTGAATCGAAAATAACTTTTATTGATGGAGAAAATTCTGAGCTTAGATACAGAGGACAATTAATCTCTGATTTAGCTGGAAAATATAGCTTTTTAGATGTATGTTATTTACTTATGCAAGGTGATTTACCTGATAAAAAAACTTCTAATGAGTTTGATTTAGAAATAAGACATAGATCATTTTTACATGAAGGTATTTTAAAAATATTTGATGCTTTTCCAAGTGGAGCTCATCCAATGGCGACATTAGGCTCAGCCGTAAATGCCTTATCATCTTTTTATTATGAACATTTAATCCTAGAAAATGAAGATGCATTTTCTGAAATGCGAAGAAGAATTATCGCAAAAATTCCAACAATTGCCGCAATGAGTTATAAAAATTCAATCGGTGTGCCTATGACTTATCCAGATGTAGATAGATATTTTACTGAAAATTTTCTTTATATGCTAAGAGCTTATCCAGGTGGAAAAATGAGAAATATCGGAGGCAAAAACGAAGAAATTAGACAAGTTGAAGTTGATGCACTTGACGCAATATTTACTCTTCATGCTGATCACGAACAAAACGCTTCTACAACAACTGTAAGAAATGTAGGCTCAACAGGAGCACATCCTTACGTAGCAATAAGTTCAGGAATTGCAGCTTTATGGGGTCCAGCACACGGTGGTGCAAATGAAAAAGTTATGGATCAATTAGCATTAATTGGCGATACAAAAAATGTAGCAAAATACATTGAAAAAGCAAAAGATAAGAATGATCCTTTTAGACTTATGGGATTTGGTCATAGAGTTTACAAAAGTAGAGATCCAAGAGCTGAGACATTAAAAAAATTACAAGATAAACTAAAAAAAGATTTAAATCTTGATTCAAATTTACTTAATGTTGCTGCTGAAGTTGAGAGAATTGCTTTAAGCGATGATTATTTTATCCAAAGAGGACTTTATCCAAATATTGACTTTTATTCAGGGGTAATTTTAACAGCACTTAAAATTCCTGAATCAATGTTTACACCTATTTTCGTAATAGGTAGAACTGTTGGATGGATTTCTCAATGGACTGAATTAGTCCAAGATCCAAAAACAAAAATAGCAAGACCTAGACAATTATACACAGGTAAATAAGAAAGGCTTAGGGGAGAAAATATATGATGCAAATGCTTAGAATAACTGTAGATGGTCGCGAACTAGAAGTAGCAAAGGGTGAGCTTTTAATAGATTCTTTAAGAAAAGAACTTATTGAAATTCCTCATTTTTGCTATCACCCCGCCTTAGGCAAAGACGGAAATTGCAGAATGTGTATGGTTAGCATAGAAGGACAAAAAAGACCACAAATTGCTTGTGATACTCCTGTTAAAGATGGCATGATTGTAGAGACTAAAAATAATAAAATAATGCAAGTTAGAAAAGATATTTTAGAACTTGAGCTAATCAATCACCCAATAGATTGCCCAGTTTGCGACCAAGCTGGAGAATGTAAATTACAAGACTATTATATGGAAAGTGGTTTTTATAATTCTAGAATGAATGTTGAAAAAAACCACGCTTTAAAAAAACTTGACTTAGGTAAAAATGTAATACTAGACCAAGAACGTTGTGTTTTGTGTACTAGGTGTGTACGATTTACAAAGCAGATTACAAAAACAAATGAACTAGGTGTGCTTGATAGATCAGACCACTCAGTAATTAGCACTTTTCCAGGCAAAGAGCTTGAAAGTGACTATTCTATGAATATAGTTGACCTTTGTCCTGTCGGAGCTTTAACAAATAAAGACTTTAGATTTAAGCAAAGAGTTTGGTTTTTAGACTCATTTAATGCAATTTGTAAAGGCTGTTCAAAAGGCTGTAACATAACAGTTGACCACAATAAGCAAAAATACAAAGATGATAAAATATTTAGATTTAGACCAAGAGTAAATGAACAAGTAAATGGTTATTTTATCTGTGATTATGGAAGAATGTCTTATAAAGAGGAAGATGAGAATAGACTTGAAGAATCCTTGCTTGCTAAAAAAGTTAAAAGTGATAAAGAAATAAACAAAGCTCTTGCTAGTAAAATAAAAAAACATAAAGGCAAGATTTTATTTTTGCTTTCTCCTATGCTATCAAATGAAGAATTAGAGTTTTTGAAAGAATTTGCCTTAAAAATAAAAGCTAGTATTTCTGGTTTTTCTAAGCAATATATCGACAAAAGTTTTGCTGATGATATGCTAAAAACTTCAGATTTAAGTCCAAATAGAACTGGAATGAAAAAATTAGGGATTACTGAAACTAAAGTGACTTTTGATGAAGCCTTAGCAAAATCAACTCTAGTATGTGTTTTTGAAAATAATTATTTTGAAGATAAAATGGAACTTTTGAAAAAAAAAGAAGTAATATCAGGTTTTAGCCATATTTGTGAACTTAGTAAACAAGCAAGCATTAGTCTTGCCTTACCTTCTTTTTTAGAAAAAGATGGAACTTATATAAATTGCGATAAAAAAGTTCAGAGCATTAAAACTGGGATGAATAAAAATAATCCAAACATAGACTTGATAAGCAGATTTCAAGCCATAAAAACTTTGGTGTAAAGGAAAAGAATGGAAATAGCTGCAGTTGTACTAATAATTGTAAATATATTAATAGCCGTAATTTTAGCAATCGGAACAGCACCTATCATGGTATGGTGGGAGCGGCGAATTGCTGGATTTATTCAAGACAGACCAGGACCAAACAGATCTGATATCGGGGGCTTTAGATTAGGTGGACTTATTCAAAGTTTTGCTGATATGTTTAAGTTAGTTTTCAAAGAAGATTTTACGCCCTCTTTCATCAAATATAGATTTTTTTACACTATTGCACCAGGTATTGTTTTTCTAGCATCTTTTTTAACCTTTGCAGTAATTCCTTTTGCGGACAATTTAGTAATAGATGGGTTTTCCTATCAAATGCAAGCAATTCCTATGCACCTAGGAGTGCTTTGGTTTTTAGCTTACGCAGGGCTTAGTGTTTATGGAATTATTTTAGGTGGATATTCAAGTGAAAGTAAATACGGACTTTTAGGAGCTATTAGAGCAAGTGCGCAAGTGATTTCTTATGAAGCTGCTATGGGACTTGCACTAGTATCTTTACTTATCACTTATGGTTCAGTTGATTTAAATACAGCTGTGCATATTCAAGGTGGGCTTTTGCTAGGGTTTATCCCTGCATGGGGTGCAATTATGCAACCTCTTGCTTGTTTGATTTTTGTTGTGACTGCATTTGCTGAAACCAACAGAACTCCTTTTGATATAGCTGAGGGAGAAAGTGAAATAGTTGCGGGTTATCATATAGAATATTCAGCTATGAAATTTGGACTTTTTCAAGTTGGTGAATATGCTGCAATGTGTGCGTCAAGTGCTTTAATAGTAACTTTATTTTTTGGAGGCTATCAAATACCTTGGGTAAATACAGCCACTCTTCAAGCGCATATGAATATTATTTTAGTTGTTTTGATTGTACTTTGTCCTTTGGGAATTTTAGGTTTCACAAGATGGATAAAGAAAAATAATATTTGGAAAAATCCAAATGATAGAAGAGCAAAAGAAACAAAATTTCTAGTCAGAGCACTTTGGATTAAAGCTATTGTTTTAGTTGTGATTTTTCTAGCACTTTTAATTATAGGTTTAAATACAAACGGTATAAATATCATGACAGGAATTATACAAGTTTGCGTGTTTTTAGTTAAATTTTTCTTGATGTGCTTTGTATTTATTTGGATTAGATGGACGCTTCTTAGATTTAGATATGATCAACTTCAGATGCTAGGTTGGAAAGTTTTACTTCCTTTGGCACTTTTAAATATTGTTATAACTGCTATTGTAGTTGTTTTAGGAAATTAATATGGGTATAAAAATTATAAAAAGAAACGGGAAAAGCCTTAAAGATAAATTATATATTTTTGCCATTGCTGGTGGAATGAGAACAACTTTAAGACATTTTTTAAGAAACATTAAAGACAATTCAAATCTTATAACTATGCAATATCCTGAGGTTCAACCAAGCGATATTACTCCAAGATATAGAGGAGTTCATAGGCTTACAAAAAGAGATGATGGAAGTGAAAAATGTGTGGCTTGTTATATGTGTGCTACAGCTTGTCCTGCTGGGTGCATTGAGATTGAAGCTACGCAAAGAGATGATGGGCAAGATGAAAAAAGACCTAAGATTTTTAATATAGATTTATTAGAATGTGTTTATTGTGGATATTGCGTTGAGGCATGTCCTTGCGACGCTATTAGAATGGATACAGGTATTTTTTCATTCACTGCTGATAAAAGAGAAGACTTTGTTTTAGACAAAAATACCTTATTATCTCACACAAGAAAAAAGGAATTTGGAAATGATTAGTACAATAATATTCGCAGTTTTAGCTTTTTTTGCTATTGTTGGTGCTTTAGTTATGCTTTTTTACAAAAACCCAATTTACTGTGCACTTGGTTTGCTTATTTGCATACTTGCTATCGCTGGACTTTTTGCACTTTTAAGCGCTCCATTTTTATTTATGGCACAAATCATTGTTTATGCAGGCGCAATTATGACTTTATTTTTGTTTATTTTAATGTTTTTAAATATCCAAGAAGAGCATCTACCAAAAGAGCCTAGTAAAAATCTTATGATTTTAATAGGTATAATTTTAATGATACCTATTGATTTGCTTATCTTAAAAGCTATCTCAAAACTTCCAAATGCTTCAATGCAAATCACAAATGATGGCTTTGGCTCTTTAAAAAATATAGGCTTAAATTTGTATGTAAATTGGCTATTTCCTTTTGAGCTAATATCGATTTTGTTATTAGTTGCATTAGTTGGGGCAATAGTTTTAGCCAAAAAAAATAAACGAGGAAATAAATAATGACACTAATTTCTTATGCAGGTCTTGCGATGATTCTTTTTTCACTAGGCGTTATTGGTGTTATTGCAAGACGAAATATTATTATAATTTATATGTCAATAGAACTTATGTTAAATGCTATAAATTTGCTTTTAGTTGCCTTTTCAAGATACCTTGGAAATATGGATGGGCAAATAATGGCTATTTTAGTAATCGCTTTAGCTGCTGCTGAGGCTTCAATATTCTTATCAATAATTATCCTTTTATTTAGAGCAAAAGGCTCACTTGATACAGATGTATTTACCCAACTAAAACAGGAGGTAGAATAATGCACACAAATATATTAGTTTGGATTATTTTAAGCCCTTTGATTGGCGCTATTATTCTTGCAGGAATGTATTTTTATCATATAAAAATAAAACAACTTCCTGAACTTTCTTTTGCACTAATTGGAACCGTAACACCCTTAATTAGTTTTATTTTAACATTAATTTTATTTATTAGGCTAGATGATAACAATGGTGCATTTACACAAAACATATATACTTGGATTGATATTTCAAACTTAAATATTACTATGGGATTTTTAGGCGATAAGCTAGCAATTTTTATGTCTATGTTTGTATCTTTTGTTGGATGGCTTATTCATATTTACGCAGTTGGCTATATGAAAAAAGATGAAGGCTTTGGTAAGTTTTTTGCTTATTTTAATCTATTTTTAGCTTCTATGCTTCTTTTAGTTTTAGCTGCTAATCCTATTATTTTATTCATAGGTTGGGAAGGCGTTGGAGTATGTTCATACCTTCTAATCGCATTTTACTATCAAAAACCTGAAAATGTAAAAGCAGGAAATAAAGCTTTTATTGTAAATAGAATTGGAGATTTAGGATTTATTCTAGGAATTGTTACTTTATTTTTTGCCCTAGGTGAAACTAGTTTAAATTTTCAAACCCTTGCTATGAATGTAAGTTTTGGCTCTAACCATTTATTAGTAATTAGTGGAGTTTTACTGTTTATTGGTGCTATGGGTAAATCAGCGCAAATTCCACTTTATACTTGGTTGCCTGACGCAATGGCTGGGCCTACTCCAATTTCAGCTTTAATCCACGCTGCAACTATGGTAACAGCTGGGGTTTATATGGTTGCTAGATTTCATTTTCTTTATGAGCTAATCCCTAATATCGGAATTTTCATAGCTTATATCGGTGCATTTTCTGCTCTTTTTGCAGCTGTTATTGCTATGAGACAAACTGACATAAAAAAAGTTTTAGCATACTCAACTATGAGTCAGCTTGGATATATGTTTATAGGTGTAGGACTTGGTTTTTATAGCTCTGGACTTTTTCATGTTTTTACTCACGCATTTTTTAAAGCTATGCTTTTTATGGGTGCAGGTGGTCTGATTATGGCTATGCATCATGAACAAGATATTTTTGAGTTAGCAAAAAAACGAATGAAGCTTCCTATAATATCTGGAACTTTTTTAATAGGCGTTATAGCGATATCAGGAATTCCTCCATTCTCAGGCTTCTTTTCAAAAGATGCTATCTTAGCTGGAGCATTTGAAAAAGGAGAATATATCATATGGGCTATTGGACTTTTCACAGCATTTTTAACAGCTTTGTATATGTTTAGATTATATTTCATACTTTTTAAAGCACCAAATGGGCAAAAAGAAATGAAATATTACAAAACGCCTTTAACAATAGCAGTGCCTTTATTTATCCTTAGTATTGGTGCTATATTTGGTGGACTTGTCAATTTCCCTGAAATATTCGGAGGTGGACATTTTGTAGATAATTGGTTAGGAATGCTTCATAATTCAAGCGACCATATGAACGTATCAAGAGAATTAGGACTTATGTTTTTAAGTGTGATTTTTGCTTTAGCTGGAGCATTTTGGGCCTATAAAAAATACGCTAATTTTGATTTAAGCAAAAGAGAAAGTGAAACAAGTATTGTTTATCATAAATTTTATGTTGATGAATTTTATGACTTTATTTTTGTTAAAAATATAAAAAGATTAGCTGTATTTTTAGATAAATTTCTTGATGATAAATTCATTGATGCAATTATCATGGGGTTTTCAAAAGGACTTATAGTGTTTGGTAATAAGCTAGCATTTTTACAAAATGCTAATGTAAGAATTTATGCACTCTATATGCTCCTTGGAATAAGTGCAATATCTCTTTATGTATATTTAAATGTGTTAGGACAATAGTATGAGTGCAAGTATTTTATCTTTTATAATTTTTCTACCAGCGGTTGTTGCTTTTGCTTTGATGTTAACAACTAAGCATATGCAAACTGTTAGAAACATAGCTTTTTTGACAACAGTTGTTGTTTTTGTTTTAGTATTAAAACTGTATCTCCAATACGAACCAGGTAAGGGCTTGCAGTTTGTTACAGATGTTCCATGGATTTCTAAATATGGGATAAACTATTATATAGGATTAGATGGATTTTCCTTAACTATTCTTATGTTAATTGCTCTTTTAATCCCAACTGCTTATTTGCTTTTATGGGAAGGGCGAACAAAAGGGTATTGGATAAATATGCTTTTAGTTCAAACTGGAGTAACTGGGGCATTATTATCTTTAGATGTAATCTTATTTTATTTCTTTTGGGAAACTATGCTTTTACCAATCTTTTTAATTATCGGATTATTTGGAACAGGAAACAAGGTATTCTCAACTATTAAAATAACTGTTTATACCATGGCAGGCTCTTTGCTTATGCTAGTTAGTATTTTATATCTTGGAGTTACTTATTTCAACGAATTTGGCACTTGGAGTTTTGCGCTTGATAGCTTTACGAAAATAACGACGCTTAGTTATCATGAGCAGATTTGGCTATTTTTAGCCTTTGCTGTAGCATTTGCAATTAAAATTCCTTTATTTCCTTTTCATACATGGATTATGGATACTTATAAAAATGCACCAACGGGTGGAGTATTTATACTTTCATCAATTATGGCAAAATTAGGAATATATGGTGTAGTTAGATTTATGATACCTATTTTTCCTCATGTTTATGTGCAATTTTCGCATTATTTTGTTTTCATAGGCTTGTTTGGACTTATTTATTTTGGAATTGCGGCCTTAATGCAAGATGATATAAAAAGAATGCTTGCATATTCTTCAGCCTCGCATCTAAGTTTTATAGCAGCTGGTGTATTTTCTTTAAATACCCTAGGAATTAATGGTGCTTTATATCTCATCATTGCCCACGCCATGGCAACGGGTGGACTATTCTTGCTAATTGGTTTATTAGAGAAAGAAACAGGGCTTAAAAGCATCAAGCAACTAGGTGGAATCGCCAAACAAGCCCCACTCTATACTTTCGTTTTTGCAATATTTTTATTTGCAAGTGTAGGCTTACCAGGAACCAGTGGTTTTACTTCAGAACTTCTAATAATATTTGGAGTATTTAAATTTAACCATGTCTTAGGATATATCTCAGGATTTACTGTGTTAATCGCAGCTTCATATATGCTGTGGATGTTTCAAAGAGCTATCTTACAAAACAGAGAAGCTGATGGTGGCGCTGATGTAAAAATGCGAGATTTAAAAGTAAAAGAGCTACTAGGGTTTTTGCCTTGGGTGATACTAATATTTTTAATGGGAGTTTACCCTGAACCTTTTATAAACAAATTTGCACCAACTGTAACTCATTATGTGAGTGATATTTTACAAATAGGAGCTTTAGGATGAGTTCAATCGTTTACCTTTTGCCAGTAATTATTATTTTAATAGGCGCTTTAGTGCTTATGTTTATGAGTATGTATAATTTTAAAACTATGACTTTTATAGGAATGAGCACAATATTTTTAGTAATAGCACTTGTCATTTCTTTTTATCATATAGATGACTTATTTGCTTTCAATCCTTTTGGTAATTTATTTAAAAATATGCTAATTTTTGATAGCTTTTCAAACTTTTTTAGTATTTTGCTTATTATTGGTGCCTTGCTTATTGTTTTAGTTGGAGAAAGTTATGCCAAAACTAGAGCTTATATTAAGGGCGAGTTTTATGCTATGATACTTTTTTCTTTATTTGGGATGATGCTTTTAGCACATGCAAATGAATTAATCACAGCTTATATTTCTCTTGAAATTGCATCTTTTTCAATCTATATTTTAGTTGGATTTAATACCGCTAACAACAGACGAGTTGAGGCTGTTTTTAAATACCTTATACTTGGCTCTTTTATAGGCTCTTTTTTCTTACTTGGAACTGCTTTAATTTATGGTGCAACTGGAACTACAAACCTAAATGAAATCGGATTTTTTATAAGCAATTCAGACTCAAGTTTGGCTTTAGTCTACATTGGTATTACTATGATTTTATTTACATTTTTATTTAAAATCGCAGCCTTTCCTTTTCAATCTTGGGTTATTGATGTTTATAGAGGTTCTAGTGTTTTAGTTACAGCTTATATGGCTTCAGTATTTAAAATTGCAATATTCTCATTTTTCCTAAGAGCTTATATTCAAGATTTTGCTTCCTTGCAACATTATTGGGTTCCAATTCTTGAAGTCTTAACCGTTTTAACCTTAGCGATTGGAACTTGGTTAGCTCTAATTCAAAAAAATGTAAAAAGAATGCTCGCAGCTTCATCAATAGTTCACACAGGATATTTACTTTTAGCCTTTATTGCACTTGGGACAAACATAGCAAGTGCTTATTCTATAGTATTTTATTTAATAGCATATCTTCTTACTGCGATTGGCGCTTTTGGATTAATTTCGCATATTATTGCTGAAACAAAAGTAAGAGTTACTTTTGATGACTTTAAAGGCTTAGCACAAGAGCGACCTTATTTAGCAGCTTTAATGACAATATTTATGATGAGTTTTGCAGGAATTCCTACAACTATTGGATTTATGGGTAAATTTTATGTATTTGTTGAGGCTATTCATGCAGGATATATTTGGCTTGTTGTTATAGCAGTTTTAGCAACTATTGTATCAGTTTATTATTACTTTAAACTAATTGCTATGATGTATTTTTATCCAAGTACAAACAATATAAAACCTTATTTTAATGATAGAACAATTAGCACTTATGCAATTGGCTTTTTAGCAATCTTAATAATATGGTCAGGAGTGGGTTCAGCAATTGCTTTTTTCATACCAATTCCAAATATTGATCAAATTATAGCCGTAGTTCAACTTAGTATAAAATCGCTATTCTTGCATTAGTCTTTTATATTAGCCTTGCATTAATATTATATAAAAATAATCCTAAGCCTAGATTTTAGCTTAGGATTAAAATACCACATTTTCTGCTATTTTTATTTTTCTTTAGAGCTAATTTTGCTTATAATAGTAACACTCAAAACTTAAAAAATATTTTTTAAAGTAAGAATAAAAAATTATTATTCTTCTAAAGTACCCTAATAAACAAAGTTCAGGCTAAGTACTTATAATAATTAAAACAAATAATATCAAAAAAATATAAGAATTTTTAAAGTAGCTTTAAGCTAAGATGTACAACACAATTGACAAGAAAATTGACTATCTAAGGATAAATTTGAAAGGATTAAAAATGAATGACCTAATAGAAAGCTATTTAGGTGTAACAGAAGAAAGAAAGAAAAGCAGAACACCTGCTAAGTTGGATTTTATTCAAAGTACAACTGGTTTGATTCTTGCACTTTTTATGTGGGCACATATGATATTTGTAGCTTCCATACTTTTTGGAAATGAAGCTATGTATCAAGTCACAAAAATGATGGAAGCTAGTTTTTTAATACATGGAGGAAGTCCAATAATTGTAACAATTTTTGCAATAATTATAGCAATAATTTTTATAGTACACGCAATTATGGGTGTTAGAAAATTGCCAATCAATTACAAACAATATAAACTTATAAGAACTCACTCAAAAAGTATGGCGCATGGCGATACAAAACTATGGTTCGTTCAAGCTTACACAGGTTTTGCAATGTTCTTTTTAGGTTCAATTCATTTATTTATAATAATGACTCATTCAAATGATATTGGCCCTTACGCATCTTCAGATAGAGTTTGGTCTGCTTATATGTGGCCTTTATATATTCTCTTGCTTTTAGCAGTTGAATTTCATGGCTCAATAGGACTTTATAGACTCTGTATTAAATGGGGTTGGTTTGAAGGAAAAACTGCAAAAGAATCAAGAATAAAATTAAAAAGAGCAAAATGGATTGTAACTATTATTTTTCTTCTTTTAGGAGTTTTATCACTAGCTGCTTATATAAAAATAGGAATCTATCACGCTGATAATGCTGGACAAAGATATACACCAACAGCTTATACTCAAACACAAATAAATATACCAACACATAAAATAATAAGGGGGCTAGTTTAAATGAAAATTTTTTACTGTGATGCATTAGTAATCGGTGGAGGACTAGCTGGACTTAGAGCTGGTGTTGCTACTCAAAAAAAAGGTTTAAGTACTATTATTTTATCTTTAGTACCTGTAAAAAGATCTCACTCAGCAGCAGCACAAGGTGGTATGCAAGCGTCTTTAGCAAACTCAAAAATGAGTCAAGGCGACAACGAAGACTTGCACTTTAGTGATACTGTAAAAGGAAGCGATTGGGGCTGTGATCAAGATGTTGCTAGAATGTTTGTAACAACAGCGCCTAAAGCTATTAGAGAATTAGCGTCTTGGGGAGTGCCTTGGACTAGGATTACAAAAGGAGCTAGAGACGCTGTAATAAATGCAAAAAAAACAACAATTGTCGAAGATGAAGAAGCACATGGCTTAATCCACTCAAGAGATTTTGGTGGAACAAAAAAATGGCGGACTTGCTATACAGCTGACGCTACTGGGCATACTATGCTTTTTGGTGTAGCAAATGAAGCTTTAAAACACAATGCTGACATAAGAGACAGAAAAGAAGCTCTTAGCTTAATACATGAAAACAACAGATGCTATGGTGCAATTGTAAGAGATTTGATTACAGGAGAACTTGAAGCTTACGTGGCAAAAGGAACTTGTATTGCAACTGGAGGATATGGAAGACTTTTCAAGCAAACTACAAATGCTGTGATTTGTGAAGGAACTGGACAAGCTTTGGTTTTAGAAACTGGAGTTGCAAGTTTAGGAAATATGGAGGCAGTCCAATTTCACCCAACACCAATAGTACCATCTGGGATTTTATTAACAGAAGGTTGTAGAGGTGATGGTGGAATACTAAGAGATGTAGATGGACATAGATTTATGCCTGATTATGAACCTGAGAAAAAAGAGCTAGCTTCAAGAGATGTAGTTTCAAGAAGAATGATAGAACATATTAGAAATGGAAAAGGCGTTCCTTCACCTTATGGACAACACCTTTGGCTTGATATTTCAATCTTAGGAAGAAAACACATAGAAAAAAACCTAAGAGATGTACAAGAAATTTGTGAGATATTTAACGGAATTGATCCTGCTGATGAAGGTCCAAAAGGTTGGGCTCCTGTGCTACCTATGCAACACTATTCAATGGGTGGAATAAGAACCAAAGCAACAGGTGAATCACAAAATCTAAAAGGACTTTTTTCTTGTGGAGAAGCAGCTTGCTGGGATATGCACGGCTTTAACCGACTTGGAGGAAACTCAGTATCTGAGACTGTTGTTGCTGGTATGATTGTAGGTAATTATCTTGCTGATTTTTGCTTAGAAAATGATATAAATATCAAAACACAAAATATTAACAAAGCTATGAAAGCACAAGAAGATTATTTAGATGAAATTCTTAGCTTTGATGGAAAAGAAGATATCTTTAAAATCAAAAATCAAATGAAACAACTAATGGATGATAAAGTGGGAATTTTTAGAGATGGCAAAAACTTGAAAGAAGCTGTTAATGAACTTGAAATTCTTTTGAAAAAAACTAAAAATATAAATGTAAAATCAAAAGAAAAAGCAGGAAATCCTGAGCTTGAAGAAGCTTATAGAGTTCCTAAAATGCTTAAACTTGCTCTTTGCGTTGCAGTGGGTGCAAGAGATAGAACAGAAAGTAGAGGCGCACATTTTAGAGAAGATTATCCAAAAAGAGATGATGCAAATTGGCTAAACCGAACACTAACAACGTGGGAAAATCCAAAACAAACTTTACCGACGGTAACTTATGAAGCACTTGATATTATGAAAATGGAATTACCTCCTGCATTTAGAGGATATGGAGCTAAAGGCATGATTATTGAGCATCCAGATTCAGCAAAACGACAAGCTCAAGTTGACAAAATAACAGAAAAATTTCAAGAAGATGGAAAAGATAGATTTCAAATTCAAGAAGCTTTGTTGGACTTTTTCTTACCAATGAATTATAAAGATAAAAATGAAAGATTAGGAGAAAAATAATGAGTGCTAAAAAAGGTAGAGAAATAACAATCTCAGTCCTAAAATTTAACCCTAGAAGCAAAATATCAAAACCACATTTTGTGGATTATAAGCTAGAAGAAACACCAGGGATGACGCTTTTTATCGCTCTTAATATTATAAGAGAAACACTTGATCCTGATTTAAGCTTTGATTTCGTTTGTAGAGCAGGAATTTGCGGAAGTTGTGGAATGGTAGTAAATGGTAAACCAGCTCTTGCTTGTAGAACTTTGATAACAAATTATCCTAGCGGAAAACTTCAGCTTATGCCAATGCCTGCTTTTGAGCTTATAAAAGATTTATCAGTTAATACTGGTAAATGGATGGACGCAATGAGTAAAAGAGTTGAGTCTTGGATTCATACACAAAAAGAAACAGACATAGAAAAAATAGAGCAAAAAGTTGAACCTGAACTTGCTGAAGAAACTTTTGAGCTTGATAGATGTATTGAATGTGGAGTTTGTGTCGCTTCTTGTGCAACTGCACTTATGAGACCTGATTTTGTAGGACCTGTTGGGCTAAACAGAATTGCTAGATTTGAGATTGACCCACATGATGATAGAACTACTGAAGACTATTATGAATTAGTTGGAGATGATAGTGGTATTTTTGGTTGCATGTCTTTGCTAGCTTGTCAAGATCACTGTCCAAAACACTTGCCACTTCAAAGTAAAATAGCTTATCTTAGACGAAAATTAGTATCTCTTAGATAAAATAATTATAATATTCAAGCCTTTTGGCTTGGATAAATTTACAAACTAGGAAAAGAATGAATTTATGCCTTGAGTATTTTTTGCTTTATCAAGGATTAAACCTCGAAGTTGAACAACTTGATAATTTTGAGATAAATGCCACGCAAGATTTAGAAGCAGTTTGCTTGATTTTGGTATGCAAAAGAGATAATTTTAATAAATTTTTATCCCTAGAAAGTTTTAAAAATTTACTAAAAATATTTTCAAAAAAAGAAACAAAAGAACTAAGCGATATTTATAAAATCCAAATTTCAATCTTAAAAGAATTAGAGAAAAATATAGATTTAAAAGATTTAAAACAAATTCAAACTTGTTTAGAAAAACTTAAAAAAGCAAAAATTTTAACTAGAAATGATTATGAAAAATTACTTAGCTTATTTCAATTTTCCAATTTTTCTAGCTCATCAAACTTGTCTAGCTTTTCGAATTTGCCTAAGCTGTCTAACTTGGATAATCCTGAACCTGAAAATACGAGTAAAAATACCATAGAAGAAGAATCTAGTATTTTAGTATCAAAAAATTCGCTTGAATTTGGGCAAGATTACAAGCAAATTAAAAAAACTTTTTTAGCACTTCTAGAAGATGCTAAAGCTTGTCTTGATAAGGTATTTTTACCTGAACTTGAAAATCTTAAAAACTTTTTAGAAAAGCAAAAATTCTCCATAGGTGTAACAGGCGTGATGAACGCAGGAAAATCAACTATGCTAAACGCACTTTTAAAAGAAGAAATTCTAGGTACTTCAGTTGTACCTGAAACCGCAAATCTAAGCATATTAAAATATGGAAAAAAAGCCGAAGCAAAAGTATTTTTTTGGAACATTAAAGAATGGAATAAAATCAAACAAAGTGCAAAAGAGTTAAAAAATATGCAAGATTTTGTGAAACAAAGCGAAGCAAATTTTAGCCAAGATTTTCCCAAGCTAATACAAGAAATTTCTCACACTCAAACAATTTCACTTAAAGATTTAAAATTTTTTACTTCAGCAAAAGATTCAAAAGGTAAATGCAATCTAGTAAAATATGTAGAAATCTTTTCTTCTCTTAGCTTTTTAAAAGATGGCATAGAAATTGTTGACACACCAGGACTTGATGATCCTATTATACAAAGGGAAGAAATAACAAAAAATTATATGAATAAATGTGATTTGATGATTCATCTTATGAATGTAAGCCAAAGTGCAAGCTTAAAAGATATAGATTTTATAATTGATTCTTTGCTATATCAAAATATAAGTAAGCTACTTATTGTCATAACTAGGATTGATAGCGTAAGTAAAGAGCAAGTTGAAGAAGTCATTTCTTACACAAAAAATTCGCTTGAAACGAGGCTTCAAACTTTAGGTAAAAATTCAAAACTAAAGTATATTTTGGAGCATATTGAATTCTTGCCTATTTCAGCGCAAAGTGCAATATATTATAGAACAAAGCAAGAAGATAAAATAAAAGATTTAGGACTTAGCCTTGAGCAATCAGGCATCTCAAAATTAGAAGTTTATTTAAAGAATACTCTTTTTGGAAAAAATAGCCAAAGAAAAGAAATCATTTTTAACTCTGCAAAATCTAGCTTAGCAAGATTATCTCAAAAAGGAATACAATACCTAGAATTTACAAAATCTCTAGGCTCAAAAAATAAAAAAGAATTAGAAAATGACTTAAAAATTTTAGAAGATAAAATATCAAAAAGCGAAGAAAATTTTAATATCTTAAAAAAAGATTTAGATTATTATAAGCAAGAAATAAATTCTTATCTTGAATATTTGAAAGATTTTTTAGCAAAAGAATTACTTGACTTAAGGGTTTTAATCAAACAAAGAATTTTAGATGATGTAAGTTATGAATTAGAGAAAAACAAGAAAAAACCAAAACAAGCAAGAATAAATATTATTTTACAAACTGGATTAAAAGATGGAATAATTGATATTATTCGAGATTTTAGATATAAATTTATAAAAAAATTCCAAGATTCAATAGAAGTTTTTGAACGAAAATATCAAAATTTAGAATTAAAACTACAATACCAAAATGATACTTTTAATGCTAGAACTTTTTTTCAAAATGATTTTAAAAATGCTTTTACTAGCAAAAATAATGATGCTTTAGAGCAAAAAATAAATCAAGCAATAAAAGAAGCAGATAAAAATAAACTTGATTTATTAGATGCTAAAATTCTAGATTTACTAAAGCAAAATTTCCTTGAACTTGAACTCGAGCTAAGCCAAAGAACAAAAGAGCTAAGTAGTGAAATGATAAAAAAATTCTTTAATATTTTAAATATCCCGCTAAATGAGGCAAGGCAAGAGCTTAAAAACGATGAAGATATTTTGAAAAGTAGTTTAATAAATATTAATAAAAGCTCTGAAGAAAAAGCACAAAATGAAGAGCGAATTAATAAAAATCTAAAAAGCTTAAATTCAATTTTAAAAGTATGCCTATGAAAAATATAGTTGAAAATTTGCCAAAAAATACACGTACAGCAGAAGATGAAGATTCAAGTATCTTAGGTAATTTTATAAAAGAATTCAAAGAAAAATACTCAAAACTTGAAGCTTATCAAGAGGGCCTTGCAGGAGAAATTAAAAAAACAAAAGATTTACTACTTGATGAGCTTTTCTTGCCTTCAGTTGAGCTTGAAATGACGCTAAATAAACTCCTAAGAAGAGCTAGATACCCTATGGAAATAGCAATAACGGGACAATTTAGCTCGGGAAAATCTACTTTTTTAAATGCGATTTTAGCAAGAAATATTTTGCCAACAGGAATAACACCCGTAACCTCAAAAGTTAATTTTATAAATTATGCAAAAGAATACAAACTAAAAATTACATATAAATCTGGAGGCGATGAATACTATCCTCTAAGCTATATATCAAAATTTACAGACCAAAGAAAAGCACAATTAAAAGATATAAAATACCTTAGTCTGTATGCGCCTTTGGAGATTTTAAAAGATATTTCTTTTGTTGATACCCCTGGACTTAATTCACAAAATCAAGAAGATACAGATATTACAAAAAAAGTTTTAAAAGATGTTGGAGGGATTATTTGGTTAAGTCTTATCGATAATGCTGGAAAAGTAAGTGAAGCTGAAGTTTTGGATGAACAAATGAAAAACTTTAAAGATAAATCACTTTGTTTGTTAAATCAAAAAGATAAATTCACTAAAGAAGAAGTAGAAAAAACCACAGATTATATTAAAAAAAACTTCTCAAAATACTTTGCTAAGGTTGTGCCAATCTCAGCTAAACTTGCCCTTGAATCAAGAATGAATCAAAAAAATATTCTGCTTGAAGATTCTTTTGAGGAAATTTGCATAGATTTCAAAAAGAATTTAAGTCAAAATTCTGACTCAGATTCTTTAATATTTTTTGAAAAGGATTTCAAAGACTATAAAGAAAAAATAAAAATTATAAAAAACAAAGATACTTCAAAAAATTCAAAACTTATGGAAGAATCAAATATAAGTGAGGTATTAGATTTTATAGAAAATGCTATTAGACCAAGAGCCAAAGAAGCCAAAGAATTTTCTATAAAAAAAGATTTAAAAGGAATTTGTGGAATTTTAATCAAAGAATATGAAAATATTCTAGGAGTTTATCAATCTCTTGAAGATATTTTAAAAAACCAAGAAGTTGAAATATTATCAAATTTTGATGATATTTATAAAAAATATTCTAAACTTTTATACACAATTTATGATATGATTGAAACCATTATGAAACAAATCTCAAAAGAAATTTTTGAAAATATTAAGACAAGCCAAAGTGTTAGGTTCCAAGAAAGAAAGAAATCATTTATTAATAAAATTGAAAAAATAGAATTTGAAACCCTGTGGATTGATTTTGATAATATCTGTAAAAATCTTTTTTATGATGAACAAAGTATAGATAAAATGTTTAAAAAAGTTATGAAAAATTTCAAGCAAATTGAGCTTGATTCTGGTGAAGCATTTTTAGATATTTATAAAAATCTACTAAACCAAATACACGCTTGGCAAGAGCCTTTTGAAAAAATTAAAAAACATAGAAAAATAGCAAGTGATGGGGAATTTTCAAATACTAGACATTTTGCCTCAAAGATTTATGAATATATTTTATCTTATTATCATGATAGTTTTCTAGATAATATTGCAACTCTAAGAGAAAAATTTGTTTACTTTCACGGAACCTTATCTTATAGCTACATACAAAGCACGCAAGCTTGCATATTTTACTTTGAGCAACGAATAGAACAATCGCTTGAACTTTACAAACAAGACTGTTTAAAATTTAATATATATTATCCAAGAGAAGAAGAGATTTTAATAAAACTAAAAAGTATTTTTAACTTTTCTAAGATAGAAGAATTTTTATGCTCAAAAAATTACTTAGAAAAAATTATAAAAATATCAAAAGAGCAATACTTGACAATCAATAAAGAAAGAATAGATTTTATAGAAAATAAAAAACAAAATTACTTAGAAAAAATAGACAAATTAAAAAAAATTCGAGATGATATTTAGCGTGATTTTTGAAATAATATTAAAACAAAACAGCTAAGCTAATCAAGAAACAACTAAGCACCAAAAGCTGTCCTTATGCCACCCGTTAGTTTCGCAATTTGGCTAATAGACAAGCCAAATATTGTCTTAGCCTTAGCATTTGCACCCTCTTTTATAAGGTATGCTACGACTTCTTTTTGCCCAAACATAGCAGCAAACAATAAAGGAGTTTTACCTCCACCATTATCTGCATCTATTTTAGCTCCAAATTTAAGCAAAAGTTTTACCATCTCAAGATTTCCTTTAAACGCCACGCCACCCAAAGGAGTTTGTCCTCTGTCATTTCGCTTATCAATATCAGTGCCAAGCTCTAAAAGCATTTTAGCACATTCAAATTGCCCGCTATAACTTGCCAACATTAAAAGAGTGTTTCCTTTTTCATCAGCTAAGTTTTTATTTAAACCATGATTTATCATCTTTTTTAAGGTTTGCTTATTTCCTTTTCTAGCAAAATCAAGAGCCATAACTTGAAGCTCTGCGTAGCGTTTTTCTTCATCTACTTGACTTAGGATTTTTACTTCTTTCTTTTCTTCTTTCATTTCCATCTTTTCTTGCAGACTATTTAGAGCTTATTGCCTAGTGCTTTTTTAACCCCACTTGCGTAGTCTTTGTGAACTTTTTCAAAAAGTGCCAATTGTTTATTAATAATCTTATCGCATACTCCATCCATAGCAGCTGCAATATTTGAAAATAATTGTTCTTTTTGGCTAGCATTCATAAGCAAAAACAATGCACTTACTTGAGAATAATGATCTTGGTCAACTTTGGTAATATTACCATATCTATAAGCATCTCCATTTATTTCAAGAGGTGGTTCGATATAAGAATTATCCTCAACAGCGCCACCAAAAGAGTTAGGCTCATAATAAGCATCGCTTGAGCTTGGCTCGCTAAAATTCATAGAACCATCCATATGATAAGTGTTAACTTGTGATTTTGGTTTATTTACAGGAAGCATTTCATAATGTGTTCCTAATCTATATCTATGTGCATCAGCATAAGAGAAAACTCTAGCTTGAAGCATTTTATCAGGACTCCACGAAATTCCAGGAACTACATTTGAAGGTGAAAATGCAGCTTGCTCAATCTCACAAAAATAATTTTGCGGATTTTTATTTAGCTCCATAACTCCCACATCAATCATAGGATAATCACTATGAGGCCAAATTTTTGTCACATCGAAAGGATTGATTTTAGCAGTTTTTGTATCTTCTTCACTCATGATCTGAATTTGAAAATTCCATTTTGGGAAGTCACCTTTTTCTATTGCTTCGTAAAGGTCTTTTTGAAAACACTCTCTATCTTGCCCTATTAATTTTTCTGCTTCTTCGTTTGTGATAGTTTTTATTCCTTGAGCAGTTTTAAAATGAAATTTAACCCAAAACCGTTCTTTTTTATCATTTAATAAGCTGTAAGTATGAGAACCGTAACCGTTTATATGTCTAAGATTTTTAGGAATTCCCCTATCAGACATCAAAATAGTAACTTGATGCAAAGACTCAGGACTGTTGGACCAAAAATCCCACATAGCAGTTGTGCTTCGCATATTTGTTCTTGGGTGTCTTTTTTGAGTATGAATAAAATCAGGGAATTTCAAAGGATCTTTGATAAAAAATACGGGAGTATTGTTTCCAACTAAATCCCAATTTCCTTCTTTGGTGTAAAATTTAATTGCAAATCCTCTAACATCTCGTTCAGCGTCCGCTGCTCCTTTTTCTCCTGCAACTGTTGAAATACGAATAAGCATAGGAGTAACTTCGCCTTTTTGCAAAACTTTAGCATTGGTATACTTACTAATATCTTTTGTGATTTTTAAAACGCCAAAAGCACCTGAAGCCTTAGCATGAACGACTCGCTCAGGTATTCTTTCTCTGTTTTGATGAGCTAATTTTTCTATTAATTGATAATCTTGCATAAGCAAAGGACCTCTTTGTCCAGCACTTAGGGAGTTTTGATTATCACCTATTATATTTCCCGCACTCGTTGTCATTTTTTTAGCCATTATTTATCCTTTTATATTATGGATAAAAATTATCCATAAGAATTTTATGCAAAGCTTGTTTAAAGTCAAATAAACCACTTTAGTATTATATTTTTGCCAAAAATCGCTTAGAAGTACATTTTGTTTTCTCTTAGCGTCGCATTGGTGCTATTTATTTTTACTTATCTTCTAAAGCTTTTATTTCATTTTGCAAATCTATTGATAAGTTTTTAAAAAAAAGTTTTGCATAAGAGCTTTGCTTAGCTAT
Organism: Arcobacter sp. LC1; assembly: GCA_021378565.1. Lineage (GTDB taxonomy): Bacteria > Campylobacterota > Campylobacteria > Campylobacterales > Arcobacteraceae > JAACJU01. The sequence continues at coordinate 51,157 of JAACJU010000008.1, read as the reverse complement.
ACTTTGATAAGCTTGAAGCAAGCTATTATTATACATTAAAGCGTCTCTTAAAATTTTTATTAAAAAAAATGAATCTAAGAAATTTATATGCTCAGGTGCTGTTTTTGGATTTGAATAATATTTATGTATGGTTTGAACTAAATCTTTATTTTTTATTTCTATAAAAAGCCTTTGAATTGGAGATTTAAAAAAAAGCACTTTTCTTTTTGTATTTATAGATATATATGTAGTTTGAGCGCCATAACGATTTTTTGAATATGAATCAAATAAGAAAAGTTTTTTATTATAATTATTTGCAAAAATATCATACATCAAATCCAAAACTTTTATTTTCTCTTCTTTGGTATAAAAATTTCCAATACTTGCAAAACAAAAATTCAAAATAGATTTTATACTATACCACTCAGTTGTATCATAATCGTAGCTTAGCATTTTTTTAATTCTTGCTCTTTTTAAGGCTTGTACTTCTTTGTCATGATTTTTTATTCTGCCTGTACTTTCAAGCATTGCATCTCTATAAACTGGTCCTGGAAATTCAGCTTGAATAACAAAGCGTTTATTTGCTTCCATATTCATAATATATTTTAAACGCTTTATATAATCAGCATCAATAATCTGAACTTCTTTTTTTGATACTTCGTTTAGCTCTTTTAAAAAATCCTCACCAAAACAAGACTTATCCCAAATTTTTTGAGAATATCTAAACTTTTCACAAATCTCTTTTTTTGTTTCTATATTTAAATTTATCTCTTCTTTGCTATCAAGCCAAGATGATATAGTTCGTCTATCTTTTGAGATTAGTTTAGAAAATCTTGAAATTGACAAAAAAGAGCGCTTATATATTTCTCTTATTTTTTCCATATTATTTTCATAATTCATAAAAGTCCTTGTACGATAATATACAATAATATTCTAAAAAAGTACAAATATTATACATTTTAAAATAAATGTACAAAACTTGCAGGACAAAAAATATTTTTGTACATTCAAAAACTCCAATCTTAAGTATAATATAGTAAGTTACAAGCAAAAATATATTAAAAAGATATTTAAATATATTAAATAAATATCTATGAAGGATTAGAATGAATGTAAGTAAAAAATTTAGGCAAGCAGTAAAGAATGAAAAGTGCTTGCAAATTATGGGCACAATAAATGCTTATAGCGCCTTGCAAGCTAAAAGAGTAGGATTTAAAGCGCTTTATCTCTCAGGTGCTGGAGTTGCAAACGCAAGTTATGGTTTGCCTGATTTAGGAATGACAAATTTAGAAGATGTTTGTATTGATATTAGAAGAATAACATCTTGTGTTGATTTACCTTTATTAGTTGATGCTGACACTGGTTGGGGACATGCTTTCAATATCGCAAGAAGTGTAAAAGAAATATCAAAAGCAGGAGCAGCAGCCTTGCACCTTGAAGACCAAATTTCAGCTAAACGGTGTGGGCACAGACCAAATAAAGAATTAGTTAGCAAAGAAGAAATGAGTGATAGAATAAAAGCTGCAGTTGACGCGCGAATAAATGATGATTTTGTGATAATGGCTAGAACAGATGCACACGCTAGCGAAGGGCAAGACAAGGCACTAGAGCGAGCTTGCAAATATGTTGAGGCAGGGGCAGATATGATTTTTGCTGAAGCAATTCATACCTTAAAAGAATACAAAGAATTTACTAACGCTATTAAAGTTCCTGTTTTAGCAAATATTACAGAGTTTGGTGCAACACCTTTATTTACCCTTGATGAGCTTGCAAATTCAGGTATCAAAATGGTGCTTTATCCCCTATCAGCTTTTAGAGCTATGAACAAAGCTGCTTTGGATGTTTTTGAAGATATTAAAGAAAATGGAACTCAAAGTAAAAGCATAGACAAAATGCAAACAAGGGAAGAGCTTTATGATATGCTTGATTATCATAAATATGAAAACAAGATAGATGAGTTATTTACAACAAAATAAAAGGAGAATCTTATGAGTGGTTTAGCAGGTGTTATAGCAGGAAGTTCAGCGATTTGTACTTGTGGTCTAGGAAATGGGCTTAATTATAGAGGTTATGATATTAAAGATTTGGCGTTAAAAACTGAATTTGAAGAAGTGGCTTATTTGCTCTTAGTTGGAGAATTGCCAAACAAATCTCAACTAGCGAGCTTTAAAATCAAGTTAACAAGGGCTAGACAATTACCCCAAAGTGTAAAAGAAGTTTTAAAAGCCTTGCCAATCTCAACACACCCAATGGATATGATGCGAACGGCAACTTCAGCTTATGGTTGTATTTATCCAGAAGCTACAGACTTTTCGAATCAATTAGATAAAGCTATAGGACTTTTAGGTGCCTTGCCTTCGTTTTTATTATATTGGCATCACTATCACAAGCACGGAAAAGAGATTGAATTAAAATCTGAGCAAGATACAATAGCTGGGTATTTACTTGAAAGATTAAAAGAAAAAATGCCCCTAGCACTTGAAGTAAAAGCGATGAACGCTATGCTTACTTTATATGCTGAGCATGAATTTAATGCTTCAACTTATGCAAATAGAATAACAGCTTCGACATTATCAGATATTTATTCTTGCATAATTACAGGAATTGGAACACTAAAAGGACCTTTACATGGTGGTGCAAATGAAGTAGCTATTAAATTTGTTTTAGGTTTTGGTACAGTTGATGAGGCCTTAAAAGAAGTAACAAATATCTTTGAGAAAAAAGAAAAAATGATGGGCTTTGGACATAGAATTTATAGGGAATTAGACCCAAGGTCGCCGATAGGATTTGAGCTTGCAAATGAGCTTAAAGAGTTGCCAGATAGTGATAAACATCTTTTTGATATTGCAAAAGCAATTAGAGATAAAGTAAAAGCTGATAAAGGTTTGCCTGATAATATTGATTTTTTTGGAGGGCTAGTTTATCATTATATGAAAATTGAGAGACTTTATTATACTCCTTTATTTATTCTTTCAAGAGCAGCAGGTTGGATGGCACACACTTTTGAGCAAAGAGCAAATAATAAAATAATAAGACCAAACTCGCAGTATAATGGACCAAAACCTAGAGATTTTGTACCGATTAATAAAAGATAAGAATTAGAAAAAAGACACAATAAAAGATAAAAAAAATACAAGGAAAAATATGAGTAGCGAAAATAACAATATGGGAACCCTAGATACAAAAAGACCAAATTTTGATGAGCTAATAACAAAAATTGCAAAATACACCCTAGAGTTTGAGCCAAAAAATGACTTAGCTTATGAAACTGCTAGAAACTGCTTGATTGACACTATTGGTTGTGGGCTTTTAGCACTAAAATATCCACAATGTACTAAACTTTTAGGACCTAGTGTAAGTGGAGCTGAGTTTAGACCTCTTGGGGCTAAAATTTTTGGAACTTCTTATCAACTTGAACCAATTAGAGCGGCTTTTAATGTTGGCGCTATGGTTAGATGGCTTGATTTTAATGACACTTGGTTAGCAGCTGAATGGGGACATCCATCTGATAATCTAGGTGCTATTTGGGCTCTTGGAGATTATATTTCAAGAAAAAATATAAGTGAGGGTAAAAAGCCTTTAAAAGTAAAAGATATTTTAAAAGCAATGATTAAAGCCCATGAAATTCAAGGAATCTTAGCACTTGATAATTGTTTTAACAAAGTAGGACTTGACCATGTTCTTTTGGTTCGAATCGCTTCAAGTGCCGTATCTTGCGCTATGCTTGGCGGAAATTTAGATGAAATAAAAAGTGCAGTAAGCCACGCTTTTGTAGATGGTGGAGCTTTAAGATGTTATAGACATGCACCAAACACAGGCTCACGAAAATCATGGGCAGCAGGAGACGCGTCAAGTCGTGGAGTTGATTTAGCCCTAAAAGCTTTAAGTGCTGAAATGGGATACCCTTCAGCGCTTAGTGCAAATTTTTGGGGATTTGAAGATGTTAAAATGAAAGGGCAAAAACTTACAATCCCTCAAGATTTTAGCTCTTATGTTATGGAAAATATTTTATTTAAAATATCATTTCCAGCAGAATTTCACGCCCAAACAGCAGTAGAATGTGCTATGATTTTACATGAAGAAGTAAAAAATAGAATTGATAATATAAAAAAAATTATAATAACTACTCAAGAATCAGGACACAGAATTATAAACAAAGTAGGCACTTTAGCAAACCCAGCAGATAGAGACCATTGCATACAATATATGGTAGCAGTGCCTCTTATATATGGTAGACTAACTGCAGATGATTATGAAGATAATATCGCAAGTGATGAAAGAATTGACAAGCTAAGAGCACTTATGACTTGTGAGGTTGATGATAGATATACGAAAGAATATTTAGAGCCAAGTAAACGCTCAATTGCAAATGCTGTGCAGGTATTTTTTAAAGATGGCTCAAGCACAAATAAAATAGAAGTTGAATATCCAATAGGACACAAAAGAAGAAGAGTTGAGGGAATTCCTCTTTTAGAAGAAAAATTTAAAGCTAGTATTGCTAGTAAATTATCGCCTAAAAAATGCCAAATTTTAGAAAGTATATGTTTTAATCAAAGCAAAATAGAAAGTATAGATTTTAATAAATTTTCAGATTTATTTGCTCTTTAAAGAGCAAAAGCCTAAAAGTTAAAGCCAAAGCTCTAAAATCTCAAGTACTTTTTGGCTTTTAGTATTTGAGAAAATTAGAACATTTCAAGTCTAAAAAATTATATATATTTATTCAAATATTAAATGAATATTTAAAAGCCTTTCTTTAAGTAAAGTTCAAGTAATATTTACAAAAGGAAAGATATGAAAAAGCACATATTATTAATCGCAGGATGGAGCACTCCAGTTACTGCAATTTTAGAAAATGATTATGAATTTTCATATCTTGGAGATTTTTTTGATGATGAAATATTAAAAAATGCCATGTATAAAAAAGAAATAGACACCCAAAATTGTGCCCTTTGTTTATTTTATGCAAAACAATTTCACAAAGATAAAGCACTTGATGCTGTAATTTCATTTAATGAAAAAGGGCTCAATAGTGCTATAATTATAAAAGAGCATTTAGACATTGAGGGACTTGACTTTTACCCAACTCTAGTAACAAAAAACAAGCATTTAACTAGAGATATTTTGTCAAATTCAAAAGAGCTTAAAATCCCTTTTATGGTTACAAAATCAAAAAATGAGCTAAAAGAATTTTTACTTCAAAATAAAAAAATTGTGCTAAAGCCAAAAAGCGGTGCTGCTAGCAGAGATGTCATTTTTATAGATAATGAATTGCAATTAAATTCTTTTATCAAAAATATTGACTTAATCGATTTTATTGCAGAAAAATATATCGGCACAAATAAACTATATAGCATAGAAACTTTATCTTTTAATAGAGTCCACTCAATTTTTTCTACGAGTGTATCGATTTTAGCTAAGAATTCAAAATATTCTATACAAAATCATATTATTTCTCCTGCAAAAATCGATGAAAAAACTTGCAAAATAATTTCAAAATGTATTAATACTTTTTTAAATAGTATTAAATTAATCAATGGCATAGCACATACTGAACTAAAAATAACAGATAACAAAGCATATATAATAGAATCTCAAACAAGAATTGGTGGCGATAAAATTTATAAAAGTGTACTTTTAACGACAGGATATTGTCAAATAAATGAATATTTTAAATACTTATTTAAGAAAGAAAAATTCAAAAAATTTGATTTCTTAGCATCAAGTCAAGTTACATGTTATGCTTGTATTATATTAAAAAAAGGGAAAATAAAATATATAAATACTGAAAAATTAAAAGAGATAAACGAAATAATTGAATACAAAATTACAGTAAAAAAAGCTAGCTATATAAAAATACCAAAAGACAATGCAAACAGAGCAGGCTTTGTTTATTTTAAAACTAAAAGCCATGAAAATATAAATAAAATACTAGCTAAAATAAGAAAAGCTATAATTATAAAATATGATGATAATTCACAATATTTTATAGATTTTAAAAAGCAAGAAGATTAATAGGCATCAAATTAGCATACTTTTAAATCATAATCAAAATCAAGTCTAAATCTAGAACCAAAAACCCTATGCCCCTAGCTTATGATGTTCGCTGTTAAATTTATAAAAAAATAAAAATATTCCTAAAATTACATATATGATACCAACTCCAAATAGCATATCTTGAAAACTAAAAGATAAAAATTTAAATAGTTCTAGAAAAATAATTGACATACCAAATGACAAAAATTGCGCGATAGATGACGCCTTAGCTAGATATTCTTTTTTGCTTAAAACCTGAGCGATACTTTGAAATTCAATCCATAAAACAAAGAAAGTGCTTATTAAAAATATGTTTACAAGCTCAAGATAAAAATTATTAAAATAAGCAAATAAGATATAAAAAATACCCTCTAAAAGTGTTCCAAAAATTAATATTTTTTCAATGTTAAAATACTTTTTTAAATATTTGTTTACTAAAATCGAGCCAAATATCGCACCCGCACAACTCACGCCAAAGAAAATACTAATCTCAAAAGCATTTATTTTTTCTTGCTCATGCAAAAAACCAACAAGAGTGGCATTTCGCACAAATAAGCCAAAGATAAAAAAAGACATAATTACAAAATAAAAAAGTGCCCCACTGTTTCTTATATATTTAAAAGCTTTGATAAATTCATGATGAGTTTTTAATAAATCTACCTTAGCTTGGATTTTTTCATGATATTTAAATCTTATTAATGGTATTAAAATTACAATATTGATAAATGATGCAAGAAAAAATAAATAACTCTCCAGATTAAATTTTAGAAATATTCCAGCGATTATAGGTGCAAAAATACCTGCTAAATTTGCAGAAATACTTAGCATATAATGCGTAGTTGAAACCTTATCTTTTGAGATTATTTTAGCTAAAGTTCTTATAGATGTAGAATAAAACTGCTTAGCACCCATTAACAATACTGCTAAAATAGATAAGGTAAAAATATCTAGCAAGCCCATCATTGACATAATTCCAGCAATTAGCAAAGTAATACTTCTAACTATTGAACTTACAAATAAAATGCTTTTTTTGCTGTAACAATCAATAACATATCCTGAAATATAAATCAGCAAAATCCTTGCGACAAAACCACTCGTAAAAACTTTTATTACTTCATTTGGATTATGCGAAAATTTCAAAGCTAAATAGCCAAGAACTATTACATCAAAGGCCCCACTCATAATATAGCCAAAATGAAAAACGACTAATTTTCTTAAAAAATTATTCTCCAACATAAGCTATTTTCTTGTTATTTTGAAACCAATCTTCTAATATTTTTAGTCTTTCTTCTGCTTCGTTTTCATCTTCTGCTTCAAAAATAATAGTCGCTAAATTATTCATACATGATACTGAAGGGCTGATGATATCTCCAACTTCTGCACTTAGTTTATAATATTTTACATAATCATAAGGACAATTTTTGGCTAGTTTAATTATTTTGCCTTTTTTTGTGCCAGTCGTAAAATAAATATGTCCTCCACTTTTTGACATATTTTTAGATGTGATTTTGATATCTTGACTTGGATTTAAAGTTTTTTCAAGCAAGGCTTTAACCATATTAACATCTTTTAAAATTGCATTTTGATTGTTTATAGCCCCTCCTCCAACTCTTGCTGTGATTTCGCATAAAATAATATCGCCTTGCTTATTAATAAAAAATTCATTATGAAAACCATAAGCCTCTGCGATAGGAAGGATTTTTATTATTTGTTTATTAAGTTCAATTAATCTTTTTGATATTTCATTATTTTGGCTTAAAACAATCGAGCCAAGACTTAAGCCATCCAAATAAGCAATACCTTGATTTATATATTTATTTGCCGTATTATAAAGCACTTTATTTTTACTTGCAAGACCATCCACGTGATACATCGTGCCAAAAATAAATTTTTCTACCATCATTTTGGGCCATTCAAAACTTTGACTAGCAAGTATTTCTAAAGAGAATTTTTTAATATCTTTAAAATTTTTTAAAACTTTTATCCCAACTGCTCCACCAGCTTCTTGGTATTTAAAAATTAGTGGAAAACCATGTATAAAATGGAAATTATAAATATCGTATAAAGAATCAACTTCTTTATATGGTGCTACTTTGATATTGTGCTTTACTAAATAATCTTTCATAATAATTTTATTTCTAAAAAGACTAGTTTGCTTAGGTGTAAATCCACTTATTTTATAATATTCTCTAATCTTTGAAGCTCTATATAAATCATACTCAGCAATAGCAAAAACACTAGATATTTTTATGTTTTCTTCGCTAAGGTATGAGTGCAAAACCTGCTCAAGGTTCCAGCTCCTATCATAATTTTTAACAATAAATAATTTTTTACAAATGCCTTTAATCTTAGCATTATAAACCTCACAATCCTTGCTTTGTTTTTCTTTTGAAGTAAAAACAATCAATCTTTTTGCGTCATCAATATCTTTTATTTGTTCCCAAAGATTTTGGGCCAAATTTCTATTTAATACGATAGTGTACATTATTTTCCTAATATAGTGAATACTAATACATTATTGTTTTTAAGCTTAATAAGCCATTAAAATATAAAAATAAATCCAAATATTATTTTTTATATTTCATCAAAAAGAATCTTCAAACTTATCGACAAATCTTATAATCTTGCCTAAAACTCTTGAAACAATCTTCTTTCTTTCCAAAAATTTTAGCTTATCTTTTAGGGTCTTAGCGACATCATTGGCCAAAGGTTTTCTTTGGTCATAAAGATAAATTTCGATTAAGCTTTTTACCTCATCTTTAAAAAGATTTTCTTCTTCGCATAAGCTATTAAATGCTTTTTCTTTTTCTGTGTCCCAAAAAGTTTTAAATTCTTTCTCTATATTTTTTGAGTCATTTATTTGCATTAGATTTTCATTGATAAATTTTTCAATAAGCTCTTTTTTACTTCTAAGTTGAGGATTGTTATTTAAAGTATTAATGATATTTGTTTTTTGTATTTTTCTTTCTGCTTCACTTTTTGTATCTTTCAAAGCTCCCAATAAATTGATTATATAGCTTGTATTAATCTCATCTTTATGGATAAGTTCAAGTTCAAAATCCACATCTTCTAGTACGGATACTTTTTCTGAACCCTCATTTTCTTGATTTTTTATTGTTTCATAAATATCTAAATACTTAGATTTATAATCCTCAAATTCTTGTTCATTCATTTTTAAATCTAGCCATTTAAATTCAAAAAATCCTACAAGAATATTTTTGACCCTTATCAGCTCCCTAAATGCTTTCACAAATTTTAGCTTATCATCTTCATTGTTTAAATCATTTACACTGCCAATATCAGGAACGATATTTTTCAAAACTTCGTATTTATCATCAAACCTAAAAACATAATCCTCATAAGGCTTCATAAGAATAATCTCTTTTGCATCTTTGTTTGAAAATAGTGTAATCGCCTCATCAGTAGCTTTTTTCAAGTTCCTAAAACAAACTATATTACCTTGAGATTTTTGTTCGTTTAAGATTCTATTTGTTCGTGAAAATGCTTGTATCAATCCATGGAATTTTAGATTTTTATCCGCATACAAAGTATTTAAAGGCTTACTATCAAAGCCTGTTAAAAACATATTAACCACCAATAAAATATCTATTTCTTGATTTTTTACCCTTTTTGAAATATCATTATAATAGTTATAAAAACCCTGATAATCTTTTGTTGAAAATTTACTTCCAAACATTTTATTGTAATCATTTATAAATTCATCAAGCTTTTCACGGCTATGTTTATTTACTTTTTCTTCATCTATATGTGCGCCATCTGCTTCATCTAAATCCACAAAGCCGTTTGCATTTTTGTCATTTTCATTTACACCATAAGAAAATATTGTTGCTATTTTTAAGTTATGTTTTTTACTTTTAAAAGACTCATAATATTTAATAAGCATATCAATAGAACTTACGCACATCATAGCAGTAAATACTTTTGCATGCGTTTTTCTTCCGTGATTTGCTATGATATAATCTACAATCTTATCAAGTCTAGCTTCACTTTCAAAAAGCTCTTTTTCATCAATCGCTTCTACTTGAATATCGATATTATTTGAGCTTCCTTCTTTCTCTTTATATTTTCCAATATACTCAACTGAAAACTTCAATACATTCTCATCATTGATAGCATCAGTGATAACATACTTATGCAAACAATCATCAAATAAAAGCTTAGTAGTTTTCCCTCCAATTGCATTTTGCGCTAAGATTGGAGTTCCTGTAAATCCAATCATTTGGTACTTATTAAAAAACTTTGTGATATTTAAATGCGTTTCTCCAAATTGACTTCTATGGCATTCATCAAAAATAAATACAATATGCTTATTTTTTAGTTTTTCCATTTTAGCTAAGTGTTGCTTTTTTGAAATCGCAGTGCTTAGTTTTTGAATCGTTGTTACTATTAGTTTTGTATCATCGCCAAATTGTTTTACTAAAGCTTTTGTGTTGTCTGTTCCATCCACACTACCATCGCTAAAGCTGTTAAACTCTTTTGTAGTTTGATAGTCTAAGTCTTTTCTATCGACTACAAAAACTACCTTTTCCACATCTTCAAGCCCTGTAAGGATTTGAGCAGTTTTAAACGAAGTTAGCGTTTTACCTGAGCCTGTCGTATGCCAAATATAAGCATTTTTATTTGAGTTTATTACCCTATCAACGATAGCCTCAACTGCAAAATATTGATAAGGTCTTAAAATCATAAGAATCTTTGAAGCCTCTGCCAAAACTATATATTTACATATCATTTTAGAAATATGACATCTATCCAAAAAGACACTTGTAAACTCATCTAGGTTTGTAATATTTTTATTTTCAACATCAGCCCAAAAAAATGTTTGCTTGAATGATTGCTTTTTATTGTTAGCATAATATTTTGTGTTTACTCCATTGCTTATTATAAATAATTGAATATAATTAAACAAGGCATTATCAGCCCCATAAGAATGTGCTTGATAACGATTGATTTGATTAAATGCTTCTTTAAGTTCCAGGCCTCTTCTTTTAAGCTCAATCTGCACCAAGGGCAAACCATTTATCAAAATAGTAACGTCATATCTGTTTGTATAAATTCCATCAATACTAACTTGCGAAGTAACTTGAAAAAGATTTTGACACCAATGCACAGAGTCTAAAAATTCAATATATTTTATAGTACCATCATCACAAAGGTATTTACATTTATCTCTTAAAGTTTTTGCCTTTTCAAAAACACTTCCTTTGTTTAAATGATTTAAAATCCTTTGAAACTCAGTTTTTGAAATTGTGATTTTATTATGCTTTTCTAGTTGCTTTTTAAGATTTTGCTCTAAGTCTTCACTATTTTTGATTTGGACTTTTTCGTACTCTTGAGCCTCTAATTGCTTTATTAGATTAAATTCCAAAACTGCTTCACTTTGTTTGCTCATTTTTTATCTCCAGTTAATTTGTTTAAAACATCTTACTTAAAAATCCTCTAAATTAAAAATAAATATTTATTAAATGAACGGCTCAAGAGAATTTTAAGGTTATTTTTTCATATCACTTCTAAATTTCTAAAATCTCATTTCTTAAATAAACAAAAAATCTAAACACATCTTATTTCTTATCGAGTGGAAAGTTAATAAATATTTAAGTATAATTTAAATATACTCTTATTGCTCAAATACCATTTGGTATTAAGAGGTGGCACTCGTCTGGCCTTATAGGCGAACAAATTTAAAACCATTCACATTTGTTTAGCTTCACATCTATTTTATTATTATAACCTTTGTATTTTTTTTCCAATTTCTCTATTTTATTTTCGTTATCGATATAAAAGCTAGTTACTAAATATGAATTACAACTTCCAAGTTTTTGTAAAATTACTACAAAATTATATTCATAAGCCCATAAATATAATCTTATTTTCTTTGTATATTCAAAATAATAAAAAGATTTGATTTTTGGATCTCGAAAATTTAAGATAATTTGTTTAACCCATTTTATTCTGCATGCTCTTTGACAATCGAAACATCTTTTTCCTTTATATTTTTTAGTAATTATATGCCAGAATATTTTTTCTTTATTTTCTTTTTTTTCACTACTTCTTGGATCTATATGTATAGTGTTATTTAAGTATACATTATTATCTACAAAATCATTTTTAAATATTTTATACAAAAAATTTATCTTTTCATCTTCTTTTGAGTCATTATCAAATTTAATGATTTCACTAAACATTAAATTTTCTTAGATGAAATTTATGTATTCTAAATTTTGTTTCCCATTGTGGTGTTGAGTCATCAAGCGAACAAGCACTCAATCTTTCTATCTCCTGTATTATATATTTTTTAATTTCACTTTCATGGACGATATCTTTTCTATTCTTATATGAGATTGCACCTATCAATACATCACACAATTGCATTATTTGAGATTCGTGTGAATGTATAATTGTATAACTTACATTAATATTTTCATAAAAAGTATCTTTGATAAGACTATCTAAATTTTTAATGAATAATCCACCTTTGGTATCTTTATAATCCATAAAAATATTAAATTTATCCTTTTTTTTTAAAAAGTGTTCTAATGTATAATAATACATTTTATAAAAAAACTTATCTGTTTCACCTTTATTATATTTAGGATAGTTTAAAGTAGATTTTTCTAATAAAACTTGAGCATTAAATTCCATGTCAAGCCTAGAATAAAAAAATTCTAACAATTCTTTATAAAAAAATTTTTTATTATTATTTAACTTAGTCCATTTTAGCTCATTATTTGCATTATGCTTATGTTTTAAATACTTTATATACCTATTGATATACTCTACTTGAGTATACTCACAACAAATACCACCAATGACCATGATATCTGAAGTGCCATTATAAAGATGATTACTTTCATCACAAAATATTTTATACATTTTTTCCCTTTATACAAATATTTGCTAAAGTATTACTTTTTTTGAATTTTTCTGTTAACTCTAAATCTTTATTTACAAACTCATTTTTTTATCAAAAAAAAAGGAATATCATTTATAACTAGGTATTTCCTTTATAAGAAATATTTTTAAAAATAGCTTTTCTAAATCCAAAATAATATTTGCTAAACTACTATCCCAAGAAGGGTTTGGAATAACTATTTTTTCCATACTACTTCCTTTTTTAGTTTTTCTTACTTCCATTTATAGTTGCTCTAAGTACCAATATACCATACATTCTCTTATTTTTTTCTTTTGGCTTACTTCCATATTTGCAAATTGTTACTTCCACTAAATAGTTTATACTTATATGAATTTATGGATTAGAATTTAATCTTTATTTTTTATGTCATTATCCATACGAGCTTTATTAAGTTTGCTTCTAAAACTGCTTCACTTTGTTTGCTCATTTTTTACCCTTAGTTTTAAGTTTTGCTACTTATACAATTCATATTGAACCATTTGAATATTTTTATTTTTATCACAATAGTAAGCTTGATAAAATTCAAAATCTTCTTTTTCATTTTCTTTGCATTTTTGTTCTATTATTTCAGTAATTTTCATTTTATCTTCTAAAGAAGTGTTGATACCAAAAATAATGCCTTTTAAGCTGTTAAAATCATATTCTAGTAATCTTTCTTTTTTTGTTATATTTCTTTCTTTTGATTCTTCTAGTATTAAGCGATATTCTTTTTCATATTCCCAATCTTTTGTTTTTCTTAGAATGTTTTGATTGATTTTGCTCAAATTATTATTTAAAATATCTTCAAATATATCGCTTATATTATTATTTTCATCTGTGTACCAAGTAGATTTAAGTTTATCTTTTGAAAAATTATTTATGTTACTGAAAAAATTATTTTTTTCAAAACCTTCTTGATATTTTATCTGTTCAAATTTAAGCGTTTGTTGTTCTTTGCTAAAAGTTATTTTATTTTCTTCATCACTTTCAAATATCAGACATACTCCCTTATGTCCGTCAGCATAATGCCCCCAAGCAGATGAATTATTACACTCAAACATAAAACAAGCGGCGTACCATTTAGGGTACATTATTTTTTCTATATTACTTAGATATTTAGCAGGAAAATTAGTACAGAAAAAATTATTGCTAGATAACTCTGATATAGTTTTAGATTTTTCTTTACTAGATAAAAAAACTCTATTTATTATAATTTTTTCGTCAATAAGAATTTTTTTTAATTCATCTTTATTATTTTTTTCAATATTCTCTCTCAAATCTATAAGCTTTACAATTTTCTTCATATGATTAATAAGCACAAGTGGTATTTCTTCTTCTTTTTTATTGTATTGTTGTTCGATTATTTTAATTGCAATCGAATTGATAATCATTAAATATGTCACTAATTCATTTTTGTTTATTTTTACTTTTTTCATTGATATTTTATCTGTGAGAACAGTGCAATACTTAAAAAATCTTTTAGATATTTTTTCAAAATTTTCTTTATTTTTTATTGTTGGAAATTCATCAAATCCTTTGAAAATAGGAATATCTTTATCTGTAATAATATGATCTTTTTCACCAAAAATTAAGAATAAACTATATGTACATTCCAAGCAAAAAAGATAATGCTTAAAAAAATTTCTCCATACTATTTTATCACCTTTAAAAACTAAATTTATAAAGCCCTCCATTGGGTCATTTAATTCAGAAGGTGAAGCAAAATATATCGTTTGTGTTTCTAGCTCTTTAAACAATCTTCCCAAACTTCTAAATCTGTAAAATTCCTTTGCCATTTATTTTCCTTTTTATTTTTAAATAAACATTTGTTGAAGTAGTGCTTTTTTGAATTTCTTTGTTAGTTCCAAATCTTTATTTGCAAACTCTATTTTTTTATCAAAAGAACTTAGAAAATTTGCTATTTTATTTTGTTCATCCACACATAACAAAGGCACAGTTATTTTTCTTAAATTACCTTTTGGTAATTGTTTTAGTGCAGTTCCTGTTTCAAACATCTTATATTGTTTTTTGCTATCTCTATAGTCTAACACATACAAAAGATATAAATAATTTATAATATTAGAATTGCTTACTCTCAATAAACATATTTGAGCATTAATATTGGCATTATTAAACCTTTTATCGACAAGTGCAATATTCCCCAAATCTCCTCTTGTGGTAATTAAAATGTCATTTGTCTCAAGATGTCCAGATGTCAATAATTTATGTTTATTAAATGATATATATTTCATATCACAATCATTTACTCTTAAATTCTTAATATTGTTTGCCCTCAAAAATGGGATTCCATTTTTTTTAAAGTCTTTTTGAGAAGGGTACATTTCACCATAATTACCATCTGAAATTATTATTGGCAAACTACCTATACGCTTTTCTTCCCAATCAGGAAAATTACTTCCACCATTAGCTTTAAATCTAAGTTCTTTTGAAAAGATTTTTTGCATTAATCCTTTTTTGTATTTTTGAAGTAAAGATATTTTTTTGTCTAAAATTTCTATCTTTTTATCAAGCGAAGATAAAAAACTTGCGATTTTTTCTTGCTCTTTTTTTGATGGTAAATTTAATTTTATTTTTGAAAGTCTTGAAGTAGATAAGCTTAGAACTTTTGTGCCTTGTGCGATAATCATAACTTGCTTTCTAACTTTCCAAGATTGCAATAAATATCCAGCATAACCTAAAGCCACATTAAATTTATTTGGTCTAGCTAAAAGCGTGTGAAGTCCTGATAGCATTTTTTCATTATTTAATTTGACAATTTCAATAGTTTTACCAATATCCATATAATCTTCTGAGGCGTCAGCCACGACTAAATCACCTACTAAACAATAATTTTCTTCTTTAATATTTGAAAGATTAATATCTTTATTTATGTATGGAACATTTTCTTTTTCAATATTGAATATTGTATTAAACTTAGTGTGAATATCTCCATAATGAATATTTTTAATATTCCCGTTGTTATAATTTAAATTATCTCTTGAAAAAGAATTTGTTGAATAAAAAGAATATATTTCTCCATATTCTTTCTCCTCCCAATCCTCTAAAAACTCTTTAAACCTTAATTTAGGAACTTTAGCCAAAGAATTTAAAGGAAACAAAATCATATCTTTTGTAATAATTTCTTTAAAATAAGGTTTGATTGCATTTATATCTACAATATCTACGCTATACGGAAGTCTTGAATCTTCAAAAGATATTTTTATTTGTGTCATTGTTTTTAAATTTATTTTGCTTTGACACTCTAAGGCTAAGTCTAAATCTGAATTAAATAATGAGGTAGATTTTGCACGACTTCCAAATACCCAAACTTTGCAATTATAATCTAAATATTTTTCTAAAATATCCCTTACTATAATTAACTCTTTGAGTGTTACATCAAACTTAATCTTCATTATTAGCTTTTATATTTTCTAACATAAATAAAATTTCATTATAAAAATGAGGTAATTGCTCTACAATGTCTAGAGCAATATCTTCATTGTAGCCGTGAGATGTATTGTTTCTATTTTCTCTATAAATATCCCATTCATCCCAACTGTGCTTAACTATTCCTAGTGTATAAGCTTGTCTAATGATATTTGAAAATTTTTCTCTATCAACTTCCATAGGGTCATCAGATATACTTTTTAAATATCGTTTTATCATTTTTTTTGATATATCATAACAATATTCAAACCTTTGAATACAAGAATCCCTAACAAATGTATTGCTCTTATCTTTTGAATATTCATTTAAAGCTTCACCAAATGTAGAGATAGCATTACTAAAAGCTGTTAAGTCTAATTTTTCATTATTCATTTTTTTATTTCCTTAAAACGGAGTAGAGATATTAAGCTCTTTACAAAAAGAAGATATATCTTCATTTGTTTTTTTAATATCAATCTCCAAAGCTTTTAACTCACTTGCAACTTTATCTAAATCCACAGGCTCTTCTTCTTCAAAAGTATCTACATATCTTGGAATATTTAAGTTAAAATCATTTTCTTTTATTTCTTTAAGTGGTGCAAGGTATGAGTATTTATCTTCTTGCTTTCTATTTACAAAAGTATCTATGATTTTTTTGATGTCTTCATTTCTTAAATGGTTTTGATTTTTTGCTTTTTCAAAGTGAGCCGAAGCGTCAATAAACAATACATTTAGAGCGTCCTCTCTGCATTTTTTAAATACCAAAATACAAGTAGGAATACTTGTACCATAAAAGATATTTGATGGCAAGCCAATAACGGCGTCAAGATAGTTTCTATCTTCTATCAAATATCTTCTAATATGCCCTTCAGCCCCACCCCTAAATAAAACTCCGTGAGGCAAGACAATAGCCATAGTTCCGTTGTCATCAAGATGATAAATCATATGTTGAACAAAAGCAAAATCAGCCTTTGAAGCAGGGGCAAGCTTGCCGTATTTTGAAAACCTATCATCATTCATAAGTAAAGGATTTGCGCTCCATTTAGCTGAAAATGGAGGATTTGCCACTATTGCTTCAAATTTCATATTTATATGTTGGGGGTGTTCAAGTGTATCTTCTTGCTTTATGTCAAATTTTCTATAATGAATATCGTGCATAATCATATTCATTCTAGCGAGATTATAAGTAGTTCGGTTTAGCTCTTGTCCGTAAAAATTAGACACATCAACTTCTTTTGCGACTCTTAAAAGCAAAGAGCCTGAGCCACAAGTTGGGTCATAAACTGATTTTAGCTTAGTTTTTTTATTTGTAACTATTTTTGCCAAGATTTTTGAGACTTCTTGAGGTGTATAAAATTCTCCTGCTTTTTTACCAGCACCTGAAGCAAACTGAGCGATAAGGTATTCATAAGCATCACCCAAAACATCTCTTTCATGATTTTTTAATTCAAAATCAATATTGTCTAAGTGAGTAAGGATTTTTACTATAAGGGTATTTTTTGCTTCTTCTGTTCTTCCTAATTTTGTAGAACCTAAATCTAAATCTTCAAATAAATGCTCAAAATCATCTTCACTCTCAAAGCCCATTGTTGAAGACTCAATATGGTTTAAAACTTTTGTTAAATCTTCTAAGATGAAATTATTTTCGCCAAAATTGCCCTTTTTTACAAGAGCAGAAAATAGCTCATTTGGTTTCAAAAAATAGCCTAGTTTTTCAATACACTCAGGTTTAAGTGCTTCTAAATATTCTTTGCCCTCGTCTGTGTTTTCATCAAGTGAAGTGTATAAAATATCATCATTTTGCAATAAATCATTATTAGTAAAATCTTCAATCTTTTCAGATAAATATTTATAAAAAATAAATCCTAAAATATAATCCCTAAACTCATCAGCATCCATCTTGCCTCTTAGTTCATTTGCTATATTCCAAAGTTGTAATTCTAGTTTCTTTTTATTTTCTTCACCCATTAGCTTCAAGCCTTTTTGTATTTATATAGATTATACTTAAATTGTGCTTTCAAAATATTTTAAAATCTTTTTGTATTTCTGCATTTCAATATGCTTATTTACTGAATTAATTTGCTAATATCTTTAAATTTTTTGTGCTTAGAATCTTTCAATAATTCAAAAAATAAAGACTCATAAGAAGTGATAGTTACCCCTGCAGATGCTAGTCTTTTAAAAGCTAAAATAGTATCAAGTTTTTTTCTACTTGTCACACAATCAGCCACTAAAATCGGATTAAATCCAGCTTCAAGCAAATCAAGGCAAGTTTGAAGTACGCAAACATGAGTTTCAATCCCAGCTACAATCACAGTTTTTTTTGATAGTTTTTTGATAGCTTCAAAACTTTGCTCATTCCCACAACAAGAAAAAGTAGTTTTTTCAAAGTGCTTATCTTCGCTAATTAAAGCTTCAATCTCTTGGATTGTTTGTCCTAGCCCTTTTTTGTATTGCTCATTTACTACAAAAGGCACTTCGAGGATTTTTAAACCCTTGATTAAAGTAGAAATATTTTTCAAAAAAACTTCTTTATTATCCATATGTGGCATTAATCGCTCTTGCACATCAACTAGGCAAAATGAACACTCTTCAAATTTGATTTTCATAAAAACTCCTTTTTTAAATTGTACTATAATTTCTTAAAAAGAAGTATTTGTTATGGTTTTTTAAATAGTTTTGATAGTATTTTAGTTCTTTATAAACATTTTAAGGCTTTGATTAGGCAAAATATTTCATAAGATGATTTTTTAATAAGTTTTTTGGCTGTGTTTTTATCCATCGCTTCTTCTAAAGTCATAGGTTTGTCCATTATGCTAAACATTGCACTTACGCCGCAATCGTGGGCTTTTTTTGCCTCATCTTCAAAAGTTCCAGCTAGGGCAATGACAGGCTTATTTTGTTTTTTTGCAAGTTTTGCGATTGCACTTGGTGCTTTTCCCATAGTAGTTTGAAAATCAAGGCGTCCTTCGCCTGTGATTATAATATCAGCCCAAGAAATGTGTGTTTCAATACCCAATAAATTAAATATTATATCAGTTCCTGAGCATAATTTAGCATCTAAAAAAGCGCAAAATCCTCCACCAAGTCCACCAGCAGCACCAGCGCCACTTAATTTGCTTATGTCTTTTTTAATATCTTTTTTTATAAGTTCACAAAAATCTTCTAGGCCTTTATCTAAAAAAGCAATGTCACTCTCACTCGCTCCTTTTTGTTTTGCATAAACATAAGCAGCACCGTTTTTACCATAAAAAGGATTATCAACATCACAAGCAATATCAAACTCACAATTTTTTAGCCGTTCATCTGCATTTTTAGAACAAATTCTATAAACTTTTGATAAAGATTCCCCGCAAGGTGCTAAGATATTTGAATTTTGGTCTATAAACTCAAAGCCAAGAGCGTTTAGCATGCCCATGCCTCCATCATTTGTAGCGCTTCCGCCAATTCCTATTATAAATTTATTACAAGATTTATCAAGAGCATCTTTTATCATTTGTCCTAGCCCAAAAGTGCTTGTTTTTAGTGGATTTTGCTTATCTTTTGGTATCAAATCAAGCCCAGAAGAACTAGCCATTTCTATCAAAGCTGTGTGATTTTCTAGAATTGCGTAAGACGCTTCTATGTTTTCAAAAATTGGGTTTTTTACTGTGAGCTTTACTTCTTTTGCATTCAGCTGTGAAATTAATGCTTCTTTCGTACCTTCTCCACCATCAGCTATAGCGATTTTTCTTACCTCAAAAGAGCTTGATACTTCTTTTATGGCTTCATTTATTTCATCACTTAATTCTTTAGAGCTAAGGCATCCCTTAAAGGAATCAATAGCTATTAAAACATTCATTAAATAGTCCTTCAAAATTTGCAAGATTATAGCTAAAATTTATAGCATTTTTGTGGCATTTTGTGTTTTTGACTTCTTTATGGAAGCTTTGCCAAGTCCTTGCGTAAAATACTCTTGATTTTGGTTTGGCTAATTTGATAAGAAAATTAAATCAAAATCAAGCGATGAAAAAATAAACACTCTTAAGAATATTTATGTTAAATATTTTTATCTGTTGTCATTTCTTTAATAATATTCCAATTTTCTTTAAATCTGATTATCTCACTAAGTTTTATACTTTTGCAACTATCGTCATCAAATTCATCAGCCCAAGTCATTGGTATGATATAGCAAATACCGACTTGTTTATCAACGGCAACATAAATATCACAATCTTTGGAAGTAATTCTTTTTCCTATATTTTTTTCGTGCGTATGGTCAATTCCTTGACCGCCTCTATCTCTATCTTTAAAACTTATATTATTACCTGTGCTAATACCTTTTATTTGCACTCTCAATAATTTATTGTTAAAATCTACAATTGCATCATAACGGCTACTTCGTACATCAACACTACTACAATTAAATCCAGCTAAGATTGCTCTTGCTACAAATATAAATTCTGCACTATCTCCAGCATTTGCAGTCATTACGCCACTTTCTATATTGTTAATATTTACAGGAAATCCATTTGTCATGGCTATTGATAATGATTTTTCAATAATCTTTTTTAAGTTAGTTTCAATAAACTTAAATTCTTGTTTTAAAACTTCACTTCCTAGCATTTTTTTAATCTCGTCTAAATTATTTTGAGATAAACGAGTTAAATCAACGGCTTTAGCAATATCACTAAAAAATCTATTTTGATAATAATGAAGAAGCTTAGTTTCTGTTAAATTATATTTTTTTGCAATATCTTTAACGCTAGCTTTTTTATAATTATACTTTTTTAGCTCTTCCATATATTCACACATCAAAAGCCTTTTTAATTTGTTTTGCTATAGCTTGGATTACTGGAACAGTTACAGAGTTTCCAATTTGCTTGTATAATGCAGAATTGGCTAATTGCTCACTTAAAATAAAGTTATCATCATACCCTTGAAATCTAGCACATTCTCTAGGTGTAAGTTTTCTAATATCTTTGCTATCTATAATAAGAGGTACATTATGCCCGCCTGTCCCCATGTTTGCTGTCAATGTAGGGCATAATTTACTTTTATTTTCTCTAACATAAACTCTTCTCCATTGATAAATAGTATCTTTATTAATCATTTCATTTTTTAATTTTTCATAATATTTACTTTTATTGTAATAAAACTTTTCATCTGCTGTGTTATCTATTAAATCTTTTATAGTTTTTGTTAGTTTTTTTGGCTTTGGAAAATCAAATTTTTCATAAATTTTTTTGTCTTTAAATCCTATTATATAAATTCTTTCTCTATTTTGTGGAACATTCGCATATTCTGCACTATTTAAAACTTTATATTTTATATGATAGCCTCTGTTTGTAAGTTCGTCACTAATAACTTCAAATGTTTTTCCGTGGTCATGATTTTTTAAATTTTTTACATTTTCTAAGAAAATAACTTTAGGTTTTATGTCATCTAAAAATCTAAGTATTTCAAAAAAGACATTCCCTCTTTTGTCCTCAAAGCCTTTTCTATTTCCAGCCACTGAAAAAGCTTGACAAGGAAATCCACCAGTTATAATATCGACTTTTTCAACTTCTTTAGTTTGCAACTCTCTTAAATCTTTTTCAAAAAGTTTATGCTTGTGATTTATTCTATAAGTGATAGAAGCATTTTTATCAACTTCATTTGCCCATGAAATATCAAATCCAGCTTTTTTAAATCCTAGTTCAATGCCACCAATACCAGCAAATAAACCTCCTACACTAAGCTTAGTTGTCATTTTTTATCTTTTTTTTATCTTTTTTTTATTTTATCTAAGTTTATATTAATTTGTTCCTCACAATACACACTCTATACTTCTTTATTTTTCAAAAAAGCAAAGCTTTAAAAAAGAAGAAAATCTTCTTTTTTGTTTTTGGATATTTTGGATATTTTTTTATATTTTTTGCATCTAATTTTTCTAAAGTATTATTGCACCAATAATCATAACTACAACAATAGTCACAAGACCTTGAATAAGTGTAGCCATGGTTTGAGTCTTATAAGCTGTTTTTACATCCATTTGAGTAAATTGTGCTACAACCCAAAAATACGAGTCATTTGCATGCGAAACTGTCATAGCCCCAGCACCTATTGCCATCACAGTTAATACTGCACCATAAGTTGAATCAAGTCCTAAAGACGCCATCAAAGAAGCCATAATCGCCGAAGTTGTGACAAGCGCAGTAGTTGAAGAGCCTTGAGCAGTTTTTAGTGCGGCTGCTATTATAAAAGGTACTAAAAGTCCTAAATTCATATGACTTAAACTATCTCCTAAAGCGTGAGCAACTGGGGTGGCTTTTATAACAGCACCAAAAGCTCCACCAGCAGCGGTGATTAAAACTATTGGTCCTGCTGCTTTTACGCCCTCACCTATCCAATTAGTCAGCGTTTCTTCATCATATTTTGGAAGCAAAAATAAGCTTAATAAAAATCCAATCACCAAAGCATTTACAGGTTTTCCTAAAAAAATAAAAAATTCATAAACAAATCCAAGTCCTAAGAAATGTGCAGGAAATGCTGCTACTGTTCCTAAAGCTATTAAAATAATTGGTATTAAAATAGGAGCGTAAGACATAAAAGTTGAGGGTAATTTATGATATTTTTTTGTTATTTCATCACCTTGCAAGTCTATTCCATGGCTTAATTCTTTTTTTATTTTTGCATTATCTTCATCTTCTTTTATAGTGATTTTCTTACCTATATATTTAGCCCAAATATATCCTGCAAACATAGAAAAAAGCGATATAAAAATACCAAAGATTATGACAAGTCCTAGTTTTGAGCCAAGCCCTAAGTTTCCAGCGGCGGCTATTGGCCCTGGAGTTGGAGGCACTAAAGTGTGCGAAGCGTAAAGCCCAGTTGAGAGTGCTATACTCATAGTGACTGCTGAACTTTTTGTTTTTTTTGTTACTGATTTTCTAAGAGATGAAAGAATGATAAATCCTGAATCACAAAATACAGGAATACTTACAATCCAGCCGATTATACTCATAGCTAAAGCGGGTCTTTTTGGGCCTACGATTTTTAAGATAAAGTCAGCCATCTTAATAGCGGCTCCAGATTTTTCTAAAATGATTCCAATAATTGTACCTAGAACTATAACTATTCCAATATAAGCTAAAATACTACCAAAGCCGTTTGAAATAACTGAGGCGATACCATCATATTTTAAAACCTTGCCACCATTTTGCAAAAGTCCAAAACTTTGAGGTATTGCTACGCCAAATGCCACAAAAAAAGATGCTAAAATAAGCACGATAAACGAATGTATTTTTAGTTTTGAAGTAGCTAAAACTATTAAAATAATAGACACAACAAGCAAAGCAATCAAATATAAAGTTTCCAAAATTTTTCCTTATTTTTTTACAAATAAATTATAAGTCAAAAATACTTAGCAGAGCTTATGAAAAAAATATTAATATTTTTTTAATATTTTTTTATACAAAAGCCATCTTTTCAGCACGCTCAAGAAGTTCTTTTGCACCTTTTGAAATAAAATATTCAGCTAGCTTTTTACCTATTTTTTCATAATCTTTTATTTTATAAGTATCGATAGATTTTATAATCTCACTTCCATCAGGCAAACCTACAAGCGCTTGGACTTCGATATTTTCTTTATCTAAAATAGTAGCTTTTACTCCGATAGGAACTTGGCAACCACCTTCCAAAGTATCGACAAAATCTCTTTCGATGCTAGATTCAATGTGTGCGTCTTTATCGTGCAACACTGAAACCAAATCTTGGATTTGCTTATTTTTTGCACTCTCAATAGCTAAAACTGCTTGCCCCATAGAAGGTATCATTAAAGAGCAATCAAGAGGCGTAAAATACTTAATCTCATTTTCAAGTTTTAGTTTTTGCACTCCAGTTGCTGCTAAAATAATAGCGTCATACTCTTTCGCTTTAAGCTTTGCAATCCTAGTATTTATATTTCCTCTTAAGTCTTTTAATACTAAGTCTTTTCTAAAAAGCTTAAGCTCCATTCTTCTTCTTAAACTCGTAGTTCCAACTACTGCATTTTTTGGCAAATCTTCTAAGCTCTTATATTTAAAACTTAAAAATGCATCTCTTGGATCAAATCTTTTAGTAACACAAGCCAAAACCAAACCATCTTCAAATTTCGTAGGCACATCTTTTAAAGAATGTACTGCAATATGAGCATTTCCTTCTAAAATAGCAACTTCTAGCTCTTTTGTAAATAAGCCCTTACCGCCAATCTTAGCCAAAGGCACATCTAAAATCTTGTCGCCTTTGGTGCTAAATTCTTGAAGTTTTATCTCTAAATCTGGATAAAACTCTTGCAATCTTGCTTTTACAAACTCACTTTGCCATAAAGCTAATTTGCTTTTTCTTGTCGCAATTACTAAGGTATCTAGATTTTTCATTTATTTTAAATGGTTCCACTTAGTTCTTGAAATATCTTTTATTCCATTCACAAAAATAGTAGGAGTTCCTTGAACCATCATTGCGTCTCCTGCTTTAACATCATTTTTCAAATCTTTTATTATTTTTTTATCTTTTATTTGTGCTACTGTGATATTTGTTCCAAAGACTTTGTTAAATCCTGCCAAAATCTTTTTAGGTTTTGTTTCTCTTATAGAAAAATACTTTTCAAAATCCGTTGCATAAACTCTTTTTTCCAAATCCTTAACACCTTCGATTTTTGCAACTTTCATAGCAAGGCTTAGAACCTTTGAAGCAGGATGAACTAAAAGTAAAGGATAATCATAATAATAAAGTGCTATATCTTTTTTATGCTTTTTTACATATGCAAAAACTTTAGGCATAAAGTCTTTACAAAATGGACAAAGTGGATCTGAAAAAACTACAATTTTATTTTTTGCATTTTTATTTCCATAGATCAAATGCTTAGAATTATAATAAGCCTTAGTTAAACTTGGAGTCAAAAAAGCTTTTAAAGATGAGCCATTATTTATATCAAAAAGTTCAGGCGCTATTAATTTACCATTTGTAAAAAGAGTATCTTTTGCATGTACTTCTTTTTTATTTATTTTAGCATCAATATTTAACACATATCCATACCAACCATTTTTTAATTTCTTTTTTGAAAAAACACTAATTTTTTCTACTTTAACTCTAGCATTAGAATTTATTCTTTGCTTATCAAAATTTACTACTTTTTTATCAAAACTAAGTGCAAATGCACTACTTATTAATAGGCTCCCTATCATCAATAACCTCAACATCAATAACATCTTCATTTCCTTTGTTTTTAAATTTATTTTGCAAATCTTCATTTGCTGTATTTTTTTTGAAAAATTTCCTTGAAATCAAAGAAGCAAAAAAAGAAAATTGCAATAATATCCCAAAAAAATCACTCACAAAACCAGGCAAGATTAAAAGTAATGCGCCTAGTGCTGTAAAAAGATTTAACTTCATAAAACTTTCTTGGGTAATTTTTCCTTCTTTTAGTGAAACTAAGTTTTCAAGTAAAGCAAATTTGAAATTTTTTAATATATACACACCAAGCATAGCAGATAAAATTATCTCAAGAAAAGTTCCCAATCCTCCAAGTCTAGCTATAATGCTAGAGCTTACTATGACTTCGATAAAAATATATAATAAAAATAAAATTTTCAAAAATGCTCCTTGTCAAGCAATTATAGTAAATATTAACTTAAGTCTTTGTCTACTCTTTATCTACAATAATTTGTTCTACATCAAAAAGCTCTTTTGCCCTAGTTAACATCTCTGATTTTAGTATTTCTTCTATTTTTTCTAACTCTTCATTTTGTGAATTTTTATTTTTATTTGAACTTATAGAAGTATTTTCGACTAAATTATTTTTAGGCTCACTTATTGTATTTTGGTTTATGTCTTCGTTTATACCTTGGTTTGAAGTATTTTGAACTTCTTGGAGTTCTTGGACTTCTTGATTAGCTTGCGCTGTTTGTCTTTCTTGACTTACTTGACTTTCTTGACTTACTTGATTTGCTAAAACTTCACTTTGAATCTGCAAAGGCTCTTTAACTTTTTCTGTACTCTCTAGTTCAGTTGATTTAAGTTTTTTTTTTACCTTGATAAACTCAATCTCGCAATTTTTTCCATAAACTTGCTCAATAGAATTTCTAATAAATGAAAAATACTTCCAAAGATATTTTTTAGCTTCACCCTCAGCGTAACTTTGAATAAATAAAGTATTGTCTTTAAATTCTTGAAAAATAAAATTTTGCTCAAATTGTTTGCCTAAATCATAGTCTCTTTTATGAATAATTTCTTGTAAGCTTTTATACATATTTTCATATTTATTATCAGTACTTTGTGTAGCGTTTTGCAAGGTATTTTCTGAAGTATTTTGAATCTTGTTTTGAATATTATTTTGAATATTATCTTTTTGTAAATCAAGATTTTGTTCATTTGTTTGCACTTCTTTAGAGCTTGTATTGCTAGGTATTTCTTTTGGCTTTTGACTTGCTTGGCTTAGCTCAGCTTCTTGGACTACTTGACTTGCTCGACTTATTTGACTTGCTATTTTTTCTTGAGCTCTTATGTCTTGTATTTCTTTGGTATTTTGTAAGTTTTGTTTATGTGTATCTTGCTTCTTTTCTTCATGTTCTTTTGTTTTTATTTCCTCGACTTCTTCTAAAAGTTCATCTATGCTTTTAAGTTGTGTAGCCTCACTCATTTTTGAAAACATTAAAAGTAAAACAAAAACACTATCACTATTAATCGATAATAAATATTTACTATCAGCTAAAATTCTAAAAAATCTATCGTATAAAAGTATAGAAAAATTTGGATCTCTTTCTAGCATTTTTTGTCTTAAATAAATACAAAATTCATCACAAACCAAAGAAGCATCATAATCTTTTAGCTCCTCCAAAAAGTCTGTATAATCTTGTCTTTTTAGCAAGGCTTGAAAAATATTTTCTATTAGTTTTGTATCTACAAGCCCCAACATCTCGCTTATTTGCAAGGCATTTACTTTTTCTTTACAAAACACTATAGCTTGGTCTAAAAGAGTCAAAGTATCTCTCAAACTCCCCTCTCCAACTCTGGCTAAAAGCTCAAGCGCTTTTGTTTCAAATTCTATATTTTCAAGATTTAAAATATGGTTTAAATGATGGACTACATCTTTATTTGATATTTTTTTAAAACGAAAATGCTGAGTTCTACTTAGTATTGTAACGGGTAATTTTAAAGCGTCAGTTGTAGCTAAAATAAATTTTACAAAATCAGGTGGTTCTTCTAGAGTTTTTAGCAAGGCATTAAAAGCTTGATTGGTAAGCATATGCACTTCATCTATAATAAAAACTTTAAATCTAGCTGAACTTGGTTTATATTTAGTATGCTCGATTAGCTCTTTTATATCATCAATTCCTCTATTGCTTGCTGCATCCATTTCTATAATATCAAGGTGCTTATTTTCATTTGCGCTAAGACAAGATTGGCATTTTTCACAAGGTTTTGAAGTAGGACCATTATCACAAATTAAAGCTTTTGCCAAAATCCTAGCAGTCGAAGTTTTTCCACTTCCTCTTAAGCCTGAAAATAAATAAGCATTTGCCAAACGATTTGTATCAAGTCCTAAAGATAAAGTTTGTGATATTGCGTCTTGCCCTATCAAATCCTCAAATGTTTTTGGTCTGTACTTTAAAGCTAGGGTTTGTCGTGATGGCATTATTTAAGCTCCTTTTTCATATTTTTACACTTTTTGATTTTTCTATTTCCTCTTCTTTGGATAAAAATCGCCTAGCCATTTAGCTGCTGTTTGCTCTAGCTTTTTAGGATTATCACTTGCAAAAAGTTTTAGAGTTGTTTCTTTTTTGCTCTTTTCTATCTTAAAATTTTCAAGCAAATATTCAACAATCGCTTCACCTGAATGAATACTTAAACAACCATTAAAATACTTGCAAATTTTATTTTTTATCAAAGGGAAATGCGTACAAGCCAAAATAATCACTTCTATATTTTTAAGCTCTTTAAAATAATACGAAAAGCAAGCTTGAAGAATATTTTCATCAAAAATACCTTCTTCAATCATAGGAACAAAAAGTCCTGTTTCTAAAGAAGTAAGATTTTTATAGCCACCTTCTCTAAGCCCTATTTCATATTTTTTTGATGCTATCGTAGCTTTTGTGCCTATTATTAAAATATTTTTTTGCTTGTCTTGAACCTTATTTTTTAAAGCTCTAATCCCAGGCTCAATCACTCCAACGACAGGAATACTTGCCTTTGCTTTTAACTCTTCAATAGCGTAAGCACTCACAGAATTACAAGCAATTATCAAAATATCGATATCAAAATTTTTGAAAAATTCTAAAGCTTCAAGAGAAAATCCAACTATGGTATTTTTGTCTTTTGCGCCATAAGGCACTCTAGCTGTATCGCCATAATAAACAATATCTTCAAAAATTCTATGTTCTAGCAAAGACTTAACAACACTTAAGCCTCCAACGCCACTATCAAATACTCCAGCTCTCACAAAAACCCTTAGTTTTTTTCAATAAAATAAGATTATTATAGCCAAACAAAATAAAGCTTTAAATTAAATACTTTTTTTACTCACAATCACAATATCATAAGGATTATAAAGTACATTTGCTTTGTTTTGTATCTTAACATTTGCTCTTTTTGTAAAAGCCACTTCAATCTTGAAATCCCCATCTAGTGAAAAATTTGCGCAAATAAAGGCTGCTTTTTGGATAACATCTTCAGGCAAGGCTTTTTTTGAATTTGGCACTATGACATGCGCTGAGGGCAAATCTTTTAAATGAAACCAAAAGTCATTTGCCCTAGCATGTTCTAAAAGATAAATATTTTCTCTTTCATTTCGTCCCAGCATAATCTTATAGCCTTTGAAATAAAAACTTTGATAATGCTCAAGCTTTTGAGTTTTGCTTTGATTTTTTTCTTTTTTTGGAAATAAAAACTCTAACTCTTCTGTAAAATTTGCTTTTAAAATATTTTGTTCAAGCCGTTTAAAATAGGTGATTTTTTGCTCTAAATTATCTTTTTCAAGATATAGTTTACTTGCTTTTTGCTTTGTTTTTTTTGCTCTAGTAAAAAGATATTTTACATATTCTTGAGGACGATAAGAAATATCAAGACTTAAGGTTTGCTCTTTTCCTTCAAAATCATGCAAGGTAATTTCTTTGTCAAATGGTTTGATAAGATGCAAAGAGCTTAGAAGTAAATTTGCCTTCGCATAAAACTTAAAAGATTTTTCTTCCAAAGATTTTTCATCTTCAAAAGACAATAATAAATCTTCAAGCTTTTTAATTTTTTTTGCTACTTGCTTGGTTTTTTGTCTTTTTAAAATATTAAGATTTTTTTCTTGATGTTGCTTGTATTCATTTTCTAAAAATGCAAGTACATCCAAATCCTCAGAAGCATTTTGCACTTCAAAAGTGATTTTTCCTAGCTCTTCAAGTTTTTGCCCAACTTTAACAACTCTGCTTGATTGCATGGTGTCAATATGCCTAAGCGCTTCAAGAATAACTCTATTTTCATCTAAAATAATAATATTTGTATGCTTGCTTGTAAATTCAAGTTGCAAAGTGCTTTTTTCTCTTTTATAAGAATTTTCATGGCTAATATCTATATTTAATAATTTATCATCATTATAAAGATAAATTTTATTTATTCTAGCATTAGAAAAACGCTTATTTAAAATAACATCAAAAGGTGCAAGAAATTCTCTTTTTTCTTCAACTTTCATAGTATTTGTATAGAGTTTACTTTGCCCTTTTGTCATATCGCAATACAAGCAAAACCCAGATGAAAAATCTATTTTTATTGTGTTGTTATCCACTCTTTTTATAAAATGAATTTTTTCTTCATTTTTATCTAAATAACTTACAATTTGTTTTAGAATATAGTATTTCATTATTTTTCTTTACTCATTTTTTGCTTATTTATTTGCTTATTTTTTATGGATTTTTAGACTTTCTTTAGATTTATTTCAAATCCAATTCATCATATTTCGAAATAATTTCTTCGCCAAGTTCTAGCATTTTAAGATTTAAAAGCTTGTATTTTTTGTTTTCTTTGTTAAATAAAATCTCATCATAACTTTGCTCATAAGGAAATATTAAAAAATAAATAAATTCTTTATTAGAATTCTCTTTTTCTAATTCTTTAAACCAAAAAGACAAAAAAGAAATACAAAGCATCAAAGGACAATACGGCTCATTTTTAGCTAAGTGAATATTTAGCTCAAAATTTAAAAAATCATAAGACTTTTTTATGGCTTTTTTGCTACTTATTTCTGGAGTTTCATCTTGACTTATAGGGTCAAGATTATAATAAAATTTAGTAATTCTTTTAAGCTCTTTTAGTAAATCTTCGCTAAGCTTTTCAAGTGAAGTATCAAGAGATTTAAAAGACTCTTCTTTTATTCCTTCAGATTTTTCTTCAAGCTTATTTTGAGTCTCGTTATCTTGGTACATTTGCATTAACTCTTTGCAGATTAACAGTAAGGCCTTGGTTTTTATCGTTGATACTTGCAAAATCATAAAAATATTATAGCTAAATATATTTAAAAGCCTTATGCAGGTTTCTTCTTTAAGTTTTTTTAAGCTAAAATATGAAGTTTTAAGTAAAAATATAAAAAAGGAAACTATTGGAATTAATAGGGATATTAAAAGATGGAGAAATTTACGATTTACAAACCGTAAAAGCTCTTGGATTAGAAGTTAACAAACAAAGTGATAAAGAAATAAAAGATGACGGCTCAAAAGAGTCTTTAGAGATTTTAAGACATTCATGTGCACACCTTATGGCTCAAGCGATTAAGTCTTTATACCCTGAGGCTAAATTTTTTGTCGGGCCTGTTGTTGATGAAGGATTTTATTATGATTTTAAAGTTAATTCCAAAATAAATGAAGAAGACTTAGTAAAAATTGAAAAGAAAATGAAAGAGTTTGCGAGTGCTAAACTTGACATTATAAGACATGAGCTAAGTAGAAAAGAAGCTGAAGAAAAATTTAAAAATGATGATTTGAAACAAGCAGTTTTAAGCAAAATACAATCTGAGCATTTAAGCGTTTACAAGCAAGGTGATTTTGAAGACCTTTGCAAAGGACCACATTTACAAAATACAAAAATGATAAGAAATTTTAAACTAATTAGAGTTGCAGGTGCTTATCTTGGTGGTGATGAAAAAAATGAAATGCTTACTAGGATTTACGGAATTGCTTTTTTTGAAAAAAATGAATTAAAAGAATATGCTAAAAATCTAGAAGAAGCAAAAAAAAGAGACCATAGAAAGCTAGGCACTGCTCTTGGACTTTTTACTTTTAAAGATGAAATAGGCGCAGGGCTTCCTCTTTGGTTGCCAAATGGTGCAAGACTAAAAACAAAACTAGAAAAAATCCTTTTTAAAGCGCATATGATAAGAGGTTATGAGCCTGTTCGTGGACCTGAGATTTTAAAAGCAGAGCTTTGGGAGCAATCAGGGCATGACGCTAATTATCGAGAAAATATGTATTACACTAGCGTAGATAAACAAAAATATGGGCTTAAACCTATGAACTGCATATCTCATGTTTTGATTTTCAAAAATGATTTAGTATCTTATAAAGATTTACCAAAAAAATACTTCGAATACGGAGTAGTTCACAGACACGAAAAATCAGGAGTTATGCACGGACTTTTAAGAGTTAGAGAATTTACTCAAGATGATGCACATATTTTTTGTATGCAAAGCCAAATAAAAGACATAATTACTGAAATTTTAGAGTTCCTTTCAGCAATTATGAAATCATTTGATTTTACTTATGAAATCGATGTTTCAACAAAACCAGAAAAAGCTATTGGAGATGATAAGCTTTGGGAACTATCAACTAATGAAATAAAAAATGCACTTGAACAAAATAATCTTGGCTATGGCATAGATGAAGGTGGAGGGGCATTTTATGGACCAAAAATTGACTTTAAAATCCTTGATGCACTTGGGCGAAAATGGCAATGCTCAACTATTCAAGTTGATATGAACTTGCCTGAGCGTTTTGACTTAAGCTACATAGATGAACATGGACAAAAGCAAAGACCTGTTATGATTCATCGTGCAATACTTGGCTCTTTTGAGCGATTTATCGGTATCTTGACTGAGCATTACGCAGGAGAATTTCCTTTTGCCATTGCGCCTATGCAAGTGATTATTATACCAATCTCAAGCGAACATGAAAAATATGCTAAAGAGCTATTAACTAAACTTTTAAGCCTTGAAATTTATGCTAAGATTGATAATAAAAATGAAAGTTTAGGAAAAAGAATAAGAACAGCTGAAAAGCAAAAAGTGCCTATGATTCTAGTCTTAGGAGATAAAGAGGTTCAAAATCAAGAAATAGCTTTAAGAAATAGAAGGACTAGAGAGCAAAGCACTCTTGGACTAGATGATTTTTTAAAAATGCTTGAACTTGCAAATAAAGAGGGGGAAATTTGATTAAAGAAAAAAATGACGATGTCATAATGAATGATGACATTACAGCAAGAGAACTTAGATGTTTAGGTGATGATGGTACACAACACGGAATTGTGACTTTACAACAAGCTTTTGCCTTGGCTGATGAAAAAGGACTTGATTTAGTCTTAATAGCTCCAGATGCTAAACCACCTGTTGCTAAGATTATGGACTATGGAAAGTTTAAGTATCAAAAAGAAAAAAAGAAAAAAGAAGCGAAGAAAAAACAAAAAATAATTGTATTAAAAGAAATTAAATTTTCAGTTAAAATCGCTGATAATGATATAGGCTACAAAGTTAAACATGCAAGAGAATTTCTAGAATGTGGAAATCATGTAAAATTTAGAGTCTTTTTAAAAGGTAGAGAAATGTCAAATCCTAGCTTAGGCGCTGCTGTTTTAAACAGAGTTTGGCCTATGGTTGAAGATATTGGTGTAAAAGATAAAGAGCCTAAGCTTGAAGGTCGCTATGTTAATATGCTGGTTTTACCTAAAAAAGATGCGAGTAATTAGAGCCTAAATATAAACCTAGATTAGAGTTTGAAATAAAGCCTAAAGCTTGAGATTTTAAATACTTAAGTTTTTAGATACAATGTTTAAATAAGATTAAAGGCAAATTCTTATATAATCGTAGGCTTTTTTCTATTTTAGAATAAGTAAATTTGCAAAGGAGATTTTTATGCCAAAGATGAAATCTAATAGTGGCGCTTTAAAAAGATTTAAAGTGAAAAAAAACGGCTCTATAAAAAGAGGCTCAGCGTTTAGAAGCCACATTTTGACTAAAAAAAGTCAAGAAAGAAAAAGAAACTTAAGAGGCCCTCAAAGCGTTTCAAAAGTAGATATTCCAAGAATTAAGGCTATGCTAAACAAAGCTTAGACTTAAAAGTCCCTCCAAAATTTTTGGACAAGTTCAAAAAAATTTGGATAAGTTCAGCAAAAAAGCTGACACCTATTATGAAAAAATATGGTAAAGGAAAATTATGGCAAGAGTAAAAACAGGTACTGTTAGAAGAAAAAGACACAAGAAAATATTAAAAGCCGCAAAAGGTTATTATAGTGGCAGAAGAAAACATTTCAGAAAAGCAAAAGAGCAAGTTGAACACAGTTTGGTTTATGCTTATAGAGATAGAAGACAGAAAAAAAGAGATATTAGAAAACTTTGGATTATAAGAATTAATGCCGCTTGTAGATTGAATGATATTAATTATTCAAGATTTATGAATGGTTTAAAACTTTGCAAAATAGACTTAGATAGAAAAATCTTAGCTGATATGGCTATGAATGATGCTGATAGTTTCAAAGGACTTGTAGTAAGTGCTAAAAAAGCTTTAGCGTAATCTCCCTCAAATAAAATATTTATGCTTTTCTCTTTTAAATAAAGAGAGGGCCTAGATATTAAATATTAAAAAAACCTTCAATAAATCTTTAAAAAACATTTAAAAATATACTTTTAAAAAATATACCAAATTTTCATATTATAATTAAAGTCAAAGTAGCTAAATTCCAAAACACTAAATATTCAAAAAAATTCTTATTATTATAAATAAAAAGAGAAACATTTATTAATTTTGTAGGTATGTTTTAAGAAAAAATATAAACGCCCAAATAAGGGAGGGGACGTTTATTTTTTGATTTTAAATAAGGAGGAAAGTATCAAAAATCTATGAAATAATCTTATCTCATAAAAAGATTATATACCCAAAAGATTAACGCTTAGATAATAAAGAATTAATGGACTATATTTTAAGCACAAATTACCAAATTTTTTAGATAAAACTATTTATTTTTATATTTTTTCTAAAAATTCTAAAGATTTTTTATATTCTTCTTTTGTATTTACATTCATAAACTCTTCTTCATTTACGAAATCTTGATATTTTACAGATGCCAATTCTAGGCTTTTTCTTATGGCGTGGTTATTAAGTTCAAGATTTTTATTTATAAATGGAAGAATTTTAGGGCTGTAAATCCCACATAAATAATGCGTTCTTTTAGCTCTAGCAATTATTGCGTCATTGGTTTTAAGATTTTCATAAAGCTTAAAAATACTATTCAAACTCACAAAAGGCGTATCCACGCATATTATAAAAGTAGCTTTTTTTGTAGTCTCTAAAATATTTTTAAGTGCAAGAAGTGGTGAATAATCAGTGAAGTTATCTTGTATAATCTTAGCTTCAAAATCAAATTTATTAGTTTTAGCAGATAAATAACAAGTATCAAAATAAGGCTCAAGCCTAGAATATTGATAATAACTCAAACTTTTTTGCTTAGAAAAAGCCAAAAGTGCCTTATCTTGCCCCATTCTTTTGCTTTGCCCACCGCATAAAATAACGCAGGATAAATCAGATATTTTTTTCATATATTTAGTCTAAACCTAACTGCAGTTTTGAGATATAGCCACTTATCACACCCTTAGAAACTACTAGCTCTTTTTTGGATAAAAGTGCATATTCAATCCCCATATCTTTTTCATAGAAAAAATGTTTTAGCTTATGCTTTGTCGCAAAATCTCTGCTTATTTTTGCTTGGTTTGCACTTGCTATATCTTTTGCGGGAATAAAATGCTCAAGCACCAAAACAAAATTATCAGGCTTTGCTAGCTCTTTTTGCCCACTTTGCTCAAAAGCTTTTATGGATATTGGTGTAGTTGTATCATTTCCTATTATCATATCTATTGGGCATTTTATAAGCTCATTTGCGTAAACTTTTTTTCCTAAGTGTGAACTAAAAATCTTTTCTGCGATTGTCTGAGATACTTGGGCAGTTTGGGGCATTTTTTATCCTAGTTTTAAAAATTATACGAGCTTGATTTTGTTCTTCCGCTAAAATATTCAACTAAGATTATTAAAACTATAGCAAAGTCAATCATCACATCAGCTAAATTAAAAATCGCAAAATTAAATAAATAATGCCAATGAACATAATCAACCACTCCACCATAAGTAAATCTATCATTTATATTTGATAATGCCCCTGCAAAAAGTATAGAAATCGATATATAATGTTTTCTAAATATATCTCTTCTTACTATTAAAAAAATTATAATAATAAAAACGATAACTAATTGGATATATTTTAGGTTTGAGCCAATATCAGTAAACATTGAAAAAGCTATGCCGTGATTAAAAACTAAAGAAAGATTTATAAAATAGCCATTATAAAAATAACCATTTACGAAATCTGTTTTTATACTTTGATCAACAAAAAATAAAACAGCAAATAAAACCAAAGAAAGAACTAATCTCATGATAACTTTCCTTCAAAAAATTTAGACAATTCTTCTATTTTTTCTTTAACCATATTTTCATCTTTGCCCTCTAAAAGTATTCGAAGTTTATTTTCTGTACCTGAATATCTAACCAAATCCCTAAGCCCTAATTTTCTTATAGATTCTAGTATTTTATCTAGGCCTTGGATTTTCTCAAAAGGTATTTTTTTATTTATATGAATATTTTTTAAAATCTGAGGATAAAGCGCAAAAGCATCAAAAAGTTCAGAAACACTTTTTTTACTTCGCAAAAGCATAGCCAAAACTTGCAAGCTTGAAGCTAAACCGTCTCCTGTTTTTGTAATATCACTAAAAATAATATGCCCACTTTGTTCGCCTCCAAAGTTAATACCATGTTTGTTCATCTCTTCTAAAACATGCTTATCGCCAACATCACTTCTTAAAAGTTTTATTCCAAAACCTTGCAAATAATCTTCAAGTGCTTTATTACTCATAACAGTCGCTACTACACTTGAGCCTTTTAGCATTTTTGATTTTTGCAAATAAACACCCAAAACGCCCAAAAGTTTATCTCCATGGACAAGCTCACCTTTTTCATCTATAACAACTAATCTATCAGCGTCCCCATCAAGTGCAATACCAATATCAGCACGATATTGTTTGACAAGTTTTGCAAGCTCTTTTGGCTTCATTGCCCCACAACAATCATTTATATTAAATCCATTTGGTTTATCATTTATAACTATTAATTCAGCGCCAAGCTCTTCAAGTATAGTAGGTGCAACTTTATAAGCTGCTCCATTTGCACAATCAAGCACTATTCGCAAACTTGTTAAAGACAAATCACTTGGAAAAGAATTTTTTATTGATACTATGTATCTTCCTATCACATCATCAATTCTTTTAGATGAGCCAATATCAGCACCTTTTGCCTGAGATGCTCTAATCATTTTTTCATCAGAAAATATATTTTCTATATTTTCTTCACATTTTTGATTTAGTTTATTCCCATGATTATCAAAAAATTTAATACCATTATCTTCATAAGGATTATGTGAAGCGCTTATCATAATACCTGCGTCACATCGCATACTTTCAGTCAAATAAGCAATAGCAGGAGTTGGCATAGGTCCAATTTGAATAACATTATAACCAACTGCTGTAAGTCCTGAAACCAAAGCATTTTCAATCATATAGCCACTTCGTCTCGTATCTTTGCCCACCAAGATTCTATTTGTACTTGAGTGCTTTCTAAAATGTATTCCTGCTGCCATGGCTAGCTTCATAGTAGTGATTGCGTCCAATACACTTCCTGCTTCGCCTCTTACTCCATCTGTCCCAAATAGCTTCATCAAAACTTCCTAATTTAAACTTTAAACATACTTTAAACATAATTTATGTAATATTCTACCCTTAAATATTTTATAAAGAGGTTAAATTAAATGGCAAACCATAAATCTGCTAAAAAAAGAGTTAGACAAACTGAAGTTAGGACGCTTAGAAATAGATTTTACAAAACTAGAATTAAAAACATAGTCAAAAATGTTTTAACAGCGGTTGAAGGTAAAGAAAAAGAAGAAGCTTTAAAATCTATGAAAATAGCAAATAAATACATACATCACTGCGTAAGTAGAGGTATATTAAAAAAAGCTACTGCTGGTAGAAAAGTAAGTTCTTTACAGTTAAAAGTAAACGCTCTTTAAGCCCTAAGGGCATTAAAGGCAAAATCTTAATAATTAAGAAGTGCCAAAAATAACACAAAGTTGCTAAAATGTTAAAAGACAAATTAAAGCCTTTCATAGATAGATATGAAGAGATAAATAAACTTTTATCATCTATTGAAATCATTCAAGACATCAAAAAAATGACTGCTTTATCAAAAGAGCAGTCAAGTTTAGAAGGCATAGTTAAAGTAACTCGTAGTTATATTCAAACTATTAATGACATAGAAGAAAACAAATCTTTACTTGAAGATAGCGAACTAGGCGAACTTGCAAAAGAAGAGCTTAAAGCTTTGGAGCCTAAAAAACTTGAGCTAGAAGAAGAAATAAAACTACTATTACTTCCAACAGACCCAAATGATGAAAAAAATATTTACCTAGAGCTTAGAGCTGGAACTGGTGGCGATGAAGCTGCTATTTTTGTTGGTGATTTATTTAGAGCTTATTTGCGATACGCTGAGCTTAATTCTTGGAAAGTTGAGATTATGAATCAAAGTCCAAGTGAAAGTGGTGGTTTTAAAGAAATTGTCTTTTTAGTAAAAGGCGACCATGTTTATTCTAAGCTAAAATTTGAAGGTGGAACTCACAGAGTCCAAAGAGTCCCGCAAACTGAATCACAAGGAAGAGTGCA
Organism: Arcobacter sp. LC1; assembly: GCA_021378565.1. Taxonomy (GTDB): domain Bacteria; phylum Campylobacterota; class Campylobacteria; order Campylobacterales; family Arcobacteraceae; genus JAACJU01. Next base: position 12,809 of record JAACJU010000008.1, on the reverse strand, counting down.
TACCTCAGCAATCACAGTCGCAGTTATGGCAGAAGTTGAGGATGTAGAAATCGATATAAACCCAAATGATTTAAAAATAGATGTTATGCGAAGTAGTGGATGTGGTGGGCAATCTGTAAATACTACTGATAGTGCTGTTAGAATAACTCATATTCCAAGTGGCATAGTTGTAACAAACCAAGACCAAAAATCACAGCACAAAAACAAAGAAAAAGCTATGAAAGTGCTAAAAGCTAGACTTTATGATATGCAGATGAAAGAGCAAATGCAAGAAGAAGGCTCGCTAAGAAAAGCGCAAGTTGGCACAGGTGACAGAAGTGGGCGAATTAGAACCTACAATTATCCACAAAATAGAATCACAGACCATAGAATTAACTTAACTCTTTATCACTTAGAAAATGTTATGCAAGATGGCGTTTTTGATGAAGTGATTGACCCATTAATTACAAACTATCAAGCCGAGTTGATAGAACAAAGTGGGCTTTAAAACTCTTTTAAACCAAACTAAAAAATAATCAACTTAGTCATTTCTCACATTAATTATATTTCACTATTTTAAAACATAATAAAATCACACTACTTGCTATAAAATAAATATTATTTTTTGAGAAAATGGTATGATTTTTATCGAAGCTTAAGAATATTTAGTTTAATCTTTAATTAAGAAATAATTATATATACTGTATTTAATTAGATATAAGGAAAAGAGATGAAAGGAAGAAAGATGAAAAAAGAATTATTATTATTTGTTAGCATTTGTGGCATAGTTTTGGGACTTAACGCTTGTGGCCCTACGGGGGGGGGTAAATAATGCCCTACCGAGTAAACCCTTTAAAAAAGTAAAAGAACATACAAGCAATAATGGCAAAACCCTAGCATTTACTTGGACACCTGTGTATGATTATACTTACAAATACACGTGTAGCCATAACGCTACAGTGACTGGAAGTGAAACCCTTGTTATTCAACTAAAAGGTGGAGGTGCTCCAAAGAATCATAAAATAGCTGGTGTGACACTCCTTTCTGAACTTGGAAATACTCTTATAACAAGTACTAACAATATGGCTATTAAAGATTATTGTACAAATCATCCTAACGGGAATCTCTTATCTCAATCTTTTACGGCAGATGGAACAACAAAAATAATGGAAACTTGCAAAGTAACAAAAGATACTAAAGATGCACCATCTATTCAGTATATTTGTAGAAACTCTACTAGCACACTTCAAGCTGATGTTCCTGGAAAAGGCAAAGCAAAGTTAGAAAGAGTACTTTTAGATCCTACTAAAACTTATACTATTTATCAAATTATGGAAAGTGATATTCACAGTTCTGGTAAACCAAAAGCTAGTAGAAAAGTTTATACTTTAAGTGATTACAAAGTAGCAACAGGATGGACAGTAACGCCTATTAAATAGCCTAGCATTATTAGCTTAGCAAAGTTTTTATCATAAAATTTTAATTCCTAGTATTTTTTCTTACTAGGAATTTTTATTTTATTTAAAAAATATTTTAGACAATAAAAAAAATAGAAACACTTTGCCTATTTAACTTATAAATATAATATTATTTAATACAAAAAGTTTTAAACTAAATGATGAAAGCCAAATAATAAATATCCCATTAATATCATGGGAGTTTTATATAAGAGCTTAGAACCTGCTCAAAAATCGCTAAAAGACAGAATAAGAAGAGCTAAGCACGGCAGATTTAAAACATTACAATAAAATCATAAATGCACTCTATAAAACTGATAAACTTATGAAAGAGATTGATAAAGTTTTTAAATGCTAGATAACACTAGATATAAAATGTGTAAGATTGTTAAAAATTAAAAGAAATTAGCAAACTTATTATATTTATTGACAAATTGTCAATAAAAAAGAAATAATACAAATATGAGAATTATTTCAAAAAGAACATTAAAAGAATTTTATGAAAATGCTTTATATTTTGATAGCAAAAATTCTCTAGAAGCTTGGCATAAAGAGGCAGTAAATGCAGATTGGATAAACTCAAATGAAATAAAATCAAAATACTCAAATGCAAGTATAATCAGAAATTATAGAGTTGTATTTAATATACATGGTAATAAATATAGGCTAATAGTAAAGATTAATTATCTTGTAAAAATTATATTTGTGAGATTTATTGGAACACACGAAAAGTATGATATAATAAATGCGAAAGAGGTATAAAATGAGTATAAAACCTATTAGAACAGAACAAGATTGTGATAATACATTAAAAAGAATTGACATACTTATGGATTCGAAACCTAATTCTAAAGAATTTGATGAACTAGATATTTTGGCTACTCTTGAACAAGCTTATGAAGAAGAACATTATAAAATAGAAGCTCCAAACCCTCTAGGTGCGATATAATCTAAAATGGACAAAGAAAACTAGAACTAAAGCTAAAGTGGTAAAATGATAAAAAATTTACATGAACAATTAAAAATACCTTTTGAAAGCTTATTTGAAAAAGTAAATATTCTTAAAATTTAAAATCAAATATTCCTTCGCATTTCAATGCTTATTTTAAAATCCACCATATAAGCCTCTTAAAAAATAATTTATAAAAGAGGCTTTTTGTGTACTAGATAAATTCATTTAATACTATTGCAATTTTTTGCTATTTCTAACCGCAACAAGAACCTCCACTTTTTTTCTTTTTATTAAATCTTATACCGAATCTTTTTTCAAGAAATCCTTGTACTAAATAATAAATAAGCATTACAATCATAAGCACAGCGAAAAATTCTGTAAAAATCCCAGCATGTTCAGACTTCATAACTCCAGCTCTAAGTGCGTCATGAGGCAAGAAATTATCAAAAATATATCCAAAAACTAAAGATAAAATAATAATAACCCCTAAATAAATACCAAGTGCTTTTTTGCCCAAAGTTTTATAAATAACTGCAATAGTTACTGTACTAGTTGCGGGTCCTGCACTTAAAAATATAAAAGCAGCGCCAAAACTCATACCATTTAAAAGCAAAGACACAGCAATTGGAATAGATGAAGTTGCACAAACAAACAAAGGAACAGAAATAACTATCATCACAAAATATGTAAGATAAGTATGGCTAAACAAACCTTTTGCAAGTTCAGGTGGTAAAAAAGTTGTAAATAAAGCACCAATTAAAATACCAAAAAATAAAGATTTTGCCATATCTTTAAAAAGTACACCAAAAGCATAATGAAATATTTCTGCAATATCAAAACCTTTTTTTGCACTTGCTCCATCTGAACAACAACATCCGCCCTCTTCTTCTTTTTCTTTATTTTCTGTGCAAGCGCAAGAATTAAGCTCTTCTTTTTTTTCTGTGCAAGCACAAGTTTTTGGCTCTTTTTCGCTTAGCATTTTTTTAGTTTGTGTTTCTTTAGCTTCTAATTCTTTTGCCTCTTCGGGCTCATATTTATCAGATATATTTTGAACAACTCCAGCCACAACTGCGATAACTAAAGAAGTAGCTACCTTATAAACCACAAATGCAAGTCCAAAAGTTCCATAAGTTGCCAAGATTGAATCAACTCCAGTTATTGGCGTAGAGATTAAAAAACTTTGAACAGCGCCTTTACTCGCACCCTCTTTTCTAAGTGAAGCCGCAAAAGGTATCACGCTACAAGAGCAAAGGGGCAAAGGAATACCCAACAAGGACGCTTTTAGAACTGAACCTAAACTTTTTTTACCTAATTTTTTCGAAATATAATCAGGCGGAATTATTTCTTTTAAAACTCCAGCTATGAGTAAACCAAGTAAAATATAAATCGCCATGGCACTTGTCAAGTCCAAGACATTTTTTAAAAACAATATTACTAAATCCATTTTTTCACCATTTCTTTCTTTTCTTCTTTTTTGTATTTTCTTATTTTGCCAAGCCTAAAAGCTTAGCACCTAAATCTTATTTTCAATATTATCTATAAATTTTGTTTCGCATTCATAAGTTTTTGGCGGTATTTTTATATTTAATTTTTGTATATGAGCCAAGAAATCTCTATGAATCATAGTTTTTGGCTCAATTTCATAATAAGCCCATCGCCCTTTTCTGTGCACACTTATAAATCCAGCTAAATGCAAAATTTTTAAAGCTAAAGATAGTCTTGATTGTTTAACATCTAAAGAATGTTGCATCTCGCAAACACAAGATTTTCCATTCTTTTGCAAAAACAATAAAAGTGTTATTCTAAAACCATCATTTACAGCTGATAATATTTTCAAATAATCTTCCATATTTATCCTCTTTTAAAATTCAATTAGATTATACATCAACATATTAAGATATGTCAATATTTTTTTACTAAACCTTTTTGATTGAAAAAAATCATAAGTTTTAATTAAGCTAAAATTTCAAGTGTATTTTGTTATAATTACTTATGAGAAAACCATATAAAAAAATAAAAAAATATTTCAGTAAAAATTATGAGCTATTAGTTGCTAGTGTATTATTTGTTATAGCTATTAGTTCTAGCCTAAAATTTCAAACCATAATAATCGTTATGCTAGAATTTATAGTTATTATGGAAGTTGTGAAAATGATTTCTGATTTTATAAAGCAAGAGAAACTGAAACTTATTTTTGTTATAGATATTTTTATCATTTTTCTAATTCGTGAGGTAATTATCCATTCTTCGCTAAATGTAAAGGATTACAAAGACTATATAGGAACTGCGTTTTTGCTTAGTATTATTTTAGTATTTTTTATATTTAGAATTTTAGCTATAAAAATACAGCCAAAAGATGAAGTAAATGTATATAGAAGACGTAAAAAAAACAAGAATATTGACAAAATAAAAGAGAATATGCAAGACAGCAAAAGCACTAAAGACATTCAAGATATTTCAAGCATTGTAGATAAAGAAAAAAATGGCAAAGAAAAGCATACTAATAGTTGAAGATGAGCAAAACCTGCTCGAACTTCTTGAGTATGCTTTGCAAAAAGAAGGCTTTGATACTATTGGCTTTTTAAATACTAGCACCAAACTAAAAAATATTTTTATTGAAGAAAACATAGCTTTGATTTTGATGGATAGAAATCTAGGAAGAAATGAAGGTAGTGAATTTATCGATGAAATAAGAAACGAAGGCATCAATACCCCTGTTATTTACCTAAGTGCAAAAAATAAAGATGAAGATATTTTGCAAGGGTTTGAAAAACATGCTGATGATTATATAACCAAACCTTTCAAAATTCCTGAACTAATAGCTAGAATAAATGCCCTTATTAAAAGGACAAATACTAAAGATGAAAAAACCTTTAAAATCAAAGATATAAAATATCAAGCTTTGCAAAAAAGCTTTGAGATTGATGAAAAAGAGCTAATTTTAAGCCCCTTGGAGCATGATTTACTTTTATTTTTTATGAAAAATCGTGGGATTTTGCTGAGTCGTGATTTTTTACTTGAAAATATTTGGGATGATTTTTTAGAAAAAAAACCTAAAACTGTAAATGTAGCTATCAAAAGATTAAAAGAAAAGATTGACCCGAAGAATTTGAAAAATTATATAAAAAGTGTGCGAGGTGAGGGATATATATTTTGTTAAAAATTCATCAAAGATTTCTGCGAAGTTTTTTAGCAATTTTTTTAGGAACCTTGCTTTGCTTAATGATTTTAAATTACTTTTGGGTTAGAGATTTATATTTAAGCCAAGCAAAAAAAGGTATGGAAAAAGTCATAAATACCCTTGGATTTATGCTAAAATGTACAGATGACTTAGAAATAATTTCAAAAAAAATCAAAAAAAATACAGCTTTGAGAGTTACTTTTATATCTCAAAATGGTAAAGTCCTAGCAGATTCTGATAAAAATAAAGATAAGAATAAAACCTTTCTCAAAAATCACTTGAACCGTCCTGAAATAAAAAATAGCACTTTTAGGCATTTTACCTTTGCAATTAGAAGTTCAAAAACCTTACACGAACAACTTTTATATGTAGCAAAAAAAATCAAATTCCAAAACCAGCACTTTGTTTATCTAAGACTTTCTAAAAATTTAATACCTTTAAAAAAAGAATTTTTTATACTTTCTTCAGAAATCTCTGCAATTTTTGCATTTTTCTTACTTTTAGTTTTTTCTACTACTTTAGTTTTAAGTAAAAATATACGAAATGAAACTGAACAAATATTGTATTTTTTAAAAAATATTTTAAGTAAAAAAAGACTAGACAAAGATTATATAATTCCTTATTCAAATTACAGCCTTGAGTTTTATAAAATATCACAATTCATAAAAAAATTAGCAGAACGCTTAGAAAAAAAAGACAGGCAAAATCTAAAAAAGGCAAGTAAATTAAAACTAAGTTCGAGACAAAAAGATGAGATTATCTCAGCCCTAGCCCATGAATTTAAAAATCCATTAAGCATAATAGATGGTTACGCTCAAATTTTGATAAGTGATGAACTTGAAGCTAAACAGCAAAAAGAATTTTTAGAAAAAATAGTTTTCTCATCTAGAAAAATGTCAAAGCTAATAGACAAGCTAAGGCTCACAAACAAGCTAGAAAAAGAGCAATTTAGCCAAGATTTTAAAATATATGAACTCCATGAACTTGTTTTTGAGATTGTTAATAATATTGATCCAAAATATACAAAAAGAAAAATCACAATAAAAGGCTATAAAAAAATAGAAGTTGATAAAGCTTTGTTTGAAGTTGCCTTTGAAAACTTGCTTGAAAATGCCTTGAAATATTCAAACGATGAAATACAAATAAATATAAATGATACTTGCCTTGAGGTGCTAGATTTTGGCATAGGCATAGAAGAGTTTGAGCTAGAAAAAATAAAGCAAAAGTTTTATAAAGTAAATAAAAATAATTGGGATAATTCTTTAGGACTTGGGCTTTTTATAGTTTATAAAATCGTATCCTTGCATGGATTTGAACTTGAAATTAAGGCAAGAGAAAATCGTGGGATGAATTTTAGTATTATTTTTTAGCATTTTTATAAAAAAATTAAAAAAAGATTTTTAAAAAGGACTTAATTTAAGCTAAACATAATATAGTTTATACTATTATTTTTGTTCATTAAAGAGCAGTGTTAAAACTAGAAACGGAGACAAGCAAATGAAATTCACTCAAATGGCAAAGCGTGAAGACATCCAAAGATCTTGGGTTGTCGTAGATGCTAGCGATAAAGTATTTGGTAGGGTAATTACTGAAGTAGCTACCTTATTAAGAGGTAAGCACAAAGTAAATTATACCCCTCACGTAGATTGTGGGGATTATGTAGTTATTATAAATGCAAGTAAGGTAAGATTTTCTGGTGCAAAACTAGATGTCAAAAATTATTATACACACTCAGGATATTTTGGTAGTACAAAAACTCACAAAATGTCTGATATGTTAAGTAATACTCCTGAAAAATTATTTAAACTAGCAGCAAGAGGAATGCTTCCAAAAACTAAACTTGGTGGAGCAATGTTAAAAAAATTAAAAGTTTATGCAGGAAGTGAACATCCTCATAGTGCTCAAATCAAAGGATAGTTTATGGCAAAAGTTTATGCGACAGGAAGAAGAAAGACAGCTATTGCTAAGGTTTGGCTAGAAAATGGAAGTGGTAAATTAACAATCAATGACCAAAGTATAGATCAATGGCTAGGTGGCTTAGAAGCAATCAAAAAAAGAGTAATGCAACCTCTTGAAGTATCTAAACAAGAAACTTCAGTTGATATAATTGTAAAAACTCTAGGAAGTGGTTATTCTGCTCAAGCTGACGCAGTAAGACATGGAATTTCAAGAGCTTTAGTTGCTTATGATGAGCAATTTAGAGCAGTGTTAAAACCTTTTGGACTTTTAACAAGAGATGCAAGAAGTGTCGAACGAAAAAAATACGGACGAAAAAAAGCGAGAAAATCAACTCAATTTTCAAAAAGATAATAGTTTTTTCCAAAAGATATTTTTATCTTTTGGGATTTTGAACATTTTAATATTACAATATTTCTAAATACCTAAAATACCCAATGAAAACAATTTTATTAATTTTTTGCTTCTTTAGCTTACTAGGAGCTTCAACAAATCTTACCTTACCCCTTAGTTCTTCACCTTTACGATTAAACCCTATTTTAGGAAGTGATATAGTTTCAAGGACAATCGATCAATGGATTTTTGATTCTTTATTTATTTTTTCTGCAGATGGTAAAAAACTTGTCCCCTCTTTAGCAAAATCTTACTTTTTTAAAAATAAAACAACTCTAATAGTAAAATTAAAAAAAGATATTCTTTGGCAAAATAATGATAAATTTACCGCAAAAGATGTACTTTTTACTTATAAACAACTAATCAATCCAAATAATTTTACTCCCTTAAGTGATGAATTTAAAAATAATATTTCTTATCTAAAGATTCTAAGTCCTTACAAAATATTAATAAAATACAAACACCCCTATTTTAGAGCTTTGGCTATGTGGAATGTAGGAATTCTACCTTTTGAAGTGCTAAAAAATGAAAAAAATCTAATGACGGCAAAGTTCAACAAGCATCCCATAGGAACGGGGCCTTATATTTTGAAAAAATTACAAACGTCAAAAGATTTAGTTCTTTACGCAAATAAAAATTACTTTAAAAAAGAGCCTAATATTTCTACAATTACTTATAAATTTTTGCCAAACCATAATACAAAATTTCTTATGCTAAAACAAGGAAAAATTGATTTAGCAAAGTTAACTGCCTTACAAGCTACTAGACAAATATCAAAAAAATTCTTGAAAAAATTTAATATTTTCGAAAGTCCTGATTTTACTTATACAAATTTAACATTTAATCTAAGCCTAAAAAAATTTAAAAATCTGAAAATACGGCAAGCAATAAACCTTGCAATTAATAAAAAACAATTAATCAAAATAGTTTTTTTAGGACATGCCCAAATTTGCCTTAGCCCCTTTGTTATAAAAAATCCAAAATACTTAGCCAAACTAAAGCTTATGCAAAAAAGTCAAAATCTAAAAAAATCAAGAAAAATCTTAAAAAGTCTTGGCTTTGACAAAGCCCACCCTTTTAGATTTACGATAATCACGCAAAGCCTAAATAAAAATCTTGCCCTAAGTGCGCAAGTTTTGCAATACCAACTATCACTTGTAAATATTTTAGTCAAAATTAGGATTTTACCTTGGGAAGCTTTTATAAATAATATTATAAATACTAAGCATTTTGAGTGTATTTTGCTTGATTGGGGCAAGCCCTTACTTCCTAATCCTTCAGTAATTTTTAGCGCAAATGCAGATAAACTTGGAGGCTACAACCTTGCAAGATACCATAATAAAAAAATTGATAAACTAATAAAGCAAGAAAATATTACAAATTCACTAGAAAAAATTGACTTAATAAATTATAAGATTACAAGAATTTTGCAAAATAATTTACCTTACATTTATCTCTATACCCCAAATATAATATTAGCAATTTCTAAAAAAATACAAAATATTAAGCCAAGTTTTACAGGAATTTTCTATAATGAACGAATGTGGAAAATTAAACAAAATTAGGAGTGTAAAATCGAAACAATTATATTATTTGACTTAGATGGAACCTTAATAAATTCAACTCCAGCAATTTTGGAATCTTTTGCTTATTCTTTTGATAAAATGGGACATAAATGCGATAAAAGCGAGGCTGAAATATGCTCTTTAATAGGATACCCACTTGATATAATGTATGAAAAATTAGGTATTGAAACTAAGAAAATTGATGATTTTATTCTTTGCTATAAAGAAAAATATAAAGTTATTTCGAAAGAAAAAACAAAGCTTTTACCAAAAGTTAGTGAAGCTGTAATTCTAGCTTCAAGCTTTGCAAAATTAGGCGTTGTTACAACTAAAACAGCATTTTATTCTAAGCAATTACTTGAACACTTTGACCTGCTTAAATACTTTTGCGTAGTCATTGGAAGAGAAGATGTAATAAACCCAAAACCAAGTGCTGAGCCTATATTAAAAGCCCTAAAAGTACTAAAAGCAAATCCAAAAAAAGATAATATTTATATGTTAGGCGATACAATCTTAGACTTAATTTCAGCTAAAGAATCACAGGTTAATTCAATAGGTGTTTTATCAGGTTACGGAGAAGAAAAAGAGCTAAGAAAGCATACTAAGAATATAAAATTAAGTGTTTACGAAGCAGTAAATGACATAAAAAATTGTAGCAAATAAATCTACTTTTAAGTTTTTTGAGTAGTTTCGAAAAGCTTTACTAAGGAATTTTATTAATACAAAAGTATCAAGGTATTTATAAGACATTTTGTCATATCATTTTCTTATACTATTCGAGATTAGAAAAACCAATTTTTTAGGAGAAAAATATGCTAGAAATTAGATGGCATAGCAGAGCTGGACAAGGAGCTGTAACAGGAGCTAAAGGTCTAGGTTCTGTTGTTGCAAAAACTGGTAAGCAAGTCCAAGCATTTGCTTTTTATGGCTCAGCTAAGCGTGGAGCTTCAATGACTGCTTATAATAGAATTGATGATAAGACTATTCTTAATCATCAAAAATTAATGTCGCCTGATTATGTTTTTATACTTGACCCTTCATTAGCTTATACAGATGATTTTACAGCTAATGAAAAGAAGACTACAAAATATATAATCACAACACATTTAAGCAAAGATGAATTACTTGAAAAGATACCAAAAATTCAAGATAAAAAAGATAGAGTATTTACACTTGATTGTTTAAAAATATCAAAAGAAACAATAGGAAGACCAATTCCTAATACTCCAATGCTTGGTGCTTTAATGAAAGTAGACGGAATGTTTGAATTAGAGTATTTCAAAAATGCTATGAAAACAGTATTAAAAAAATTACCACCAAAAATCATTGAAGCTAATATGTTAGCAATTCAACGAGCTTTTGATGAAGTTAAGTAAGGTTTTATTATGAGTAAATCAATAAATGATAAAGGTTGGGATGAATTAGTAATAGGAGCTGCTTTATATGCTTTTGATGAAAAAGTTGATTCTGAGCTACTAAGTACAACACAACCAGAAAATAGAGAATATGCTGAGACTAACTCAAAAAAAGCATATGTAGGTGATTGGAGAAATATAAAACCAGTTTTTAACCCTGATACTTGTATCAACTGTCAAAACTGTTGGATATTTTGTCCTGATTTATCAATCATTTCAAGAGATAAAAAAATCCAAGGTGTGGATTATGAACACTGTAAGGGCTGTGGGATATGTGCAAATGTTTGTCCTACTAATCCAAAATCACTTATTATGTTTGATGAGAATCTTCCAAATGAAGAGGCTTTATTGCAATGGCCAGAAAAAACGAAAAAAGGTGTTTAATAATGAATACTAAAATTTTAGAAATTAATGAAGTAGAAGTTTGGGATGGTAATACTGCAAATGCACAAGCATTAAGACAAGCTGATGTTGATGTTGTTGCAGCTTATCCTATAACACCTTCAACTGGAACTGTTGAAAACTATGCAAACTTTCATGCAAATGGCTATATAGATGGTGAGTTTGTTATGGTTGAATCTGAACATGCTGCTATGAGTGCTTGTACTGGAGCAGCGGCCGCTGGAGGAAGAGTTGCAACTGCAACTTCATCTCAAGGTTTAGCTTTAATGATTGAAGTTTTATATCAATGTTCTGGTATGAGATTACCTGCAGTATTATGCCTAGTAAACAGAGCTTTAGCATCTCCGCTTAATGTAAACGGAGACCATTCTGATATGTATCTTACAAGAGATGCAGGTTGGATTTCACTTGATGCTTATAATCCTCAACAAGCTTATGACTTGACACTTTGCGCTTTTAAAATTGGAGAGCATTTAGATGTAAGATTGCCTGTAATTGTAAACCAAGATGGTTTTATGACTTCACATACTGCGCAAAATTTGCATCCACTTGATGACAAAACTGCTTCAGATTTCATAGGAAAATACAAACAAGTAAATGCAATGCTTGATTTATCTAAACCAGTTTCTCATGGGGTTCAAGCTGAAGAAAATTGGCATTTTGAGCATAAAGCTGCGCAACACCACGCAATAGTAAGCTCAGAAAAAGTTATAAAAGAAGTATTCGCGCAGTTTGAAAAATTAACGGGGCGAAAATATTCTATGGTTGAAACTTTTAATATGAAAAATGCTGACGTGGCTATTGTATGCCTTGGCTCAACTTTTGAGAGTGCAAATTTAGCTTGTGAAGAGTTAGCTAGTGAAGGTATAAAAGCTGGAGTTGTTGGAATTAGAGTTTTTAGACCTGCACAACTTGAAGAACTAGCCCTTGCATTAAAAGATGTAAAAGCTATAGCATGCTTAGATAGAAGTTCACCAAATGGAGCAGCTGGAGCACTTTATAATGAAGTCTCAGGAGCATTAATAAACACAGATTCTCGTCCAATAGTGAAAAACTTAATTTATGGTTTAGGTGGGCGTGATATGACAATAGGTCAACTTTGTGATATTTACAGAGATTTAAATGCTGATGTAAAAGCAAAAAAAATACAAAGCAAGCATATTCAAGAGTTCGTAGGCGTTAAAGGTCCTGAACTTAAATTTTTTAAAGCTTAAGGAGTTAAAATGAGCGAAGTAAAAGAAATAAAAAATCTAAAAGCCTTTTCAACTTCGGCTGATAGATTTGAGGGTTCACATGTTTTATGTCCAGGGTGTTCACACTCTATCATAGTAAGAGAAGTATTAAACGCAACAAATGATCCAATAATTGTGGCGTCTTCAACAGGATGCTTAGAAGTTTGTACAGCTTTTTATCCTCACACATCTTGGGATTGTTCTTGGATTCATATAGGATTTGAAAATGGCTCAACAGCAGCAGCTGGAGCACAAACTATGTATAAAGCCTTGAAGA
>JAACJU010000007.1 GCA_021378565.1 Arcobacter sp. LC1 | reverse complement strand
TTATAAGGATATAATGAAAAACTTAAAAACTTTTGCATATTTTTCCTCTTTAAAATTTTTTGTATTATAGAAAATTTTGTATAAAAGTATACTTTAATAAATAATAAAAATTTTTATTAAAGGAATTATGAATATAATCTGAAATACTAACTTTTATTTTACTTAATAATTGTTCTATTTAGGAAGCTAGATTATTATAATTAGCTTTTTTAAAATTACTCTCGCTATCTAAATTATCTTCATTATTTATGGTATTAGAACAAGCAGAAAAATACCCATAATAAGGATGATAAAAAAATGGTTTCAAAATTTTTCCTAGTGCTATTTTTTATAAGAATTATTTTAGTATTTTAAGTTTATTTATTTGGAATATTAAGTTTTTATTATTTTATTGAAAAAATTAGATTATAAGCTAAATCTTTTTTATTTTCTCAATTTCATCTCTTAATCTAATAGCTTCTTCAAAATTCAAGTCTTGCGCAGCTTTTTTCATTTTCTTTTTAATCTCAACTAAGATTTTTTGTCTTTCACTTGCTGGCATTTTATCTAGTTTATTTTTCTTCCAAGCTAAGTCATCATATTCTTCACTTTTAAGATTAGCATCAATCGCTCTAGTTGTACTTTTTGGAGTGATATTATGCTTTTTATTATAAGCTTCTTGAACTTTTCTTCGCTCATTTGTAATATCAATAGCACTTTGCATAGAATTTGTCATTCTATTCGCATATAAAATAACTCTTCCGTTTACATTTCTAGACGCTCGTCCCATAGTTTGGATAAGTGCAGTTTGACTTCTTAAAAAACCTTCTTTATCAGCGTCTAAAATAGCAACCAAAGAAGTCTCAGGAATATCAAGTCCTTCTCTCAAAAGATTTATTCCTATTAAAACATCAAATTCTCCAAGCCTTAAACCTCTTATTATTTGGTTTCTCTCAATAGCATCAATATCACTATGCAAATATTTTACTTTTACGCCAAGACTTAGATAATAAGTGCTTAAATCCTCTGCCATTTTTTTAGTAAGCACAGTTACTAAAACCTTATCACCTTTGGCTACTACTTTTTTTATTTCATCATGCAAAGACTCTACTTGATGAGTGGATTTTTTGAGCTCTATTATAGGATCAAGTAAGCCAGTTGGTCTAATAATTTGCTTAGCTACAACGCTACTAAGTTCAAGTTCAAGCTCGTTTGGAGTAGCTGAAACAAAAAGATAAAAAGGAGATTTTTTTATAAACTCTTCAAACCTTAAAGGTCTGTTATCAAGTGCAGAAGGCAATCTAAAACCATATTCAACTAAAACTTCTTTTCTACTTCTATCTCCTGCGTACATTCCGCGAAATTGTGGCAAAGACACATGAGATTCATCAACAATAAGTAAAAAATCTTCATCAATTTCTTTGAAATAATCTATCAAAGAATAAGGCATTTCACCTTCTTTTTTCCCAGTTAAGTGCCTTGAATAATTCTCAATTCCCTTGCACATTCCAGTTGATTCAAGCATCTCAAGGTCAAATTCTACCCTTTGTTTTAGTCTGTGACGCTCTATCATTTGGTCTTCTTTTTCATAATAGTTTAATCTTTGACCAAGTTCATCTTCTATTTTTTTTCTTGCAATTTCTAGTTTTTCATTTGAAACTACAAAAGGATTAACAGCGTAAATAGTGACTTCTTTTAAGTCTTGAAGTTTTTTATTGCTTAGGTACTCTATTTTACTAATTGCTTCTACTTCATCACCAAAAAATTCTATTTTGATATACTCATCTTCAAAATATGCAGGAAAAATATCAATAACATCACCATTTACTCTAAAATCTGCCCTATCAAAAAACTTATCATTTCTTTTATATCCCATCTCAACTAACTTTAAAAGCAAAGATTTTTGTGAATATTCAAAACCAAGTTCTAGTTTTTGTACCATACTTTTGTATTCTTCAGGGCTACCTAAACCGTAATTTGCTGAAACTGAAGCTACAACTATTACATCATCAAAAGATAAAAGTGAAGCTGTGGTACTTAGTCTTAGTCTTTCAAGTTCAGCATTTATTGAGCTATCTTTTTCTATAAATAAATCTTGCCTTGGAATATAAGCTTCAGGCTGATAATAATCATAATAAGAAATAAAATACTCGACATGATTATTTGGAAAAAATTGCTTAAACTCACTATAAAGTTGAGCTGCTAGAGTTTTATTATGTGTCATTATTAAAGTTGGTTTTTGCACGTTTTCAATGACTTTAGCCATAGTGTAAGTCTTGCCGCTTCCTGTAACTCCTAGTAAAGTGTTGTATCTATTTTTTGCATTTATAGAAGCGCTTAGCTCTTTTATGGCTGTTATTTGGTCTCCAGCTGGTTCATAAGAGCTTGAAACTTCAAATCTTTTTTTATTATTCACTTTATTCTGCTCTTTGCATCTATACTTTTAAAGTCAATATTTTTAAAAGCTCCATGTTCTAAAACAAGGTATTGATTTTGGCAAAAAAATGAAGGAGCATTTATATACATTTTGTCTCCAAAATCATAGATTTTTCCTTGATGAAAATGCCCTTCTAGGACTGTATCAACTTTCGTATCTTTTATTCTTTTTTTGGCAAAAGTTTTAAAATCATTCATTTTTTTGCAAATACTTTTTATTTTCAAAGCATTATAGGTTTCTTTTGAAATGAAAAATTTAAAATCAAAAAAGTTTATAAAATGCATAAGTAGAGTATTTCTAATCACAGCACAATAAACATTATAAATAAAACCTGTATTTATATCTCCGTGAGAAATACTTAGAGTTTTAACTTTTATTTTATCCTTGGTTTTGCTTTCATAGGCAAAATTAACAGGCTGAATATTTCTTTTATATACTTTGATATTAGGAAACAATTTTTGCATATTATAATCATGGTTTCCCTCAAAATAATAAACTTTTTTTGTTTTTGCAAGCTCATTTATAAGTGCGATTTCCTTAGCATATATTTTTATAAAATACTTTGATTCTCCTGAAATAAATTCAAAAATATCTCCTAAAAAAACTAAACTTTTACAAGGTATTTCGCCATTTTTTATTTGAGTTAAAAATTCATCAAGCCCTAGCCTAGTTTCGCAAAAATGCGAATCAGCTAAAAAAATAGTTCCATCTTCAAGCTTTTTTAAATTCTTAAGGCACATATGCAAGTCCTTCAAGTCCAAAATTTTGTTCAAATCCACACATTAAGTTTGCGTTCAAAACAGCTTGAGCAGAAGCGCCTCTTAAAAGATTATCTATCGAAGTATTTATAAAAATAGCTTTTTTATTACTTTTTGCATAAATATCACAAAAGTTAGTCCCTGAAGTTGATTTTATATCCACGGGATTTTCACGAAGTCTTATAAATTTTTTATTTTTATAAGCCTCTTTAAGCACTTTGTTAGTGTCTAGGTTTTGAAATTCATCTTTTAAAATACCATAAATACTAACTAACATTCCACGAGTTAAAGGAAGCAAGTGAGGTACAAAATTTATCTCAAAAGATTTTTTACTTAAATTTTTGATTTTTTCTCTAATCTCAGGCATATGTCTATGGCTTAGGGGATTATAGGCAAAAGAATTTTCATTTATATTTACAAAATGCCCATTTTCACTTAGGCTTTTTCCTGCCCCACTTAAGCCTGATTTCGCATCTATAAATATAGGCATATTTTCATCTAAAAAAGGCACAAAAGGCAAAATTCCAAGTAAACTTGCACTTGGATAACACCCAGGATTTGCAACAAGTTTTGCTTTTTTAATCTCATCTTCATAAAATTCAGGCAAGCCATAAACTGCTTGTTTTAGATTTTGCTTATCTAAATGCGGACAATAGTATTTTTCATAAGTTTCAAGCTCAAGTCTATAATCAGCTGACAAATCTACAACTTTTAGCCCTTTTTGTAAAAACTGCTTTGCTAGGGGCATTGATTGTTTGTGTGGAAGAGCTAAAAAAACTAATTCGCAAGTTTTAGCGATTTCATTTACATTTGTCTTTTTTACTTCTTTTCTTAAAACTCCAAGCAAACTAGGATGAAGTTGCGAAATATCTATCCCGCCTTTTTGGTTTGTGATAGTTTCAAGTTTAAATTTTGGATGTCGCAGTAAGATTTTTACAAGTTCAAGCCCTGTGTAACCACTTACTCCGACTACAGCTACGTTCATTAAAGTTTAAGTTCTTTGTAAAATACGTCTAAAACTTCAAATTCTTTAACTCCTCCTGGCAAAGTTGCTTTAACGCTGTCGCCCTCTTCTTTTCCAAGAAGCTGTTTTGCTAAAGGAGAATTAAAAGAGATTAGCCCTTTTTCAGGATTTGATTCTACGCCTCCAACTATGGAGTATTGTTGTTTTTTTTCTGTTTCAAAATCAAATAAAGTAACAGTTGAGCCAAAGCTTACTTTTTTATGTGGTAAAATCGAAGGATCAATTATGATGGCCTTGCTTAATACATCTGATAAATGAGCCATTTGCACATCAATAAGTTTGAGCTTTTCTTTTGCTGCATGGTATTCTGCATTTTCTTTCAAATCTCCTAATTGTCTTGCTTCATCAAGAGCAATTACGGTACTTGGTCTTTGATTTTTTTTCAAATCATTTAAGTCGTGTGTTACTTTTTTGTAGCCAAAACTTGTCATAGGTTCTTTTTCCATACTTATACTCCACCATATTATTGTTTTGATATAATACCAAAATTTTATTGATAAAAGAGTTTATATGCAAAAATATGCTAGAAGTATCATGCTTTTTGGGGAAGAGAATTTTAAAAAAATACAAAAATCAAGAATTTTGATACTAGGCCTTGGAGGTGTTGGCTCATTTGCGCTTGATAGTTTATATAACACAGGCTTAACTGATATTTTAGTAGTTGATTATGATGTTTACGAGGAATCAAATCAAAATAGACAGCTAGGAAGTGTAGGAAATATTGGAAGAAGTAAGGTGGAGGTTTTACAAGAAAAATACCCAAAAATCGTAATTTTAGAGAAAAAAATAGACCTAAATTGGATAAATAGCTTTGATTTTGAGCCCTTTGATTATATTCTTGATTGTATAGATGAAGTGCTTACAAAAATTCACTTGATTTTAAAATGCCATAGAAAACTTCTAAGCACAAGTGGAAGTGCTAAAAGAATTGATGCTAGCAAACTTGAATACAAATCTATTTGGAAAACTTATAACGATCCTTTTATTCGCAAAATTCGAAAAGGATTAAAAAAACGAGGTTTTATCGGTGAATATAAAGTGGTTTTTTCTCCACAAGAGCCACTTTGTGAGCTAAAAGGCAGTTTTGAAGGTGTTACTGCTTCTTTTGGGCTTATGCTTTCTTCAATAGCAATTCAAAAGATAATCTCAAAGAATGTTTCAAAAAATATTTAAAAAGCAATTTATAAAATACAAGTATTTTATAAGAAATATCTTGCTAAAATATATTTAGATATTGCTAAAAAAAGGCTAAAATATGAATGGTATAGGTACTAGCGTTGAGCAAATGACACAAGGTCATCTAAGAAATGTTCAGCAACTAGCAGTTTTTTATACAGGGCATGGTAATCTTTATGCGATTAATATTGCTAAAGTAAAAGCTTTTATAATTACTGAAGAAGTTACAATAAATACTATTCCAACACAATCTAAGATTATTGCAGGGATTGCTACAATAAGAAATGAACCCATTACTTTAGTCAATCTTGATGCTTGGCTTGGTGAAGAAAAACTAGAATTAAAAGATTATAAATTAATTATTTATTGCGAATTTAATCATAAACAGATTGGTTTTTTGGTCAAAAATATGCTAGATATCATAGAAAAAACAACAGACCAACTGAAATATTCTGAAGAACAAAATTCTAAAATAATCTACACAACTTATATAGAAATAGACAAGGTAAATCAACTATGCACAGTTTTTAATGCAGAACAATTACTAAAAGATATAGGCTGGACTGATGATGGAAGTGCAGTTATAAATAGATATGCTAGTGTTCCTTTTACTAGTGATAAAATTGTTTTGGCTGCTGAAGATAGTGCGGTTGCTAGAGATATTTTAAATAAATTTTTTGCTAAAACACATATAAATAGTGAACTTTTCATAAATGGCTTACAACTCATAGAAAGAATTCAAGAATTAGATCCTGCAGATATTGGGCTTGTTATTACTGATATAGAAATGCCTGAAGCTGATGGTTTTCAAGTTGCTAGTTTTATAAGAAATAATGCAAAATATAGTAGTATTCCAATAATTGTCAATTCATCTATGACAACAGAAGCGGTAAAAGATAAAATGAAGCAATTAGGCGTAGATGAATTTATTGGCAAAACTGATATTCCAAATCTATACCAAGCTGTAAAAAGATATCTTGATTAAGTTTTTTAGTTTTAATTGCCAATATTGATTGTTTTTTGACTTCTTACAACTTTCTATGTCTTTTAAATAAGAGCTATTTTAAAATAACGAAATAAACAAAAGTAATAAAGTTAAAAATTTCTAGTTTTGCTCTAACCACTCTTTTAACTCTTGTATTTGTATTTTGCTTTGCTTGCTCGAAGTTCCTCCATAGCTATCTCTTGAATTCATAGAATTTCTTAAATCTAAGCAAGTTAGAACCTCTTTATTAAGGCTAGCTAAGCTTTTTAACTTAGGGCTTGAATCTTTTAGTTCTTCAAAGCTTAAATCACTTATATCTTTATTTAAAGAATCCGCCTTAGCTACTGCATCTTTGGCAAGATAATAAGCATCTCTAAAAGCAAAATTTTGTTTTTGTACCAAATAATCAGCAAAATCAGTCGCACATAAATGCCCTTTTTTGCAAGCCTTTAGCATATTTTCTTTTGAAATTTGCATGGTTTTTAAAATTTCATCTAAGATACTAAGGCAAAGTTCGATATTTTTAACAGAATCAAAAACGCCCTCTTTGTCTTCTTGAGTGTCTTTGTTATAAGCTAGGGGCAAGGATTTCATAACAGTTAAAAGTGCAAATAAATTTCCATATATTCTACCACTTTTTCCTCTTAATAGTTCAGGCACATCAGGGTTTTTCTTTTGGGGCATTATGGAGCTTGTAGTTGCGTATTCATCAGATATTTTTATAAAATCAAATTCATAAGATGACCAAAGTATAAGCTCTTCACTTATTCTACTTATATGCATTGATAAAGTTGAGATATTAAATAAAATCTCCAAAGCAAAATCTCTGTCACTTACTCCATCTTGAGCATTTGCACAAGGCGTTTTAAACCCTAGCAAAGAAGCTGTTTTGAATCTATCGATATTGTGCGCCGTTCCTGCTAAAGCTGCACTTCCTAGAGGGCAAGTATCGTTTCTTTGATTTGAACTTTCAAACCTTTTAAAATCTCTTTGAAACATATTTACGTAGCTAAGTAAATGGAAAGCTAGGTTTATAGGTTGAGCATGTTGCAAGTGCGTCATTCCAGGGAGCAAAGTCTCAGTATGATTTTTACAAATTTGTTCAAAAGTAAAAAGTAATTTTTTAATCTGAGCCATTAGAGAAATATTTTTTTCTTTTATATAGAGTTTAAAATCTGTCGCAACTTGGTCATTTCTACTTCTTGCAGTATGGAGTTTTTTTGCAGTTTCACCTATAATCTTAGTTAAATTTCGTTCAATCGCCATATGAATATCTTCATCTTCAAGCTTAAATTCAAAATTCCCATTTTCTATATCTTTTTTTATTTGTTCTAAACCTTTGTGAATTTTATTTTTTTCATCTTCACTTAGTATTCCTTGTAGAAAAAGCATTTGTGAATGTGCGAGTGAGCCTTTTATATCTTGTGAATATAGATTTTTATCAAAGTTTATTGAGGCATTAAATTCATCTAGAAGCTTAGCATTTGTATTTTTTAAAATTTGCTCATTCATATTTTTCCTATTGCTTTTGGATTTTTTAGTTTTTTTAATTTCTTGATTATAACATAAAAAAGATTTTGGTATTTATTTGAAAAAAGCTAGCAGATAATAAGGATTTTTTAAAGAGTTGAAGCTGTACTATAAGAATTTACTAAGTTAGTGGAAAATTAAAATTTAGCTTCAAACAAAAACATAATTAAGAAGTTATTATATAAAAAATTGATTTTTTCGGCTGATATTATTATTTTATTTAAAAGCTTGAAAGTTGTATTTGGAAAATTTGGTGATAGTTAAGTTTATGTAAAATTATTTAAAAAAAGAAGTTATTTTATTAACTAATAAGTTTTTTTACAATATTATTTTAAATGAATTTTATACTTAAAATAGGATTAAAAACTTACTTAACAATTATTGGCATCTTAGGATATTTATGGTTTATGTTACCGTATTTTATCCGTTACAACATAAGTCCCCAGTGGGATTTTGATAGCTTATCTGTGTTTATAATAATATTAACCATAGTACTAATTTTTATTTTTGTAACTTTTTTATTATTTTATATAGCTAATTGTATTAAAATTGAAATTCTTTTCTTATGGGAATACATTGGATTTAAAGAGAAGTCTAATTTTACTGAAAAAGAATTGATAATCATAAAAAATATTGCCAAAATTCGCAAATTTATACTTATGTTTTTTGGATTAATTAATTCTATTCTTCTAATTATATTTTATATCATTTCCCCAACAAATAAAATTATAAATTATATTATTCTATTGGTATTCATTATAGCTTTTATATCATTTGTCAAGAAAAAATCTTTTTTTATTGAATTTATGCATTTTATTAATAGCATAAGCATTATTTTAATATTTTATGTTATTTTTAAAAATCACCTTAGCTACGGTCTTACTATATTTATTATGGCAATTTGGGGAGGAGCATGCCTTACACTTTATTTTAACTCAGAGACGTGCATACTCCATCAAAAAACAATTTATTTAAAAAAAAATGGTATCTCAGTACATAAAAAGAATTCTAAAAAATTATTTGAAAAAATTATGAAAATTATTGCTAGTACCATATTGATTTCTTTGATAATCTTTTTTTATGCTGATATTTTATTTAGTCAATCTAAAATCATACATTCTATTGAAAATACAATATTTAAAATACTAAGGGTAAGTAATTATAGAAGCCAATATATAATAAGTTCACAATATGCAAAACTCTTAGATGTGAATAATACTAAAATTTTGCATACTAAAGATACAAAAATAAATGTTCTTGTACTTTGGAATGGAACTGATAAACTATTTATAAAAGATGATAAAAATAGCACTATAGGCATACCGCAAAATCAGATTTTACAAAGTATTGCAAAAATGACAACAAGCAAAAACGAGAAAAAAGATAGCAATGCCAATAAAAAAAATGAATAAAAATAACAAGTCCCTAAAGTCAAAGAAAAGCAAGCTAAGCCCTAAAAAGGCTTAGATAACATTTGGTGAATCTTTGCTAGCTTTTATTTTCTTTTTTGCAACATAAGTAAGTATAACTCCGAGTAAGGCAAAACCTATAATCATCAAAGTATATGATTTATTTGATGAGCCATACATTGCAGAAGCTACAAATGAAGCCACAAACATAAAAGTATTATTTATAGTAAAAAGTACGGCTGCACTTGAGCCATGGTAAGCACTTTGTAACGATAAAATAGCTTGATTATAAGGTGAAACTAAACACCCTCTTATAAACATAATACTAGCTACACTTAGTATCAAAAGATAAACACTGCTTCCAAGAATAATATTTGTCACAAGAAAAATACAAGAAAAAATAAAAATCCATTTACTAGTTGATATTATAACTGTATAGCTACTAGTTCTTTGTACTAAGGTTGGCGCTAAAGTATTTCCTATTATATAAAATATCAAAATAGGAGCTTGAACCCAAGAATAAATTTGAGCACTAAAGCCAAGATTCCCCATAAAAATATCAGGTCCAGCTGTTATCCAAATTGCGATAATCCCTGCATAGGAAGCAGTAGCAGCACAATGCACTAGAAATTTTTTATTTTTACATACTATAAATAGCCCTTTGAAATTTTCTTTTAAACTAACTACTTTAGTTCTATCAGAAGTCTCAGGCATGAAAATAAAAATTAAAATTAAAGAAATAGCTGTAAAGATTAAGTCAAAAACAAAAATACCTCTCCAAGATGTATGTTTGATTATCACAGCCCCTGCGATTGGCCCTAAAACTGGAGACATAAAAATAACATTTATTGTTAATGATATTGCTTTTACAACTTTTGTTTCATGGTAATATTCGTTAATAGCAGCAACTCCAGCTGCTGAAAACATACAAGTACTAATCCCAGCTAAAAATCTAAAAAATAAAAATACACTTATATTATTTGATAAAGCAGTTCCTAAAGTAGCAAGAACAAAAAATAACCCTCCAAAAAGCAAAGAATTTCTTCTTCCATACCTATCACTTATTGGTCCAGCAATTAGCTGAAATACTAAAGAACCTAAAATAAAAAGTCCAACTCCAGTTGAGACCAAAGATTCTTTTGCGTGCAAATCTATTGCGATTGTATCAATTGCAGGTAAAAAAATATCATTTGATAAAAATAAACTAACTGCGTAAAGTGCAACTAAAATATAAAAATTTTCACTAAGCCAAGATTTCCTTTTTTGCATTTATTTCCTTTGTATTAAGTATTTTATAAACATCTAGGTAAAAAAATATAATATCTTAAAAGTTTAAGAATTTAAAAGTATGTAATTTATTTTTGATAAAGATGCTTTTGGATATTTTTAGTATCATAAAAGTGTAATATATATTACTATTTAAGGCACTTAAATAAGTTTTTATTATACAAAATTTTAGTTTTATTATAAGTTAATTTTATTAATTAATATTAAATATTAAAATAAATTAATGCTCTTTTAATCATTTTATTTTTATAATATATCTGAATATTGATAGAAAAGAAGATTAAGCAAATAAGCAAGCTAAGCCCTAAAAAGGCTTAGATGGAATTTGGAAATTTTTTGTTAGTTTTAATTGCTTTTACTGCAATAAATGTAAATAAAACTCCAAGTACAACAAATCCTAAAATACTTATAGTGTATGTTTCATTTGAAAAGCCATACATTGCAGAAGCTAAAAATGAAGATAAAAACATAAAACTATTATTAAGCATAAAAAGTACAGCTGCACTTGAGCCATGATAATCTTTTTGCAAGGCTAAAGTGGATTGGCTATAAGGTGAAACTATGCACCCTCTTATAAACATCACAGCAGATATGCTAAAAATTAGAATGTAAACATTACTTCCAATAAAAATATTGACTAAAATAAAAAGGATAGAAGTAGCAAACATCCATTTAGTGCTTGTCATTATAACTGTATGAGAATTTGTTTTATGCACCAAAGTTGGAGCTAGGGTATTTCCTATGATATAAAATATCAGAATTGGAGCTTGAATCCAAGAATAAACTTGCGCACTAAAGCCAAGATTACCCATAAACATAATAGGTCCTGCTGTTATCCAAACCCCTGTAATTGCGGCGTAAGATGCAAGAGAGCAAGAATGTAAAACTAATTTTTTATTTTTCATCACAATAAGTAAGCCTTTGAAATTTTGTTTTAAACTGCTTTTTTTATCTGCATTAGAAGTCTCAGGCATAAAAATAAATATTAAGATTAAGGCAACAATTGTAAATATCAAATCAAAAACAAAAACTCCTCGCCATGGAGCATGTTTTATGATTAAAGCTCCTGCAATTGGACCTAAAATTGGAGACAATAAAATAACATTTATAGTTAAAGACATTGCTTTTACCACTTTTGTTTCGTGATAGTATTCGTTAATCGCGGCAATCCCAGCTGCTGAAAACATACAAGTACCCATACCTGCTATAAATCTAAAAAGCAAGAATGTGCTTATATTATTTGACAAAGCAGTTCCTAAAGTTGCAAGAGCAAAAAATAGCCCTCCGTAAAGCAAAGATTTTCTTCTTCCATATCTATCGCTTATTGGTCCAGCAACTAATAAAAATACTAAAGAACCTAAGATAAAAAGTCCAACTCCAGTGGAAACCAAAGATTTATTTGCATGTAAATCTAGAGCAATTGTATCAATTGCAGGTAAGAAGATATCGTTTGATAAAAATAAACTAACAGCGTAAAGTGCGACTAAAATATAAAAATTCTCGCTAAGCCAAGATTTTCTTTTTTGTGTTTTTTTTTGCATTGTTTTTTGCATTATTTTTCCTTTAAATTTGAGAAATGAGTTTTTGGGTGGTGTTTCTGTAGAGTCATATAAAAGATTATTACTCAAAATCAAAAGGAAACTTTTAAAATATTTTTAGTCCAAGTGAAGTGTTGGTTAAAAATATTGTATTAAAAAGCTCACAATAATCGAAGTCATAATACTACAAGCTTTTAGCATTATTTAAGATAAATAAATCAAATTAGAAAATAATATTAATAAAATTTATATTTTTTATTTCTTTTAGAAACATAAGCTAGGATTTATTAATAAATTTAAGCAAAGTTCTAAAAAAATATCTATTTTTAGATATAATTTAACGAAAAAGTATCAAAATCTAGCCTATAAAAAATACAAAAAGGGCTAAATTAAAAGGAAGAAACTTGAAAACTACTCAATGGTTTACTACAAAAAAAGTCGTGGCTATAGGCATAGGAGCTGCTTTATATGGGGTTTTATCTGTGGCTATGGTGCCAATTGGTCCAAATGTTTCGCTTAGAATTGCGATTGCACTTCTTACAATATTTGGAGTAATGTATGGCCCGCTTGTTGGATTTTTAGTAGGTTTTATCGGACATTCTTTAAACGATATGATGATGTGGGGAAGTGTTTGGTTTTCTTGGGTATTTCTTTCAGCAATTATTGGTATGTTTGCGGGATTTATAAATTTTGATAAAACATTCAATCTCGCAACTGGGCATATTACAAAAAAACATATTGCTAAAATGTATATGTACGCAATAGTTGGTATGGTTGTAGCTGGTATTGTGGCTTATATAGGGGATGTTTATTTTTATGGTGAACCGCCAAGAAAAGTATGGTTACAAATAATTATCGCAACTGCTAGTAACTTTTTAGTAACTGTTGTTATAGGAATTCCTGCGATTTTGGCAATTGCTGCTAGAAACAAAAAACACTCAAAATTAAGTGTTGAGAATGACTAAGTGAAAAATGCTATTGTATTTAAAGATTTTACATTCAGATACCAAAATCAAGAAAAACCTACTTTAAAAAATATAAATCTAAGCATAAAAGAAGGTGAAAAAGTTTTGATAGCAGGACCTAGTGGAAGTGGAAAATCTACACTGGGGAGTTGTTTAAATGGGCTAGTTCCTTTTTCTGTAAAAGGTGAGTTTGAAGGTAGCTTGATTTTAGAAGAGGATTTAGAGCCTAGAAAAGCTAGTATTTTTGAAATAAGTAAATATATTGGCACTGTTTTACAAGACCAAGATGGGCAATTTATTGGCTTAAGTGTTGGTGAAGATGTA
The DNA here is from genome assembly GCA_021378565.1 of Arcobacter sp. LC1. Taxonomy (GTDB): domain Bacteria; phylum Campylobacterota; class Campylobacteria; order Campylobacterales; family Arcobacteraceae; genus JAACJU01. The sequence continues at coordinate 92,176 of JAACJU010000007.1, read as the reverse complement.
TCTTTTATAGACGAAAATGACAAAGTATGCCACGAACAAATGCTTAAAAATACCAAAGAAGCCCTAGAATTAGTAAATATGCAAAAAAGTATAAATTTTACACCAAAAGAGCTATCAGGTGGGCAAAAACAATGCGTTTCTTTAGCTGGGATTATGCGAAGTTCGGCAAAGATTTTGCTTTTTGATGAACCTTTGGCAAATCTTGACCCCTTAAGTGGCAAAAATGCTATGGAATTGATAGCTAATATTCAAGAAAAAACGAAAAAAACGGTTTTAGTAATTGAGCATCGTATTGAAGATGTGCTTGAACAAGATTTTGATAGAATAATTATAATAAACGATGGTGAGGTAGTAGCAAATGGTACGCCTCTAGAGCTTTTTCAAAAAGATTGCTTTGGTAAAAATGGATTAAGAGAGCCTTTGTATATTGAGGCTTTGAAGTATGCAAATATTGATATAAGTTCTATTGATGTTTATCCGATTGAGAAAATAAAAACTAAAGAGATTCAACAAAAAATAAAAACTTGGTGTGAATCTGTAGAATTTAAAAGTAAAACTTTTGATGAAAAAATACTTGAAGCTAAAGATTTAGTTTTTTCTTATGTTCCTTCTTGGCCAATTTTAAAAGGACTTTCTTTTGATTTAAAAAAAGGAGAAATTTTAGCACTTTTAGGAAACAATGGAGCTGGGAAATCTACACTTTGCAAACTAATCACAGGAATACAAAAGCAAATTAGTGGAGAAATTTATTTTAAAAATCAAAATATAAAAGATGAGAGTATAAGGCAAAGGGGTGAAAAAATTGGCTATGTTATGCAAAATCCAAATCATATGCTAAGCCAAGAAACCTTGCTTAAAGAAGTAGAATTTGGGCTAAAAATTAGAAAAATAAAAGACTATACACAAAAAGCTTATGACGCTTTAAAAATTTGCGAACTTTACCAATTTAGAAATTGGCCCTTAGCCTCACTTAGTTATGGGCAGAAAAAAAGACTAAGTATTGCTACTATTTTAGCGCTTGAACCTGAAGTTATTTTTCTAGATGAGCCAACAGCTGGGCAAGACCATTTGCACTATACAGAATTTATGGAGTTTGTAAAAAAAATCTCAGACAAAGGTGTAAGCATAGTTTTAATCACACACGATATGCACCTAAGCTTAGAATATGCAGATAGAGCAATAGTTTTATATGATGGGAAAATATCTGCAAATGCAAGTCCAAGCCTTGTACTTCATCAAAAAGAACTTATAGCAAAAGCACATCTAAAACAAACTTCTTTATCAAAAATGGCAGAACTTTTAGACCTTGATTCAAAAATTCTTATGAACTCGTTTATAGGAAGTGACAATAAAGAGGGATGCAGTAAAAAGCAAGACAATAAAAGGGGAAACAATGTCTAAAGCAGGAACACTTTATATAGAGCAAGATTCTCCTATACAAAAAATGGACGGAAGTATAAAATTTTTACTTATTATTTTTTGGACAAGTTCTATATTTTTATTTCAAGATTTAAGGGTTTTTATCGCATTTTTTCTTGTGGGGATTTTGCTTTTAAGAATTGCTAAAATTCCTTTTAGCTCTTTAAAACCTTTGTTTATTTTTATAATACTTTTTACTATTATGAATTCTGTTTTGCTGATAATAATAACACCACAATTTGGCTCAGGACTAGCACATTCAAACCATAGTTTTTTCAAATTAAAAGCTTATGATTTAAGCTATGAAACACTTTGGTTTGCTCTTACTTTATCTATGAAATATCTTAGTATTTTTCCTATAATGATGCTTTTTATTTTTACAACTCACCCTAGCAAATTTGCTTCAAGTTTAAATAAAATCGGAGTATCTTATAAAGTAGCTTATGCTATAAATATAGCTTTAAGATATATTCCTGATATTAAAGATGAGTTTGTAAATATTATGCATGCACAAGAAGCAAGAGGGCTAAGCTTTAGAAAAAAAGACGCAAATATGTACACTAGATTAAAAAATTATAATGCAGTTTTAATCCCTTTAGTATTATCTTCGCTAAATAAAATTGAGTTAATCTCAAATGCTATGGACTTAAGAGGTTTTGGAAAATATAAAAAAAGAACTTGGTATTCTTGGCAAGCATATAAAAAAAGAGATTTCTTAGCCCTAGTTTTGATGGTTTTAGTGCTCTTAATTTGTATAGCTCTAAAAAGCACCTTGCTTAGCAGTTTTTGGTATCCTTTTTCTTAAAATACAGAAAAATGTCTACAAAAATATTAGCTATTATTCTAAATAGGTTTTTAGCTAAATTTTATTGTGCCTCTTTTTAAAAGAACTTTTTCTAAAAATCAACTAAAATTTTTTCTTTTTTTTCATAATAAACGCATTTTCTAAAGCCAAGTTCTTTGGCTAGATTTTCACAATATTGCGCCTTAAAGCCCACTTCTTCAACTGAATGTGCATCACTTCCAAAAGTAATAGGAATATCTAGCGAAAATATTTCTTCTAAAAGTTTTTTTGAAGGGTAAATTTCTTGAACACTTTTTCTTAGTCCTGAAGAATTTATTTCAACAGACATACCTGATTTTTTAATAGCTTTTAAAGCTTCTTTTGCGATTATTCTAATATCTTTTTTTGGCTCTTCTTGGGTTAGTAATTTGATTAAATCTAAATGACCGACAATATTAAAAAAGCCTGAATTCGCCATTTTTTTTATTAAATCAAAATAGTCTGTCCACAAAGAAGTAGAATCTTTATTTTTAAATATATCTTTTTTTTCTTTATAAGCTAGTATCATAGTATGATTATCAACTGGTAAATCTTTTATAAAATGCACTGCACCAATCAAATAATCAACATCTTCTTTTAATAAATCTTCATTCATTCCATTTTCAAGATAATCAAACTCAAAACCTAGAAGTAACTTTATTTCTTTTGAAAATTGCTTTTTTGTTTCTTCAAACATTGTAAAATAATCGATTTTATATTTATCTTCCATTCTGTGCTTTTTATCAAAATGCATAGGGTTGTGGTCTGAAAATCCAAAAACATCAATCTTTTTTTCTATTGCTCTTTTTACATAATCTTCCATAGTACCTACTGCATGTTTGGATAAATAAGTATGATTGTGCAAGTCAACTCTCATTGTTTTTCCTTCGTTTATAAAACTCATTTTTTATTTTTTTCGACACTAGAATTTGCTATGACCTTGGATTGATATTTATTTTACCTCTCTTCTTTGTTTGAGTGCATAAGCAACTGAAAAGATTACAGCTATTGAAATAGTAATAAAAGCTAAGACATTTAAAACAGGATTAAGACCTAGCTTAATCATACTCCCAATAAAAATCGTAATAGTGCTTTTTGCACCGACTAGAAAAAGTGTTGTATTGTAGTTTTGAATAGATTGCAAAAATACCAAAGCAATAGCTGAATATATGCTAGGTTTTAAAAAAGGCAAGGTTATTCTAAAAAATACTTGACTTGGATGAGCTCCTAAATCAAGCGCCGCCATTTCTAGATTTTTATTAAATTTTTGCAACCTTGACATAAACAAAAGCATAGCCATCGAAGAAATAAAAGCACTTTGCCCGATAATAGTCAAAAAAAGACCGCCTGAGATTCCAAGTAATGAATTTGACATAACTAAAATCGAAATTCCTATAATTATCCCAGGGGTCAAAATAGGTGAAACCAAAATAGCATAAAAAATACTTTTAGCCTTGCCCTCAATAGAAAATAAAAACAGCGCTCCTGCTAAGCCAATAGGTACAGACAATATCACAACTCCAAAAGCTACAACAAAAGAATTAAAAATAGCCTTCATCAAATGAAAGTTATTAAAAAATCTAACAACCCATTCGTAAGTAAAACCTTTCCATGGTGATATTGAAGGAATTGCACTAGAATTAAAAGCTCCCAAGGAGACGACAAATAAAGGCAAAAGCAAGTAAAGAAAAAATAAAATAAGGTAAAACTTTACTGAAATATTTAAGATTTGCTTTGAGCTAAAAATTTTCATTTCGCCACCTCTTCTAGTCTGACTTTAAAAACTTTTAACATTGTCATGATAAATACTAGGCAAAAAACCAATAAAACCAAAGCATAAGCACAACCTTGATTCCAATCGCCACCATCAAAAAACCATGAATAAATGATTTGAGTAAACCAAATACCTTTTGTTCCTCCAAGAATTGAAGGCACTGCGTAGCTTCCAACTGCTAGCATAAATACAAAAATTACTCCGATTGCAATACCTGGTTTGGCATAAGGTATGACAATTCTTCTGTGAATATTAAACCAAGAAGAGCCTAAATCCCTTGCTGCTAAAATCTGATTTTTATCAAGCGTTTCTAAGATATTATAAATAGGAAAAAGCATAAATAAAACATACACATAAACCATCCCAAGATAAGCGGCTGAATTGTTTTGAAAAAAGTTTATCGGTGTATTAATCAAGCCGATATACATTAAAAAATTGTTAATAATTCCTCTTGCGGAAAGTATCATAAACCATGCAAAAGTACGCGTCAGTTCATTAACCCCGTAAGGGATAATTATCCCCAAAAAGAGCAATATTTTAGCCTTTTTACTAGCAACTTGTGCTAAATAATAAGCTAAGGGATAGCAAACAAGCAAGGAAATAAGAGCAACTAAAATACTAGACCAAATCGTTCTAAAAAAAATATTTCTATGTAAAGAATTTCCAAATAAGTATTTATAATTATCAAAAGTATATGATTTCATTGGCTTAGCAGACAAAGCGTCTAGTCTTTTAATCTCTTTGCCTAAATTATTTATCTTTATTTGGATTTGTGGATTTTTTTGATTTTTTGGGTTTGTTTTTATTCCTAATTCTAGCTTAGTTCTTTGTGCATCTAATTTATCAGCCTTATTCCAAAGAAGCTCTTGCTTGGCATCATCATATTTCCATAAAGAATAATTTGCCATGAAAATTTGAGGAAAAATAATAAAAACACCTATCCAAAGAAAGGTAAAAAAGATAATGTATATGCCTATACTTTTGCCATATTTTTTAAAAATACTACTCATCACTTGCCCCTAGTAGTATAACATCATGGTCATCAAAAAATACTTCTAGCTTAGATTTTGAAATTGTGAATTTATCTTCATTATTTTTTTTATGTATCAATATATCTGTTTGGATTAAATCATTTTTCTTTCTTTTTAAATAAATATTTAAAATAGAGCCTTCAAAGGTGCTTGTTTTTAAATCTAAGATAAAACTATTATCCCTTTTTTTATTTGTTTTTGTTTTTATGCTAACTACAGAAAATCTCTCTGGTCTTATAAAAAGCTTAACTTTTTTACCCTTAATTAAATTGCCTCTATTTTTAACTATTACTTTTCCGTATAACGTGTCAACAATAATAGTTTTTTTTGTTTGCTCCAAAATTGTCCCATCAAATTCATTATTTTCTCCAACAAAAGAAGCTACAAAGCTTGTTTTTGGATTATTGTATAAATCCTCAGGTGAAGAAATTTGCTCCACTTTTCCATTTGACATCACCGCAACTCTATTTGACATAGATAAGGCTTCTCCTTGGTCATGAGTAATATAAATAAATGTTATTCCTGTTAGATGTTGAAGGTCTCTTAGCTCTTTTCTCATGTGCTGACGCAATTTTAAATCAAGCGAAGATAAAGGCTCATCTAGCAATAAAACTTTTGGTTCAACTGCTAAAGCTCTAATAATTGCAACTCTTTGTAATTGCCCTCCTGATAATTCACTTACCATACTATTTTCATATTTTTCTAAAGAAACCATTTTTAAAAGTTCTTTAACTTTTTTATCTATAATCTCATTTGATACTTTTTTTACCCTTAAGCCAAAAGCAACATTTTCTTTTATTGACATTTGAGGAAATAAAGCAAGATTTTGAAAGATTAAAGATGTTGGTCTTTTGTTAGCTTCAATATTACACATATCTTTATTACAAATTATAACCTTTCCCGCAGATTGTTCTAAAAAACCAGAAAGAACTTTAAGTAAAGTAGTTTTTCCACAGCCCGAAGGGCCTAAGATGGAAAAAAACTCTCCTTGTTTTATTTCTAAGTTGATATTTGTTAAAGCCGTAAAAGCCCCAAATTTCATAGTTAAGTTTTTTATCTCTACGCTCATTTTCTTGCCCTTTGTTCCAAATTATATCTATAAAAAGTTACACCTTGATTAAATTATTTGTATCTTTTGTAATCAAATTGTAACATAAAAGCAATATAATTATAAAATATAAAATCAATATTTAAGGAAGTGTATCATGAACAGAAGAAATTTTATCAAAGATGGTCTAGGTTTAGGTGGCGCAGCAATGCTAGCTCCTATATTAGTTAGCAATTCATTTGCGAGTGAAAAAGAACTTAATCTGTATTCTTGGAGTGATTATGTAAGTGATGAAATGATTAAAGATTTTAAAGCAAAAACTGGAATTACTGTCAATCTAAGCACTTATGGCTCAAATGATGAAGCCTTAAATAAACTAAGAGCTTCCAATGGCAAGGGCTTTGATCTTATAATGCCTTCAGTGACTTATGGTGGGCAATGGCATAAATATGGTCTTTTACAAGCTTTAGATACATCAAGAATAAATACCAAAGGCTGTGAAGCTTCTATGTGGGAATCATCAAAAACTTCTGGTGGAGTTTCAAGAAATAAAAGATATATTGTTCCTTTTAATTGGGGAACTGAGGCAATAACTGTAAATACACAAAAAAAGCCAGGATTTAAAACAAATGAAGTATCTTATGGAGATTTATGGGGCAAAGGCCTTGAAGCACAAATCGTAGTAAGAGCACATAGCGCAATAACAGGGGCAGGCTTATATCTTGATAGAATTGGCAAAGTTCCTTCAAACAAAATGCTTGATACTTATAAAAGTAAAGAGCAAATGAGAAAAATATACTCACAAATTACAGACTTTTTAATTGAACATAAAAAAAATGTTAGACAATTTTGGTCAAATGCCCAAGAAACTATTAATGCTTTTATGCAAAACTCTTGTGTTATGGGGCAAACTTGGGATGGTCCAGCTTTTAGAATGATGAAAGAAACTAAGGGCAAAATCAAATATATGGCTCCAAAAGAAGGTGCTATCGCTTGGATGGATGGTATGGCTATCCCAACAGGGGCAAAAAATTTATCATCAGCTTACGCTTGGATAAATTGGTATTATGGTGGAGGAAAAGCAGGAGCTTTGCATTCAAATACGACAGGATATAATTCTTGTGCTAAAAATGCAACTAGGTACTTAAACCCTGAAACAAAAACTTTGTTTGAATCAGTTTATTCTGGTGACGCTATAAAAAATCTATGGTGGTATCCTGAAGATCCTACTTGGTCTGCTGCTATTAGAAACGAATTTAAAGATAAATTTTTAGAAGCTTAGATAATTTATGAAGAATAAATAAAGAAAAGAAGGGACTTGCCCTTTCTTTTCTAGATTTTCTTTTAATTTTTGTATTATTTAAAACTTTAATCATTCTTAAAAAGATTCTTAAACAAAATATTAAAACCCTTGCATTAAAATATCCCATAAATATCCACACTCTTCATCATCAAAAGAAATTACTTTTCTAGCATTAAACAAATCTTTTATTTTAGAGCCTTCAAAATCTCTTGAATAAGAGCAGTAAGAATGTGTTGGCAAAAAACTCCTAACTAAACTAAAATTATTTTCGATTGATTTTTCGCATAAAAAGCAAGTAAGGGCAGAAGAATTTAAACGCCCTTCAAAAAAAAGTAAATTTAAATAAGTTTCTATGATTGCTCTTTTTGTATCTTGCTTTATCATTTTATGCGCTAGCATATCAAGCTCAAGCATATAAAAATCATCAATTTTTTCTATATCTTTTAAATGAGGATAAAAAAGTTTTAAAAATCTTTGCCAAAGATATAGCTTTTTTGTATCTAAAATCCACTCAAACCCAAGTCCTAAGACTTCTTTTAGTCTAGGAAGTGATGATTTTAGGCTAAGCTCAAGTTCAAAATCTATTTTAAATCCTATGTTTATAAGTGAATGCCTAGCACCATAAAATCTGTAAGTAGTGTAAAGCCTATTTTGAGTGATAATCGAAACTAGCAAATCATCATCTCTAACTTTTTTAATATCTATTATATAACCTTGCATAAATTCTTTCTTTGTAGTGTTTTTTGCCTTTTGAAATATTGCAATTTAAGTTCATATATTATATTATAATATTATAGAAAATAAAGTTTAAGGAAAAATTAGATGGATGAATTTAAGAACATTTCTATAGACAAAAAGGCAAGCATACTTTATGATGGACATATAACAAGTAGAAGCTTAATTTTTGAAGATGGTACAAGAAAAACCTTGGGGATTATGTTGCCAGGAAAATATGAATTAAACAGTATTCATAGAGAAGTTATGAAGATTAGATGTGGAGAACTAGAAGTTTTACTTCCAGCTGAAAAGTGGAAAACTTTTACAGCGCCACAAAGTTTTGAGATTCCACCTAATTCTAAATTTACCTTAAAAGTTAGTTCTTTAGTTGATTATTGTTGCTCATTTATTAAATAGCAAAATAATTTAATTTAATTTTTAGAAGTTCTAAATTTTTCATAAACAAGTAAAAAAACTCTTGACAAAACTAGACTTTTTTACTATAATTGCACCCTATTTAAAGAATGGGGTATCGCCAAGTGGTAAGGCCACGGTTTTTGGTATCGTTATCCGCAGGTTCGAATCCTGCTACCCCATCCATATTTAACGCGGGATAGAGCAGTACGGTAGCTCGTCGGGCTCATAACCCGAAGGTCGCAGGTTCAAATCCTGCTCCCGCAACCAATCAAAAAAATCTTAAATTGTATCTTTCTATTTTTTTATAAAATATATAATATTAAAATCTTCAAATTTATTGATGAAATCTTTTTTAATACGCGCTTTAATAAAGATTATTATTTTTGAGTATTTTATAGTTTAGTTCGCAAATGTAAACTATAAAATATTTTTAAGCCTTAATAAACTATTTAAAACATACTTATTTTTTACATAAAACTTGTAAAATTAGTGAGATAATTATTTTGCAAGAGTGCAGTTTTTATCATTTAAGCAATTTTATCTATTTTTAAAAATAAATTCCAAAGAAAAATACTTAAATGACTTTTTAGAAAATAACTAAATAGGAAATATTCTTATATTTTCATCAACATCTTCTTTTAATACGCCTTCCATAGCATACAAAGTACCCATACTTCCAGCTGAACACCCTGAACAAGCCCCAAGATAACGAATATAAACATCAAAGTTTGAACCACTTTCTTTTATATCAATAATCTCCATATCCCCGCCATCCATGACAAGCATAGGTCTGATTTTTTCATCAATCACAGCTTCAAGCGCTTTTATTCTTTGCACTATTGTCATAGAAGAAAAAGAAGTTTCACCATTTTCACTTTTATCTGCTGCGATTTTTAGCTTTTCTTGCTCCATTTCTTTTCTAACATCAGCTAAAATATCGACTAAATAAATATCTTTTTTCTCATGCCCTCCTGGCTTCACGCAAGACTTACAAAATGCCCCAGCTTTTGTATATTCTGTTATTTGTTTTACACTTGTTAAATCGTTTAATTTTATTACTTCTTTTATGCTTTCTAGGCTAACTCTTGCACACTCACAAACTATATGCTCAACTTCAAAGCTATCCATATCAACACCTTTATAAGTTGCCGCCGCTTTTTTTATAACATCATAAGCCATCACACTACAATGCATTTTTTGCGGTGGAACAGCAGGAGTATTTGGCTCATCACGAAGTGCTTTTTCTACATCAATATTTGTAATTTTGATAGCCTCATCAATACTTTTGCCAAGGCACAATTCAGCCATCACATCACTTGAAGCAATAGCAGTCCCACAACCAAAAGATTTAAATTTAGATGCCAAGATTTTATCATTTTTTCTATCAACCACCCAATAAAGTCTAACAGCGTCACCGCAAGACTCAGCTCCAAAATCAGCCACGATAAGCTCACCACCAAGTTTTTTTGCTTGCTCTTCGCTAATCTCACCTTGATTTGTGGGATTATCCATTCTTCTTATAACTTCTTTTGAATATTCATCCCAAATTGAGCCTGATATTAAGTTGTTCTTTGCCATTTTTTTCCTTTTTGCTCTTTGTTTTTTTTAAAGTTGGGATTTGTGATTTTTTGGAGTATAAGCATAACTTGAGCTAATACCTCTTAATCTTTTAATTGCGGTTAATATTTTCTGGGTTGCGTAAGTTATTTCTTCTTTGGTATTAAATCTACTTAAAGAAAATCTAATCCCAGTATGAGCTAGTTCACTATCATTTCCAATAGCACTCATAACAGGATTTGCTTCTAAATCTTCACTCGCACATGCACTTCCTGTGCTAGCTCCTATAAAATTTTGGTTCAAATCCCAAAGCATAGCCTCACCTTCTACACCTTTTATACTTATCAAGCTTGTGTTTGGAGTACGATTTTTAGCTCCTCCAATTAGCAAGGTATCAGGTATTTTTAAAATCTCGTTTTCAAGTTTATCACGCAAAGATTTTACAAAAGTATTTTCATAAGCAAGGGCTTCTTTGTTTGTAGCTAAATGCATTGCATAACCCATGCCAACTAAAGAAGCCACATCAACTGTGCCAGCTCTTTTTCCACCCATTTGCTCACCACCATGAAGAAGTGGAGTAAGTTCTAAACCCTCTTTAATATAAAGCCCCCCTACTCCTTTTGGCCCGTGAAATTTGTGCGCAGAAAATGATAAAAAATCTACATTAAAATCCCTTACATCAACTAAAACTTTACCAATAGCTTGAGTTGCGTCAGAGTGAAAAAGCACGCCTTTATCTTTACAAATTTTCCCTATTTCTTTGATTGGAAAGATTTTTCCTGTTTCATTGTTTGCCCACATAATCGAGACTAAAGCAGTATCTTTTGTAATTGCATCTTCAACACTTTTTGCACTAATTATACCTTCATCGTTTACTTGTAAAAAAACAACATCCACGCCTTGAGTTTGTAAAAATCTACAAGTTGCTGTGATTGTCGGATGCTCTACTTCACTTGTGATTATTTGCTTTTTATTTCCGTTTAAAATCTTATCAATCCAAGTTGATTTTAAAATCCAATTATTGGCTTCTGTAGCATTTGCTGTGATGATTATATCATCTTCATCACTTGCACCAATGCCCTCATATAAATAATTTAACGCCTCCATCATTTTAGGATGAACACCTGCGCCAAACCTGTGCAAGGAATTTGGATTTCCGTATTTTTGAGTAAAAAACGGTTTCATTTCTTCAAAAACTTTAGGGTCAACCATAGTTGTAGCATTATTATCTAAGTAAACTTCCATTGATTTGCTGTCCTTGAAATGCCTTTAGCATTTATTTCAAGTATTTTACAATAAGCAAATAAAAATATGTCTTAAAAAAGGGAGAAAATAAGTAGAAGTTGAAAATAAACTTAAAATTTAATTTAAATTTATTTCCTTTTAAAGTTTATAGATTATTTTACTTAGCTTTTATAAACCTTGTTGAGTTATTCTATCAAGTGTAACTAAAGTCAAATATTTATCGTAATAAGCTTTGTTATAGCTATCTTTTGCTTTAGTTAGTAAGTAGTTTGCATCTATTAAATCAGTAGATTTAATCAGCCCTTCTTTAAATTTATTATTCATAATACTATAATTGATTTTTGCTTGACGAAGTGCTAGCGTTGCTGTTGCTAAATTTAATTTTGCAACTTTTAGTTTGTATTTTGCACTTTTGTATTGCAAAATTATATTTTGTTTTGTGTCTTCAAGTTGTTCACTTGTTTGCTGTGCTTTTTTCTCATAAGCTAGGGCATTTGACATATCTCTACCACCGTTAAAAAGATTCCATGAAATTTGTAAAGTAGTGGTATTTTGTGTAGAAGGATAACCTACTGGAACATTTCCTAAGCTCTTATTTGTCCCAGATTTTGCTGTCGTATTTGAAATATCAACTTTTGGTAAAAAATCACCCTGAACTGCTCTTCTGTAAGATTTATAGCTTGACATTAGCATACTTAAAGCTTTGATTTCATCTCGTGATTTATAATCAAAATTATTATAAACTTTGCTTTCATCAAAAACTAATTTACCAGAAACCTTAAGCCCATCAAGATTTGTAGAGATTGCATTTCCCAAAGTTAATCTTGCAACTTTTAAAGCACTTCTTGCATCTTGCACATCTTGTTGTGCTTGAAGCATTTCAACCTCAACTTGCAATTTATCATTTTTTGCGATGATACCTTGTTCAAATTGATTTTTCGCATCAAGGTATTGTTTTTGAAATAATACCAAAGCATCTTTTTTAGTAGCTAATTCAGATTTTGCTACCAAAAAGTTTACATAATCAGTTTGAGTATCTAAAACTATATCATATTTAGTAGCGTCATAAGTTAACTTATTATAAGCAACACCCAATGATGAGCTTTTATAAAAATTAACATCGCTAAAACCATTAAAAAGGTTATAAGAGATTGTAGCTGCAAAAGTTGAATCTTCTTTAGTCTGTGTTGGAGCAACTTTATCCCTATTATTATAAGTGTATCCTAGGTTAATAAGTGGCAAGAAACTAGCTCTAGTGACATTTTTGTTTGCTTCACTTTCTTCGTAAACATATTTTTCTTTCTTTAATTGATGATTATTCTTAAGTGCTAATTGTACAGCTTGATTTATATCAAGTGCAAATAACTCAAAACAAAATACCGCCAACAATAAAATTATTTTCATTATATTTGTCTCCAATCTAGTTTTACTATAAATTTTCAAAAGCCTATTTTAGCATATTTTTAAGCCCAAGGTGTAAAACTTGCTTAATAAAAAATAAATTCTACAGTAATTATCATTACATCTTTATTTATTTGCTGAGTATTTTTTAAATTTCAGGATATTTTAAAGTTTTTTAATCCTAATAGTATTATAATATAGAAGTGAAATGATAAGTAGGGATACGCAAGCCGAACGGATTTTACAAAAATTATAGGAGAATTTTATGAAAAAAATTTTATTTTTATTACTTGCTTGTGCAGGTGTTGCATTTGCAGCTGACGGGAATGTTGCAAACGAAACGCTTAAAGCTTACTCAGTTCTTGGAGCTGGTGTTGGTCTAGGACTAGCTGCTCTTGGTGGGGCTATTGGTATGGGTAACACTGCAGCTGCAACTATTGCTGGGACTGCTAGAAACCCTGGACTTGGTGGTAAATTGATGACTACTATGTTTATTGCTTTGGCTATGATAGAAGCACAAGTTATTTATGCACTTGTTGTTGCTATGATTATTCTTTACGCTAATCCATTTACCTAGGCAAAACATACAAAATAGCGCTAGATTTTTCTAGTGCTAAAGTATTTTAATGCTAGATATTTTATTGTAAAATCTAGGCTTCTTCTTAAATTTAAACTCTAATTTTTATAAAAATCACTATCTTTTTTATCACTTACAAACATAAATCCAGGACTATGAGTAATTGCAAAGGGCAATTTAATCTCTTCTAAGACATTTTGTGGAGTTACCCCACAAGGCCAAAAAACAGGGATTTCATCAGCTTTTATCTCAGTCTTATCTCCATAATCAGGATTATATAAATCTTTTATGCCTATCATCTCAGGATAACCTACTTGTATAGGGCTTCCGTGCATTTGTGGAAAATGACTTGTCACTACGCAAGCTTTGGCTACAAGCTCTTTTTTAATAGGACGCATCGAAACTACCATTTCACCCCTAAACATATCAACAGAATTTAGCTTTATATTTGTTTTATACATTGCTACATTTTTACCCTGCTCAACGTGCCTTAACTTAATATTATTTTCTATTAAAGCACTTTCAAAACTAAAACTACATCCAAGCATAAAAAATACCAAATCTTTCGTATAGTATTTTTTTATATCTTTTACAGTTTTAATCTTTTTGCCATTTTCTAAAATATCATAAAAAGCTATTTCATCTAATAAATCAGCATCTTTAGCTAAAAAGCTTGTTAAGTGTGAATTTTTGACAATCTCCAAAACAGGCAGAGCCTTAGCATTTTGCTTTGCAAGCTCTTCAAAAGATTTTGCATATTTACTAGGCAATACTAACATATTTGCTTGTACATAAGAAGGGCATTGCCCCGCAGTTGATTTTAAAAATTCATTTTTTGCGATTTTAGCTCTTAGCTCTCTTGGTATCATAGTTTTCCTTTTTGATTTTAATAATTTTAGTTTTTTGTTTTATTCTTGCTTTTTGTTTCTCTTTTTAAATATTGTCTCTAATATTACTTTAGAAGACAATACAATACAATAAAACAAAATAAAAATATTTCGTTTATAAGATTATAAGACTAGGCAAAATTTTAAATAATTTGCTAAATTCATTTTTAAAAAAATATAGCTTTATTTTTTATCTTAGACTTAAGATATTTTTTTGTATAATCTCAAGCTTGAAACATATGCGAATGTGGTGGAACGGTAGACACGCCGCCTTGAGGGGGCGGTGCCTTTTTGGTGTGGGGGTTCAAATCCCCCCATTCGCACCATAATTAATAAATTATTGTATTAATTCGGCAGGATTAATTTTAAACTGCAACATATTTGCAGTCTCTCGACCATTATCACCACCTTTTCTTTGAATGGTAATTTTTCCAATTAAAATACTGCCTCTTGGACTCATAGAAACTTCATCATTACCAAAATAATTTAATACATAATTTATAGACTCTAATGCCCATTTAATTTCATCATTAATTTTTAATATTACCAACATCCATTCTGCGGCAAATTCTCCTTTGCCCTTTAAAATATCAGATACAATTAATATCTTATTCATATTAAAAAAATTTAGTATTTTTTCTTGTTCCTCCTTTGAAAATTCTGTTAGAAACATTCGTCTATTGTCTTTTGGATTTGATATTTTAGGAGATAACTCACCAGTAAAATATTGGAGCAACTCATAAACATCAGATGGAATATTCCACATTTTTTTATAAGTTTTTAGCCATCTTTTATCAATTTGGTTAAAACCTTTTGGGTTTGATACTAATTTTACTTGTAAATTTTGAATATCAACTAAACTTTTTAATTTTATTTCAATTTTTATTTTTACTTGAATATCAGCTTTATAAGAACCAGTTATCTTTTGAGCTTTTACCGATTCAATATCAGATAAATTATAATCCATTTTTTCTAACCAGCCTTGTGCTAAATTACTTTTATTCCAATTATTGAATTCGTCAACTACAAAACCTTCATTTTTAAAACCATCTTTTGCTGTTTTAGAACCTTTTGCAACTAAATCCATGTTGTTGTCCTTCCTTTTAATATATTTATCTAAATTTTTTGCAAGTTCTTCAATAACATTTACAGTCATTGCGTTACCAGCAAGACTTAATAATTGACTATTACTGATTTTTCCAATGACTTTTTGAACTTTAGAATGTGGTATTCCTTGCAACAATAAAGATTCCATACCAGATAATTTTCTTAATTTTCCATTTTTTACATACAGTATTCCTTGTCTGCCTTTTCTGATAGTAGGAACTTTATTTCTATAAAGTCTTAAGTCTGATTGTCGAGTATCTAAAACTAAATACTCTTCTGATAATAATTCATTTAATTTATATTTACCTTGATTATATTTATTATTTAAATATTTAATAAAAGTAGGAAACGTTTTATTTGTCTCATCCAATATTAAACTTTTATCGTTATCAATTAAAAAAGAGTTTAAGCCTTTTATTGTCTTTATAGGGCTAGGAAATTCAAAATCAATCCCTTTATGTAAGTCATTCCTAACTCCAACCAAATAAATTCTTTCTCTCATGTGTGGAACACCAAAATTTAAACTATTTAATACTTTATAGTAAACCTTATATCCAATTTCCTCTAAGATATTTAATATGATATTAAAAGTTCTTCCTTTGTCATGATTAACTAAACCTTTTACATTTTCAAGAATAAAATATTTAGTTTTTTTTTCATCCATAATTCGAGTCAAATAATATATTATTTGACCTTTATCAATATCATTTAGCCCACATCTCTCACCTATTATAGAAAATGATTGGCAAGGAAAGCCACCTATTAATAAATCAAAATCAGGCAAATAATCTGATTCAATTTTGGTTATATCTCCATAATTAATTTCTTCTTCAGTATGCATTAAACGATAAACCTTTATTGCATTGTTGTCTATTTCAGAAAATGCAATACACTCATAATTTATGCTAGTAAGCCCTAGCCTACCTCCGCCAATACCTGCACAGAAATCTATAAACTTCATTTTGACCTATCTTCATATTTTTATAATTATAGCTAAATTACTGCAAATCACTTATAAACATTATGTTTAAAGCAATAAAACCATGCAAAATTATAAAATATAATACCAATATCCCCAGCAAAGCAATTCTTTTTTAAACAAAATACTTGTAAAATAAATGGAATCTAAAAATTCTAAAATTCTAAAAAGGAAAGACTATGGAAGCAATGAATAAAAATATTTTTATATTAAATGCACATCAATACTATGCGGCAAATGCAAAAGGTGAACTAACAAAAGCTATACTTGGAGAAATCGAAGGTTTTCTAAAGCCAAAGGGTTTTGTTTTTAAAAAAACTGACATAGAAAAAGGCTATAAAGTAGATGAGGAAATCCAAAAAATGCTTTGGGCTGATTGTGTTATTTTTCAATTTCCTGTATTCTGGATGAGTATGCCTTGGATTGGTAAAAAATATATTGATGAGATTATGAGCTCGGCAAAATCAAAACTTTATGAAGGTGACGGAAGAAGCTCTAAAGATACTAGTAAAAAATACGGAAGCGGTGGATTAGAGCATAATAAAAAATATATGTTATCTTTGACTTATAATATGCCCACTAGTGAATTTGATAATAAAAATGGTTTTTTTGATGGGCTTAGTATTGATGAGGCAAATATTGCTACACATAAAACATTTCAATTTTGCGGATTTAAACAGTTAAAAACATATTCTATAAATGATATTTTTAAAAGAGAACTTGATTTAAAAGAAGAATTTAAAATCTTGGATAAAGTCTTAGAAGAAAACTTCTTAAAATAAGAAAATATTGAAATAGTTGTTAATATTTTTTATCTAAGTTTAAAAAAATTTTAAGATATCAAAGTGGAAATAATAAAAAATGTAATTTTTATTTAGTTTTATGTATAATTACGAAAATTTAAGGAGATGAAAATGATAAAAAGAATTTTGTTAGTTGTGATGTTAAGTGCGACTTGTGCTTTTGCTTTAAGTGAAACTTTGAGAGTTGGTGGTGTTACAAATGCGAGTAGTTATAACTCAAGTAGCTCTTCAGATTTCGCACCCTCTCTTGGTCTAGAAGTTGCTCAAAGTTTTGGTATTTTTGATGTTGGTGCAGGAATTGCTTATAACGGTAGCACAGGAAATAACCATTTTTCAACTTTGCCTGCTTATTTACTAGCAAAATTTAATCTTTTCCCTGCTTTTGTAAAACCTTATATAGTTGCAAAAATTGGATATAATCTTTACACAGATAGTGATTTAAGTGGTTCAGATCCAAAAGGTAAAGCTTATTATGGAGCTGGGATTGGTATGAATATTTTGGCATTTCAAGCTGAACTTTTATATTCAAGCACAGAAATTTCAGGAGACAACAGAGGTGGAGACAATCTAAACCAAATCGGAATTTATGTAGGTTATGATTTAAACTAAAACTTCATATAAATACTCTTAAAATATCTTCAAATTAGTTTTGCTAATATTTGAAGGTATTAGCTAAAATTTATAATTTTAAAAGCTATAAATACTCTTTTTAAAAATCAAATCTTTATATAAAATACTTCAAAACTTTTAAATTTTAATTTAGTTTTAT
Organism: Arcobacter sp. LC1; assembly: GCA_021378565.1. Taxonomy (GTDB): domain Bacteria; phylum Campylobacterota; class Campylobacteria; order Campylobacterales; family Arcobacteraceae; genus JAACJU01. The sequence continues at coordinate 74,319 of JAACJU010000007.1, read as the reverse complement.
AAATAAATAAAATTAATTAATTTTTTTTACTTGAAAATTCTTAAGAACCTTTGGATAAAATTTACTATTATTCTTAAGCAAGGAAGCAAAAATGAGAGAAGTCGATTTAAATAGCGATTTAGGAGAAAGCTTTGGAAACTATTCGCTAGGAATGGATAAAGAAGTTTTAAAATATGTTTCTTCAGCAAATATAGCTTGTGCTTGGCATGCAGGAGATCCTTTGATTATGGACGAAACTGTTAAGCTAGCCAAAGCTAATAAAGTAAGCATTGGAGCACATCCTGGATTTTTAGACCTTATGGGTTTTGGTAGAAGAAATATATCTGTTAATCAAAAAGAGCTGAGGGCTTATGTTTTATATCAATTAGGCGCACTTAACGCCTTTGCAAGAGCTAATAATACAAAGTTAAATCACGTAAAAGCGCACGGGGCTATGTATAATATGGCTGTTAAGGACAAAAGTCTAGCACTTGGTATTGCACAAGCTATTTATGATTTTGACAAAGATTTGATTTTATTAGGTCTTGCAAAATCTCAGATGATTGAGGCCGCTAAAGAAGTAGGACTAAAATACGCAAGTGAAGTATTTGCTGATAGAGCTTATAACGATGATGGAAGCTTAGTTTCTAGGTCTTTGCCAAACTCTGTAATAGATGATGAAAAGGTGGCTATAAAAAGAGTTATCAAAATGGTAAAAGAAAATCAAGTTTTAAGTATAAATGGAAATATTGTAAATTTAGAGGTTGATTCGATTTGTGTACATGGAGATAATCCTAAAGCAGTAGAATTTGCAAAAGATATAAGACTAGCGTTAGAAAAAGAAAATATAAAAATAAAAGCAATAAGTGAGTAAAAATGGAAGATTTGGAAAATAAAAAAAATAAAAAAGTTGTAATTGGCGCTGCCTTTTTGATGGCAACTTCAGCAGTTGGGCCTGGATTTTTGACTCAAACTGCTGTGTTTACTCAAGATTTAAAGACAGATTTTGCCTTTGCAATTTTGGTATCCATAATAGTGACTTTTATAGTTCAGTTAAATATTTGGCGAATTATTGGAGTATCTGGCATGAGAGGGCAAGATATTGCAAACAAAATCTTCCCTGGACTTGGGCATTTTTTGGCATTTTTAGTAGCTCTTGGTGGTTTGGCTTTTAATATTGGAAATATTGGAGGTGCGGCTTTGGGGTTAAATGTCTTATTTGGACTTGATTTACGAGTGGGCGCAGTTATCGCTGGGCTTTTTGCTGCGGTTATATTTTTATCAAAAGATATGGGTTTGGCTATGGATAAGTTTACTAAATACCTTGGAATTATTATGATTTTAGTAATTGCTTACGTGGCATTTTCTACAAATCCACCCGTGGGTGAAGCACTAAGACATGCGGTAATTCCTGATAGCTTTAGACACTTAAACTTTGCAACCTTAACCTTGCTTGGTGGAACAATAGGCGGATATATTACTTTTGCAGGTGGGCATAGACTAATTGACGCAGGGATAAAAGGCGTTAAAGGATTAAAACTTATAAATGAAAGTTCTATTCTAGGTGGAACTTTAGCCTCAGTTATTAGAATTTTGTTATTTTTAGCGATTTTAGGAGTAGTTTATCAAGGCGCAATACTTGATCCAAAAAATCCCCCTGCTTCAGCTTTTATGCTTGGAGCTGGAATAATCGGTTACAAAATCTTTGGTATAGTTTTACTTGCTGCTTCGCTCACTTCAATAGTTGGCGCTGCTTATACTTCGGTTTCATTTTTAAAAACACTTTCAAAAACTATTTTTCGACATGAAAAATACTTTATCATTGGCTTTATTGTGGTTTCAACTTTGATTATGGCAATTATCGGTAAACCTGTTAATTTACTGATTTTAGCTGGTTCATTAAATGGTTTGATTTTGCCTATAACACTAGCTGTGATTTTGTTTGCTTCAAGAAATAAAAAAATAATAGGCGACTATAAACACTCAATAATTTTGACTATTTTAGGAATAATTGTTGTAATTGCTACTGCTTATGGAGCTTTTACTTCTTTGCATGGTTTAGAGGCTTTATTTTAAAATGAAGTTTGTAAGCTCAGGCGATAATGCCATAATAATAGAATTAGAAAATAAAATATCTCCAAAAATAAACTATCAAATCAAGCAAATTAAGCAAAAGCTTTTGAAGCTTGATTTGGATTTCATCAAAGAAATATTACCAACCTATAGGTCTTTGATGATTTATTATGATTGTTTTAAGATTTCTTTTGAAGAGTTAAAAAAGCTGATAAAAAAAGAATGTAAGTTTGATTTTGATGCTAAAACAAAAATCTTAAAAGAATTTATAGAAATACCACTTTGCTATGGTGGCGAGTTTGGTGAGGATTTGGAATTTATCGCAAAGCATAATAAACTAAGTATTCAAGAAGTTATAAGTATCCATTCAAAAAATGAATATCTTATTTATATGCTAGGCTTTACTCCTGGTTTTCCTTATCTTGGAGGAATGGATAAAAGTATTGCCACTCCAAGACTTAAAAATCCAAGACTTAAAATCCCCGCAGGTTCAGTAGGAATTGCAGGAGAGCAAACAGGAGTTTATCCGATTGAGAGTCCTGGTGGTTGGCAATTACTTGGGCGGACTCCGTTAAAATTGTTTGATTTAGGCAAGAAAAATCCTTTTTTACTTGGAGCTGGAAAATATATCAAGTTTAAACCAATAAAAAAAAGTGAATATACTGCACTTGAAAAGCAAGTGCAAAAAAATACTTTTAATCCAAAAACTTACACTAAGGAGGCAAATCTTGAAGACCTTTAAAGTGTTAGATGGAGCGATTTTGACAAGCGTGCAAGATTTGGGGCGCTTTGGCTATCAAGAATATGGCGTTAGTCCTTCAGGGGCTATGGATACTTTTTCTGCAAAGCTTGCAAACTTTTTACTTGGAAATGAGCAAAATTGCGCTGTACTTGAAAATACTCTCAAAGGGCTTGATTTAGAATTTTTGTGTTCAAGTGCTTTTGCTATAACTGGGGGATTTTGTAGCGCAAAACTAAATTCTAGACCAATAAAATTATACAGAACTCAAAAAGCAAAAAAAGGCGATATTTTAAAACTTGGATTTTGCAAATCTGGACTTAGAACATATCTTGCCTTTTTAGGTGGGATTGATGTGCCTTTGGTTATGAATAGTCGTTCAACAAATCTAAAGGCAAAATTTGGCGGATTTGAAGCTAGAGCATTAGAAAAAGGCGATGAATTATCTTGTTTTCAAAAAGATTTAGCGCAACTAAAATTTCTTACATTAAGAAGAGAATTTTTTCCAAAATATAAAAAAAACATAGAAATATTTGTTATATTAGATGCTCAAAGTGATAACTTTGCAGATTGTGATAAAGATAAGTTTTTCTCAAATGAATATGAGGTTAGTAATGATTTTGACAGAATGGGCATAAGACTAAAAGGAGAAGAAATTCACCATAAAAAAGGTGCTGATATTATCTCTGATGGTATAAGTTTTGGCTCTATTCAAATACCTGGAAATAATCAACCCATTATCATGATGAGCGATAGACAAACTACTGGTGGGTACACAAAAATTGGCACAGTCTCAAGTGTGGACTTGCCAAAATTAGCTCAAGCTGGAAGTGGAATCAAAATATCTTTTAAAGAAATTAGCCTAGAAGATTCTCAAAATAGACTAAAAACAGTTTTTAGTTTTAGTAAACTTTGTCGTGAAACTAGAAGAAGTAAAATAAAAAAATATTTTTTACATATAAATGGCAGAACATTTAAAACAAGTATAAAAAGGCATTCTTGAGATTGTTGTGTGATTTTAAATAGATTTTAAATATTCTTCTAGGCTTGTGGCTCTAGTAATTTTATTGCTTTTTCTTGAGCAATAAAATACCTGGTACTTATCTATATTATTTTTCTTAGCAAAATTCTAATATTTATAGTCGCAGAGTTTATCAAAGAAAAGACTAAAATATCATCTATTTCTAGTGAAGCTAAGGTGTTTTACCTATTTAGCTTAGCAACTCTTGCAGTTTTTGCACCATATCAGAACTTATTATTTCTCCAACCATAGGAGCTTGGATTATATTTGAGTTTTAAGGCAGGCACTATATATTCCTTAGTAAAAAGCTATATGTTAATATGTTTTTTATTTCAATAAGTCAAATTTGATGTTAGATAAATTTTGAAAGAATATGTTATTAACCCAACATTGCGTTAGGTTAATAATTAAAGTATTATTTGTTTAAAGTGTGAACTTGCCATTGTCCCGATGTAGTGTTATAATCATTTAGCATATATAGGTTAGTATGGCTTATGATATCAGAATAGATATTTGTTTCAGCACCTTCAGTATGGGTGTGTTTCAAATTAAGTCCAATAAAATTATCGCTACCTATTATAAGATTTAGAGAGATTGTAGCCTTGCTATTTTTTTTACTAGAATTAGTACATTTATATTCAACTTCAAAATCTTTTACAGAAGATTTTTTACAAATTGAAGTTATAAGTTTTCCCTTAAGATTATGTTTTTCAGTTATATCTCCTGCATTGGGAGTATCTTTTTCTGTAGTAAGAAATTTATCTCCAATTGTTGACACATCTAAATAAGATTTTTCATTTTCAATTACAAGAGATTCTTCATTATTTCTATCATAATTTCCAAGTGGTGCATGAGTTACTTTTGTGTACTCATATTCTGGTGTCCAAGCAAAGGTTAAAGTAGTATTTGAATCCTGAACTATAGGTTCTGTTGGAGTCAAATCGTTATTTGTATTATTACTCCCTCCATCAGAAGAACCACAAGCACTAAGGCCAAGAGCTAAGCAACAAATACCTGCTAATAAAATTGATTTCTTTTTCATAATTTTTTCCTTAATTTAATATAAAGCAATTATATACTTTTATACTTACCGATGAATAATTTATTTTTTTATCAAAATATTTTAAAATATTAAATGATTTTTATTAAAATAAGAAAAATAATTTATTATTATGTTTTAAGAAATTTTTACTTAGCTTGCATATCATTAGATAAATATAAAAAAAGATTTAAAATGCTTTAAAATAGCGATTATATTGAAATAAAATCTATAAATATAAGATTCTATATAAAATAATTAATTAATTTTTGTAATAGTTGGAAAATTTTTTATAGCTCAAAATATTAAATTTATTTTTTATAAAAAGTTTAAAATAAGTGACTTAAAAAATACTTTTAGCTGTCAAAGTGGACACCCAAAGGGACACCCAAGTATTTTATTACAAAATAATATTTTTTAGTTTTTCTAAGAAGTCCGTATTTGTGGGGGTTTAAAGAGGTTTTATATGGTGGGTCCTGAAGGACTCGAACCTTCGACCACTCGGTTATGAGCCGAGTGCTCTAACCAGCTGAGCTAAGGACCCGTTTGCTTGAATAATAATTAATCAAGAAGAGATTTTATTGTAATTTTCTTTAAATGTCACTTAGCTAGCTTGACTTTTGTCAAATTTCTAAAAATATTTTGAATAAGCAAATCTCAATCTATTCCTAGATTTTTATATTTTATGCTAAAATCTTATATTAAAATGAAGGAAGCAAAATGATAAAAACTATTTTTTTAAGTTTAGTGATTTTAGGATTTAGTGCTTGTGTAAAAAATGCAAATTTAACGCAAAGTTTAAAGCCAATTGGCGGAATTAGCAAAGCAAAAAATTTAGGTATAGAAGGACTAAAAGCCTTGAAATATGGACTAAAAAAACAAGGGCTTAGCTTAAAAGATTTTGAATTAAAAAGCTATAAAACTCAGCTGGTTTCGGGCATGAATTATATTTTTATACTTCAAAATAAAAAGCTTGCTAAAAAAATATTAGCTTTTAAAGTATACAAAAATCTTCAAGGAAAATATAAAATATTTGATATTAAAAAATAAAAAGTAACGCTTATTTAAAAAAAATTAGCTAAGCTTATAAAAAATAAGTTCTGAGCTTAGCACCTCTTTTATAAGCTTGTCTTTTAAGAGTTTATAAAAGATTTTTTGTGATGGCGTGTCTAAAAGTTTTGTTATATCTTCTTCGCTAAGTGGACGTCTTTTAATCAAGGATAGAAGTTCATCTTTTGTAAAAGAATCTTTTTTGACTTCTTTTTTTGAGTTTTTGTTACTATAAGCAATATTTATATTTAAGCCTTTAAAATACTTCGCAGTATCTTGTAAAAATTCTAGACTCACAGGATTTACTTTATAAGCTGGTGGTCTGTCAATTGTGCTAATATCGACTCTATGAGGCTGTAAAATTTGCAGTATTTCATATATTTTTTCTACTTCATCTTTTTTATCATTTATGTTTTTTACAAATAATACTTCGATAACTAATTCATTTTTAAAGACTTTTTTAAATTTAAGCATAGAACTTATAATACTTTCAATCTCTAAACTTTTATGCCCTCTATCTAGTTTTTTAAAACATTTTTGTGAAGCACAATCAAGGGATAGTTTTACAATATCAAAAAGTTTAAATGCTTCTATATTTTCCTTAACTCTTGAACCATTTGATAAAATAAGTGTTTTTGTATTTTGTTTTATCTTATTTATTTTTGATATTAATTTTTCTAGGTGGGGATATAAACTAGGCTCACCATTTGCCGTAAGAGTCAAAACATCAATATTTTTGTGAATAAGCAAAGCTTTTGTAAGTTCGCCTAAAACTTCATCAACACTAGGATAAGTATCCATTTGTAAAATAGGTTTTGAGCTTTCTAATTCGCAATATAAGCAGTCATAATTGCACTGCTTATTACTAGGAGATAAATCAATGCCAAGACTAAGTCCAAAGCGTCTTGATAAGACAGGTCCAAAGATTATCTTACTTGAATATGCCATTTATTTTCTGCTAATTCTTTTGCATTCATCTACAAAATGCTTAGCATTTTCTACTGGTACATCTGGTAAAATTCCATGTCCAAGATTGAAAATGTGCCTACTTCCTTGCATAATATTTGTTATTTTTTCTATGCTTTGGCTTGTTTCTTGCTTGCAATACAAACGGCAAGGTTCCATATTTCCTTGAAGAACATATTTATTTCCTAGCTTTTGCTTAGCTAGTTCCATAGGAGTTGACCAATCTACGCCAAAAACATCAAAATCACCATAAATATCATCTAAATAAGTGCCTATTGCCTTTGGAAAAACGATTATAGGAATATGAGGATATTTTTGTTTTATGTAAGTGCAAATTTGCGCAATATATTTCCAAGAAAAATCAAAATAAGCATCTTTTTCTAAAGCACCCGCCCAAGAATCAAAAATCTGAACAACATCAGCTCCAGCTTTAATCTGCTCTTCAAGATAGTATTTTACGACGCAAGTCACTTTGGCTAAAATCTCATGCAAAAATTTTGAATCTTTGTAAAGCATTTTTTTGCAAATATTGTATGTTTTTGAACCCTGCCCTTCAATCATATAAGTTGCCAAAGTCCATGGAGCACCAGAAAAACCAATCAAAGCTTTGGATGGATTTAGCTCTTTTTTTAATATTTTGATAGTATCATAAACATAGCTTAGTTTTTTTGCAACTTCTAAGCCACTTCCAAGTGATGCTAAATCTTCTTTAGTTTTTATAGGTTTAGAAAACTTTGGACCTTCATTTTTAACAAAAGTAAGTTCCATGCCCATCTCATTTGGAATCACTAAAATATCAGAAAATAAAATAGCAGCATCAACATCAAGTCTATCAACAGGCTGAAGTGTAACTTTTGCTGCTAGTTTAGGATTATGGCAAAGACTTAGAAAATCTCCTGCTTTAGCACGAACTTGCTTATATTCGGGCAAATATCGCCCAGCTTGTCTCATCATCCAAACAGGAGTATAAGGAGTTTCTTTGCCTAAACAAGCATCTACAAATATTTTACTCATTTTTTTCCTTTAGTGTTTTTTAATTTTTGCTATAAAATATAAGCTTAGAGCTAAGGCAGTAATTGACAATGCAAGGTAGAGCATTTGTAAGGGAGTATTAAAATCTGTATGCAAAACTCTTTGAAAAAAATTTACAACTAAAACCATAATAATAACTTTTGCGATTTTATCTTTTAGCTGGTCTAGTGAATGAATTTCTAAAATAGAATTTGCTTCACTTGCTGAGTCAATTTTTGAAATGAAAAGCTCATAAATACCAAAAGAAAAAATAAGCATAACCACAGCTATTAAGTATAAATCAATCGCTCCAATAATTCCTATAACCATTTCTTCATGCAAACCTGTATGACTAGAGTGCATAAAGAAAATTTTAAAAACATAAATTCCAACTTGCACGATATCAATACTAGCTACAATAAATAAAATAATTCCACCTAAAAGAGAAAAAATCACAGCTAATAAAACGATAAATCTACTATGCCAAAGGGCATTTTCAAATAATTTTTCTAACAATTAATTTCCTTGTTCTATCCATTTTAATGCAATTCTAACAGCATTAGTAGCAGCACCCACTCTAAGCTGGTCAGCTACATTAAAAAAATGCAAAATATTATCTTGGTATAAATCTTTTCTAAGTCTTCCAACATAAGAAAAATCTGTATCGCTTGTATTTACAGGCATAGGATAAATATTATTTTTTAAATCATCGAGAAGTTCAACATTTTTAAAATTTTCTAAGGCTTTTTTTACATGTTCTAAATCTATATCTATATTTTCGCCAAAAGTGACAGTAATCGCCTCACTATGGCTTCTTAACACTGGAACTCTTACGCAAGTTGCTGAGATTTGTATATTTTTATTCAAGATTTTTTGAGTCTCATTAATCATCTTCATTTCTTCTTTAGTATAAAGATTTTCTTCAGCGACATCAACTTGAGGTATGACATTTAAAGCAATTTGGTGCAAAAAAGCTTCTTTTTTACTATCTTGTAATTTAAAAGCAAAAAAATCTTGCATTTGCTGTACGAGTTCTTCCATGCCTTTTTTACCAGCTCCACTTACTGCTTGGTAAGTACTTACATTAACTCTTTTTATGCCATATAAATCATCAAGTGGTTTTAGAGCTAAGGCCATTTGTATAGTTGAACAATTTGGATTTGCTATTATGCCTTTTTCTTTGTATTGTTCTATGTCTTGTGGATTTACTTCAGGCACAACTAAAGGCACATCTTTATCCATTCTAAAATAGCTTGAGTTATCAATAACTAAACCCCCAGCTTCAACGCAGTATTTTGCAAATTTTGAAGAAATGCTTCCACTTGCACAAAAAAAAGCAATATCAATCTCGTATTTTTCAAAAACATTTTCTGTAAGCTCAATGACATTGTAATTTTTCTTTTTAAATTCTATATTTTTACCTACGCTATTTTCTGAAGCTAGGGGAATAAGATTTTTTACAGGAAAATCAAATTCTTCTAAAATCCTAAAAATCTCCTCGCCAACAGCCCCAGTCGCTCCAATAACTGCAACATTGTATTTAGTCATTATTGTTGTCTTTGTTTTCCTGAGTGTTTTGAGTATTGTGATTATCTTTATTGTTTTCATCTTGGCTCGAAGTTAGATTAAAATTATCAAGATTGATTCCATCCATTGTATCAGCATCTTCAATATTAAGCTCATCATCATCTTCTTTAGGACATTTTGCAATAGAAACAACAGCATCCCCTTTGTCAACATTTACAATATTAACGCCACTTGTATTTCGCCCAGCTTTTCTAATAGTTTTCATATCAACTCTAATCATTTTGCCAACACTTGTAAGAAGCATTAAATCTTGGGAATTATCAACAATAACATTTCCAATAACACCGCTTCCCGTCTTAGCACTTAATTTCATAGAAATAACTCCACTTCCTCCACGATTTGTCAATCTGTATTCATCAACAGTAGTTCTTTTTCCTACCCCTTTTTGACTAACAGTTAAAAGCTCTTGAGTTTCATCTTCAATAATATCAGCATCAACTACAAAATCTTCATCATGTTTAAATTTGATACCCTTGACGCCTCTTGTGCTTCTTCCTTGCTCTCTAATTTTTTCAATTTCAAATCTAATACATTGACCTAAAGATGTAAAAATCATTAGAAATTTTGATTCTTTAAAAGTAATTTGTGCAGTTATTATCTCATCATTTTCATCTAAAACAATAGCTCTTACTCCATTAGTTCTAATATTTGAAAATTCTGGTAAAGATGTTCTTTTTACTATTCCATTTTTTGTAAAGAATGCTAAAGATTTACTTTCATCAAAGTCAGTTGTCGGAATAATCGCCATTATTTTTTCATCCGCTTTAAGATTAATCAAATTAACAACAGCTTTACCTTTAGCTATTCTTGAACCTTCAGGGATTCTATAAACTTTTAGCCAATAAAGCTGACCTAAGTTTGTAACGAACATTAAAGTATCATGAGTGTTTGTTACAAAAAATCTTTCTATAAAATCATCCTCGTGCGTTGTAACTGCTACTTTACCTTTTCCACCACGTCGTTGTTTTTCATACGATTTTATAGACACTCTTTTTACATAACCATTGTGAGTTATTGTTACTACCATAGGTTCATTTGGTATCAAATCTTCTATATCTATTTCATCATAACTATCTTCAATATCAGTTAATCTTGGAGTTGAATATTTATCTTTTATTTCATTTAACTCTTCTTTGATTATCTCATTTAACTTGTCCTCACTTTTTAAAATTGCTTCTAGTTCTGCGATTATTTTCAAAAGTTCTTTATATTCAGCTTCAAGTTTATCTCTTTGCAAAGATGTTAAACGACCTAATCTCATATCCAAAATTGCTTGACATTGAATAACACTAAAAGAAAATCTAGCGCTTAATTTTTCTTTTGCATCAGCATCATTTGTTGAAGCTTTTATGATTTGAACTACTTCATCTATATTATCAAGCGCAATTTTAAGCCCTTCTAAAATATGTGCTCTTGCCTTGGCTTTTTCAAGTTCAAAAATAGTTCTTCTAATAATTACGGTTTTTCTATGTGATAAAAAGATAACCAATAATTCCAAAAGATTATAAACTTTTGGCTCTTTATTGTGGACAGCAAGTAAAATAATCCCAAAAGTAGTTTCTAAAGGAGTTGATTTATAAAGATTGTTTAACACAATCTCACTCATTGCATCTTTTTTAATCTCAATAACAACTCTAATACCGTCTCTATCAGATTCATCTCTAACTTCACTAATACCTTCGATTTGCTTGTCTCTTGCTAGTATTGCAATTTGCTCTATTAATCTTGCTTTATTTACTTGGTAAGGAAGCTCATCTAAAACTATAACTTCTTTTTTGTGCTTTTGCTCCATGTGGTGTTTTGCTCTTATTTTAACTCTACCACGACCTGTTTTATAAGCATCATTTATTCCTCTTCTTCCAAAGATTGTCCCACCTGTTGGAAAATCTGGACCTGATATAAAACCCATAAGTTCTGAAATGTCACATTTTGGATTGTCAATTAAATATAAAATTGCGTTAAGAAGTTCGCCTAAGTTATGGGGAGGAATTTTTGTAGCCATTCCAACTGCTATACCCTCTGAACCATTCAAAAGTAAAGTTGGTACTCTTGTTGGTAAAACTGCAGGCTCTTTTGTAGTATCATCATAGTTTGGAGTAAAATTGACTGTGTCTTTATCTAAGTCTTTTAAAACCTCTTCGGCGATTTTTGTCAACCTAGCTTCAGTATATCTCATAGCCGCTGCACTATCTCCATCAATTGAGCCAAAGTTTCCTTGTCCGTCAATTAAAGGTTCTCTCATTGAAAAGTCTTGTGCCATTCTAACTAAAGCATCATAAATAGAAGTATCACCATGGGGATGATATTTACCCATTGCATCACCGACAATTCTAGCTGATTTTTTATAAGCAGTTTTTGAAGTGATTTTTAAATCATGCATAGTATATAAAATTCTTCTATGAACAGGCTTTAAACCATCTTTTGCATCAGGTAGTGCTCTACCAATAATTACACTCATAGAATAATCAAGATAAGAAGATTTAACGCTTTCTTCGATATTCACATTCACTATATCTTGAGTGTCTAGTATATCATCCATATTAAAAGACCTTTTTAATAAAATTAAGATTAATTATAGCTAAAAAATGATTAAAAATCAGTGAGTTTTTGTTCTTGGGTATTTGGTCTTAGTCAAGCAACGCTTAGGCGTTGACAAGCCTAAAGGTTATTTTCTTTTTTGTATTCCATTATTATATTGTAAACTTCATCTTTGAGTTTTAGTTTTTCTTTTTTCAAAGTATCAAGATCAAACTCAGTAACATGTTCTTTCCCTGACTCAATTGAGGCAATTTTGTCATCTAATTCATTATGTTTATTGAATAAATTGTGAAACCTTGAATTTTGAACTTTTAATTCTACGATTATATCTCTATATTCATGAAACATTATTCTTCCTTATTTTAAATTAACTAAATTTTATCCAAATTTATCTTAGCTATGATTTAAGCCTTTAAAAATCAAATAACTAGCTCAGGATTTAGGCAAAAAAGTAAATATTTTAAGTCCTATAATCAGCGTTTATCTTGACATAATCATAACCCAAATCACATCCAAAAGAAGTAAAATTTGCGTCACCCATGCCAAGATAACAAGTAATTTTATAAGAATCTTTTTGCATAATTTTTCCAACTACTAGCTCAAGTTCATCATCTAGCAAAATCTCACCTTTTTTATAAACAAAAATATCGTTATAAGAAATACTCAATCTAGTTTCATCACAAGCCACGCCACTAGCTCCAATAGTTGAAGCAATTCTTCCAAAATTTGGATCTTCTCCAAAAAGTGCAGTTTTAACTAGCAAAGAATTTGCCAAATCTTTAGCTGCCTTTTGTGCTTGCTCAAAATCTTTTGCTTCCTTGACCTCAAAGGCTACAACTTTTTTACCACCTTCAGCATCTTTTATAACCATAAGTGATAAATCTTGCATAAGAAGTCTTAAAGCCTCTTTAAAAGCTTGTTTTTCATAAGCTTTTGATTTTTGATTACTAAGCAATAAAATTGAATCATTTGTTGAAGTATCTCCATCTACGCTTATAGCATTAAAAGTTGTTTTTGCTCCAAATTCTAGGGCTTCTTTCATGTCAGCTTTAGGAATTTTTGCGTCAGTTACGATAAAGCAAAGCATAGTAGCAAGACTAGGATTAATCATACCAGCGCCTTTAGCACAAGTGGAGATTTTAAAGCTAGTTTTATCTTCAAGTATCACCTCATAAGATGATATTTTTGCAAAAGAGTCTGTTGTAAGTATTGCTTCACTTAGATTTTTTGCATTTTTATGGCTTAAATCGAAGTTTTTAGCAGCTAATAAAATCTTATCTTTTTCTAAGGGTTTGGCTATTATGCCAGTTGAACTCATACAAGGATTTTGTAAAGCAAACTTTTTGCTTAGATTGTTTAAAATATAATCTATATCATCTATGCCTTTTTGTCCACTTAAGGCATTTGCATTTTTTGAATTTATTAAAATAAAATTTGTTTTAAAATCTTTTGGATATCTTTGAAAATGTTTTAAAGGAGCTGCTTGAAAAGTATTTTTTGTAAAAATTGCTTCTATTAAACAAGGAGTATCTGAATAAATAAAACCTAAATCTAGTTTATTTTTTGACTTAAGTCCAGCACTTACTCCATCGCAAAAAAAACCGTCTATATTGTCAATTGAACCTTTTAGGGGCAAAATACTAAACATAAAAAACCTTTTATTGTGAAATTTGTGTAAGTGTTTTTATTTTCATAAAGACACTTTGTAGTTCTTTATGAAGTTTTTTTAAGAGTTCTTAATTCTTTTGCACAAATTTTTATTTTTTTTGTAGTACCATCTTCTAAAGTAATTCTAACTGTTCTAAGATTTGGTAAGAATCTTCTTTTTGTTCTGTTTTTTGCATGACTGACATTGTTGCCAGACATTGGCTTTTTACCTGAAATTGCGCATCTTCGTGCCATAAGTATTCCTTCTTATAAAGTAAACGATATTATAGCTTAAATATCTTAATATATTTTTAAAAAAATCTTTGTTATTTTTGCAAACTAGATATTATTATTTTTAAACGCTTATTCCCTTCGCTTAAAATATATTTTTTTGCTATTTTGTGATTGGTTTTTTTTATTTTCTCAAGATCATTATCTTCGCTACTCAATAATGCAGATATTTTAAACTCAGTATTTTCATCTTCTGGACTACCAAGTGTTGAAAAAACATCCAAAATTTCACTTGCATCATTTGTTCTTGTAATAAAAACTCCACAATTATAATACATAGCTTTTAATGCGTCAAGAGAGAAAGTTTTTAAATGGCTTGGTAAAATAAAAATATCACTAGCACAATAAAGCATATTTAAATCGCTGAAATCTTCAAGTAAAATAAGGTTTTTAAAAGATAAGTGCTTGGCGATTTGGAATTTTAGCGTTTCTATTTGTTTTTGTTCCCCACACAAAAGAGCTAAAAAATTATTTTCTTTTAGAATTCTTATAATATCTACAAATTCCTTAGCTCCTGATTTTTTAAGATTATTCGCTCTAAAAGTAATAATATTTTGTTTTTTATCTTTTATTTTTAAAATCTCAAAAAGTTTTTTTCTTGATTCTTTTAATTTTATTTCTCTTGGAGAAAAAGTAGGATACAAAACATCAATTTTTTTCTCTTCTATACCTTCATTGGTTAGGTGGGCTTTAATTCTTTTAGAAGTTGCTAGAATGATTTTAGATATTTTTAAGTATTTTAAATTTATATTTTTAGTATCATAACAAAAAGATAAATCTATGCTTGTAATCTTTTTAGCAAAAATTGACTCAAAAAAGCCCTGTTTATCTTTTATTTGTTTGATATCGAATTCTTTTGCTAAATTCCTTAAAATTAAAGGATTTTTATTTGAATAAATTATAAGTGACATTTGTACCTCTGTAAAAATTTTATAATTATAGCACTTTTTGGCTATTGACTAGGTTTCATAATTTTGATAATAAACTTAGTCAAGATTTTATAAAGATGATATTAATTTAAAAGTTTCTTCTGCATTTTGTTTCATTGAATATTTTTTTGATATTTCAAAATTTTCTTCTTTTATTTTTTGTAAATCACTAGGATTAGCCAAAAGTTTATCAATCTTAGTAATTATAGAAAAATCATCGCTAGCATTCATAAGTAAATCTTTGTTATCCAAAATCTCGCTAGCACCACAATTTTTAGTAGTAATCACTACACTTTTGCAGTTCATAGCTTCTAAAATTGCATCTCCAAAAGGCTCATACATAGTTGGATACAAGAATATATCACACAAAATATAAAAATCCCTGACGTCTTGTCTTTCTCCTGCAAAATACACCCTATTTGTGATTTTGAGCTTTTTAGCTATTTTTTCGTAAAAGGCATGCTTTTCTTCTTCTCCGATAATAAAAGCTTTAACAAATTTATTTTCAAGTTTTGAAAAAATTTCTAAAAATTCTTTTACTCCATTTTTTTTAAAATTACTTCCCACAAAAAGAATAAGCCTATCATTTTCACTAATATGAAATTCCTTATTAAGTCTTGAAAAAGCAAAATTATATCTTGAATCACCCAAAGCAATTCCAGCATTAAGTACCTTGATTTTATCTTCTTTAATACTATAAGTTTTTATAATATCATTTTTTACCATATTTGAATTAGTGATGATTAGCTTGGAATTTTCAAGGCATTTTTTTTCTAAACTAAGCTTTACTTTGCATAAAGGGTTTAGGCAAGATTTTTTATCGTGCATTAGAGCTGTTTTATAAACCCCTTTATCTGCCATATAAATATCTGCACAAGATATTTGTTCAAAAGAAAAATATAAATCATTTTTTCCTTTTTTCTTAGATAATTGTCTATTAAATAAAAGCAAGCTAAGCCAAGATGGAATTTTTTCTGATATCTTGGAATTAATTATTTCACTAGGACAAGATATTTTTTTTAACTCACTAACTAATCTTGGCAAATAAACCCTAGTTTGAGTTGGCTTGATTGGTTTAACTTTGATAAACTTTAAATTCTTCATTTTTTCTCTTTGTGTATTATGTAAATAGGATTTTGACTTATTTTTATATTGTTTTCTAAAATATTTCCCATTTTATCATAAACTTTAGAAAACTTGTTTAAGCTAAAAGAATTATCTAAAGAAGTCCATAAAATATCGATTTTTTCATTTTCATTTTTTAGACTCATTTTATAAATATGCTTAGAGATTTTTAGTTTTTCAAAACTAGCATTTTTTAATATTTTAAGCATAAATTTAAAAGCGTAATAAGCAGGTCTTTTTCTGAGTCCATCTCTGCTGTCAACTAATCCGTAACCATTTGCTATAAGTTGGTGCCAATAAACTTTTTGTATTTTTTGCGAAGACATAGCTAAAAAAAAATACCTTAGCATATAATTTGTGTAAGTATCTTCACTAACACATTCTTTTTCGCTCGTTGGAGCAAAAGGAGCTGTATTTTTCAAAGGCCAATTTGCTTCAGTAATAAAAATTTTTTTAGAACTTTTTGGACTTAAAAAACAAAGTGCATATAAGAAATTTATTTTTTTACTTAAATTAAAAATTCCCATTTGAGTATTTTCGGGTTGACCTCTTCTATCCACATAAAGCAAGGAGGCATTTATATCGTATTTTATTTTATAGGCATTAAAAAGTGCCCTTATCGTGTAATGATATTCAAAATCTATCGTGGAAGAACCAAGCAATAAAATGTCGTGAAATTTTTCATTTCTTAAATCATAAGCTACTTTGTAAAATTCTAAATATTCTTTTATTGAGAAAAATCCCCATTTTGTTCTATTGCTTACATTTCCAATCTGAAATAAATCTGTAAGCATTCCAAACTTTTCAAAAATTTGTTCTAAAGCTAGTTTTAAAGCGTCCTTGTCTTCTATAAAATCTCTTGTTTGCAAAATATTTATTAAAATTTTTTTGTTTTTAAACTTCTTAGCAAAATTAAAATATTCATCAAGCCTAGATAGTTCTGCCAAAGGTACACGGATTTGGATATCTTCAAGTCCTAGCTCATTTATTAGTTTTATTTGTTCCTCGCCCTTGTCTAAGTTCACACACATAGCAAAAAAATTATCGAATTTCTTTTTTTTGGATTTTGAAAAAGATGGGCAGAAAAATGAGAATAAAAGTCCCAAAGGAAAAACAAAAAGATTAGTAAAAAACAAAGGAAGATAATCAAAAGAATTTTCTTTTCTTTTGCTTTTTTTATACTCTTTATTCTTTATTGAATAAGGTTGGTCTGAATATTTATCCCAAATAAAAACTTCATTATTTAGCTTAGTATTTTTTATTTTATGCTTCATTTTATATTTTGTTATTTTTAGTGTTTTTAGAATTTTTAGTATCTTTCTTTTCTTTGCCTTTTGTTTTGGCTCTTAAATCATTTTCTTTATTAAAGCTAGCTAGCACATCTTTAGCTTTTAGCTCTTTCATGCATTTATGATGTTTGAGTGGGCAAACTCTTTTCATGCAAGGCATACAAGCTAGATTTTTTTTAATAATTTGCTCATTATCGTTGTGCCATCCTGAAGTTTCCATAAAATTAGTTGGTCCAAAAATAGCTAAAGTTCTTATCTTAAAAGCAGCACTTAAATGCAAAGGTCCGCTATCATTTGTAAGAAACAATGAAAGCCCAGCGATTATCTCTACTAATTCTTGAATAGTAGTTTTTCCTGCTAGATTTGTATAGTTTCTAACTTTATTTTTTTTGAGTTCTTTTTCAATCTCACTAGCTATTTTTTCTTCATTTTTTGAGCCAAAGATTATAATGTCATACTCTTTATGTAAACTCAAAGCTACTTTGGCAAATTCTTCGGGATACCATCTTTTTGCACTTCCATAAGTAGCCCCAGGATTTAATCCAAGTGTTGGCTTAGAAAATTTAAATTTTGTAAAATATAGTTTTAAATCACCAGCCTCTAGGTTTATACTCAAAGATTTATTTATAAAATCGTTGTATCTTAGAACTTGGTGTCTTTTCTGATGATTTTTCTGATGATTTTTTGTTGTTGTATATCTTTTATAAATAAATTTCTTTTTAGATTTTAAGAAAAACATTAAAAATTTAGTTGTAAAATTTTTTCTAAAAGAAAATGCTAAATCAAATTTTCCTGCAGTCTTAGCCAAAGTCCTAAGATTTTTATATCTATTTCCGCCAAGCTTTGAATCATCAAAAATATTTTCTTCTACATTTGGATGCTTTTTTAAAACTTCCAAAGATACAAAAGAGCCAAATAATGTAAGCTTAGCTTTTGGGTACATTTTTATAATATTTTCAATGGCAGGACTAGTCATTACAGCGTCACCAAGCCAAGTAG
This sequence comes from Arcobacter sp. LC1, assembly GCA_021378565.1. Classification (GTDB taxonomy): domain Bacteria; phylum Campylobacterota; class Campylobacteria; order Campylobacterales; family Arcobacteraceae; genus JAACJU01. The sequence goes on along the minus strand of JAACJU010000007.1, from coordinate 56,036 downwards.
GTATTTCTATAAATATTTTCATTATTTACCTTTATTTTTTAAATCAATCATTATTTTACTAACTTAAAAAATTTTCTGCTCATCTCTAAGCCAAAAAGTTTTTCCAATACCAGCATAACTCTATGCTTTTTTTGTCTACTTGTCAATTTATAATCTGGGTTTGTTTTAAAAATCCCTTTTTCTTTAGGTAGCCAAGCTTGGATAACTTTAGGGTGAGTTCCTTTAAACTCTTTAATAATCTTACTATCCATATTCTTATAATTTGTTTTTTTAGCTATTTCATTCCAATATTTTTCAATTTTTTTCGCTTTCAAGTTCATCTGTGCTTCACTTCTTACCCAGCCGTAATGATATATTTTTGCTCCACAATTTACAGCTCTTGGATATCTTCCATTTCTATTTTTTTCTATAACCACCCAAAAAAGTCCGTCAGGTGCATAGCTTCGTACAGAAGTTTTTATAATTCTTGGAGCTGTTCTATACCATCCTGGACTCCAAAGATAAGAATTTGCATTGCCATAAAAGTGGTAATAATCAAAGGCGATAGCTTCCACTCTATCATCATCTTTATATTTTTTCATACAAGATACAATTTTTTTTAAATCTTTTTCATGCACAACTTCATCACCTTCGATATAAAATGCCCAATCACCAATACAATTAAATTGAGCTATCATTTTTTGCTGACCATAAACATAGCCACTATCTCGCATATTACTATTCCATTTTGTTTCTATAATTCTTATTTTTGGCTCTTTTAATTCTCGTATAAATTCAAGAGTATCATCCTCACTTTCACCAACGCTAATTATAAATTCATCAACTATCGACAACACAGATTTAATAGATTCGGTAAAAGGATAACCAAGAATTTCACCATTTTTTATAAATGTAAATGCACTAATAACCATTAAAAATCTCCTTATTTAAATTAGCCTATAAGATTTCTTTCTTTTAAAGCAATCTTTAAAGCCCACAAAATTTCTTTTTTTTCTTCGCCTTTTAAGACTTTTAAAATTCTATCGTCAAAATCCAAAATCCAAAATCTTTGAAACATTAAATCTATAAAAATTTTTCTGCCCCCTTCATTGGGACTTACAAAAGCAAAGGATGTTGAAATTTTATTTGATTTTGTTTTTGAGTAAGATATGAATCCTTGTGAGTTTTGTTCAAACAAGGAAACTCCAAGAGTTTTAGTATTTAGTTCTAATCCAAGTAGCGATAAAATAGTGGGTAAAATATCAAAATGTGATGAAAAGCAAAATTCTTCTTTTTTTAAATCTGTATGTTTCATCAAAAAGGGTATATCAATTTGTTCTTTAGTTGAAGTTGTAGAATGGACATTATATTCTAACTCTCCAAAAGATTCCCCATGATCACCCGTAAAAATAATCAAAGTATTTTCTAGTAAATTATCTTTTTTCATTTTCAAAAAAAGTGAATCCAACTCATCTAATGCCTCATTTAAAGATGTCTTATATCGTATTTTATCTTGTAATATAATTTTATTTTTATCATTATTACAAATTTTATATGGAGTGTGAGTTTGAGAATTAAGAATATGCAAAAAATATTTATCGGCACCTATGGCTTCTTTTAAAATTTGATAATTATCCTTATAATATTTGCCATCTGACATAAGCCAGCAATCGTTATTTTTATCATCAGATGAAATAATTTTGGAGAATTCTGATTTATTTAATATGCCCATAGTATCTTCATATTTTAAGCCCTGAGGAGTAAAAAAGATTGTCTTATAAGAATTTTCATTTAAAACTTCAATAAAAGGATAAATATCTTTTTCTTTATATGAGCCATTATAAATCGTTTGCAAACTTTCATAGGTATTAGATGATATTGCAAAATGATGTTTTGATGAAATATTAAAATCTTTAAGAAATGTATACTTTTTCTCTTCTATTAATTCTGAAAATATTTTTTTATTTAAAGATTCAATCGTAATAAAAATAATATTTGAATTTTTTAATTTATTTGAATTTTTAGTTTTAACAAATTTTAGCGGAACTATTTTTTCAAAATCTTGATATTGTTTTTTTGGTTTTGTAAAATTCTTTGTTCCTAAATTAAAAAAATCAAGCATTTTGCATTCTACTTGAAAAAAGGTATTATCAATATTTCTAAATAAATATTTAAATATTAGAAGAATTAAAAATATGCCTAAATAAAGAGTACTATTAAAAAATAAATTTTTTGTTACATAAATATTTGAAAAATAAATGCCCAGAGCAGACAATAATATAAAATATAAAAAAATAGAACTTATTTTGAATTTTACCTTTCCAAATTGAAAAATTAAGTATAGAAAATAAGAGAATATAAGCCAAGGTATTAAAAAGTCATGAAAATAAAAAATAAATATAATGAGTGTGACAAATATCGGGAATAAATATAATTTTTTTGAAATAATAAACAAAGATAGAGTATTGTCAGAATTTTTCAAAAAACTTTTAGGATTTAAAATAAATAATTTCAAAGATGAATAATCTAAATTTATTTGATAAACTTGAAAAAGTGCAATATCTAAAAAAAGGAGGATATTCAAGACTATAAAAAATATAGAAAATAAAATGCTAATATTGAAAATAAAAAATATAGTAAATATTAGACTCATAAGATAAGAGTAAAAAATGTCTGAATAAGTCAAATAAAAATGATATTGAAAACCTGTATATTTTAATCTTCTAGCTAGTACAAAATTAAATAAAAATATCAAGAATACTTCAATTATCATACCTTTGCCTTGTACTAAAAATTGTTTAAAATTTTTATGAATTCATGATTATAGCAATTTTAAGCTATGGATACTATTAAGCTTATTTTTTGAAAAAAAATAAAATATATTTTAAATTCATCTAAAGTAATTCATATAATTTCATATAACTTTTTGCCATATTCAAAGGAGAATATTTTTCAAGTCCCGCTAAAGCTTTTGAGCTTAAGTTTTTTCTTAAATCTTCTTTTTCATAAAGTAAAACTATTTTTTTATATATTTCATCAGAATTTTTTGCAGGAACTAAAAGTCCATTTTCTCCATCTCTTATTAGCTCAGGAATACCACCAACTTTTGAAGCAATGATTGGAACACCTCCTTGCATAACATCAAGTAAAGATGAACCTAGGCCTTCATGTAAGGAGGGAAAAACAAATAAGTCAAAGCATTTTATATAATCTTGTGTATTAGAAACAAAGCCTTCAAAAGTTACATTATTTAAGTCCTTTACTTGGTTTTTATAGTCTTGCAAATCTTCTCCTTTGCCTAAAAAAATAAGATGGATTTGCGGATGAGTAATTTGAAGTTTCTTAGCAACCTCAAGCAAATAAAACTGTCCCTTGTGTCCGTTGTCTAATTCGCCAATATTACCTAATAAAAATTTATCTTTAAATTTTTTCTTGATTTTTTTTATTTCTTTTGAATTTTCCTTCGCTTTACTAAAAGCACTCGGAATTATCTTAATATTTACATCTTTTGATAATCTAGTTATAGTTTTTTCAACAGCCTTTGATAAGCAAGCGCAAAAAGAAGCATTTTTGTACATCTTTGCATTTAAAAAATTATTCTTTATTTTATTATCTACTCTTCTTGTAATAATATAAGGAATCTTAAAAATCAAATTTGCAAAAAATGATAATTGCGCTGCTTTAGTCTCATGAGCATGTATAATTTGTGAATTTTTGAGCTTATTAAGACTAAGAAAATAAGGCTTTTTTATTTTTATAATTTCTAAATTATTTATATTTTTGCATACTTCTTCAAAGCTAGTATTATATCTCATTATTAATTTTTGTTTTAGATTTTCTTTTGCTAATTCATTAATTAGCAAAAAAGTTTGTCTCTCTCCACCCCTAAAACACTTGGCTAAATTAATATGTGTTATCTGCATTTTTAAGCTCTCTATTCATTTCATATAATTTCATGTATTTAAAAAAAGCGGTATTAGATCTAGAACAAGAAATAAGCAGTCCTTCAAAGCCATCAAGAAAACCTTTTTTTAAAATAAAAATTCGAAAAAAAGCAAAAAGAGAATGTGAAATAGCCTTAAAAGGAGATGATTTTCTTTTTCCTGCATATTCTTTCGCAAACAAACTAGAATAAATATCAAGTTTTTGTATAAAATCACTTATACTAAGATAAGAATAATGCTTCACATTGCCCTCTAAAGTTTTTATGTTAAAATTGGTTTTTATTATTTTTTCATGAACTAAGTTATCATTAAAAGTTGTTTTATTTTTATTGTACAATCTGGTTGAATATTCAAGACCCCAACCGCAATATCTTATACGCTTTTTTTTATAATAATTATGGAGTCTTATTTTATAAACACAATTTTCATCTAAATTTATATTTTTTAAAGTTTTATTGAGATTTTCTTCCATGACTTCATCACAATCTAAATTTAGAATCCAAGAATTTTTTGCATAAGAACTAGCTTTATTTTTAGTTGGGCCAAAGCCAAAAAATTCTCCTTCTATTAATTTTACACTAGCAAAACTTTTTATTATATCTTGTGTTCCATCACTTGAGCCATTATCATAAACAACAACATCAGAAAAGTCTTTTAATGCTTCTAGGCATTTTTTCATTGTTTTTGCACCATTTTTAACGATAATTACAACACTTATATTCATAAGATTTCCTTAAAATGATTTTATAAAGCTTTTTAGTCTATATTTTAGCATATTTTGCCAAGAAAAAATATCTTTTTCATTTTCTAGGTTATCTGCACTTACCCTGTAAATCAAACCTTTTATTCCTGAAAAATCTTTATTTATTCCAGTTCCGATTCTGAAAATATATTTATATATTTTTTTAGCTTCTTTTATTGCCTTTTCGTCATACTTTCCAAAAGGTAAAACCAAAGAATCACATTTTATATTTAGCTTTTTTTCTAAAATCTCTTTTGAGCCATTAAGCTCTAAATCTAAGTCTTTTATGTTTTCTAAATTCACATGATTAATCGAATGTGAGGCAATTTTTACCAAGCCTGAATCACTCATTTCTTTTAACTCTTTATAAGTACAATAAGGTGCTTTTTCTTTATTTCGTTCAGTTTCATCATGTTTTATACCTAGCCTTATGTTTTTATCAACTTTTGTAGTATCTAAGACAAAAGCTGTAGAAATAGCAAACATCATTTTTATATTTAATTCCTTTAATAAAGGAAATACATAATTATAAAAATTGTAATACCCATCATCAAAGACTAGACATATATTTTTTTTGCCCAGAGTATCTCCTGGCAAAACTATATTAAAATTTTTTTTTATATATTTTAGATGCTTTTCAAATATTTCTAAACTATTTGAATATTTATCTGAATTAATATTGTGATACATTAATGAAAGTAACATTTTTATCCTACCTTTTTTCTAAACTTCAAAATGCAGAAGAAGATTTATTTTTATTTTTTACAGATTTTTCTATTCTCTCTTGTGCTAAGAAAATTCCTAAAAAAAATGCAAACAAAGTTGCACTAAACTGCCATCTTAGAAAAATATCTGTTGTTAAAGAAAAAATAAAGACACTTAAAATTATAATTTTTGCATTGAAAATCTCTTCATTTCTAATTCTAATTTTACAAAAATTATAGAAAATAAGCATAAATAAAATACCAGCAATCAATCCTCCTCCTGCAAGTACTTCTAAATATTCATCATGAAAACCATTACCCATGATAGCATTAAATTGTCCATTTTTTAAAATTTTATCTTTTAAAACTATGTGTTTATAGTCTTGTCTTATGTCGCTTATACTTGTACCAAAAATTGGATTTTTTTCTAATATTTTTCCAGTTACTATCCAAGCACTTAATCTTAAGCCCCAAGAGCTAGAATAATCTTGATGATATAGAGCTTCAGAAAGATTAGACCTTGCTTCGGCAACTCTTGTTCTAAAAGTATTTGATATTTGATATTGAACAAAAAGCATACAACCAAGAAGGACAAAAATTACTAAAATAGCCTTTAGTTTATTTTTAATGTGAAACATTAAAAGCATAAATATTGAAACGATGTAGGCAACTTGTCCTGTTCTGCCACCTGTTAAAAATAAATTTGTAGAAGCTGTTAGAAAAAATAAAAAATAAAATATTTTTAATTTCAAATTTTTAGATAATACCATTTGGCTAAGAAGCAAGCTGGCAGTTACAGCTAAAAAAACACTATATACCAAGTGATTCATAAAGGGAGTTGGATCACTAGGAGTTCCATGATGTAAAGTCCAAAGTCTAAAAAATATTCCATAAGATAATACTTCACTAATTAGCATAGAAAAAATAAAAATAGGAATTAAATATTTTATGTATTTTTTTTGCAAAGAAGTATAAAGTGCAAAAATTGTTAGATGATAATATAGTCTTCTAAAATCAAAAAATTTATCACTAGTCTTATCTGCCCATAAAACTGAAATGAGAAGATATAAGGTAAGCAAAATTGCATAAACTAAAACTTTTTTGCTTAGTAACAAAGAAAATTTTACTTTTAAATTTCCTTCTAAAAGCCATAAAATTATAATCAAGAATAAGCATAGCGATATACCAGATCTTGCAATTGGAACACAAAAAGCGTAAAAAAGAAAGACATAATTTAAATATTTAGTATATTTATTTTCTTTTAATTTTGCCCTTGCTTGTTCATTGCGAACTTTAAAATTAAAAAAGCCTATAAATTTTTGTAAAAAATCATTTTTAGAAATTTGTATTTCTTGCATTTTCCCCACCATATATTAAATTAATAAATTCTTTGCCAAATCAAAAATATCTTTTTCCTTAATTTCTTTTATAGAAAAATCATTTTTATCTAAATTGAAGTGATTTACTTTTGAGGGCGATTTTAGCATCTTGTTGCTTATTGTTTCATAAACTCTTGACATAGGAGTTGGTCCAAAAAGAGTGATTGAAGGTATATTCAAAGCCCAAGCCAAATGTGTGGGCCCTGTGTCATTTCCTATCAATAAATCAGATTTTGAGATGATAGCTTTTAAGCTGTTCAAATCAAGCTTTGGCAAAGCTTTGATAAATTCGCAATGTTCTTCTAGGCATAAAGCTCTTTGCTTTTCTTCTTCGTTTCCCCAAGCTATTAAAATATTTTCTTTAAGTAAAAAGGCAAGCTTTAAAAGCTGCTCTTTTGGGTAACATCTACTCTTCCACGTTGCGCCTATAATAAAAATAATATTTTTTTGTTTTTTTGATAGGTAGTCATAAATTATTTTATCTTCATTTTTAAATCCTAAAAAAGGCTTTTTGTCTAAAATCATATTTTTATTAAATTTTATACCAAAAGGCTCTAAAAAAATTGTTAAGTTTCTAATGATGGTGTTTTCATCATAAGCCAAAGAAATTTTTTGCTTATAAAAAATACTTGCAAGTTTTTCTCTTATGGAGTTTTTATCAAAGCCCACAGAATTTTTGCCAAGTAAAAAAGTGCATAGTCCTGATTTTATAAGTCCTTGGGCATCGATAACTAAATCGTAAGAATTTTTTTTATATTTTCTTATTTTTTTTAATTCAGTAAAAATTTTGCTAGGAGATTTTTTAAGTCTTTTTAGATTAAGGCATAAAACATTGTCTATGTCTTGATTATTTCTTAAAACCTCAGCAAAAGATTCTTCAACTATCCAATCAATTTGCAATTTCGGAAAATGCTTTTTGAGTATTTGAAGTCCAAGCATTGCATGAATAATATCTCCAAGAGCTGAAAGTTTAACTATGGCAATTTTTTTAATATTTTGACTTGAAATATTATTCATAAATTTCTTCATTTAAGGTTTTAAATCTTTTATGAGGCCAAAACCACTGCTTAGGATCTTCGTAAACCATTTTTGATATAACATCAGCTTGAGCTTGAGTAGAAAGTCTTAAATTTTCTTTTTTATCATTCGACTCAAAAGGTAAAATTGGCTCATAAAATTTAACCCTATATTTATTTACTCCTTTGGTAAAAATACATAAAGGCACAATAACTGCATCAAATTTTTGAGCTAAAAATCCGACAGATGATGTTTGGTAAGTTTTTTTGCCTAGAAAATCAACTAAAACTCCAGCTTCAGGATTAACACGCTGATCCATTATCATAGATACAGGCATACCTTTTTTTAAAGCTCCAGCTAATTTTTTCAAAGCTCCTTGCTCTTCTACCATAACAGCGCCTAAATTTTGCCTTGAAGATATAATATAGTCATCAAACAAAGAGAAAGAAGATTTTCTATAAATATGTACAATTTTTGCAATTTTTAAACTCATATAACAACCAAGCATTTCGATATTTCCAAAATGTCCTGAAATAAAAATTATTTTTCTTTTATCTTTTATATATTTTTCAAAAACATTTAAATTTTCAACCTCTACAAATTTATCTATGTTTTTAATATTTATAAGTCTGCCATCAAAAGTAGTTTTCCCCCAAAGTGCCATATTAAAAAAAGAAAATTTTGAAATATCTTTTTTTTCTTTTTCACTCATCTTGTCAGCAAAAACAAAATCAAGATTTGCTTGAATTCTTTTTCTAACTCGTTTGATAATAAAATAAGCCATTCTTGAAATAAGAAGAAAAAAATACCATCTAGCTTTATTTGGAAATAAAACGATTAACTTAGCAAAGCTTAAAAATATAAAATATAATATTTTATTCCCCACAATAAGTAAGCTCCAAATTCTTAGGTAACTCAAGTTTTTCAAGAGCAGTTCGAACTAAATAAGAATCATTTTCACTTTTGATTTTAAGTATATTTTTGCTTAATTCATACTGCATTTTTGTTCTACTCATATCAGCATTTAAAGATAAATTTAAATTTATCATAAAACTTAGCCACTTCAATATTCTAAATTCAGGCAAGAGTTCTTTAAAATTTACTATACAACATTCACAAGGCAAGGGCTTTTTTGAGTATTTTATAATATGCGCAATCAGTGCCTTATCTTCGTGAGAAATTTTATAATTTAGTGCATTTAGAATAAAAGAAAAAGCATTTTCATTGTATTTGTAAAAACTAAGTTTCACACCAATTGAATAAAGCTTTGAAGCGATTACTAAAATTTGTCTAAATCTTGATTCTAGATTATGAAGACTTTCAAGTGCTTTAAAAATGCAATATGCGTTTAGTCCCAAATACGCACTTTGCTTAGGACAAATCTCAAATCTATCAAGCAAAGATTTAACACTTGGATTAAAGTTATGCGGAAATTTGATAGCGCTATTTCTAAGTAAATCACTTAAAAAAACACCCTCTCTGACACCTGCTCCACTTGTTGTAATTTTTTCGCTTTCAAAAGTTTTGATTATCGCTTTAAAAATAAAAGTACCCTCTTGAATGGTATCGTATCTATCTTTTTTGATATAACTACTTCTTAAGACCTCTAAATCATCAGTTTTTACTATAGTGTCTATAAGATTTTGATAATCTTGCAAATGATAGGTAAAGCCATGTAAAGAAGACATGGGGTAATTTGATTCTTTCATAATAGCTCGCCCCAAAGCTCTAGTAGTTCCACCAATTCCTATAATAGTTTTAAGTTCAGTCTTAAACTCTTGCAATTTCTCTAGCTCTTTTAAGACAAAAGCTAAAGCACCCTTGTAGTCTTTATTTACAAAAAAAAGCTCTTTTAATCTAATGGTTCCTAAATCTAAAGAAATAGTTTTTATAATCTTAGAATCTTTCACAATGCAAAATTCTGTTGAACCCCCGCCAATATCTACTGAAGTAAAACTTGGAATATGCAAAAGATTTAAAGCAGCAATGCCACCGTATAAAGCTTCTTTTTCGCCTGTTATGATTTTGATATTTAGGCCTAGCTCTTGCCTGACTCGCCTTATAAATTCGTTAGCATTTGGTGCGTCTCTTAGAGCTGAAGTTGCCACACAAAATATTTTCCTTGACTTTAAAGCACTAGAAATATTTAAAAAGCTTTTAAGAGCACAAAAAGCTCGTCTCATAGGCTCTTGTTGTAAATAAGCCTTATTTTCGTAAGAACCCTCAGAAATCTTAACTTTAGCCTTTGTTTCGTTTATTAAATTAAATGCAAAACGAGAACTTTTTTTAAAAACAACCATTCGCATAGAGTTTGAACCTATGTCTATAACAGTTGTTATCTTTGCCACTAAATTTCTTCTTCTTGAAGCTGTTTAAATTTAAACTTCAACTCTTCAACAGATTCTTGGTTATCTGGATCAAGTATAATACAATCAACTGGACAAACTTCAATACAAGCTGGTTCCTCGTAATATCCCATGCATTCAGTGCATCTATCAGAATCTATCATATAAATAGGGTCACCTTCTTCAATAGCAGTATTAGGGCATTCATCTCTGCAAGCATCACAGGCTATGCACTCATTAGTAATTATCAAAGACATATCAAAAATCCATCCTTATATTTCAATATGGAATTTATATCCTAAAAATATTTAAACAATTCTTAGCCCAAAGCAAAGCTAGGCTATTTTTTTGAAATTTGCTTAAAATATTATTTTTTTATCTATATTTTCTTAAAATATATTTCTAATCTAAAGTTTTTAGCAACTTGGCAATTTCCTTGCTTGCATCTCTTCCATCAGCTGTGGCAGTAACTGCTAAATGCGCACCTCTTTGACAATCTCCTCCAGCAAAAACTCTGGAGTTGCTAGTTTGAAATTGCTCATTTATTTGTATATTTCCTTTGTCATTTGTCTTAATTCCAAGTTCATCTAAAACTTTTATTTTTTTTACAGAAAAGCCAAGTGCTAAAATAACCATATCAGCTAAAAATTCAAAATATTCATCTTTGTATGTTAAAATATTTTTTTTCTTGAACTTATCATAAACTAAAGAAGTTTTTTGCACTCTTAAAGCACAAACTTTTCCATCTTTTAAAATAAATTCTTTAGGGGAAAGATTAAAGCAAAATTCTACGCCTTCTTCTTTGGCATTTTCAAATTCTTTTTTACTTCCTGGCATACTTTTTTCATCTCTTCTATAAATACATTTTACGGATTTTACCCCCTCTCTTACTAAGCTTCGTACGCAATCCATCGCAGTATCTCCACCACCAACAACAAGAACACTTTTATCTTTTACATCAAAATCCTTAGCTTTAATACCTTCTTTAACTTGCTTGTTTTCTTTATCCTCTTCGAGTAAAAAATTTCTTTCTTGGATTTGTGTTAAAAAATCAATAGCTTGATAAACATTTGTTGCATCCTCTCCATTTAGTCCTATTTTTGCACCTTGTGACGCACCAATAGCTAAGAATATTGCGCCAAATTTATCTAATAAATCTTTTGCTTTTATATCTTTTCCAAACTCACTTGAAAGGTGTAATTTTAATCCTGCTTCTTCAAGCCAAGTAACTCTTCTTTGAACCTTTTTTTTGTCAAGCTTAAAGTTTGGTATCCCATACGTCAATAAGCCACCAGCTTTGTTTGAACGCTCAAACATTTCAACACCAATACCTTGTCTTAGTAAAAATGTAGCCGCACTTAGTCCAGCTGGCCCACTCCCTATAATTGCTACTTTTTTTGAATTTTTAGAGTCTTTAGAGTCTTTAGAATTTGCAATTTTTGGAAAGCTAGGCTTAATGCCTTTTTTAAAAGCCTTTTCGCTTATGTACGTTTCAATTGCCCCAATAGAAATCGCTCCATAGTCATCATTTAAAGAGCATTCTCCCTCGCAAAGTACATCGTGCGGACAAATTTTTCCTAAAATTTCAGGAAAAGGAGAAGTCTCATTTGATAGTGCAAAAGCTAGTTCTAAATCTTTTTGCCAAGTTTGTTTTAGCCAAGATGGTATTACATTATGTAAGGGGCATTTAGAGTGGCAATATGGCACGCCACACTGCATACACCTGCTAGCTTGTTCGCTCGCTTTATATTCTGCAAAAACTTCATAAACTTCTTTATAGTCTTTTATTCTTTGTAAAACATCTCTTTTTTTTGGGTTTGTTCTATCTATTTTTACGAAATTTAGCATACTAATCTCCTTTATCTGGGTCAAGTGGTAAAACTGTCATATTTTTTGGTTTAACAAGCCAAAAATTTCTAATCTGCGCTCTGAAATTTTCTAAAATTAAAGTGGCTTTTACGCTTTTTGTTTCATTTTCGTAATCTTGCAAGAGCCTTTTTAAGTACAATCTTTCTCGTTCTGTATCATCTGTATCTATTCTTAGTGCTTCGATTAATTCTTGGTTCATTTTATCAACAAAGTTTTTGCTTTCATCATAAATAAAAACTAAGCCTCCTGTCATTCCTGCTCCAAAATTTATCCCCGTTTGCCCTAAAATAACTACAATTCCACCTGTCATATATTCACAAGCATTATCACCACTTCCCTCAATCACACTAATTGCACCTGAATTTCTTACACCAAAACGCTCTCCAACGCTTGCTTTTATATACAAAGTTCCACCCGTTGCACCATAAAGACAAGTATTTCCAGCACCTCCGTATTCTTCTCCCTCTAAAGCAGGATTTATAACGATTTTTCCACCGTTCATACCTTTTCCTACATAATCATTTGCAACGCCTTGAAGATGTAAGTTCATGCCTTTTAGTAAAAATGCACCAAAACTTTGCCCTGCTACACCTTTTAAATTTATATTTATAGAATTATCATTTAAGCCCTCATCCCCGTAATATTTTGCAATTACTCCTGAGATTAAAGCACCAAAACTTCGGTTTAGATTGCAAATATTTTCATTTATTGTAATTGGTGAACTTGGCTTTTCAATAACTCTTTTTACCTTAGATAAAATCTTTTTCTCAAATTCATTTTTATCAAAGGGCTCATTTTTTTCTTGATTTGAAGTATTTACACCCTCAACTCTTCTTAAAATATTTGAAAAATCAAAGTTTTTGGCATCTTTATCATCAATTACTTTTAATAAATCGCTCCTACCTATAATTTCTTCTAAACTTTTATACCCTAGCTTTGCAAGAATAGCTCTTATATCATTTGCTAAAAAAGTAAAATAATCTATGATTTTTTGAACACTTCCGCTGTAATATTGCCTCAAATCCTCATCTTGCGTAGCTAATCCAACGCTACATTTATTTGTATGGCAAATTCTTAGCATTTTACATCCTAAAAGCATAAGCAAGGCAGTTCCAAAAGCATAAGACTCAGCTCCTAAAAGTGCGGCTTTGATAACATCTTGAGCTGTTTTTAAGCCTCCATCAGTTTGGATATGCACGCTTGACCTTAGTTTGTTTATTTTTAATGCGTTGTGTGCTTCGCTTAAGCCTAATTCCCAAGGATTTCCTGTATGTTTTATTGAAGTTAATGGAGCAGCTCCTGTGCCACCGTCAGAACCACTTATTATAATCTTGTCAGCGTAAGCTTTTACAACTCCAGCTGCAATTGTACCAACCCCTAAACTTGAGACTAATTTGACTGTTATTGTAGCTCGTGGGTTTACTTGCTTTAAATCAAAAATAAGCTGAGCTAAATCTTCGATTGAATAAATATCATGATGTGGTGGTGGAGATATTAAAGTAACTCCCTCAATCGTGTGTCTTAGCCTCGCAATTAAAGAAGTTACTTTATGCCCTGGTAATTGCCCACCTTCTCCAGGTTTTGCACCTTGGGCTACTTTTATCTGCAACTCGTCAGCTGAGCTTAAATACGCAGGGGTAACGCCAAATCTCCCAGATGCGATTTGTTTGATTTTGGAGTTTTTTATGGTTTTAAATCTTGTTTTGTCTTCCCCGCCTTCGCCTGAATTACTCATAGCTCCGATAGTATTCATAGCCTCTGCTATGGCTTCGTGTGCTTCAGGTGAAATTGAACCACAGCTCATAGCTGCACTTGCAAAACGCTTGAATATCTTTTCAATTGGTTCAACTTCGCTTAAATCAAGTTCTTTTTTATCACTTTTTAATTCAAAAAAATCTCTAATGAATTTTTTGTCTCTTGTCTCAATAGTTTTTTTTAATACAGAAAAATTATCAAGCTTAAATGATTTTGCAGTTTTTGGTCCGTAGTCATGATATTCACCTAAATGTGAGTATTTATAAATCCCGCCTAGATTTAGTTTAAAAGTGTGTTTATTGTCAAAAAAACCATTTTTATGAAAATTCTCAATTCGCTTTTCTAAGCTTTTATAACCTAGTCCGCAAAGTTCACTAAAACTGCCTAAAAAGCAATCGTTTATAACTTCATCGCTTAAACCCAAAATATCAAAAAGCGCTGAGCCTCTATAACTTGCTGATGTTGAAATACCCATTTTTGACATGATTTTTAAAAGCCCATTATTTAAAGCGGTTTGAGCATTTTTTAAATATTTTTGCACAAAAGTAGCAGATGGATTTTTTCTATGGTAAAGTGCGTAAACACTAGAATAAAGCATGTAAGGATAAATTGCACTTACCCCGTAAGCTAAAAGTACCGCTACACTATGAGGGTCATAAACCTCGCCAGAAACTGCGACTAAGGAAACTTTTCCTCTTAATTTTATATCTAGTAATTTTTTATTTAAATGCCCGACTAGCATAATCATGGGTATTATTTTTACATTTTTATCTAGTTTTCTATCATCTAAAATCACTATGCTTATTTTTTCTTCTTTTATACTTTTTAGTATTTCTTTCGCAAGATTTTTCAAAGATTTTTCTAAGTCTTTTGTGAAACAAGTGCTAAAGGTTTTATTTTTATAGTACTCATCATATCTAGGATGATTTTCATCACCAAAAGAGCAAAGCACATCAAAACGCTCTTTCATCAAAATTGGAGAAGTTGATTTTAGTCTTTTTGCATATTGAGGTTTTTCATCCAAAATACTATGAGTATGCCCAAAACCAGTTTCAAGTGACATTACGACTTTTTCTCTATAAGGATCTATGGGTGGATTTGTAACTTGAGCAAACTTTTGTCTAAAAAAATCACTAAAATTTCTATTTATTTTTGAAAAAGCAGCCAAAGGCGTATCATCTCCCATGGAACCCACAGGCTCTTTAGCTGTTTTTGCCATAGGCTCAATCATTAAGTCTAAAATTTCATAAGTAATATTAAAATATTTTTGCTTTTGCTCTAGGTTTTGCAAAACATAATCACTAAAATCTACAAATGACTCATCAATATATTCTTGTAAATATTGCATAGAAGAATTAAGCCATTTTTCATAATTTTGCGAAGATTTTAAATAAGTATTTATTTCATCATCTTTTAAAATTTCTCCATATTTTAAATCAACTGCTATCATCTGCCCTGAGGTTAATTTGCCCCTAGAGGTTATCAAATCCTGCGCTATATTTACAGTTCCGTATTCACTTGCTATAAAAAGTCTTTTATCTTTTGTGAGTATATATTTAGCAGGTCTTAGTCCATTTCTATCTATTAAACAAGCTAGATATTTACCATCACTAAAACAAAGTGCGGCAGGTCCATCCCAAGCCTCCATAGCAGTTGAGCTGTATTCATAAAAAGCACGAAGCTGTGAATCCATATGCGGGGAATTTTGCCAAGGTGCAGGAACTAAAGCTCTAGCAGCTTTAAAAAAATCACAACCATTTGCTAGTAAAAACTCAAACATATTGTCTAAACTTGCGCTATCACTTACATCCTCTTGTAAAATAGGTAAGATTTTTTTTAATTCATCATCATTATAAATACCAGATTTTAAACTCTCAGATTTTATCTTCACACCTAAACGATTTGCTTGAATGGAGTTTATTTCGCCATTGTGCGCTATTGTTCTAAATGGCTGAGCTAATTTCCATTCAGGCAAGGTATTAGTTGAGAATCTTTGATGAAATAAAGCGTAAGTTATCTTAAAATCTTCATCTTTTAAATCAGGATAAAAGTCTTTTATAAATGTTGGCATTACAAGACCCTTGTAAGAAATCATTGCAGAAGAAAAACTAGGAATATAAAAATATGGCTTTTCTTTTAACAAATGTTCACACTCTTTTCTAGCAAGATAAAGCAAAGAATCAAAACGTTTTGAAGAATAAATAGCATTAGGACTCACAAAAACTTGATAAATTTTTGGCAAGGATTCAAGTGCAAGTTCTCCTAAAACTTTTGTGTTTATAGGAACTTTCCTAAGAAACAAAACTTTTAAGCCATTTTTTTCACAGCAAGTTTTAAAAGTAGAAATCTCACTTTCTTCTTTAGCAAAAATCATAGCCACCGCGTATTTTTGAGGCAAATCTATGCCCTTTTTTGAAGCTATTTTTCTCATAAATAAATCAGGCATCGAAAGAAGCAAGCCTGAGCCATCTCCACTTTTTCCATCAGCAGCGACAGCACCTCTATGCATCATATTTTCTAAAGATGTGATAGCATCTTCTAAATTATCATGTGAGGGCTTATTTTTTAAATCAACCATAAGACCAAATCCACAATTGTCTCTTGAAGATTTTAATAATTCTAAATTACAGCCCATAAAATTTCCTTTTAAAATTTAAAAATTAGCATTTTAATATATCTAATATATCAAAAAAGTATTTAAATTGTGTTTAAGTATAATTAAAGCAATTTGATATTTTACTGAAAAGTAAAAACTACTCTTAAAAAATTTAAGCTAAATTTAGAGCTAAATTTAATCTTGATTAAAGTTTATAACTATACAATTAAAGATTAATTTCAATAAAAGGATAAATAAATGAAAAAATTAATACTTAGTTTAGCTACTTTAGGAATTTTAGTAAACAGTGCACTTGGCTCTGAATTTACTTTAAAATTTTCAGATGTTGTTGCAGTTGATACGCCCAAGGGCCAAGCTGCTGTTTATTTTAAAAAAAGGCTCGAAGCACTAAGCAAAGGTCGGATAGAAGTTGATGTTTATCCTTCATCGCAGTTATATAAAGATAACGCAGTTTTAAAAGCAGTTGCTATGGATTCAGTACAAATGGCAGCTCCTGCTTTTTCAGTATTTTCAAAAATTGTTCCACAGCTTGCACTTTTTAACTTGCCTTTTCTTTTCAAAAGTCCAGAGCAACTTCATAGAGTTCAAGATGGGCCAATTGGGGAAAAATTAAAAAAAATGATTACAGATAAAGGCTTTATTGCCTTAGGCTATTGGGATATGGGATTTAAAGATTTTCTCACAAACAAAAAACCTTTTATTGTACCAAGTGATGCAAAAGGGCAAAAAATAAGAATTATGGCATCAAAAGTGTTAGAAAAACAATTTGAAGCAGTTGGAGCAAATCCACAAGTTATGCCTTTTTCAGAACTTTATTCAGCTTTACAACAAGGTGTTGTTGATGGATGTGAAGAACCTATAACAAATATTTATACAAAAAAATTCTATGAAGTACAAAAATATATTACTCTTTCAAATCATGGATATTTAGGTGATGCTGTTGTTTTATCTAAAACTTTTTGGAATTCCCTGCCAAAAGATTTACAAGCTGATGTGAAACTAGCTTTTAAAGAAACTACAGTAAAAGAGCGAATTTGGATGCAAACTTTTGTAAAAAAACAATATAAAATCTTAGAAGCTATGTCTAAAAAAACAGGTAAATTTAAATTTTATACTTTAACTTCTGCGCAAAGAGAGCAATGGAGAGTAGCTATGAAAAAAATCTATCCTGATTTTTATGCAAAAGATAAAATTGGAAAAGATTTAATAGAAGCTGCAATAAATACAAAATAAGGACTCTTTTGAGTGCCTTATTATGTGTAAATACTTACAAATTTTGAAGGTTTTAAAGATTTTTAATATTTATTTGAACTAAAATATTTAAAAAAGAAAATCTTCGTTATAATTAAATAATCAAAAATTAAAAAAATATGGAGTTAAAATGAAAAAAATATTACTGATAAGTCTTGGACTTATGCTTTTTACAAGCTTAGCTTTTGGGGCTGAATTTACCTTAAAATTTTCTCACGTTGTTGCGGCAAATACACCTAAGGGTAAAGCGGCTGATTTTTTTGCTAAAAGATTAGAAGCTTTAAGTAAAGGACGAATAAAAGTTAGTGTTTATCCATCTTCACAACTTTACACTGACAAAGCAGTTATGAAAGCTTTGATTTTAAATTCTGTACAAATGGCGGCGCCATCGTTTTCTAAATTTACAAGAATAGTGCCACAATTATCTCTTTTTCAATTACCATTTTTATTTAAAAATGCAGACCAGCTTCACAGAGTTCAAGATGGAATAGTTGGTAAACAACTAGAACAAATGGTTACAAAAAAAGGCTATGTTGCACTATCATATTGGGATAATGGTTTTAAACAATTGTCATCTTCAAAAAAACCTATTTTACTTCCTAAAGATATAAAAGGGCAAAAAGTGCGAATTATGTCTTCAAAAGTCTTAGAAAAACAATTTGAAGCAGTTGGTGCAAATCCACAAGTTATGCCTTTTTCAGAAGTCTATTCAGCTTTGCAACAAGGTGTAGTTGATGCGGCTGAAAATCCTATTTCAAATCTTTATACAAAAAAATTCTATGAAGTTCAAAAATACCTAACTATGTCAAATCATGGATATTTAGGATATTTAGTTGTTGTTAGTAAAACTTTTTATAATTCTTTGCCAAAAGACTTACAAGCTGATTTAAAACAAGCATTAAAAGAAGCTACAACAAAAGAGCGAATTTGGGCTAAACAATTAAATGATTCAAATTTTAAAGATATACAAGCTTATGCTAAAAAAACGGGAAAATTAAAAATTTATACTTTAGCAAAAGCACAAAGAGCAGTTTGGGAAAAAGATATGAAAACTATTTATCCTGATTTTTATCCAAAAAATAAAATTGGTAAAAAGCTGATTAATGACGTTTTAAATACTAAATAGGTAAAAAATGTTTAGCTTATTAGATAAAATTGTTAGTGTTATAAATCAAAGCATAGCCATAGCTGGGCTTAGCTTGGGAGTTAGTATATCTTTTATAAATGTTATTGCGAGATATATTTTTAACTCCTCTTTGACTTGGGCATCTGAGCTTAGTATATTTTTGTTTATTTGGAGTATATTTTTTGGCGCGGCATATTGCTTTAAAAAAGATGCACATATTTGTGTAAACTTGCTTTTAGATAATGTTCCGACAAAAGTAGCAAAAGTTATGCTTATAATTTCACACCTTATAAGCTTTGTGTTTTTGCTGGCCGTAGCTTGGTATGGATATAAATATATTCTTTTAGAGTTGCATTTAGGAGAAATGAGCGTTGATTTAAATATCCCTATGTGGATTCCTTATTTAGTTTTACCTCTTGCTTTTATTTCAGCAGCTTTTAGGGTTTTGGAAAAACTAATCCATATATTCAAAACACCGCATGCACTAGTTTTGCCTGAGAGTGAAACTGAAGCGCTTTTAGCGGCTATGGAAAAAGATGGAAAATATAGTACAAATAGTGAAGAGCAATTAGAAAAATTGGTTAAAAAAGTAGAAGCAAAAACTGGAGGCTTATTATGAGTATAGGTCTTTTATTTGGTTTATTTTTTCTTTTAGTTCTTCTTGGGGTTCCGATTTCTATTTGTCTTGGGGCAAGTACTTTTATAACTTTGATGACTTTTACACATATGTCGCCTATCGAAGTTTCATCTATGCTTTTTGAAAAAATAGATTCCTATTCTTTGATGGCAATTCCTATGTTTATTTTAGCTGGAAACCTGCTAAGCAAAGGTTCAGCTGCACAAAGGATTATAGAATTTGCAAAATCCTTAGTAGGACATTTGCCAGGTGGTTTACCTATTTCAGCTATTGGGGCATCTATTATTTTTGCAGCAGTTTCAGGTTCAAGTCCTGCAACTGTTGTTGCTATTGGCTCTATTATGTTTGGCGCTATTATGGAAGCTGGGTATCCTAAAAAATACGCTGTTGGGACTATCGCCACTGCTGGTTCGCTTGGGATTTTAATTCCTCCTTCAGTTGTTTTGATTGTTTATGGCGTAACAGCTGAAACGTCTATCGGTAGGCTTTTTATGGCTGGGGTTATGCCTGGGCTTATGATTGGTTGTATGATGATGGTTGTTACTTATATAGGAGCTAAAAGACTTGGATTTAAGCGAACCGAGCCACAAGATTTTAAAACAAGATTAATCAAACTAAAAGATGCGTCTTGGGGACTGATGACTATCGTTATTGTAATGGGTGGAATTTATGGAGGTATTTTTACTCCTACTGAAGCTGCTGCTGTTGCTGCTGTTTGGGCTTTATTTATCTCTGTTTTTATCTACAAAGATGTAAAAACAAAAGATTTGTATGTCACTATTTTAGAATCAGCAAAAACAACTGCTATGATTATGTTTATCATAGCAAATGCTATGCTTTTTGCACATTTTTTGACACTAGAAAATATTCCCCAAACTATAACTCAAGCATTAATCGCAATTCATGTTCATAAAATTGCATTTTTACTTCTTGTAAATGTCATACTTATTATAGCTGGCGCATTTATGGAGCCTTCGGCTATTATTATGATTATGGTGCCTTTGCTTCTTCCAATAGCCACCGCTTTAGGAGTTGACCCTATACATTTTGGGATAATAATGACTGTTAATATGGAGCTTGGTATGGTTTCACCTCCTGTTGGGCTGAACCTCTTTGTTACAAGTGGACTTACTAATATGTCTATGAAAGATGTAATGGTAGCTACTCTGCCTTGGACTATTACTATTTTTGTAGGGCTAATGCTTGTAACCTATATACCTGAAATATCACTTTGGTTGCCAAATTTAATGTATGGACATTAAACTACTTAAAAACATAAATAAGGATAAAAATCTTAAGCAAAAATCTTATTTGCTTATTGGTTTTTGCCTAGTTTTAAATCTCCTTGCTTGGGGGATTTTGTTTTATATTTCAAAATTTTCTTATTCTCTTTTGAGCCTTGGGCTTTTGGCTTATTTTTTTGGACTTAGGCATGCTTTTGATGCTGACCATATTGCTGTTATTGATAATGTTACTAGAAAATTAAGACAAGATGACAAAAAGTGCGTAAGTGTTGGCTTATTTTTTTCTCTTGGACATTCAAGTGTAGTTATATTATTATCCTTAGCTCTTGTTTTGGCACTTAGAAATGTAAGTTCGCACTTAGAAGAGCTTAAAATGTTTGGACAAATTATAGGAACTACAAGCTCAGCTATTTTTTTAAGCATAATAGCACTTGTGAATCTCTTTATTTTAAAAAAACTATTTAGGCTTTTTAAGGCACATAAAAATGGAAACTATACAAAAACTTTAGAAATAAAATCTCAAGAACTACTAGAAAAAAGAGGATTTTTTGCTAGGATTTTTGCCTTTATTTACAGAAATATAGACAAAAGTTATAAAATGTATTTTGTTGGTTTCATTTTTGGACTTGGTTTTGATACTGCAACTGAAATAGCAATTTTGGGCATTTCTACAGACTTAGCTCAAAACTCAAGGCTTGGAATTTGGAGTATTATGGTGTTTCCTTTACTTTTTACTGCCGCTATGAGCCTTTTGGATTCTCTTGATGGTTTGGTAATGCTTAAAATTTATGATTGGGCTATGCAAGAGCAGGCTAAAAAGTTGTTTTTTAATATCACAATAACAGCAACTAGTATCTTTGTAGCCCTAAGTATTGCGATAATCGAATGGCTACAATTAATTTCTAAATATATCAAAAGTGATTTTTGGTTTTTTGGTTTTATAGACAAATTAAATTTTAGTATCTTAGGAATAATTATCGTGCTTATTATGCTTTTTGCTTGGTTTTTTGCTTTTATTTACTATAAAAAAGCATTTAGCAAAAAGGCTTATTCTTAAAAAATTTTAGAATATTCATTCTTAGTCTTTTTTAATTTTTAGCAGTTTCTTCTAGCTCTATTTTTTGATTTATACAAGTATGTCCTAAATAAATCATAAAAAATAAAGTAATAAAAACGCCGATAAAAGGCAAAAAAGAACAAAAATAAAATAAAAGTGTTTTAACTCTAAGGTTTGTTTTATTTAAAAAATACAAGTGCTTTGCTTGCTTTTTATTTGAAATATTAACTAAAATATCAGAAATTAAAAGTCTATGAAATAAATAATAAAAACAAAAGTTAAAAGCAAAAAAATTAACTAAAGGGATAAAATACAAGGGTATGAAAACTACAAGTAAAAGAAGAAAAATAAAAACAGCTTTAAAAAGCTCAAAAACTGAATCAAGTATATTTGAGCCACTTTGAAACTCTAAATCTTGATAATGCTTGAGCCTTAGCGTATTTAAAATAATAGGGCTTAAAAATCCCAAAATTACTAAAGCAAAAAAGTTTGAAAAAATAGCCAAAAAAACAAAAGCAAAACTATAAAAAATAAATAAAAACAATGAAGAGCCAAGAATAAAAGCTAGAATACTTGCAAAAAATCCTTTTGAACTCTGCGTAAAACTAGAGCTAAAATAGCTTATTTGCTCACTTTTAAATGTTTGGCTATGGTGTATTAATTCTTGATGATAAGAAGAAAATTCATAAGATGAAAAGGTGT
The DNA here is from genome assembly GCA_021378565.1 of Arcobacter sp. LC1. Classification (GTDB taxonomy): domain Bacteria; phylum Campylobacterota; class Campylobacteria; order Campylobacterales; family Arcobacteraceae; genus JAACJU01. Next base: position 33,668 of record JAACJU010000007.1, on the reverse strand, counting down.
AAAATATGAAAAAAGAAAAACATAGCATTATAAGAAATGGGATTAAAACCAATCTAAGCATTTTAAATGTGAAAAAATCTTGCAAAGTTAGTCTTAAAATTTTGAATTCGCTCATTTAAACCCCTAAGAAATAAGATTATAGCCATAAAATTATAAATGTTTTATTTTATCTTAAACATTTTTTGCTAAAATATAGCTCAATTTTAAAAGAAAGTGGGTGATTATTTTGCCAGGTATTAGAGTAAAAGATAGCGAGTCTTTTGAAGAAGCGTATAGAAGATTTAAAAAGCAGTGCGACAGAAACTTGATTGTTACTGAAACTAGAGCTAGAAGATTTTTTGAACCAGAAACTGAAAAGCGTAAAAAACAAAAAATTAATGCTAAGAAAAAAATGCTTAAAAAACTTTATATGCTTCGAAGATACGAAGCAAGATTATAAAAGATACCTTTATGGTATCTTTTACTTAACAAAAAAACTATTTAATAAATTATAAAACTTTTTCAATTTTATAACCTAAATTACTTGCAAATTCTATAAACTTTTTAATATTATCTATACCCCAACCGTTAGAAATAGCATAAGTTTTATCTCCTATTTTAAAAACTTCATCATCTTCAATAAAATATCTTAATATATTATTGTTATCTTTTTTTTGCCGTTCAAGAGCATCTTCGCGTTCAATAAATAAATTATTTCTAATAGGAAAATCTTGCACTAGTTGTTCATAAGATACATCTGGATGGTCTTCCATATATTTTAACCACACACTACGAACAACACCTCTTTTGCTAAGTCCAATCTCTCCATCAAAGTTATATTTGCTCTTATCCTTTTCTCCTTTTCGCACTTCACGTCTTTCTTCCCTTTGTTCTCTAACTTTTACTTGATAACTTTCTGTTTCTGGGAGTGGAATTATTTGTTGGACATCAACCAAAATTTTATTGTCTATTTTGTAAGGAATAAGCCTATAACATCGCACATCTAAATCTTTTTCATTGAGCCATATTACAGAAGTTGTAAGTTCTTTTGAAAAATTACTTGATATCAATATTATTCTTACATCGGTAGCAAAGTCTTCAATATTATCTCCAAGAAAATTTGATAATTCTTCTTCTGCATTCAAATCACTTTTAAGCTTTACGAGATAATCACTGAATATCTCCACTGCCCTTATGAATGTTAGAGTAGAAACCATTGAAGCATATCTAATGGCTTGCAAATCCATATGCTCACCCTTTTCAGTTCGCTTAAGTTCTATGACTACAATATTACCAAGATTATCAACACCGAGCAAATCTATTCGTCTTTTACTTCCGTCCCACTCCGCAAACTCTTCTGATATTATTAATACGTTAGAATCAATCACACCTATTTGCTTTTTCAAAGCATTTTGAATATGTTGCCTCTCAAGAATATCTTCAGTTAAAAATTGCGTTTGTTCTACCCTTTTAAAGTCACTGTTGTTAAATTTAAAAATCGCCATTATTCTAATCCTTATTATTTTATTGTATCCTTTTTTTGTTTAGAATATCGTAAATAATATCCTAAAAAATAATGCTTTTTTAAGTATATTTATACCAAAATATGATAGTTTTTATTTGGAGCAAAAAATGGACAAACATACAAAATCTTTGCTTATAACAATTTTAGGAATTGTTCTTATGAGTTTTGAATCTTTGTTTATTAAGGTTTCAAGCATAGATGCTTTTACTTTTTTATTTTATGCTTCTATTTTTTTATTTCTCAGTACAAATCTTACACTTATTGTAAAATATAAAAAAAGATACTTCCCTCTTTTTAAGCAAGAAGCAAAAATGATTATTGTTTGTGGTTTATTTTTTGCCATTTCAAACTTATCTTTTATACAAGCTTTAAAAGATACAAGTGTCGCAAATGCTATGCTAATTTTTTCATCTGTCCCTATTTTTTCAGCCTTTTATTTATATGTTTTATACAAAATAAAAACTAGAAAAAATACTTATATATCTTTTGTTTTTATTTTCATAGGCTTACTTATAATATTTTCTTCTGATTTAGGTAAAGACCTTGCCGCTTTAGGGAATATATTTGCCCTGCTTTGCGCTTGTATGTATTCTTTGGGCTATGTTTTGTTATCTAAGCATACAAAAATAGATATTTATATGGTGTTTTGCCTAAGTGGTTTTTTTGGGGCAATCATCTCATCTTTTTTTATAAACTCAGTGCAAATCGATACAAATAATTTATATTTAGTAATTCTTACAGGTTTTTTGTTTGTTCCTACATCAAGAGCTTTGATTGGAATAGGAGTTAAAAATTTAGAAGCTACTGAAATATCTTTGCTAGCTGTTCTTGAAACTATAGTAGCACCTATTTTAGCTTGGCTATTTTTGGCGAATACTCCCTCAAGAGCTGCTTTTATAGGTGGTTTTATAATATTAACTACTTTAATCATAAACTCATTATTTTCTATAAAAGCTAATAAAAATAAAATTAAGTAATAAATTAAATCTTATAAATTTTTTTTGCATTTAAGCGAAGGATGCTATTTATTTCATCCTCATTAAGGCTAGCCAAAAACTTTTCTACAAACTTAACCCAGAGAAAATAAGAGCCATTTTCATTTACCACAGGATAATCACTAGCATAAAGTAGTCTTTTCTTGCCAAAAATATCAAGTAAGGCACTCAAATATTTTTCTATTTCTCCATATTTTAAAGGAGTACTAGCTTGGCTTAAAAGCCCTGAAATTTTACAAAAAATATTTTTATTTTTAGCACAAAGTATTAAATCTTGTTTCCAAAATTCAAAATCTTTTATATTGTCATTTTTAATATCTGGCTTTGCACCATGATTTATTATGATTTTTAAATCTGGAAATTTTTTGCTAAGAATATTTATATTTTTTAAATGTTTTGGAAAAATTAAGGCTTCAAAAATAAATTCTTTTTCACTCAAAAATTCAAAAATTTTATAAAAATTTGGATTATTTATAAAGTTAATATTGCTAATATCCGTTAGCATTGGGCGAATTCCTTTGAAATATTTATTCTTTGCAAGAATTTTTAGCTCATCAAGGCAAGTTGGACTTAGCATATCTGCCCAAGTGATTACACCTTTTATAATTTCGTTTTGCTTTGCATGCTTTAAAAGAATAAGAGCCTCTTTTTTTGAAGCTGCTGCTTGGATTAGAATACAAGCTTCCATACAAACTAAGTCTGAGGCTTTTAAAAAATCTTTAAAAGTAAAATCTTTATATATTTTTTCCATGTTTGGGCTTAACCAAGAGTAAATCTTATCATCCAAATTCCAAAGATGAAAATGTGTGTCAATAATTTGCATTAAAAAATCAATTTTGACAGTTTTTCAGAACTTTGTAAAAGTATTTCCAATGCTTCTTTTTCAGTAGAAGTATTTTCTTTAGTATTTACATAAGGTATACAAATAGCTGAGGGAGGATTGTGCTTTAGGCCTGGAAGTATTGGAACTGCGATATCTTTTATTCCTTCAACATATTGCGAAGCCGATATTCTAAAACCTTGATTTTTGACAAGTTCTAAGTCATTTTTTAATTTTTTTATAAAAACCTCATCATAAAGAAGAGTAAAATTATTAAAAAGTTTTTCTTTTTCATCACCATCGAGAAAAGCTAAAATAACCTTACCTGAGCTTGATTTCTCAAGCAGTCTTGTATACCCTGGGCGAATAGAAAAGCCTAAAATACTTGGGCTATCAGCTTTAGCAAGAACAAGCATATTATTGTTTGTTTTCACGCTAAAATGACAAGATTGGTTTGTTTTTTTTGAGATTTCTTTTAAAATAGGATAAACTAAATCAAGTAAAGAATAACTATTTAAAGCTTGTACACCTAAAGAAAAAAGCTTAGGTGAGAGTGCATATTTATCAGATTTTTCTTTTTGTATATAAAATTCTTCTTCTAAAACATAAACCATTCTAAAAATATTACTTGGTTTTAGTCCTAATTTTTTTCCAAGTTCTTGTAAAGACAAGGGCTCTTTTGATTTAGCTAATAATTCTAAGATTTTTAAGCCTCGTAAAAGTGCTGGTGCTTGGTATTTCATCTTTTATCTTTTCTTTCTTTTAATTATACAAAAATGTTTATAAGTCTAAGGCACAAGTTTTTGATTTTTCAAAATATTTATATCCCAAAACAAATTCTTGATGTCCAAGAGCTTCTGATTTACTTGAATTTCCACTAGCTAGAGATAAGATTTTTTCATAAACTTCATCCCCTACTTCATTTATATTTTTTTCACCTTTTATTATAAGTCCAGCATTTATATCCATATCATTTTCTAAATTTTCATAAGTTTTTGGATTTGCACAAACTTTTAAAATAGGAGAAATAGCAGAGCCGACGACTGAGCCTCGCCCTGTTACAAAGACTACAATATGTGCTCCACAAGATATTAGCTCAATAATTTCTGAATTGTCATTTATATTTGGAAAGCCCCATAAAACTTCACCATCAGGCACAACATCAAGCAAATAAAGACCATCCTTTTTTGGACTTTGTGCTGGTTTAATTATACCTGAGATTTTACTTGAACCTGATTTTGCATAAGCTCCTAAGGATTTTTCTTCTTGGGTGCTTAGCCCTCCGCTAGCATTTCCGCTAGCAAATGAACCATATCCCATAACCTTATAATACTTTGCAGCTTTTTCTACACAAGTGATTAGATTTTTTGCTAGAGTTTTATTTTTTGTCCTTGAAGCCATAAAATATTCACATCCAATTAGCTCTCCTGTTTCTTCAAAAATACATCTTGCTTTATCCTTTACAAGCCTATCAAAAGCCACACCAACAGCAGGATTTCCACTCATACCACTTGTGCCATCAGAGCCTCCGCAAATTGTACCAACAATCAACTCATTTATTTTCATAGGAACTTTTATCTGTCTTTTTAACTTCTCAATATTATCTAAAACCCAAGTTCTTCCTAAAGATATAGAGTTTTGGCTTCCTTTGTTTTCTTGAATATTAATAAGTTTAACTTCTCTTTTTGAATCTAAAATCTCATCTTCTAATCTTGACTTAGCAAAACTTTCACAACCAAGAGAAACAAGCAAAACAGCACCCACATTTGCATGTGTGCACACTGCTTTTAAAACATCAAAAGCATAAGAATTTGGAAAGCAACCTGAAAAACCAATAAGTTGAACATCTTTATCATTTGCTTCTTTTACGATTTGTTCAGCTACAAACTTGGCACATTCAACTAAATAACAAACTAACAAAACATTTCTAATGCCTTTTTTTCCATCAGCTCGTAAAAATCCTTTTAAGTTACTCATTTCAAACCTTTATATAATCACTTTTTAAATTATGCAAATGCACATGCTCACCTTTTTTTATATCTTTTATACTTCTGCCTATACTTGTGCCAAATTTTATTATTTTTTCATTTTTTTTTATATCTTTTATGGCTATTTTATGCCCTAAATCTACATTATCAAGAAGCAAAATATCTTCTTTAGCATAACTAGCATATTGCCCTTTTTTGCAATCTTGGCAAGCTACAAGTACATTATCAGCTTCATTTATCAAAAGAGTGATTTTTTTTTCCATCTTCTTTTTCATTTGTTTATTTAAGTGCTTTCGCAACTTGTTTTTGCTTTCCAAGTTTTTCAATCTCAAGCTCCATGACTTGCCCATTTTTAAGATAAACTTCAGGTTTTTGCCCAAGACCTACACCTTGTGGGGTTCCTGTTGAGATAATATCTCCTGCTTCAAGTGTCATAAATTGTGAAAGGTAAGAGACTAAGAATGGCACTTTAAAATACATATCTTTTGTATTTGCATTTTGATAGAGTTTGCCATCAACGCTTAATTTCATATCAAGATTATCTTCAGCACCATTAGCACCCAGTTCATCTTTACTTAAAATAAATGGTCCAACAGGAGAAAAGGTATCATGGCTTTTTCCCTTTACCCATTGCCCACCACGCTCAAGTTGAAATTCTCGCTCTGAAATATCATTTATTATTGTGTACCCAGCTATATAATCATAAGCCTCAGCCTCACTTACATATTTTGCCCTTTTTCCAATAACCACGCCAAGCTCAACTTCCCAATCTGTTTTAGTAGAGTTTTTTGGAATTTGCACTTCACAATTTGGACTAGCTAGTGAAGAAGTTGCCTTAAAAAAGACTACAGGCTCGCTAGGTAAAGCCATATCACTTTCTTTTGCATGACTTACATAATTTAAGCCTATGCAAATAATTTTACCCATATAGCCAAGAGGTGACAAAAAGTTTTCATATTTTATATTCTTTGTAATTTTTTTTAATTTTTTAACATCAATATCCATATTCAAAAGCTCTTCAAGAGTGCTTGAATTAATATCTTTAACTAAATTTGAAATGTCATAAATTTCGCCCAAAACTTTAACAGCTGGGATAATAGCCCCGTTTTCTTTATATCTTAAATATTTCATTTTTTTCCTTTTTATTCTTTTAGGTATTGCTCCAACCGCCATCTATGATATGCGTTGTACCTGTTGTATAACTTGACTCATCACTTGCTAAATAAAGCACCAAAGAAGCTATTTCTTTAGTTGTACCAATTCGCCCAAGTGGTTGCCTGTCTATAAAATCTTGTCTTGCTTTGTCATAATCCCCTGAATCTTTCATACGAACTTCAAGCGAAGGACTTTGCACAGTTCCAGGAGCTATTGCGTTGCATCTTATTTTATCTTGAATATAATCAGCTGCTATAGCCTTGCTAAGTCCGATAACTGCGGCTTTTGAAGTGCCATAAGCAAAACGATTTTTTGCTGCAATTACACTTGAAGCTACTGAGCTCATATTTATTATACTAGCTCCTTTTTTAGCTTCGAGCATAAATGGTAAAAAATGATAAATCATTTTATACATAGATTTTACATTTAAATTCATAGAAAAATCAAAATCTTTCTCACTACAAGATAAAATATCTCCTTGGTGAACATAACCAGCGCAGTTAAAAAGCACATCTATTGCACCTAATTTCTTTGCTAGTGCTTTTATTTCACTAGAATTTGTCACATCTAAAACTTCTAAAGATGCACCTTTTAAACTTGATAGTTCTTTTTCATTTATATCACTTGCAATAACTTTAGCACCCTCGTGCATAAAAAGCTCAGCCGTAGCTCGCCCAATTCCAGCGGCAGCACCTGTAACAAGTGCTGTTTTTCCTTCTAGTCTTTTCATTTTTTCTCCTTAATCATTATAAAAAATACTTGGCATTTCGAACCACCATTGAGATTTTTTGATTTCTTTAAAAGGCTCTTGACAAGGAGCACATAAATCCCACCATTGTTTATTTATCTTATTATCAGCCATATCTTGCATATCTTTAGTAAAATCACTACCTATATACTCAAAATAAGAAAATAAAATATTTTCAGGCTCTTTTAAAAAAATGGAATAATTTTTTATGTTTGCCTTTGTTAAAATATCTCTTATTTCTTTAGGGCATTTTTTGTGCAAAGCTTTATATCCTTGTACTTTTGACTTTTTAAGCTTAATGCACATTCCCATTTTTTTCATAATTATTCTTTTGCATCAAGTGCTATTTTAGTTTTAGCATCAAAACAATACAACTTATCAAGATTAAGATAAAATTTCATTTCTTCTCCTATTTGTATCTCTTTTGGGTGATTCATTCTTGAAATAAATTGCTCTTTTCCAAAATCTATAAATAGATTGCTGGTTGCACCCAAAGGCTCAACTGCTAAAATCTTTGCATCAAAAGAATAATAAGAAAGAACATTTTTATGCAAATTTGGAGTTAGAGATTCTGAACGAACTCCAATAATAACTTCTTGATTTGCTTTTATATACTTAGCATATCGCTTAGGAATTGGTAAAATATGCCCATCTTTTAAAACTAATTTAGAATCTTTATAAACTGCTGGAGTTAGATTCATAGCAGGAGAGCCTAAAAAAGTCGCAACAAAAATATTTCTAGGATTAGAAAACACCTCTATAGGAGTTCCAACTTGCTCAATTTGCCCATCTCTCATAACCACAACTTTTGAAGCTAAAGTCATAGCCTCAACTTGGTCATGAGTCACATAAACGATAGTTTTTTGTAATTTTTGATGCAAAAGCTTAATTTCTAATCTCATTTTAGCTCTAAGTTTTGCATCAAGATTAGATAATGGTTCATCAAATAAAAATATATTTGGCTCTCTTACGATAGCTCTACCCATTGCAACTCTTTGTCTTTGTCCACCTGAGCATTGAGATGGTTTTTTATTTAAATGCTCATCAAGTTCTAGCATTTTTGAAACTTCTGAAACTCTCGTATTTATTTCATCTTTACTAAATTTTGCTATTTTTAGACCAAAACCTAGATTATTTCTTATACTTAAATGCGGATACAAGGCGTAAGATTGAAAAACCATAGCAATATTTCTAAGCCTTGGAGGCAAATCATTTACTAAAGTTCCATCAAAAAATACTTCGCCTTTTGTGATATCTTCTAAACCTGCTAACATTCTTAAAGTTGTAGATTTTCCACTACCACTTGGACCAATTAAAACAACAAATTCTTTGTCTTTTATATCAAGATTAATATTTTTTACAACTTTTTCTTTACCGTAAAATTTCTCTAAGTTTTTTATACTAATACTTCCCACAATTAAACCTTTTTATCATATTTTTATCCTTTTAATCCGCCAAACGTTAGCCCAGATACTAGATGTTTTTGAACTAAAAAAGTCAAAAACAAAGCTGGTAAAATCATAAGCACGCAAAAAGCGCACATTCCAGCCCAATTTATTGTAAATTCACTTGTGAAGTCCAATAAACCTACGGGCAAGGTTTCTGAATCAACTGAACGAGATAACTGTGAAGCTAGGGCAAATTCGTTCCAAACAGTCAAAAAAGCAAAAATACCAGCTGAAGCAAGTCCTGATTTTGCAAGTGGCAATTCTACTTTAAAAAATGCTTGAACCCTAGTGCACCCATCAATCAAGGCTGCCTCATAAAGCTCTTTTGGAATTTGTAAGAAAAATCCTTCAATTAACCAAATGGAAAAGGGAATATTTAACGCTATATAAAAAATTATAAGCCCAATTTTTGTATCTATTAAACCTGTTTTTGCATACAAAATAAATACAGGCAAACTCATAGCAATCCCTGGAACTGTTCTTGTTAACATAAACATCAAAAAAATACTTTTCTTAGCTTTAAATTTAAATCTAGCAAAAGCGTAACCTGCTGCAACCCCAAAACCAAGAGATAAAACCGTGGCACTTACAGATATAATAATAGAATTTCTTAAATATTTCAAAACAGGAACTTGACCTTCGCCAAGTCCTCCAAAAATTGCTTTAAAATTATCAAGAGTAAAATGCATAGCCCAAACAATAGGCTTAGCTTGTATGTCCACATTGTGCCTAAAGGCATTAAAAAATACCCAAGCCCCTGGTATTAGAATAACCATAATAAGTAAAAATGTAGCAAAAAGTCTTAAAAAAGTTAAAGAATATTTTAAGATTTTATAATATTGTGTAGTTTTCTGTGTAGTTATTTGTATAGTTTTCATTGTACAAGCCCCATATCTTTTTTTGCGCTTTGTAGTTTTTTAAAAAAGTAAAAAGTAAAAGCTACTGATAAAATAATAGAAATATATCCCATAGCATTTGCTAATCCCATTTTTGAATCTGTAAAACCTGTTTTACCAATCATAGTCCAAAGCAATTCAGTCCGTCCTGCTGGTCCACCGTTTGTCATGATTTTAACTATGTCGTAAGCTCTTGCAATATCTAATGAGCGAATACACATAGCTATATAAATAAATGGTCTTAAATATGGCAAAGTAACATATCTAAAACTTTGCAAAGGACTACATCCATCAATCTTAGCAGCTTCTATTGGCTCTTTTGGAATAGACATTAAACCAGCTAGTAATAAAATAGCAAAAACAGAAGTTGATGACCAAATCTCAGCACTTAAAATAGAAAATAAGGCGAGCCCTGATTGAATTAACCAAGGAATTCCGTGTTTAATCACTCCAAGACTTTCTAGGATATTATTAATAATTCCTACATTATCGTTGAACATAAATTTAAATAAAAATCCTACTAAAATAGGAGAAAACATCATAGGAAACATTATAAGAGTTCTTAAAAGTCTTGCATTGTAAGTTATTTTATTTATAAGTAAAGCTGCTGCAAGTCCAAGTAAAAATTCTATATTAATAGCTAAGGCTACAACTATAAGAGTTCTAAAAAAACCTACATAAAAATCAGAGTTAGTTAATAACTGTATATAATTTTTAAAACCTATAAAAACGTGCAAAGATTTTGGGTACAGCAAGTTATAAGGTGTAAAACTTGAATAAAGTGAAAATAATAAAGGGAAAACTACAACTATAAACACAAAAATCATAGCAGGCAAGATTAGATAAAATGGACTAAACTTGCCTAAGCTATTTTTTGGATTTAAAATTCTTATCATTTGCATTTTTAATAAGCACTTTTCATAATAACACTAACTTTTTGTTGTGCTTGTTTTAGAGCAGTTTTTACACTCAAATCTCCTAAAATTGCTTTTTGTAATAAAGGATACATTGCATTTACAACTTCATCCCATTTAGCAGTTTTTGGTACACCAAAAGCACCTTTTGCTGCAGTTTCGTAAGCTTTTAGTTTTGCTATTTCAAATGCATTATGACTTTTTAAAGTTCTTTGTTTTAAAATCTTCCAAACTCTTGTTCTTGAAGGTAAAGAACCGCCCTCACTCTCAAATAGTTGCGATTTATCATTTGTTAAAAATTCTATTAAAGAAGCTGCCGCTTTTTTATTTTTACATTGTTTTGTGATAGAAAAGCCGTGAGTTCCTGACCAACCAGTTACTCTAACGCTTCCTTTTGGTGGAGCAATAATTCCAAGATTATTTGCTACTTTTGAATCTTTTGGATTAGAAAAATATCCTGCCCATCCTGCCCAATCAAAATCAATGGCGATAGTTCCTGAAGCAAATCCTTGTCCTAACTCATCCCAAACATAATTCACTGTTCCAGCTGGAACTGCTTTTGCTTTATACAAATCAACAAACCATTGCAAGGCTTTTTCTCCTGCTTTAGAATCAAAAGTTGGGTTAAAGTTTTTATCAAACATTTGTCCACCATCTGAGATTAGAAATTCATAAAAAGTACCTACAAGTGCTTCATCTTTTCCTGCAAATTGTGTTCCATACATATTTTTAAACTTTGAGAAAAATATAGCTTGGTCTTTAACTTGATTCCAAGTTTTTGGTGGCTTTAAAGCATAGCCATATTTTTTCAAAAAATCTCTTTGATTTTTTTTGCTTTCATACAAAGATTTTTGATAGTAAAGTGCTCTTACATCAAATTGAGCACGAGGTAGCATTTCTAATTTGCCATTTATTGTAGATGCTTTTAGGATACCTTGATTAAAACCGCTTAAAAACTTTTTTGAAAATAATGGTCTTAAATCTGTGTAAATCGAGGTATATTGTGGAGCAAAAGAAGTATGATTTGAACCTATGCACCAAGAAGTTGTTCCCGCTGCAATATCTGATTTTATTTCCTTGTTTAGTTCAAAATGGCTCTTTTTTGAGATTATCTCTACTTTAGCTCCTGTTTTGTCTTCCCAAAGTTTTATTCTTGAATAAAGCCTTTCATACTGCTGACCACCGATTAGCTTAGCTTGTATCTTAACTCCTTGAAATGACTTGGCAAAAAGACCAAATGGCAAGCATATAAGCACCAAAAAAATAATTTTTAAATTCGTCTTAGTTTTCATTTTCCTATCCTTTTAACATATCTAATTAAAATCAAAACATTGTTCTAAAATCAAACCTTCTTTGACAAAATCTTGCCATAGTTGCTTAGGAATCAAAGTATTTGAATACTCTAATGCTTTAGCAAAATGCTTATCTTTAGAACTTCCTATCAAGGCCTTATAAACTAAATCATTTAACAAAATAAAATTAAGTGCCACGCAAGCTAAAGGAAGTTCATATTTTTTACAAATCTCTTCCATTTTTTGGACTTTTTTTAAAACCTTTGTGTCTGCATTATCATAGTTATATTTTGCACCCTCAACTGCTCCGCTAGCTAAAATACCAGAAGCATATACCCCACCTAAAACTAAAGAAATTCCTTGTTTTTTGCATTTTGGAAAAAGTGTAGATATACAATCTTGCTCTAAAAGTGTATATCTGCTAGCTAGTAAAAAGCAATCCCAAGAGCCATAGCTTAAAGCTTCTTCACAAACTTGTGTTTCATTTACCCCTAAGCCAAAAGCTTTTATGAGTCCTTGAGCTTTCAATGATTCTAAAGCTTTTAATCCGCTAGTCATTGCGATTTTCATATATTTTTTATTTAAATCACCATGTGTAAAAGCACCAATATCGTGCATATATAAAATATCAATTTTATCTAATCCTAGTCTTTGAAGGCTGTCTTCGTAAGAACGCATTATTCCATCATAAGAATAATCAAACTCAACTTTAAAATTAAGTGCATCTATGTAATAAGCTCTGTCTTTATTGTAAGAGCTATCAGCTTTTAAAATTCTTCCAACTTTTGTAGATAAAATATAGTCCTTTTTACCTCTTAAAAAATCTCCCAATCTTCGCTCACTTAAACCAAAGCCATAATAAGGTGCTGTATCAAAATATCTATATTTTAAATCCCAGACTTTTGCAAGAGTAGATTTTGCATCTTCATCGCTTATACTTTTATATAAATTTCCTAAAGATGCACAACCACATGCTAAGCTAATGTCTTGCTTTGATTTAGAAAGATTTTCAAGTCCCATAAAAGTCCTTATATTTTATATATAATACTAAATTTCAAATATGAAATTATAAAATCTTACACTTTTTAATCTTAAGAATATATAAAATATGAAATTTATTAGAGATTTAAGATAAAATTGAAAGTATTATTCCAAAAAGAGAACTTAAAATGAATTTTAGGAAAAAGAGGTTTTAGCTCTTAGGAAACTAGGAGGTAATTAATTATCTAGCTTGATATGAGCTAGATAAAGTTTAAATCTTAAGATATTATACGATACAAAACTGCTGTTGTGAAAAAGCCAAAGACAATACCATATCCTACGATAGCAGCTGTTAGTCTTGGTGCAAGATTTGCCATAGAAGCTAATGCCCCAGCTGTTATCATAGGTCCCATTCCAGCTTCTAAAACTGAAACATCAGCGATAGTTCCATGCCAAGAAAACACGTAAACTGCTCCAATAGCCACAAATGGCGAGATGATTAATTTGACTATCAAAGCTAGGCTAAGAGGTTTTACTTCGTGCGAAGGCAATTTTAATTGTAACTGCAAGCCAACAGCCACCAAAGCAAGTGGCACAATAGTAGCGCCTAAAGTTTGCAAAATGGAGAGTATAAAAGGTGGAAAATGTCTGCCAAGCAATAAAAATGCTAAAATCAAAGCGATAAAAGGCGGAAAAGTAAAAACTTTTTTTACAATCATTTTTGCATTTACTTGGCTGTTGCCTGAATAAAGCGACACGATAAAAGTTCCAAAAGTTGCAAGATATAAAAATGAGCCGACTTGGTCATAAACTATAACATAAGGTAAATATTTAGCTCCATAGTAAGCGTTTATTATAGGAATTCCTAAAAAAGAAGTATTTCCCATGACGCCGACTAAAAGCAAACAACCCTTAACCTCTTTTGAAAATTTGAAAAAATTTGCTAAAACTAAAATAATAATCGAAGAAATAAACATAGCAATATAAGGCATCAAACTTGGAATCAATAACTCTTTGTTAAATTCTAGCTTTGGGATTTGATACAAAATCATCGCAGGTAAGGAAATATAAATTACAAAAAGGTTTAAAGTGTTTGCGCTATCTTTTGGAAAGACTTTAAAACGTCTAAATCCATATCCTAGGCAAATTGCCAAAAGTATCAAAATAAATTTATCCAAATTTTGCTCCTTATTTCTTATTATTATAGCAAAAAATAAAAAATAAAAAAATAGATTTAAATTTATATTTTCGTTTATTTTTTATAATTTATCTATAGCTAAGTTTAGGCAAGTTATAATTTATCAAGATGGATATTTTTAGTATAAAATCTTATCTTGTATTTTCAATATATAAGTTTTACCTAGAGTTTCACTTTATAAAGTGCTAAAACAAAAAAGGAGAAGAAATGTATAAAATAGGAGAAGTTAAAGGCTTAGCAAAAAAAGTTGCGAAATCGTTTACACAATTAAAAATCGATCCAAATATGGATGTTGGTGATGACTATCGTTATAGGGCTTTTGGAATAGGTAATATAAAAAATGGAAAAATCACAATAAGCCCCCATGAAGAAGTTTTTCATCAATCTAAAAAGCTAAACGAATACAAAGGTGGCATTGATAGGCAATTTCCACTCATTGATATTGATATAGCTCAAATTGTTGCTGATGAGATAATCGCAAAACATGCTTATCCAAATGTACCTAAACAAGATTATCAATTTGGAATTCATCAAATAAGAATAAAAACAACAAATGTCATGACAGGAAAACCAGCGCCTGAAGGTGTGCATCAAGATGGTTTTGATTATATTTGCGTGACTTGTGCAGGACTTACAAATATTGCAGGTGGAAATTCTATCCTTTTTGATGCAAAAGATAAAGATAAGATTTTGTTAAATGAAGTCTTGGAAGAAGAGCAAACTATAATTTTTGATGATAAAAAATATTTTCACTATGCATCACCTGTTGTGCCTGCAATTCCTGGCATTGGATATAGAGATGTTTTTGTAGTAACCTTACAAAAAGAAGTTTGATTTATGCTTGATGTTAAGAAAATAAGACAAGATTTTTCTGTCTTGTCTACTGAAAATCCACCTATCTTTTTAGATGGACCAGGTGGAACTCAAGTGCCTAAAGTTGTCATAGATAAAATGAGTGCTTTTATGTCTAGGGGTGTTGGAAACCTTGGAGGATTTTATAAAAGTTCGCAAAATGCAAGTGAGCAAATGCAAAGAGCTAGAATACTTATGCAAAAACTTATAAATGCAAAAAATGAAACTGAGCTTAGTTTTGGTGCGAATATGACAAGTTTAAATTTTAGCCTAAGCAGAGCAATTTGTGAGAATTTTACTAAAAATGATACTGTTATTTTAGGTGAACTTGACCATGAAGCAAATATCAGTCCTTGGCAAATAATGGCAAAAGAAAAAAACTTTTCAATTAAATTTTTAGAATTTGACAAAAAAAGCTATAAGTTAAAACTTGGGGATTTAGAAGATATTTTTAAAAATAATAATGTCAAATTTTTAGCTCTTGGGCTTGCCTCAAATATTTGCGGAACAATCGCAGAAGTTAAAGATATAATCAAACTAGCACATTCTTATGGTGCAAAAGTTTTACTTGATGGCGTGCATTTTATAGCGCATAAAAAGCTTGATGTGCAAGAACTTGATTGTGATTTTTTACTTTGCTCAGCTTATAAATTTTGTGGGCCTCATCTTGGAATATTATATGCAAAAAAAAGTGCAATAAAAAATTTAAAAGCTGTAAAAATAGCTCCCGCACCAAGTTTAGCTCCATTTTGCTTTGAAACTGGTACGCAAAATTTTGAGGGCTTAGCTGGGCTTGAAGCTTGTATTTTGCATAAGGCGAGTTTGAATGGCAAGGATATAAAAGATATAAAAACTTCGCTAAAACTTAGTATGGATTTAATCATAGAACATGAAAATAAACTAAAAAGTGCTTTTATTAAGGGCCTAGAAAAACAAGACAATATTAAAATACACGGACTTAGTAGTTTAGATGAAATTGATAGCAGAACTCCAACTTTTGCACTTGAATTTTTAAATCATGATTCAAAAAAAGTTTGTGAGCTACTTAGTGAAAAAAATATTTGTCTTGGATTTGGGGATTTTTATGTACCAAGATTTATCAAAAAATTAAATTTAGAGAATAAAAATGGCATAGTTAGAGTTGGTTTTGCTTATTATAATACTTTAGAAGAAGTAGAAATTACTCTTAATGAGTTTGCTAATTTGGCTTAGATTTTAGTTTATATTTTAGCTAGGCTTTACTTGCAAGATTTTAAATTTTGTTTTAGGTCTTTAAATATAAGTGTTAAAAAGCAAGAGAAATCTTGCTTATTAATTTTTAGTTTTTACAAATCTAAGTTTAAAGTCTAGCATATCTAAATGCTAATACTCCGCCAGTTCCGCTTGTAGGATTAACTCCGATAATCCCAGTGAATTGTACTTTATAATAATCAGTTCCTACTTTAAAAATATATACAGTAAAAGTTGAAAGTAAATTATGAGTTTTCTCGTTATCCATGAAACCACTATAATCAAAAGGTCCATAGTAACCAGGCTTACTTAAAGCTCCACTTGGTGTATCTTGTTTATATGTTGCCTTACTAGGTTTTGTAACTCCACTCGCATCAGCAATGCCAACTGTGCCACCGCCCGAAGCAAAGCCGTTGACTTGAATATAAGTGTTATGTCCTGAAATCTTAACAAGAATGTCCCAAGGTTGTGAAGCTGAAGCTACCGTATTTGTAGCTATATCATAATAAGCAGGAACTTGTTTTATAGGGCTTAAAAAACTTAGTTCTGGACTATCAACATAAGTACCAAAAGAGCTTCCCGCATATTTACTAATTGCAAGCTTTATTTTTGCTTTCCCTATGGTAGGTGTCATATCTACGCTAGATACTTTTATTTTAGCATATTTATAAGATGTTGCATCTCCATAACGAATAAGCCACTCTTTTCCAGTTTTTAATGAAAAAGTTGGAGCGCTACGGGGAACTGGTGTAACTTTTAGCCAATCATTGGTATTTATTGCTGTTGCTAGATTGTCATCTATATATTTACCTGCTTTGCAATCAGATTTTGTAACTGCTGTAAAATCACTTAAAGTATTATCAGCTGTTAGTTTTTTAAACTCACTCAATACTCCTTTGTGATTTGCATCATAAAGTTTCGGATAAGTTTTTGCAAGACAAACACTGACTCCTTTTGTGCCTACTTGTCCACCATTTGTCCAAAAAGATGAACCACGTGCTTTAGTTTCATAAGAAAAATCCCAAGAATTATCACTTACATTTTCTTTTGCATTAGCGAAACTAAAATTAACTACTTTTCCGTTTGTGAGGCTAATCTTAGTTAAAGCAGAGCCACTACTATCATCGCTGTCTCCACCGCAAGCACTAAATCCTAAGACTGAGGCTAGTAAAAAACTAAGCCCAATATATTTTAAACTTTTTATATTTTTCATTTTTATCCTTTTATTTTTAGTATATTTCTTTATTTCTGTTTCTTTATTTCTATTTTACTAATAGAATAACTTCTTCCTGGAACACTTATTTTATCCTCCTTATTTTTTAGAATTTAAACCAAGAGCCTAAAATCTATAATTTAAACCAAGAGAAAAATACCTAGGAATTTTATCTCTTAGGTCATTTTCATTTTCTGGATTTTGGTGCACATCAAGCAAATTTTCTACTTTTAGATATGCACTTAGTTGTTTTGAAAAATCCTTACTTAAGGAAATATCAATATTTGCAAAGCCAGGTGAAGTAGCCCTGGATTTTACATCTAAGCTATCAGCTTCTTGCGCACTTACATACTCTTTGTCTTGGGCATTTACAGAAAGTAAGCCGTGATAATGCATATAAGAAGCTCCTAAACTTAGTTTAATTTGATTTTTTGGACGAGAACTAAGAAACTCATTAGTTAATTTATCTTTTGCATAAAGATAGGTATATCCGCCTTTTACAGAAAAATATCTTAAAAAGTTTTTTTCTAACTCAAGCTCAAAACCTCTAGTAAAAGCTTTGGATATATTTTGATAAGTATAAATATCAAGTCCAGCTTTTGCACTTTTTTTAGGGTCTTTTTGCGTATCAATCAAATCTTTTATTTCATTGTCATAAAAATTTAGTGCCAAAGTATAGTCTGAGTTTTTCAAAAACTCAAAAGATAGATTATAAGAGTATGAAGACTCAGGTTTTAAATCTGGATTTCCTAAGACTTCATAGCCGTAAATGCTATGGTCAAAATGAAAATATCTTTCTTTTAAACTAGGTACCTTATAACCGTTTCCAAATGACAATCTTACATTTAATCTATGCTTTTTAGCAAAATCTTTTTTGAAATAAAATATCAATTTAGGCGAAACGTAAGAGCCAAAACCATCATCGTATTGGTATCTTAAACCTGGAAGTATTTCAAGATTTTTATAAGCAAACCAATCATCTTGCAAGTAAACTTGGGCATTAATTCTTTTCGCATTATTTCCTAGTTCATCTATAGTAATATCTTGAGCTGTCTTAGTTTGTTTCATTTTTTCAAATGTAATATTACTGCCAAGGCTAAGCAAATGATTTTGGGCTATACTTAAATCATATTGCAAGGATGCATTTGCTAAATCAATATGAGCTTTTCTTAACTCATCTATAAATGGAGTTGGAAGCTTGTCTTCTTTTGTAGTATCATCATAATGTTCCCAAAAAGTAGATATTTTTAATTTTGAGCTTGAAAATTGTCTTAAAGCATTAAGGTCTAATCTGTATTTTTGGTCATTTTCATTTTTCTTTTCTTTAAGTCCTGAATAAAACGGCTCATAAGTTTCTTCAAGATAAATGCTAGGAGCTAAGCTTAGCTCCCAAGTGCCAAAGTGAGTATATTTTGTATTAAAATTTAAACGATTTGACAAGGGCAAGTCATAAGAATAACCCTTTTTTAATTTAGTCCCACCATCATAGACATAAACTGCATTTATATCAAAAGCATGATTTTTATTTTTTGATGTTGTTTTTATTTTAAGTAAACTAGAGCCAATATTTGCACTTTTATTTCCAGCCGTACCAGCTTCAATCCCAAGGCTTGAGTGCACTCCATTTTTGGCTTTTTTTGTGATGATATTTATCACACCACCTAGTGCACCTGAGCCATAGAGTGCTGAAGATGCACCTTTTATAATCTCAATTTTTGCCACATCTTCTGTACTTATTTGGCTTAAATCAACTGTTGTGCCTGTTGAGCTTGTCAAAGCTTCTCCATTTAACAAAACTAAAACTCTATCAGAATCAAAGCCTTGCATCCAAACACTTAAACCTTGTTTTCCGTGTGTTCGTTTAATCATTATTCCTGGTACATTTTCTAAGGCTTCGCTTATATTTTTTGCGTGACTTAGCTTTATATCTTTGCTACTTACAACTTCAGTTTTTACAGGTGTATTTTCTAAAATTTTGCTTGTTTTTGTACCAGTGCTCACTTCTATTGTTCCTAAATCGTCAAAGGCATTTAGGCTAAGAATCAAAGAAAAGCAAATAAGTATTATTTTCATTTTTTACCTTAATATTAATTTTCATAATTGTTATCATTATATATTTTAAAAAAAATCAAGAAGCCAAAACCAAAATATCTTTTTTTAAATTCTTGGAATAAACAAAATCACTTTTTATCCTAAAAATTTCAAAAATATTGCAAGGATTTAAGACTTCTTTTGCCTTGCCAAAATATTTGATTTTCCCATCTTTAATCATGGCAATTTCATCTGAATATAAAAAAGCTTGATTTAGGTCGTGCAAAACAGCACAAACTCCAAGCCCTAAATCTTGTACTAACTCTTTTACTAAATCTAGAATTTTGTATTGGTAATGCACATCAAGATTTAGCGTTGGCTCATCTAGCAAAAGATATTTTTGTTTTTGATTTGAAGCATAAATTTGCACCAAAATTCTAGCAAGTTGGACTTTTTGTTTTTGTCCTCCAGATAAAGCTTGATAAGGCATATTTTTTATCTCAAAAAGCTCTAATCTATCATAAATTATTTCTAAAACCTTGTCTTTTTCATATTTATTTAACTCACTTGCAAAAAATCCTAGCTCAACCACTTCGCATAATTTAAAACTATATGAAAAAGAAAAAGCTTGACTTAGAACTGCTCTTTTTGAAGCTAAGTGTCTAGGACTATATGATGAAATATCTTTATCTTCAAGATGAATTTGACCTTTATAGTTTGTAATATTTCCATTTATCGCTCTTAAAAGTGTCGTTTTACCACAAGCATTTGCTCCTAAGATTGTCAAGAAATTACTTTCTTTTATTTCTAAATTTATATTTTTTAATATGTTTTTTTTGCCTATTTCTAAGCTTAGATTTTTTATTTTATACATCATATATTCCTAAAATAAAGCTTCTTTTTTATTTTTTAGCAATAGCCAAAAGAAAAAAGGAGCTCCTAAAATTGCTGTCACGATACCCAAAGGAAGCTCAGCAGGATTTATAACAATCCTAGCTAAGCTATCAGAATAAAGCATAACTAAAGCACCTAAAATAGCGCAAAGAGGAAGTAAATATTTATGATTTGCACCGATTAACATCCTAGCAATATGCGGAACTACTAAGCCAACAAAAGCAATAATTCCGCAAAAAGCAACACTAACACCAATAGTTAAAGAAACAAAAATAATAATATATTTTTTAAGTTTTTTTGTGTCCACTCCTGTATTTTTAGCCTCATCTTCACCTAAAAGCATAAGATTTAATTCGTGAGACTTTTTAAAAGAAAAGAAAAGTAAGGCTAAAATTATAGGCAAAAGAATTAAGTTGTTTGTATTGTTTGCATTTGCCAAACTCCCCATAGTCCAAAAAGTGAAACTTTTTAACTGCTCGTCTGTGCTAAGATAAGCAAACAGTCCAACCAAAGCACCAAGTAAAGAGTTGATTGCAATTCCAGCTAAAAGCATAGTGGAAACATCAAGTTTTGAATTAAAACAAGAAAGTCTATAAATAAGCAAAATGCTTAAAACTGCACCAAGAAAAGCACTAAAAGGCAAGCTAAAAATCGATAAAAAACTAAGAAATTTATAGCTATGAGGCAAAAGGTTAGAGCCTAGCATAAAAATAGCAACTCCAGCACTTGCTCCTGCTGAAATACCAATAAGTGAAGGGTCAGCTAGAGGATTTTTAAATAAGCTTTGCATCAAAGCCCCACAAATTCCAAAGCCAATACCAACTAAAGCGCTCAATATTACTCTAGGGATTCTAATAGCTGTTAAAACTCGATAAGCTATTTCATGTATTTTTGGATTCAAAAAAGCATTTTTTATTTGCTCAAAATTTAAATGAAAAGCACCTAAACTAGTGTTGTAAAATAGTGAGATTACTAAAAATATTAAAAATAAAATGATTAGCCACCGTTTATACTTTTCCATAAATTCTACTTGCAATATCCAAAAGAATTTTTATAAAACATACAAGATAAATCTTCTAAAGCATTGGCAGTTCTTACAGAAAAACCAGATATTAAAAGCATATTCATAGTAAAAAACTTTTTATTTTTTCCAGCATTTGTTAAACTTAAGTTTTTGTTGTTGTATTTTGTACTCAAATTTTCTTTCCCATGATTGCTTGAAAAAATTATAATATCAGGATTGATTTTTAAGATAGATTCAGGAGATACTTTTACAAAATTTTGTGTTTTCAAAGCATTCACGCCACCAGCTAGATTTATCATTTTGCCAACTTTTGTACCCTTACCAGCTCCTAGATTTTGTCCAGCACCGATAGAAAATAAAAATAAAACTTTAGGTTTTGTATTTTTGTTTTTATTCTTATTTTTATTTATAATGGCATTTTTTACTAAAAAAATCTTCTTATCCATTTTTTTCAAAATTTCATTTGCTTGTTTTTCTTCATGCAAAATTTCAGCAATTTTTCTTATTTTTTCTTTGGCAGATTTTAAACTTGGCTTATCACTTATTATATAAGTTTTTATACCAAATTTTTTAAAAGAGTTTATCGTTTTTTTGGGTTTTGCTAATTCACTTGCAATTATAATTTTAGGGCTTAGTGATAAAATTCCCTCTTTTGGAACTTGTAGCCAATAGCCTATCTTTTTTATTTTTTTTAGGCTTAAAGGATAAATACTTGAAGTATCCACAGCTTTTAAATCTTTTTCGTGCCCAAGGGCACAAATCGTTTCGCTCATACTTCCACCTATGCTTATAATGCTAGGATTTTTTGCATAAAGAAAAGTAGAAAAACAAAGCAAGGAAGCTAGGAATATTTTATTTATATTTTTTATCATATTCTTTTAATCCATCTTCATGTGAATTATAATGCCCTTTTTCATTTAATGTTAAAGTTTTTTTATCAGGACTTACTTTGTAAGCTTGTCCAAAACCTAAAACTAAGTTTCCATTACTTGGAGTCAACTTATAAAGTCTAAAGTCTTTCATACCTGAGAAAAATGCAACTTTGTCTTTGAATCTTTTTTTAAAAAGAGCAAAGATTTCATCTTCTCTTTTATCATCGAGTTTAAATTTTTCAGCTATTGCGTCAAAATAAAGTCTTCTTCTAGCATAAATATGCTCAGTTTTGCTCTCATCTTCTAAAAATAAAATATGAGCTTTTTTACTTGTGTACATATTATAAGCATGCGGTACTGCTGTACTTACATATACATAATAATTGCCGTCTTTGTCTTCAACAAAAGGTGAATATGAAGCAAAGGTATCTCCTTTTGGATTTACTGTTGAAAGAATTGCACTTTGAATATCATCGGTGAATGTTTCTAAAGTTTTTAATATTTTTTCATTTTTTGACATAAATTTTCCTTAAATTTAATATATTTTCAAAACTAATGCTTTGAATTTTCGTATTCTAACCAATGTTTTCTTAAATTAACTTGATATTGATTATTAGTATTATACTTATTTAAAACTTTTTTAGCTAGAATTCCAATAGTATTTTAGAATAATATATTAGAAGGATAAATATAATAAAATGAATAAAAAATTTATATTTCTTAGCCTGTTTGGTGCAATAATTTTACATATTTTTATATTTGCTTTTGGCTTTGAAAAAAATAACGTTCATACTTTGTCAAATAACAGTAAAAAAATATTTAATACTCATTTTGTATTTTTAAATCTAAAAAGAAGCAAGGAAGAGGTAAAGCATGCAAGTAAAAAGCAAAGTAAAAGAAGAGAAAAAAATATAAAAAATATAAAAAGTATAAAAAAAGATGCTAGAAAAAAAATAATTAAAACTTCTAAATCAGATAAAAGAAAAGAAAAAATGAAGCAGGACAATCAGGCAAAGAACCAAGCAGATAACTTAGCAAGAAGCCAAGAAAAAAATCAGGCATACAATTTAAAAAATCTTAGAAATGATTATGAAAAAAAACTAAGAAAAAAACTTGAAGAAAATAAGATTTATCCCCTTCTCTCAAAAAGAATGAAAGAGCAAGGCAAGGTTAGGTTATCTTTTACGATATTAAAATCAGGTGTTTTTGAAGATGTAAAAATAATAAATTCTAGTGGAAAAACAAGACTTGATAAGGCGGGATTGGAGACTATTTTAAGAACTAAAAAATTTAAAAGTTTTCCAAAAGAGCTGGCTGAGAATACAAATTTCTTGCACATTAGTATTGCAATTAATTTTTATATTAGAAATTAGATTAACTATTTGATTTATTTTGCTTATTCTAAGTGCTTGGATAATTAAGTAAGGTATTTTTTAGTTTCCGCATTTTCTATGCAATATTTCATTAATTTAAAAATATCAACAACAGCCTCATCTTTTATAGTATCGCCTTCTAATTTCATATCAATTTGCTTGTCACTTTCTTTTAAATATTTAATCTTTTTTGTTTTTATAAATAAAATATATCTTTTTAAATAATTGCTAACTACTGATAATTCTTGTATAGATTCTTTATCCATATCATGATTTTTAATTTTTGCATAAATTAACATAATTTTATCTAAAAAAACCATAGAATCTTTTAGACTTTCTGTGACATCATAATCGCCTCTTTTTTTTAAATCATCTGCTAAAGCTTCTCTATTTAAAAATGACTTTATCATACAATCGTCTAAATGCCCAACTCCACTAAATCTATAAAAACTCATCATTTTATTTACAAAAATTAAATCATTTTTTAGCATCTGGATTGCTCTTGATTTTATAGTAATATTTGATCTATCTTTTATTATAAATTCCATAATATAAACAATAGCTGCGGCCATTAAGGTGTACATCATTCGCTCAAGAAAGGCATTTTCAGGAGATAAATAAGCAACACTCAAAAGAACAGCTGCAATAGTGGCAAAAAAAGTAAGCACAGCATAAGAGTATTTCATACAAGCAAAACATGGATAAAAAGCAAAAAGTGCTACGATTAGTCTTGTCTCAGAACTTGGAATAAAATCTATTATCAAACTAACAACTAAAAGTCCAAAAATTGTACCCAAAATCCTATCAAATATTTTTTTATTAGATTTACTTCCATAAGGTGCGGCTATGATGACTAAAAACATTGGTAGCCAAATTGCTTTCGTCATTCCATAATTCATATAAATATACACTCCAATACTCATAATAATACCTATTTTTATCCCATGACGCATACGAACAGAATGCAAAGAAAGACTACCTTTAAAACGTCTAAATATGCCTCCACTTATTTTATAAATATCTTTTTTAGCTTTTTCTTTGATATAAAGTGTTTTTCTTTTTTTTGCGATTATCGCCATAATATTTTGTGGCATTTTTAAATTGTCAGTATTTATTTCTTCATTGTTTTTAATCTGCACTAAGAAATTTTCTAGCTCCAAGATAGCTTCTTTACTTATAGTTTTACTTTGTTTTTGTTCCCTATAACTTTCAATTAGCTGATGCAAACAAAGAGTAAAATCAAAGCATTTTTTACCAAATGCATCACTTAGGTGTGTGCCATACGAAGTCTTATAAAATTCATCTAAAAACTTAGCATATTTTTCTTTTGCATTTATACTTTTTCTATTTTTATGAACTTCTGAAATAAGTGCGTCAAGATAAGCTTCAAGAGCGTCTTTCATCCTATCTTCGGGGTTACTTTTCCAAAACACTTGAAGCATAATATAAGCTATTGATGCACCAATAATTACCCCGTAAGCTCCAAAAACATAGCCATGAAAATCTTTGTTAAAAAAAGCATAAAGATAAACATAAGTAACAGGAACATGAGCTAAGAATCCTCCCGTATGCTCCTCTAGAGCAAAGAATGCCACAGTTCCAATAAAAAAGAATGTTATAAGCACTAAGACTACATTATTTTCTTTGGCAATAAAAGGAAGGAAAACGGCTATAAGTAAGCTAAGCAAAAAATATATTGACCTGTTTGTTATTCTTTTTTTACTAAAGCCTTTATAATTAAAGAAAAATAAACCAACACCAGATACAATAGCAGAAACTGAAGCTATGATTCCTAAAAAATAAAAAGTACATAAAAAAGACAAAGCGCCGACACTAAAAATCTTAAGAGAAATAATAAGTTCAAGTTGGCAATAAGAATTTTTTATATAATTTAGAATTTTATTTCCCATTAAGTCTCCTAGTTTATTTGCTCGTTTTTTCAAAGATTTATTTTTAAAATTTTGGTTTTTAATATCTCAAAGCTAACTTATAATATGTTTTTTAGTCACTGCATTTTCTATGCAATATTTCATTAATTTAAAAATATCAACAACAGCTTCATCTTTTATAGTATCGCCTTCTAATTTTATATCAATTTTTTTATCGCTCTCTTGCAAATATTTAATCTTTTTTGTTTTTATAAATAAAATATATCTTTTTAAAAAATTACTGACAACAGATAATTCTTGAATAGATTCTCTATCCATATCGTGATTTTTGATTTTTGCATAAACTAACATAATTTTATCTAGAAAAATCATAGAATCTTTTAAGCTTTCTGGCACATCAAAATTTCCTTGATTTTGCAAATCATTTGCCAAAACTTCTCTGTTTAAAAAGCATTTAATCATACAATCATCTAAATGCCCCACTCCTTCGTATTCGTAAAAGCTCATCATTTTATTTATAAAAATCAAATCATTTTCCAAAACTTGAATAGACCTTGCTTTTATAGTGTGATTTTTTCTATCTTTTACCAAAAATTCTATGATATAGATAATCACTCCAGCCATCACAGTATACAGCATTCGCTCAAAAAATGCATTTTCAACAGAAAGATAAACCACGCTCAAAAGCACAGATGAAATTGTAGCAAAAAAAGTAAGAGCCATGTAAGAATATCTCATAAAGACAAAACTCGGATAAAAAGCAAAAAGAGACACAACCACTCTAGCTTCTCCACTTGGAATATAGCTCATTAAAAAGCTAACGGTTATAAGTCCTAGAACAGTACCTAAGATCCTATCGAATATTTTTTTATTTGATTTACTTCCATAAGGCACAACTACAATAATCAAAATCATAGGCAACCAAATCGCTTTAGTCATTCCATAATTTATATAAATATACACTCCAATGCTCATAATAATGCCAAGCTTTATCCCGTGACGCATACGAATAGAATGAATAGAAAGACCACTCATAAAACGCTTTAATATACTTCCATTTATTTTATAAATATTTTTTTTAACTTTTTCTTCTTTATAAAGCATTTTTCTTTTTTTTACAAGAATTGCCATAATATTTTGGGGCATTTTCAAATTTGTTATATCTATTTCTTCGTTATTTTTAATTTGGATTAAAAAGTTTTCTAATTGTGAAATGCCCTCTTTACTTATAGTTTTATTTCGTTTTTTCTCTCTGTAGCTCTCTAATAGTTGATGCAAACAAAGAGCAAAATCAAAGCATTTTTTACCAAGAGCATCACTTAAATGTGAGCCGTAAGAAGTTTTGTAAAATTCACTTAAAAACTTAGTATACTTTTCTTTAGCATTTATTTTACTTCTGTTTTTATGAACTTCTGAAATAAGTGCGTCAAGATAAGCTTCTAGGGCGTTTTTCATTCTATCTTCTGGATTACCTTTGCAAAATAATTGAAGCATTACATAAGCTATAGATACACCAACAATAACCCCAAAAGCTCCTAAAATAACGTCATGAATATCTTTGTTAAAAAAAGAATAAAGATAAACAAAAGTTATAGGAATGTGGGCTAAAAATCCCCCAGTATGCTCTTCTAGGGCAAAAAAAGCTATAGTTCCTATGAAAAGAAAAGTTATAAGTGCTAAAGCTACATTATTATCTTTTGCAATAAATGGAAGGAAAACTGCTAAAAACAAGCTAAGCAAAAAATAGATAGATCTATTTGTTACTCTTTTTCTGCTAAAACCCTTATAATTAAAATAAAATAATCCAACACCAGATATTATGCTACAAATCGCAGCTGTCATTCCTAAAAAATGAAAAGAGCATAAAAAAGCTAAAGCACCTACGGCAAAAATCTTAAGTCCTGCAACTATTTCAAGTTGAGAGTAAACATTTTTTATATAAGCTATGAATTTTTCTTGTGCAATAACTCTTGTAATCATTAGATAAGATATTCCTTACTTTCTGCATTTTCTATGCAATATTTCATTAATTTAAAAATATTAACAACTGCCTCATCTTTTATAGTATCGCCTTCTAATTTTTCATCAATTTGTTTGTCACTTTCTTGTAGATATTTAATCTTTTTTGTTTTTATAAATAAAATATATCGTTTTAAATAATTACTAACGACAGACAATTCTTGTATGGATTCTTTGTCCATATCGTAGTTTTTGATTTTTGCATAAATTAGCATAATTTTATCCAAAAAAAGCATAGAATCTTTTAAGCTTTCTGTGACATCAAATTTTTCTTTTTTTTCTAAATCACTGCCTAGAGCTTCTCTGCTTAAAAAACATTTAATCATACAATCATCTAAATGTCCCACTCCTTTGTATCTGTAAAAACTCATCATTTTATTTACAAAAATTAAATCATTTTGCAGCAACTGAACAGCTCTTGTTTTTATAGTTATATTGCTTCTATCTCTTAACAAAAATTCCATAGCATAAATAATTACAGCCGCCATCAAGGTATACATTAATCGCTCAAGCAGAGCATTTTCAGGGGTTAGATAAGTAGTTGTCAAAAGAACAGCTGCGATAGTAACAAAAAATGAAAGAACAGCATAAGAATATCTTATAAAGGCAAAAGCTAAATAAAATAAAAATGCTGACGCTACTATTCTTGCTTCTAAGCTTAAAGGAAATTCTAACACAGGAGCTACAATCAAAAGTCCAAAAATTGTGCCAAAAACCCTTTCAAGTATTTTTTTATTTGACTTGCTTCCGTAAGGCACAGTCATGAGTATCGCAAACATAGGCAACCAAACTCCTTGAGTCATACCATGATAAATATAAATATACACACTAATACTCATAATAAGACCTATTTTTACCCCGTGACGCATACGGACAGAGTGCATAGAAAGACCACTTTTAAAACGATTTAACACAGTTCCACTTATTTTGTAAATATCTTTTTTATCTTTTTCTTGGCTGTAAAGTGTTTTTCTTTTTGTCGCAATTATTGCCATAACATTTTGAGGCATCTTTAAGTTATCTGTATTTATTTCTTCGTTATTTTTGACTTGCACTAAAAAATTTTCTAGCTCTAAGATAGCTTCTTTGCTTATTGTTTTATTTCGTTTTTTCTCTCTATAACTTCCAATTAATTGATGTAAACAAAGAGTAAAGTCAAAGCATTTTTTACCAAATGCGTCACTTAAGTGCGAACCATAAGAAGTCTTATAAAATTCATCTAGAAATTTAGCATATTTTTCTTTTGCATTTATTTTACTTCTATTTTTATGAACTTCCGAAATTAGCGCGTCAAGATAATCTTCTAGAGCATTTTTCATTCTAATTTCAGGTTTACTTCTCCAAAACACTTGAAGCAAAATATAAGACAAAGATGCACCAACTATTATTCCATAAGCCCCTAAAATATTACCATGAAAATCTCTATTGTAAAATGAGTAAATATAAACAAAAACGATAGGAATATGGGCTAAAAATCCTCCAATGTGTTCTTCAAGTGAAAAAAATGCCACAGTGCCAATAAAAAAGAATGTTATAAGAACTAATGCTATTGCATTATCTTTGGCAAAAAAAGGCAAAAAGGCTGCTAAGATTAAGTTAAGAAAAAAATACATAGATCTGTGTGTTACTCTTCTTCTGCTAAATCCTTTAAAATTAAAAAGAAACAATCCAACGCCAGCGACTATGGCACAAATTGAAGCTATTGTTCCTATAAAAAAATAGGCACACACAAAAGACAAAAGTCCAATAGCTAAAATCTTAAAAGCAACCATAAACATAATCTCAGAATAGACATATTTTATATAGTTTTTGACTTTATCCCTCATTTAGGCTCCTAAGTTGCTTGATTTATATTTTGTTAGATTTCTTTTCTAAAGTTTTAATTCTAAATTAATATATTGTTATACTAAAATAGCAAAATTTTACTTAATTTCTAAGAAATATTTTATTCTAAATTTATTTATTATTATTTGAAAATAATTATTTAAATAATAATAAAATTATATGTGCAATAGAGTAACATTAAAGAATAATTTATATAATTAAACTAAAATAGATAAATAATTATTATAATTTAAGTTTTATTTAATTAAAATAAGTTGAATAGACAAAAGGAGAACAGACAATGACGGCGATATCAAATGATTTTAGTTATCCTATGTATTACACTACGGAATACATGGATTGGGTAATGAGAGAGATTGCTTATAGTGGAATATCTCATGTGCAATGGCAATTTTCATGGGAAGGAAATCATGAGCATAGTAAATATGAGATGGAGCAGATTTTAGGATATTATGAAAAATATAACTTAAAAGCCAAAGGTATTCATGCAAGTGATGGGGGTGTTAGACGAAGTTTTGCTGGTAAATATAAGCATAACTTGGATTTTGACAATAGAAAAGATTATTTATCTTTTGAAGAAGCAAATAGAAAATCTGGAGTTTTGCTTATTCAAAATCATATGGATTTGGCAAAAGTGATTGGTGCAGAAGAAATAGTTTTGCATGTGCAAGCACCAAAAACTTACATAGAAAATATTCCTAGTTTTAAAAAGAAGTTTTTTACTCAGCTTTTTAAATCTATGGATTCTTTAGTTGAGCATAGCGCTAAAACAAATGTCAAAGTTGCAGTAGAAAATATCATAGGAATAGACCCAGAATTACAATGTGAAATCTTTGATAGACTTTTTGACAAGTATGAAGATAAATATCTTGGGCTTTGCTATGATTCTGGACATAATATGGTAGTAAATCCAAAATCTCCTTATTCTTTTTTAGAGAAATATACGGACAGAATAATTGCAGTTCATTTACAAGATGTTCATGCACCTTTGAAAGATTTGGATACAGATGACAGACTTTATGCAAAATCTGATAATCACTTGGTACCTTTTGATGGTATTTTAAATTGGGATTATATTATGGATTTACTTAGCAAAACCAAATACAAACTTCCTTTAATGATAGAATCATGTAGCTATGAAGGAGAATTTCACGCAACATTTTTAAAAAGAAATAAATTTGTAGCTGATAGATTAAACGAAATGTTTTTAGAAAAACAAAAAAAGAATGGAGTTTCAAAATGAAAAAAACCTTAGCATTATTGTTTCCGCAAAAAAGAAGTTTAACTAATTTTTTATTAGTTGCGCTGTGTAGTCAATTTATTTATGGAGTGCTTGCCCTTAAAGGGGTAGCTATGGTGCAAATGACCCAAATGTGGGGTATTTCAAATACTGAAATTGGAGCATTGTTTAGTGTTAATGCTTTTGTAGGAACTTTTTCTTACTTTATGTTTGGTTGGATGCATGATAGATTTTCTGTTAGATTTATGTTAACTTCAGGTATAGGTATGGTTGGGATTATGACTTACTTAATAGTTTTTTCTCATGCATATTGGCTATTATTTGCTTTATTTGCAATTTTAGGACTTTTAACTGAAGGGTATTTTTGGCCAGCTGTTGTAAACTCTGTTAGACAATCTACTGATGAACATTCTCAAGGTAAAGCTTATGGAGTTTTGGAATGCATAAGAGGGATTGTAGAGTTAGCACAAAATGCTTTCGCTATTTGGCTTT
This sequence comes from Arcobacter sp. LC1, assembly GCA_021378565.1. GTDB lineage: Bacteria > Campylobacterota > Campylobacteria > Campylobacterales > Arcobacteraceae > JAACJU01. The sequence goes on along the minus strand of JAACJU010000007.1, from coordinate 2,755 downwards.
TTATGTTTTTGGGGCAAAATGTAGCGGGTTTGCGAGGAGCGATGGCTGTTAATGGTGCAATAATGATAATTTTAGCTATTTTAGTTTGGATTAAATATCCTAATGAAATATTTTTAAAATCAAAAGAAGCAGGAGCTAAAACAAAAGAATCGCTTATGGGATTTTGGGCAGCAATAAGAATACCTGAAGTATGGTTAATAGGGATTACTGGAGCTTCGATTTATGCAGCTTATGTAGCAATTCCATATTTTCAATTATTTCTAAAAGATGAATATTCTATGAATATTGCTTATATTTCTATTTTTGCTTTATTTAATACTTCGCTTACTAGACTTATAATTGCGCCTATTGCAGGAGTGACATCTGACCATATATTTAAAGGAGCTGCAAATTCTATGAGGATAGCTTTAGCTACAATGATTGTCATTTTACTAGCTGTATATTTCCTTCCAAGAGAAGATTCATTAATAGCAGTAGTTATGATTTTGTTAGTCTTAGCTACAATGATGATATATTTCTTAAGACCACTTTACTTTGTTCCTATTGGTGAGATGAAAATTCCAATTAGACTTTCAGGTTCTACCATGGCAATTGCGTCAGTTATTATCTACTCTCCAGGTACTTGGGGATATGTAATTTATGGATATGTTATTGATACTTACAAAGGCAATGGAGCTTATGAAAAAATATTTTTTATAATGATGGGTTGGGCTATAATTGGAATAATATGTGCAACTATTTTAAAATATAGAATGAAACATAAAAGACATTTGCTAGATGCAAGACTTAAAGCCTTAGATGAACGGGTAGCAAAAATGAATAGATAATACAATAACGAAAATGAATGAATAATATTAAGATTATCAGCACTTGGCGTTGATAGTCTTAAAAAAATAATTATACTTTTAAATATAGCATTGCTATACCCATCAAAATAAATAAAAATCCTGAAATTTTATAAAATAATTTTAAAGTACTTTCTTTTAAAAACCAAGTTCTTGCAGTTTTAGCTAAAAATCCATACATCATGAGTGAGCACAAAGAAATAAGCATAAAAGAAAATGTCATTATAAAAAATTGTAAAACCATGCCCTTAGATTTATCAAGAAATAGTGGAAATATTGCGGAGAAAAATAAGATTGGTTTCGGGTTAGTAATGGCAATTAAAAAGCCTTTTCTAAAAACTTGCACTTTTTTATAGGCATTATACAAATTATCTTTTTCCAAAAAGATTTTGGTATTTTTATTTAAGATTTGCTTTAGACCTAAATACATAAGATATAAAGCACCTATGGTTTTTAAAATAAATAAAAATTTACTTGATATTAGCAAAACAGCACTAATTCCAATCATTGCGATTAAAGATAAAATAAATAAGCCTATGATATTTGCGAGAGCTTGTAAAAATACTGCTTTTAAATCATAATATAAGCCATTATTTATAGCCAACAATATTGCAGCTCCAGGGCTTATAATAGTAAAAAATGCAATTGTTAGGTAAGCTAGATAAAGATTTGTATTCATTTGGTATTACTTTCGTATTGTCTCAAAATGACTTCGGCTCAATACTAGCATATTTAAAATTATATTAAAGTTTTATTATTTATTATTTTCCCTAAAATAGCTACTTTATACTTTTTACATCCTAGCTCTATTCCCAATTTAAATATATTTAATATTTAGAAAATATCATCATGCAATGTTAATTATATTTTCATTAATGAGATAAATTATAAAGCTTCTTTGTATCTAAAGACATATTTGTGCCATGAATACTATCTAGTTTAAAATCATCTCTTTTCATTTCTTTTAGTACTTTTTCTAAGTAATTACCTGTCTTAGAATATAATCTTTTGTATCTATAAACAAAATGTGGGTTATTATGTGTTTTATCTAAACATAGCTGTAATTTTGGTTTAAGATAAGATTCTTTAGTAAAATCTAGTAAATCGTTATAAAGTTTTTTGGGCATTTTTTGATAGTTAATTTTTGTGTTTTTTTTATTTAAAGCAAAAGGGAAAATGTCAAATATAATAAGTCCACTTTTAATAAATTGATTAATCATCATTTCTTTTTTATCATATATTGTTTTAGGCAAGGTGTCAGGTTTTTCATAATTAGGGAGAAATTCTATGTCGTTAAACCAAAAAAATGAATTTGGTTTAGTATTTTTATTATAAATATAATTTTCTTTCTCACCAAACAAAGGAGCCTCAGATATCATAATAATATTGATTGATTCTATCTGATTATAATTATCTAGCCACATTCTCTCAATCTTCTCAAAAGAAGATTTTAAGTATTTATTGTCCTTTTCAAAACTTTCTAGTAATTCATATTTTTCATAGATTTTTGATAAATCATTCTCAATTTCTGACCAATTCATTATTTCCTCCTTAGATACAAAGTAAATTTTCTAAAATTCTTATATTTATTATTAGTATATCAATGATGCCTTCAAAATAGATTAGATTATGGCTATATTGCAGAGATTTAGAAATAAAAAAGAATAGAATATTAATTTAAAATCATAAAATAAAATTTTGATAAAAAAAATAATAAAAGTAAGTAAAAAATTAAGGCAATAATAAGAATAAATTATATAAAAACATCTCAAATTTGGCAAGGGACTTGGACTTCATCAGGGCAAGATGAAAGTATTATCAGCGCAAAAGTGCTTGACTGCAAGGTTGCTATGGGACTAGGTATTTCCACTTGCTTTTGTCCTCAAAAAAAATTGAGAATAAAATAAACA
>JAACJU010000006.1:44998-109369 GCA_021378565.1 Arcobacter sp. LC1 | reverse complement strand
CAACTGCAACTTCATCTCAAGGTTTAGCTTTAATGATTGAAGTTTTATATCAATGCGCAGGAATGAGACTTCCTGCTGTACTTTGTTTAGTTAATAGAACTCTAGCAGCTCCACTTAATGTAAACGGAGACCACTCAGATTTATACCTTACAAGAGACACAGGTTGGGTTTCGCTAAATGCACACAATCCCCAACAAGCTTATGACTTAACACTTTGTGCTTTTAAAATTGGAGAGCATTTAGATGTAAGATTGCCTGTAATTGTAAGTCAAGATGGATTTTTAACCTCACATACGGCGCAAAATGTAAGACCACTTGACGATAAAACTGCTTCAGATTTTGTAGGAGATTATACAAGATTTCACGCCTTACTTGATATGAATAATCCTATAAGCCATGGAGTTCAAACAGAAGAAGATTGGCACTTTGAGCATAAAGCTGCACACCATCACGCCTTAGTTCATTCTTCTAAAGTAATAAAAGAAGTGTTTGCGGAGTTTTTCAAATTAACAGGGCGAAAATATTCTATGATTGAAACTTTTAAGATAAAAGATGCTGACGTGGCTATCGTTTGTCTTGGCTCAACTTATGAAACTGCTTGCCTAGCTTGTGAAGAGTTAGCTAATAAAGGTATAAAAGCAGCAGTTGTTGGGATTAGAGTTTTTAGACCTGCGCAACTTGAAGAGCTTGCCCTTGCATTAAAAGATGTAAAAGCCATAGCATGTTTAGACAGAAGTTCACCAAATGGCGCAGCTGGAGCACTTTATAACGAAGTCTCAGGAGCATTAGCAAATGAAAAAGGTAAGCCTATTATTAAAAATATTATTTATGGTTTAGGTGGGCGTGATATTACAGTTTCTGCATTTTGTGGTATTTATAAAGATTTATTAGCTGATATTAAAGCAAATAAACTAACAGGCAAACACATTCAAGAGTTCATAGGCGTTAGAGGTCCTGAACTTAAATTTTTCGAAGCTTAAGGAGTTAAAATGAGCGAAATTAAAGAAATAAAAAATCTAAAATCCTTTTCAACTTCGGCTGAGAGATTTGAGGGTTCACATGTTTTATGTCCAGGGTGCTCGCATTCTATTATTGTAAGAGAAGTGTTAAATGCAACAAATGATCCAATAATTGTGGGTTCATCTTCAGGATGCTTAGAAGTTTGCACTTCTTTTTATCCTCACACATCTTGGGATTGCCCTTGGGTTCATATAGGATTTGAAAATGGCTCAACTGCTATTGCTGGAGTTGAGACAATGTATAAAGCCTTAAAGAAAAAAGGTAAATTACCAAAAGATTTCAAAGAGCCAAAATTTGTAGCATTTGGTGGAGATGGTTCAACTTATGATATAGGATTTCAGTGGATTTCTGGATGCTTTGAGCGAGGGCATGATATGATGTATGTATGCTTAGATAATGAAGTTTACGCAAACACAGGTGGACAAAGAAGTTCATCTACTCCTTTTGGAGCAAGTACAACTACAACTCCAGCAGGGCTAAATAGCTTTGGGAAAATCCAAAACAGAAAAGATATAGTCGGTATTTTTGCAGCACATAAAGCGCCTTATGTAGCTCAAGTTGCACCAAATAAATGGAAAGATATGGTTAAAAAACTTCAAAGAGGTTTTGCAACAAAAGGGCCTGTTTTTATAAATGCTATGAGTGCGTGTACAACTGAGTGGAAATTCAAACCCCACCAAACCATAGAAGCTGGAGATTTAGCAGTTGATAGCCTTGTAATTCCTTTGTATGAGATTATCAACGGAAAAGAGCTAAACATAACTTACAGACCTAAAAACATTCTCCCAGTTAGGGATTATCTTGCATTTCAGCCAAGATTTAAACATCTTTTTAAACCTGAAAACGAACATCTTATAAAACAATGGCAAGACATAGTAGATGAAAAATGGGACTATTTACAAAAAAGAGAAGAAGCTAGGGTTTAAAACCTAGCTTTAAAAACAAAATATAATTAAGTGTGGTAAAATACATTTATTATTTTATTTTAAAGGTGGCAGTTAAATATGTTTCAAATAATTTGTATACACGAAGATAGAGATGAATATAAACAAAGAAAAATAGGCTTTGAGAAACAAATTTCAAATCTTGTAAGCTCTAAAAATTTTAATAATAAGGTTAAATATATTACAAGCTATAGTGCCAGTGATTGCAAGGAAAATAAAAGCGATATTCTAAAAGCCCACTCTGGCTCTGCTGGTGTGAAATCTTGCTTTTTCAAACATTATGACGCCTTAAAATACATAGCCAAAACCAAGCAAGTTGGTTTAATCTTAGAAGATGATAGTATTTTTAAAAGTAACCTTTTAATAAAATGTGAAGAGCTAATTGAAAATGTTAAAACTATTTCACCCAATTTTCATATAAATATAGAATTTATTTCCTATGATGTGCCACTAGACCTTGCACTAAAATCGCAAAAAAAACTTGTGCGTTCAAATGTAACCAAAAGATTAGGAGGATATTTAGTATCTCCTTTGGCTGCTTTTAAAATAGTTACTTTTGTTGATGAATGGATTGAAAAAGTTAAAACAAATAAAAGTGTAGCAAAATTTGACATAGCAAGTGATGCTCTTATTACAAGATATTGGAAAGAAATGAAAATTGATGTTTTTTGGAGCATAGAAACTCTAGTAATTCAAGGCTCCAAAACAGGCAGGTATTCAAGCGACTTGTCAAATAGGAAAAGAAAGATATTCTATAGACTCAAAGAATTTATACTTTTTAATATTTTACCATTTACTGATAAAACAGTTTGCATGTTTAGAAAAGAAATCAGAAATAAAATCCTAGAAGTTTATTAAAACTATTAAATTATTAACTTATCTTAAGATTTTTAGAATATACTAATATAATAAAGCAAAAGGAGTTGTTATGCCACTTTTAGATAGTTTTAGAGTAGACCATACGATAATGCCAGCACCTGCTGTTAGGTTAGCAAAAACAATGTCAAGCCCAAGTGGAGATGATATTTGCGTTTTTGATTTAAGATTTTATGTCCCAAATAAAAAAATGATGAGTGAAAGAGGAGCCCATACCTTAGAGCATTTATTTGCGGGCTTCATAAGAAAATATTTAAATAGTGATAAAGTTGAGATTATTGATGTTTCTCCTATGGGCTGTAGGACAGGATTTTATATGAGCTTACTTGGCAAACCAAGTGAGCAAACTGTAGCTCTTGCTTGGAAGAAATCCATGGAGGATATTTTGCAAGTTAAATCGCAAAATGATATTCCTGAATTAAACAAATATCAATGCGGAAGCTATAAAATGCATTCTTTAGATGATGCCAAGCAAATCGCTAAAGATATATTAGATAATGAAATTTTGATAATGGACAACAAAGCACTTTATCTAAGTGATGAAAAACTTAGCACCTTAGACACCTAAAATAAAATGCAAGAAGTTTTAAGCCAAGACGGAAGCTATACACTTTATTCCAAAGAATTTAAACAGCACTATCATAGTCTTAGTGATGGTGCTTTAAATGAAAGTTTGATAAAACATATAATCCCAGCTTTAGCATATCATAAAGATAAAAATAGTTTAAAAATTCTAGATATTTGCTTTGGCTTAGGATACAATAGTTTGGCAACGCTTTACTATTTAGACAAGCTAAGAAAAAAAGATACTAATATCAGCATAGAAAAAGCTAAGAAAAAAGTCGAAATCTATTCTCCTGAATTAGATAAAAACTTGATAAATTCTTTAGAACATTTTCCTTATCCAAAAGAATTTGATGATTATAAACATATAATAAAATGCCTAAGCTCTGAGCTTTTTTATGAAGATGAGAATATAAAGATTCAAATTTTCAACCTTGATGCTAGAACTTTTGTAAAAAATACTAAAATAAATTTTGATATTATTTATCAAGACGCTTTTAGCAAAGATGTGAATCCCTTGCTTTGGACTAAAGAATTCTTTGAAGATATTTATAATAAATCTAACAAAGACGCTATTTTAACTACCTATTCTATTGCAAGAGGTGTTAGACAAGATTTACACAACTCTGGCTTTTTTCTTTTTGAGTATATACCTATAAAAAGAAAATCAACGCTAGCATTTAAGAGTGAGCCAAAAAATATAGCCCAAGCAGAAAAACAAGAAAATAGAGATTTTAAAGATATTTTTACGAACTGTAAAAGCTTAGAAAACAAATTAGCAAAACCTCAAATCTAAAAAATAATTAGTTTGCTCTAAGTGTCTTTGCAACTTCTTTATTTTTATTCCTTGCACCTCTTTTTTTAGCAAAAAAATAAAAAACAACAAGTCCAAGAACTAAAAATAAATAAGCCAAGCCTAAAGAGCCACTAAGTCCATAAATAAACCACATCAAACAAGCGATTAATCCACAAACCAAAGCGTAAGGTATTTGGCTTGAATAATGCGCTTCTAAAGTACAATTACTCGCACTCGCACTTATTATCGTAGTGTCACTAATCAAAGAGCAGTTATCCCCAAAAACACTTCCTGTAATTGCAGCTGCTACAAAAACTACAACTTCATGCAAGCCATAAGCAGAGCCTAGAACAAAAGCGATAGGTATTAAGAGATAAAAAGTACCCCAGCTAGTTCCTGAGACAAAAGACAAAAACATAGCTATTAAAAATAAAACCAAAGGCAAAAAGTTTGAGCTAATATGATAAGTTTTTAACAAAGTAATTATCTCTTTATCAATACCAAGAGCTAAAATTGCATTTATCATAGACCATGCAAGAAGTAAAATAATTATAGTTTTAAATGTAAAAATATAATTAATTTTTAAAAGCTTAGCTAGGCTTTTAACATTTATATCTTTTCTTACCAAAAGAAAATAAATTATCAAAGAAATAAGCGAACCATAAACCATATCAAGAGCTAAATTACTTGAAGCAATAATTTTAAGAATATTTAAACTATGGCTATTATGATAACCTTCAATCACGACTAAAATCAAGGTCACAAAAATCAAAAGCAAAATTCCAACTATAAAAGAAATATGCCCTGAGTTTTTGAGTTTATGCACCTTATTTATGCTTTCACTTTCATCTTTTTTGCTTAGCTCATATTTGCTTTCTATGTCATTCATCTTAGCAATATTTAGCCCACCAAGTGCAACCACAAACAACATTGCCAAAACAACAAAAGTAAAAAATTCATAAGGAATCAAAGAAATAAAAATCTCACTAGGACTTGCGTGGATTAGTGTTGAACTTGCAAGCAAGGATGCTAAAATTCCAAGTATAGATGCGCCCCAGCTAGATATCGGTATCATTGGACAAATTGGTGCTGAAGTTGAATCTACATAATAAGCGATTTTTGCCTTTGAGATTTTATAAGAAGATGAAAAAGAACTTCCCACACTTCCAACAATTATAGCACTAAAATACCCATCAAGATAAATAACAATTCCTAAGATTACAACTAAAACCTCAGCTTGTTTTTTCGTTTTTAATTTCGTTTTTAACCATTTTGAAAAAGCAGCCACGCCACCACTTTCTTCCATAAGGCAAGACAAGGTAGCCAAAATTGGCAAAAAGATGAGCACTGCAATATTCCAAAATTTAAGCCCGTCATTATAAAAAATAATTCTTATAGAATGCAATACAATACCAACAAATTTAGCCAAGTCAAAAGAAGAATATATCAAACAAGCGCTCAAAAATCCCACCAAAAGAGATAAAAAACTTTTTTTGCTTACAAGCAAAATCAAAAGAGAGAGGAAAATCGGCAAGAAAATCAAATAAACACTATGCAAAATCAATCCTTTGCTTTATTTTACCTAAGCAATACTAAGAACTAAGATTTTTTAAGATATAAATTTCCAACTCTTGTCGTGGGATATCTCGCTTGATAGCTTCATCATAAAGCCCTGCTACAAGCTTAAGATTTTCTTCGAAAGGTAAATAAGGGAAGTGATTTTTCCAAGCTTGTTTTATTCGTCTTTGTGTCATTTCTTCTCTTAGCCATTCTTTAAAAGCATTAAAAAATATAAAAACAGCAGAAGTAATCATAACCACTAAAATCATAACCAAGTGAAAATCAAGCTCTTCAAAAAATCTATGGGCTAAAGAGGTAAAAATCGCTACAAAAATAAATGCAAAAATTGAGAATACAAAATAAGTTCTCACAACTTTAAAAGAAAAACCTAAATCAATAGAACTTATATATAGATTTTGCTCATACAAAGAACAAGCCTTTAATAAATCTTTTAGCAAAATTGGCTGACTTGATACTACAAATACATAAGAAATAATCTTATTTTTTAAAGCTTCAAACATTTGTTCTTTCATCTTTTAATAGTTTTTCATAAAGTAAACCATAACTTTCTATTTCATCTCTATGCGCTTTTCTTCTGCACGACATATAAGCTATATCTCCGTTTCTATCAATAAGAGGATAAACAGTTGCATAAACCCAATAAAAACCCTTACTTTTTGTTTGATTTTTTACATAACCTGTCCAAATTTCATCTTTTTCTATGGTGTCCCAAAGTCCTTTAAAAGCAATTTTGGGCATATCAGGATGTCTTATTATATTATGTGGTTTTCCAGTTAGTTCTTCAGCTGTGTATTCAGCTATTTTACAAAAATCATCATTTGCAAATGTGATAACTCCTTTTTTATCTGTTTGACTAACTAAAAAAGAATAGTCATCTAAAACAGTTTCTTTACCTTGCATCTATCTTCTCCTTAGAATTTTTTGTCTTTAGCCATAGCTACTAAATTATTTGCCATATCTGTAACTTCACTTGCAATCTTTGAAACTTTTGCTGATTCACTTGCATTTTGTTGAGTGATTTGGTCTTGCGTGGTAATCGCGTCATTAATTTGTTCAACTCCTGCCATCTGCTCTTTAGAAGCTACATTTATATCTTCGATTAAATTTAGTGCATTTTTCATATTTTCACTTAGGCTTTTATATTCTTTTATCATAACTTCTGAAATGCCTTGCCCTTCATCGGCCTTAGTTTTAGCATCTTTAACTAATTTTTTTATTTCTTTTGCAGCTTCTGCACTTCTTGAAGCTAGACTTCTAACTTCACCAGCGACAACAGCAAAACCTTTACCAGCTTCTCCTGCAGTTGCAGCTTCAACTGCTGCATTTAAACTTAAGATATTAGTTTGAAAAGATATTTGGTCTATCGTATTTGTAGCATCACTAATCGACAAAATTTTTGCATTAATCTCTTCCATAGACATAGCCGTTTGATTAGCAAGTTTTTGCCCATTTTCTACAAAGCCATTTACTTCTTCACCTAAACCTGCCATTTTTGAAGTATTTTCACGATTATTTCTAGTCAAAGATGTAATCTCTTCGACAGCAGCAGCAGTCTCTTCAAGTCTAGCAGCTTGTTCATTTGCTTTTGAGCTAAGAGTATGCATAGAGTTTGTCATACTACGAGAACTTTCCTCTAAAGTAGTACCATTATCAAGATTTGTTCTAGCGTTTGTCGCAAGGCTACCTCCTAATTTATTAACACTATCAATAACAGCTCGCATATCAGCTTTGATTTTTTCGTTTTCAGGGATACTTCTTGTGTAATCATTTTCATTATATCCCTCAAGTGTCGCTCTAATAGCTTGCATATGAAGATTTAAAAAAGCTAGCATACTATTTACACTTTTTCTAAGTGCTACAAACATAGGATTTTTACTTTCTGCTTTTATCTTACATTGAAAAATACCCTGCTCTATTTGTGTGCCTACCAAAACAAGCTCGCCGACTACTTTCATATCATCTTTTAAACTCTTGTCATATTCAGTAGCAGTTTTATTTAGCATAAAAAGCATTCTTGTTATTTCGTTATTTGCTTTTATCTTGGCAGGTTCAAATTTATTTTCTTTCATAGCAATAAAATTTAAAAAATGTTTAAATTTATTTTCAAACTCTTTTAGTGGTTTTGAAACAAATCCTTTAAACACAAAAGATATAATAAAATAAACCAAAATAAGCATAATAATAGTTGATAAAGTTGTTTTAAAAATAATTGTATTAATCTTATGTTTAGTCGATAATTTTTCTTTGACAATATCAGCTTGAACACCGTCTAAATATGAGCCTGTCCCAATAATCCAACCCCAATGTTTATAGCTTTTTACAAAAGATATTTTTTCAACAGGCTTTTTATGTCCTATTTTTGGCCACATATAGTTAAAAAAAACACCGTTTGAATGTCTCATTGCTTTTTTAGTTAATACTTTAAAAATTTTCACACCTGTCGAAGTTTTTATATTTGATACATTTGTGCCAATCAGCTGAGGAGCTTCAGAGTCTGCTAATAAAATATTTCTAGTATCGTTTATCCAAAAATATCCATCCTTACCAAAATGCAAGCTGTTAATCTCTTTTAATGCAGCCCGTTTTTGTGCATGACCTCTACCTCGGTCTATTTTTTTAATAATATCAATAGCCATATCAACATAGCTTTTAACATTTACTTTTTTAGTTTTGTATTCTTTACTAGCAAAATCTTTCATTTCAGCTTGAGAAAATTTTTCCAAAGATGAAATGGACAAATAAGCATTAATTACAGAAACTATAGCTACTATAAATATAACTATTAAAGTAGTTTTTGTTTTGATTGAAAAATTTTTCATCGATACTCTTTCTTAATTTGCTTCAAAATAATTTTTGAAACTTTTATATACCTATCATATTATATATAATTTTAATCTTTGCTTTGATAAGATAGCCTAGATTGGAAATAAGTATATAAAACTTGATATTTATTCTAGAAAAGGTCAAATTGCTGTGTTGAAATATTTTATTCTACTTCTTGTGTGTTTTCTAAGTCTAAATGCTGCAAGTCACAATACAAAAACTTATCATAAAAAACATACCACGAAAAAAATATATCACAAAAAGATTCATCATAAAAAAACTGTTCGCCACAAAAAAGTTCATCATAAAAAAATACACCACAAATACAAGCATAAAACTTACCACAAAAAAGTTTATCATAGATACAAACATAAAACCCGTTTCATAAACACCAAGGCAAAATATAAAATAGGCTTAGAAGTTGGTTTAGCTACCTTTAAAAGTAAAACAATCGAAACTGATACACTAAAACAATCCACAACTACCTATGAAAAGACAGCCCAAGGTATAGATACTGCTTTGGTTTTTCAATATTATGATTTTTCTTGCAGATTAGGGATTGTAAAATTTTTAAGCGAACCCATTAGTTCAGCAAAAGATTTAGATTTTGATAAAGCTTATTGGAGTCCAAATTCAAAAGGATATTATTACACTCAACTTGGATATGCTTATGATTTTGACAAAAAACACCGTACAAAATTACACAAATATTTTTTTGTAGATTTAGGTCTAGGAGTTTATGATTTTGATAATATAAAATTTAAAAATCTTGCGACAAGCACAGGAGCATATCAAAAAAATTGTAAAGACTTCACTTGCAATAAATCAAGCGATTATCTACCCTCATTTTATGGAGACTTTGGATTAAAAATGACTTACTTTTATAAATCTATTGCACTTAATTTAAAAGTAAAAGTAAATTTACTGAGTATAAAAGCTTATGAAGGAAGCTACAATGCTGACTCAAGCACTAGTGTAAGTTTTGCTTATGAAATAAATGCAGAGTCTTCGGCTAACTTTGGAATTTCATATATTTTTTAAATTATTTCTAAATTGCTGTCTTATTGTTCATTTTTTTGTATCTTCTCAAAATGCTTTTCACTCAATAAATCTTCTATATCTTTGGCAAATTTTTCTTTAAAACTTTTTGGACTTAAAATCCTTACAAAAGGAATCCATTTTTTAATAAGCTCTTCAATCTCTAAACTTTGAGTCAATCTATAACTTACAATAATATTTCCATTTTCTAGCTCTTGTATCTCTTGACTTTTCAAAAACTTTTTAGCCTTAAAGTGATAGGCTTGTCTTTTGCAAACTTCAAGTTTTATTTCAGTCAAATCTTTTTCATCACAACCATTTTCAAAAGTTGCAAAAGGAGTTTGAATATTACTAATAAAATTCTCAATCTCAGGTCTTTTTTGAAAAGTATCGCTAAGCTCTTTTATGTCTTTTATCTTTGAAATCCTAAAAAGGGAAAATTCAAAATGTTGCTCTTTAATCACAGAAGCTAAGTAAAAATTCTCATTTAAAAACAAAATTTTATAAGGATTTATTTTATAAACTTTAGCACTATTTGCGTATTTAATCTCCAAATATTTTCTATAAGTTATAGCGCGCTCAAGAGTGCTTAAACAATCCATATTTTGCTTATTTTCCTCAAAAGGTTTATTTCTGAAATCATAGCATTTACTTGTATTTTTTATTCTTCTTTTTAGTAACTCTTCATCATCTTTGCTTATGTCAAAATTTTTAGATAAATCGATATTATTAACTTGTGCAATATTGAAAATTTGAACCAATAAGCTCATGCCCTCTTTGTTTAAAAAGTTATTTAATATATCTTTTTTTAGTGCCCTATAACTTGATTTTTTCGATGGAATCTTTTCGATAGCTTCAGGAAAAATCTCATTTATTCTCTCAATCCCTCTTTGAAAAGTTCGTTCAGATATTATTTCAGATGAATTTTCTTTTTCCATGCCATTATTATATTTTTCTTCTTCATAACTTATAGTATTCCCACTATTTAGCTTTTTTAACATAAGCAAAACTCTTTGCGCTTCATTTGCCATAATTTTCCTTTTTGATACAAAATATCTTAATTTTTTAATTATACAATTTATTTTTACAATCTTGACTAATATTTTTTAATCTTTCATAATTGACAAATTGTGTCTTATTTTTGCTAAGCAAATTAATAAAATATTAAGTTCTTTTAATCTAGAATTATCCAAGAAAGGTTTTAATGAAATATACTAAAATTTCAATCCTTATAAAATCAAGCCAAAAACTACCATATTTCATAGGTTCGCAAATCCGTGGGGCATTAGGATATAGTCTAAAAAGAACGGTTTGCATAAATCCTAGTTTTATTTGTGATGATTGTTTTAACTCTAATGCTTGTATTTATTATGAATTTTATGAGAAAAAAAATGAATACCATAATTACAGACTAGCATTTGATTTAGGTAAAGATTATTACGATTTTGATCTTTATCTTTTTGAAGAAGCAACAAGCAAACTCCCATATCTTATCTCAAGTCTAGTACAAATGCTAACAAAAATAGGGTTAGGAAAAGATAAAATAAAATATCAAGATTTTAATATTTTTATAAATAATGAAGATATTTATGACTCTAAGAAAATAAAAATACCAACAAATTATATACAAGATTTTTTATATAAAGATTTTTGTGAAAATATAAGCTTAGAATTTACCAGTCCTCTTAGGATAAAAAAGAATAATTTTTTAGTAAAAAATCAAGACCAAATATCAAAGTTAGTTTTAAAAGATTTTCTTAATTCAATCTACCGAAGAAGCCTAAGATTACAAAATCTTGAAATAAAAACCCTAGATTTTGAGCCCCATGGAGAAATAGTCAAAAGAGATTTATATTTTCAAGAACTAAGGAGAAAAAGTTCTAGGCAAAATACCACTATGAGTTTAGGAGGAATTATGGGTAAGATTGAGTTAATAAATTTAAACAAACAAAGTTTCGAGCTTTTAAACTTAGGAGAACTAATAGCGCTTGGCAAACAAAGTGTTTTTGGCTTAGGAAATATAAAAATAAGGAATATAGATGAATAAAACCGAACTTCTTAGTCTTGGTACATTAATTTTAAGTTTTGAAGAACTAAAAACTAAAGCAAACAGTAAAGAAGATGGTATTTCTTCTTTACTTAGACATTTTTTTGATGAAGATGAAACAAAAATTTTAGAAACACTTACAAACAATAAAGAAACGACACAAGAGAGTTTAAAAAGTCTTAATGGAATTTTTGCAAAAAATACTATTTTTAAGCCAGCAAAATTTTCAAGTTCTAGCATTTATGCAAGTAGTGAGCCAAATTATCAAGCAAATGATGATGATTTTCTAAAATTATATAAAGAATTTTTAGAAGATTTAGACTTGATAAAATCAGTCAATTCAAAAGAAAATCTAATCTCAAGCCTTGAATATCTTAGCTTAAAATACACATCTTTTATCCAAAGCTTTGATAAAGACTCAAGTTTTACACCACTTTATGACAAGATTGAAGCTAAGGTATTTTTTGATTCAAGCTTAAATTTATACAAGGAAAATAAAGATTCCACAGAAAAAAGTGAAGAAAAAGAATTATTGTTAATCTCAGGAGATTTTTTTGGTATTCAAAAATTTATTTTTGAATATATGCCAAGCTCAAAAGCTGCAAAACTTCTAAGAGGAAAATCTGCTTTTATACAAATTTTTACAAAAATTATTGCACTGAAAATTTGTGAAGATATAGGATTAAGCTCTTTAAACATTGTAAATTTTGGAGCTGGAAAGTTTAGAATCTTAAGCCCAAATCTAGAAAAGATCAAAAATGATTTAAAAGACTTGCAAAACAGATTAAATAATTGGTTTATAAAAAATACCTTTGGGCTTAGTGGCTTAGGGTTTTGTTTTGTTGAAGCTAACAAAGAAGATTTTTCTAGTAAAAATATAAATAATCTAGAAGAAAAACTAAGAAAAAAATCAGAAGAAATAAAGTTTAATAAATTCAATCTTGTAAATACCAATCCTATTTTAGATTTTGACAAAGAACTCACCAAAGACAATGCCCATCTTTGCAAAACATGTAATAAAAGATTTATGCAAAGTCCAAATAAAGACTCTTGCTCTTGGTGTGAATATTTCATAAAGCTAGGAGAAAATCTAGCTAAAAAAGATTTCATTTGCATAAGCAAGTCCAAACAAGGATTAGAAGTATTTGAAGATTTTTATATTAATTTCAAAGAAAATCCTAGTACAGAAGATAAGCAAAACACAATTTTTGATATATCAAACGATGAAGAGTTTAAGGGCTTTGCTAAATGGAGTTTGAAATCTTATGTAAAAACAAATTCAAGCCAAGAGATTGAAGATTTTAAACACTTAGCTCAAATGTCTTGCCAAGATGAAGATGCTGGAATAAAAGCGCTAATGTGTCTAAAGGGTGATGTTGATAATATGGGCATATTCTTTGCACAACAAGACGAATCTTCTTTTTATAAAATAAATTTTATTTCAAGATTAATCGATTATTTTTTCTCTGTCAAGACCTCGCAAATGATGAAAAATAAAAATATTTATACAGTTTTTGCTGGAGGGGATGATATTTTCTTACTAGGTGCTTGGGATGAAATACTTGATTTTGCAAAAGAACTAGACAAAGAATTTAAAAACTTTGCAAAGGGAAGTAGCTTAAGTCTTTCTATGGGCATGGTGCTTTTTAAATCTTCTGTACCTATAAATTATATAGCAAAAACAAGCGAAGACCTTCTTGAAAATGCCAAAGAATTAGATGGCAAAGATGCACTTAGTTTATTTGGAGAATGTGTAAAATGGAAGGATTATAAAGATAAGGAGCTTCAAGACTTTTATAGTTTACTTATTACTTATGATGAAAAAAATATTTTAAGTACAGGTTTTATTTATGCTTTATTAGATTTCATTGACATGAGTATAAATATTCAAAATAAATCTTTTAGCATGCTGGATACTATGTGGAAATCAAAGCTAAATTATACTTTTTCAAGAAATATCAATATAAAAGAAAAAGAAAAAAGTGAAGACTTTTTGATTCTTTTAAATTCTTTAATAGAGAATAAACCAAAGGCTTTAAAGATGAAAATATTTGAATTTATTTACAAAAGGAGAAAATAATGTATCAAAAAAATAATCAAGGATATTCAAACAATAAAAGGGAAGTAATAGTATTGCCCTTGCCTGAAATAATTTTGAATTTCAAAAAAGACCCTGAGCTTTTTAACGAAACAGCAAAAAAATGTGCTGAAATAATCTTTAAGGCACAAAAAGAAACAAAAGAAACACAGATTAGAAAGTTTTATGATGAACTGCTTAGTCTAAATCAAAGAGCGAAAACACAAAATTGGGAAGATGTTCTTCCTTTTGTAAAAATGCTAAACTCAAAAGTAAGCTATGCAAAAGCAAGAAAAGTTACAAGTGAAGAATTTGTTAGAATGATTAGTTCTTGTGTAACTCAAGTAAATACAAAAGAAGAATTAGAAATATTTAAATTATTTTTTGAAGCCGTTCTAGGTTTTTACAAAGGGAGTAAATAAAAAATGAAGATTTTAAGCTTAAAAGGTAAAATAAGATTATTAAGTGGATTACATATTGGTGCTGGTGATGATGGCATGAAGATAGGCGGAATTGACAATGCAGTCATAAAAGATATAAATACAAATATTCCCTATATTCCAGGCTCAAGTCTAAAAGGCAAGATGAGAAGTTTGCTAGAATGGGATTACAATTTAGTTGATGCAAGTGACGGCAATCCTTTTTCTGCAAAATATATATCAAAATTACAAGATGAGGCTGGAAAGAAAAAAGCTTTAAATCTTATGAGAGTTTTTGGCTCAAGTGTAGAAACAAAAGATGAAAAAATCTTAAAAGAAATGAATGAAGATTTAGGAATCACGAGAATTAATATAAGTGATTGTCATATAACTAAAGCTCAAACAGACAAGGATAAAGAAGATAATGACTTTCATCTAAGTGAAGCTAAAATGGAAAATGTCATAGACAGAAAAACAGGCACAGCAAAACACGGAGTTGGAGCAAGACAAAGCGAAAGAGTGCCTAGCGGGATTGAGTTTGATTTTGATTTTAAATTAAAGGTTTTTAAAAATGATGATGAGGAACAGCTAAAATCTATCCTAACAGAAGCTATGAATCTACTAGAAAATGATTATTTAGGTGGAAGTGGTTCTAGAGGCTATGGAAGAATTAAATTTATAGATAAAACTTGGGCTTAGAAAATGAAACTTTATAAAAGCACCATAACGCCAAACTCAAATTTTGCCACAAGTTTAAAAGGCGATACACTTTTTGGGCAATTTTGCTGGGCTTTTAGATATACCTTTGGCAAAGAAAAACTTGAATCTTTGCTTGAAACTTATGAAAATAAGCCTTTTTTAGTCATATCTGATGCCTTCATAGAAAATCATCTTCCAAAACCAAACCTACCTCCTAGACTTTTTCAAGATGATTCTACAAAATTAAGCATAGAAGAAAGAGTAAAAAAAAGAAAAGAAAATAAGAAAAAAATATGGCTAGAGGCAAATGATTTCATACTAGGAGATTTTTCTAAAGCAAAGAATCTAAAAAAAGAAGCGAAAAAAGAAGAGCTAGTTATGAAAAACAATATCGATTATAAAGATTTTAAAACCAAAGAAGGGTATGATCCTTTTGCTCTAGATGAGTTTACTTACAGCAAAAGAGATATTTATTTTCTACTTGATGAAGATAAAATCACTCTAGGTGAGCTAAAGCAAAGCTTTGCAACTTTAGCAAATATGGGCTATGGCAAAAAAGCAAGTATTGGAAAAGGTAGATTTTCTTTTGGCGATTTTGTGCTTCAAGATAAGCTCACAAAGTCTTCGAAAACTTTTATGAGCCTTAGTCCTTTTTGCCCTTTTGAAAAAGACTTTGACAAATTTTATTACGAACCCTTTATTAGATTTGGTAAGCATGGTGCTAGTCTAGCAAATAAAAATCCTTTTAAAAACCCTATTATTTTAGCTGATACGGCTAGCGTTTTTAGCTTTAAAGAAGAGCAAAGTATATCTTTCATAGGCAAGGGATTAAAAGGTATTTCAAGTCATAAAAATACAGTACATCAAGGATATGCAATAGTTTTAGGTATGAAAAAGGAGCTAAATTGAAAACACAATATACTCACTATATTAGTATTAGATGCCTAAGTCCTGTGCATATTGGAACTGATGAAGCCTATAATCCTACAAATTTTGTGATAGACAACAAAAAGCTATACCATTTTGATGAGATATTATTTTATAAGTCTTTATCTTCATTAGAAAAAGAGAAATTTAATAAAACCCTAGACTCTTGGCTAGGGATTATAAGTTTTTATAAAACAAAAATTGATTTAGCTAAAAAAATCTCAGATTTTTCTTGCGAAGTTAGCCAAAAAGCAGAAATAGCCTATAAAAAAACACAAAACAAAGACGGCTCAAAACAAAATAATAACTTCGAAATAAAAACTACTTTTAAAAATCCTAATACAAAAAAAGCTATAATCCCAGGCTCATCTATCAAGGGCATGTTTGATACTATTTTGAATATTTTTGAAAAAAGAGAAGACAGCAAGGAGCAAAAAGAAGCTTTAAGTGAAGGAAGAAAGGCTTTGAGCTTAAGCGACGCTTTGATATATCAAGGGACAACAAAAATAGCCTATACTTACAGAAGACACAAAGACAAGGCAAAAAGTGCTAAAAGCGCGATTCCTCAGATTATAGAATACATAGAAAAAGACTCAAGTTTTTTACTTGTGCTTAAGTGTGATTATGATTTTAAAGAGTTAAAAGAAAAAGTAGAAAAGTTTTATTCATCAAGAAAAGTCTATCCAAAATCTCCAAATCAATCAAGCTTTATTGTAAGACTAGGCAAATTTTCAGGGCAAGAATATATGCTTTATGATGTAAAAGATGTCAAAAATAGCTACGGCAAAAAGACAATATCGACTCACACTCTCAGTGAAGAAAATAAGCAATTTGGTTGGATTTTACTAAGCGAAATCACAAAAGAAGACTATGATGAGAATATAAATGTCTTATATGAAAAAGATAAACAAAGACAAAAAGATATAGAAAACAAGCAAAAAACCATCAAGGAAAATGCAAAGAAGTTTGACGATAAAAGAATATTCCAAGAAAATCTCAAAGCTAAGGAAGAAGCAAAAGAAAAAGAAAAGCAAATTCTAAAAGAAAAACAAAGGGTAGAAAATCTCAGTCCTTTTGAGAAAAAATTAGAAGATATTTTTTCAACTAAGCCAAATGAGCCAAGAACTACTGTTTTATTAAATGCAATAAAACAAAAAAATTTAGGTATTAATAAAAAAGAAGTTTTAAAATATCTAAAAAAACTAATGCAAAAAGAAAATAAATGGAAAGAAACCACGGACAATATTAACCCTTATAGAGATAAAAATTTTAAAAGAACCCAAGAAATCAAAAGAATGTTAGGAGAAAAAAATGGCTAAAGTATTAATAAGCTCAGTCGGTACAGGCTCGATTAAAAAAGATTCAAATGAAGAATACGAAAATACAATATACACAATAGATGGTAAGGATTATGAAAATAAAAAATTAGTGTCAAAAGTTTTAGTTGAGCATTTTGACATAGAAAAAATAATTTTCATAGGAACAAAAAAATCAAGATGGGATAATCTTTGCTATTATTTTGATGAATTAAAAGAAGATTACGAAACGATAGAAAATAAGATAGACAACAATACTTTGGAAAAAGAAGATTTAAATCTTCTTGGGCAAGCCATACGAACAAAGCATAAAAACATAAAAGAAGTTTATTCTTTTTTTATAGATTATGAAAAAAATACCCAAGAAGAAATGTGGGGCAATTTTTACAAGCTCCAACAAATAGAAAATTACCTAGAAAAAGGTGACGAAGTCTATCTTGATATGACTCACGGTTTTAGATATATGCCTATGTTAAATATGCTTGTACTGGAATTTTTGTCCCTTGAAAAAGAAAATATTTTTAAACTAAACGCTATACTTTATGGTATGCTAGAAACTGCCCCTAAAAAATCACAAATAGTAGATATGAAGATATTTTTTGACCTCTTAAGATGGATAAGAGCTATAAATATATTTAAGCATAACTCAAATGCAGACCAATTAATAAGCCTTTTAAAAGAATCAAATTTTGAAGACAAAGAAGTTTTAACAAAAACTTTTAGCAATTTTAATAACTCTTTACAAATTGCAAATATGGCAAGCATTAGACAATTTATTTCAGGTGCTAAAAGTAAAATTCAAAATATTAAATCTTCAGATAATAAAATAATATCTTTTGTGTATCCTCAATTAGAGCAGATAATATCTAGGCTTGACAAAGACCAACTAAGCCACTTCCAATACGAGCTAGCTTCTTGGCTAAATGAAAATAAAAATTATGCCTTAAGCTATATAGCCCTAACCGAAGCTGTGATTTCAAAAACTTGCGAATTAAAGCAACTCAACCCAAATAGTCAAGATGACAGAGAAGAAGCAAAAAAAAGAGTTGATAGTCCCTATAATCAATATTATAACTCTTCCTTAGGAAAAGAAAAAAATAAAAACGCAAATATAACAGATATAAGAAACAACATAGCGCACCAATTAAAAAATAGAAAAGATATGGTAAATCAAGATATTCAGTCTCTCCAAAAATTCCTTTTAACCTTTAAAGATTATATTTATTCTTAAAAGCCTAGAGTTAAGCTTTTGCATATACAATTTTTTGTATAATTATTTAAGTTATTTAAAATTTTATTGTTTATTAAAGTTTATTTTAAGAATTAAAAGCCCTTCACGAAGGTGATGAAGGGATTACAAAGAGACCCGACAATAAGGGGATTGAAACCTCTTTCATGAAAGCTAAAACTTTTGATTTTTCAGATTACATACAGACCCGACAATAAGGGGATTGAAACTAAAAGTTCTTTATAAACTCTCTTTTTTTCTTTTTTATTACATACAGACCCGATAATAAGGGGATTGAAACAAGATAAAATCATCTTTTGAATATTTTGCTAAGTATATTACATACAGACCCGACAATGAGGGGATTGAAACTTGTTCCATAGCAGCAGCCATTGTTTCAAAATTATCAGATTACATACAGACCCGACAATAAGGGGATTTGAAAGCCTTAAAAGAGATTAATAAAATTTATGGTAAACTAAAAAATATTTAATACACTCACTTAATCATAAAAATTTTATTAGGAACTTCATTGTGCAAAATATAAATGACATTAAAAATATTGAAAAAGTTTATATAGATATTGATGGTGTTCTTGCAGATTTTCAAAAGTCAGCTGAAAAAATAGCGGCTTGCACTATCAAAGAATTAATGAGGCAAAATAAATGGCAAGACTTCAAAAAAAATCTATGTTAT
Source organism: Arcobacter sp. LC1 (assembly GCA_021378565.1). Lineage (GTDB taxonomy): Bacteria > Campylobacterota > Campylobacteria > Campylobacterales > Arcobacteraceae > JAACJU01. Next base: position 90,318 of record JAACJU010000006.1, on the reverse strand, counting down.
AGTAATTTCTTCTTAGAGTTAGAAGAGATGCCTTTGGTTGAGATTTTAAAAAAGCATATAGGAAAGTTTGAGATTATCACAGCTTGTGGTAATTATAATACTACTGGTGTAAAAAAAATGAAAAAAGCTTGGATTGAAAAAACTTTTGGCTTAGAAGTAACAGTCCATTATGTTATAAAAAGCCATGAAAAGGCTAAATTTGCTAATAATAAATCTCTATTAATTGACGACCGCCCTAAAAGTGTTAATCCGTTTATTAAAAATGGTGGTTTCGCTATGTTATTTACTAATACAAAATTACAAATAAATGAAATTGATACAATGCTAGCTTCTAAATAAGCGCGCCTTGATAAATTAGATATGCTAAATGTGCAAAGACTAGCAAATTGATATTTTACCAAGTCTTGTCTTTTAAGATTTAGGCTTGTGCATTTCTTTTTTTAAAATACTTAAATAATAATCTTTAATATTACATAATTGCTCTCGTTGGAGTCCAAAGCAAAACATACCTAAAATAATCTCAATAAATAAAACTGAAGATAAATCCCAATGAATAATCTTAATAGTATTTTGTGCCATGACTGTTAAAACTCCTAAAATATTTAATGCGATAAAAATATTTTTATAAATTTTTGCAAGTTTACAATAATGAAGATATTTTTTATCGTCACAAGTAATATTCTCGAAAGTGCCAATGGTTAGCCCATTTTTGCCATTTTTAGGTAAAAAGTTTTCAATATTTCTTCTGAAATTATCTCTAATTTCTTTATAATATAAATTACTAAAGCTAATAAAATTAATTGCTACAAAAATAGCAATAGTCACATCACTTATTTCAAACTCTTTTAAACTCATTTTTATCCTTTTTTCTTATTGAAGACAATCATTTTATCTTTTACTTTTACTTTTACTTTTACTTTTACTTATAGCTGTATTTTTTAAATCTTAGAGAAAATTATATATAATATTTTAGACACAATTTGTCTAATTTAAAATTATTATTTTTTAAATAATTAAATTATCAAATAGATATAGTAATTCTTTGCTTGTTGTTTGAACTTATGTATTCATAGCAAAATAACGTCATAAAAATCTAAGACTAGATAATATTTTTTACTTTTATTTACTGCGCATAAAAAAATAATTTATGACAAAATATGTCTTAAGTTTTTTATATAATTTATATATAATAAATAAAGGAAATAAATGAAAAAAATGATTTTATTAGCTAGTGCTTTAGGTTTAGGATTTGTTTTGAATGCTTGCGGAGGAAGCTCAAGTGATAGTTTGCCGATAAGCTCTGCTAGTGTAAGCCAAAATTTAGATGGTAGTGTTTTGACTTTTAAATGGACACCAAGAAACAATGCAATAGAAGTAATGGTTAATAATGGCGACTCTACAATGAAAAATGGTAATTCGTTAACTGTTGAAAAAATAACAGCTGATGAAACAGATGCAAATAGTGTTTTAGGTTCGATGGCTCAGTCTTATGAGGAAGCCAAAATAAATCGGAATAAAGACGGAAATATTGCTAGTATTGATTTTAATGCAAAGGGTAAAGAACAAACAGTAACTTGTAAACTGGATACTAAAAAAAATACAGCTACCACAATTCATTATGATTGCATGAACAATAAAGATATTAATAGTAAATTGGTAATTCCTTATGGTATTGGTTCAGAAATGGAGATTCCAAAAAAAGAATCTAAAATAGTTAACCTTGAAGCTACTAGTGCGTTTAGCAAAATAAGACATATTGATACCACAGTAACTTATCACAAAAAAATAGCTACTTTAACTAATTATAATTCAAAAAGTGGTTGGACAATAACTCCTGTAAAATAAAACATACTAGCCTAAGAATATTTTAGGCTAGTATGTTTTAATACTTTAAAAAAACTTTTATTATTCTTTTTTGATATTAGTATTTCACAACTTCTAGCTTTTTCAAATGTATTATTTTTTACAAAAAATACCTAACTGCTAGAAATTTAAAATACCCAAATACAGAATTTTTAAGAGATATTCAGAGGTATATATTTATATTTTCTTGGCAAATATAAAAAATAGTTTATGACAAAATATGTCTTAAGTTTTTTATATAATTTATAAATCAAAACAAAGGAAAGAAATGAAAAAAATGACATTAGTGGCTGGAGCTTTGGGCTTAGGACTAATTTTTGGTGCTTGTGGCTCTACAAAACCTAGCATTAGCGGTGATGATTCAGCTTTAACAAGTTTGACCCAGAATAAAAGTAATGGCACTCTAGTATTTACTTGGGTTCCATCATATAATTATAATTATGCAGTACAAAGCAATGGTGCTATGGTTACTACAAATTATGAAAAGATTGTCTTTATTAAAAAAGGTTTAGCAGATAGCGGTTACAAAGATTTTTCCGGTATAGGGGATAGTCTTTTAAATATAGGTGCAAACGGAAGTACTGTTTCTTTTGCTAAAGGTAAAACTATAACTGAGACTTGCACAAGAACTTCTTTTACTGCAACTGAAATTAAATATTCTTGTATAAATTCTAGTCAAAGCAAGATGAGTCCAACAAATATTTCTGTTGACCCAAGTGGGGATTGTTTAATAAAATATAATTTATTAAGTTTTATCGTGCCAAAAGGTGCTCAACCTATATTTTCAAAAGATTATTTTATTTCTCTTTGGGGATTAAGTGGTTTTGATACTAAAACAGGATTATGGAAGACTCTAACACTTTTCACTCCTAATTACTAGCCTAACACAACGTTGGGCTAAAGCGTATCTTGATATTAGCATTTATTAAATTTAAATATACACTCTTTCGCCTGAAAATATCACATCTAAGCTTGGGCGAAAAGTAGCACTTAATAAGTGTAATAAAAATGCTCAAAAATACTACAAAATCAAAAATCCTAGAGCCTAATAAAAAAGATATTACTTTGCATTTCATAGCGATATTCTAGTTTTAGTTTATGAAGTTTTAAAATCTCATTTACTATGTAAAGTCCTAGTCCGAAGCCATCTTTTCTTTTTTCATATTGATAAAAAGGTTCAAGATATTCGCTTAGATTTTTACTAAGCTTATTTCCTTTTGATATTATTTCTATATTATTATCGTAGCATTTTATCAAAGCCTTGCCATCCTCAGCAAATTTAAGAGCATTATCTATTAAGTTTTTTAGTACGATTTCGAACAAAGGATTATCGACAAAAAGTGAAAAATCCTTAATATTTTGTATAATATTGGCGTTGTTATTGTGCATTAAAATATCCAAAGATTTCTCAAGAAGTCGTGACATCATTACTTTTTGTTTATCAAGAACCAAAATTTTTGTAGATATTTTTTCAATAGTTGCTAACTCTTTTACGATAGAATCCATCCTAGCTACGGCTTTTTTTAGCAATACTTTGTTTCTGCTGTCTTCAAGTGTTTCAGCTATTATCATAGATTTTGCGATAGGAGTTTTAAGCTCATGCATCATATTTCGCATAAAGAGCGTTTTTGATTTTGTTAGTTTATTAATATTTTTTATAGCTATATCAAAGCTTTTAGCGATTTTTCCTATCTCATCGTTATTCACAACTTTAATCTCAAAATCTTGAGCACCTGCACTAAACTTTTTAATCTCTTCATGCAAAAGCTTTAAAGGGTTTAGTTTTCGCCTTAGTGAAGTATATAAAGACAATAAAATAAGCATAGAAAATACAAATAAAATAATAGCTATTGCACCATTGTAATTTTTAGGCTTTAAATCCTCAAGCATAACATTGTAGCCTAGTTCTTGAAGATATAAATAATATCCTCTGCCAAGTTGTAAAACTCGCATTCTGCCTAAAAATGAATTTGTAAAAAATCTTTCTCTTGCATTTATGATAATAAAAAGCTTTTTCTTTCTATCATCTATTACTCTTACATTGTATCTTTTGTATAATTTTTTTAAATGTGATTCTGAGTCGCCTACTTGCAAGCCTGTCAAAAAAGTGTCTGCGATTAGCTTGTATCTTTGCGAAGTTGTTATTTCATATTTTTCTTTGTCTAATTTAATAAAGATAAATAAACTAGAAGCTATTGCTACAAAAGCTATTAGAAATATTATATTTATAAAAGTAATTATGGAAATATTTTTCATTGTGAAAGTTGATAACCAATACCTCTAATAGCTCTTACGTATGTTTTTGACTTGTCAATCGTGGCAATTTTTTGTCTAATTCTTGAAATCATAACATCAATATTTTTCAAACTACTATCATCTTCAATATTTTCACTACTATAAATAAAATCTTCTCTAGCAACAACACCGCCATCTCTTTGGATAAGCAATTTCAAAATATCATATTCACCTAAAGTTAAATTTAATGGATTTTGCTTAAAAAAAATCTGCATTTCTTTTTCTTTTAGTTCAAAAACTTTTGATTTTTGCTCTGGCTTATCTTTTTTTATTCTTTTTAAAATAGCTCTAATTCTAGCTTCAAGTTCTCTTGGATTGTAAGGTTTGGGCAAATAATCATCTGCACCTCGCTCTAAGCCCATAACTTTATCTAAAATATCATCTCTTGCTGAAGAGATTATTATAGGAATATTTGATACATTTCTAATCTTAGGAATAAGCTCAAGCCCATCAATCTCTGGCAAAGTTAAATCCAAAATTAGAAGTTCATAATCCTTTGTTATTTCAAGCTCTGATAAGCCCCTAAAGGGGCTATCAATAGTCGTAATTTCCATATCAAAAGGACGCAGATAATTTGTAATAATTTCTGCAAGTTCTAAGTCGTCTTCAATCATTAATATTTTAGTAATAACTTATCCTTTATCTAATAACAAAAGCTAAAATGTGTGAATATCTATTCACATATACTTTTTTTAAATTATTATGATGATGACCTCTATGATGCTCATCTCTTCTGTGATGTTCATCCCTATCATAATTATCTTTACTCAAAATCTTTTGAATATCTCTTATAGAAGAAATTTCTTTATCGTTGATTTGTATAATAACATCTCCAGCTTGAAAACCAACTTTTTCAGCTTTTGATTTTGGTTTTACATTTGTTATCAAAACGCCTTTTGTATCAGGTGGCAGTCTATATCTTCTAGCAATATTTTCGTTTATAGAATGCAAACTTAAGCCACCAAGGACTACATCATTAGCATTTACTTCTCTTAGTTTTGTTCTGTTCCCTAAAACAAGTCTGATTTTGATATTCTTTTTATCTCGCTCAACGCTTAAAACTACTCTTTCATTTGGTTTAAAAGAAGCTATAGTTCTTTGAAGGTTTATTCTGTTTAGAATTATTTTATTATTTACAGCATAAATCAAATCCCCTCTTTTAAGACCATATTTTTTAGCAGGTGTACCTTTTGCAACATCTAAAACTAAAGCACCATTTTTATGTTTGTATGCTTCTTGTAGTTCTTTGTTTAGGTTTGAGATAACAACGCCTAGATACCCTCTAGTTACTTTTCCACTTTTGATAAGTTTCATCGCTACATCTTTTACCATTGAAACTGGTATTGCAAAACCTATGCCATTATTTCCGCCTGATTTTGTAACAATAGCTGAATTTATACCTATTAATGCACCTCTACTATCAACCAAAGCACCGCCTGAGTTTCCAGGATTTATAGAAGCGTCAGTTTGAATAAAGTTCTCAAATTGGTTAATTCCTACACTATTTTTATTTAAAGCTGAGATTATTCCTTGAGTTACAGTTTCACCAACTCCAAACGGATCTCCAATAGCAAACACAACATCCCCAACAGCTAAATCATTTGCATAAGCAAATTTGATAGGCACTAAGTTTTTAGCATTAATCTTAATAACAGCTAAATCACTAGCTCTATCTCTTCCAATAACTTTGGCATTATATTGAGTCTTCATGCCAGAAATTGTAACCGTGATTTTGTTAGCGTGGCTTACGACATGATTATTTGTGACAATATAGCCATCTTTTGAGATGATAACACCTGAACCTAAAGCTCGTAAAACTCTGTTTTGTTTAAAATTTCCATAGAATTGACTTCCAAAAAATTTTCTAAACAAAGGGTCATTAAACATTTGTTTCATAGCCCTATTTGTGGTTTGCACCACTTTTCTAGTTGAAATATTAACAACAGATTTCATAGGCGATTTTATACTATTGTTAAAAGATAGTATTTCATTAGCCGAACTTGGTGCTACTTTCTTAGGGTTTGCAGTTGCCATTTCTAGCTTAACATTGCTAGCAAACAAGGCAACACTAAGAAAGCAAGTTAAGATTGCAAGTTTTTTCATTTTTATCCTTTTAAATTTTTTTATTATAGCAGTATATACGCCTTTAGTAAACTCTACTATAACAAAGTATTAATACAAAGATAACAAGATTATAAAATATATAATTAAATAAGTGCTTTAAGTAAAGAATAAAATCATAAAAACTTGGCTGTTTTAAAATATTTTGAAATAATTATAAAATCCCTTGACAAATATACACTCAATTAGTTATAATTCTTTAGCAGTTCGATATAAAGAGTGCTAAAAATTTAAAGAAATGAAAAATGATGATTGATAGAAAAGAGTTTTTATTACAAACTATTATACAAGCTTATATACAAAATCTTGAACCAATTGGTTCAACGCAGTTAAAAACTATGTATGATATTTCTTGTTCTACTGCTACTATCAGAGGATACTTTAAAAAGTTAGGTGAAGAAGGTTATCTTTTACAAGAGCATATAAGTTCAGGCAGAACGCCAACAAGCGAAGCATTAAAAGAATATTGGAGCAAAAGATTAAATAAAAAAATCTCCAATCTTAAGCTTGAAGCTGTGGAATATTACGCTTTAAGGGCTGATTTAAGTGTATTTATAAAAAAAGAAAATAGTGGTTTATTGCAAGAAGTTAGCAATCTAAATGACAAATATATTATTTTAGATTTTGGTACTTTTGCACTTAATCTAAAGTTTTCATCTGCACTTTATCGCTTTTTAAAAGATTTGATAGGTTTAGATTTAAACTCTTTGCAAGATGTAGCTGTTCAAGTTGGTGCAAATGAACTAAAACTTGGATTGTTAGCTTATCTGCAAACACAAAATACTATCAAATATAATTTAAAGGAGTTTATGAAACTTGCTTTAAAGTTTGATTTTGATGACAGTCAAATAGAACAATTTTTAGCAGGTGAAATACTTGATAATTGCTCTGAGGGTATTTATTGTGAAAGTATTTTACCAAGTGGATATATGGGCGTTTGTAATTCTTGTCAAATAGAAGGCATAGAAGCTAAGATGTTAGTTGTCGGAGAATTATCAAAAGATTATGAATATTTTTATCAAGGAGTCGTAGCGTGAATGAAGAAGAGATTTTAAAAGACAAAGAAAATTTAGAAAGCATAGAAGATATAAAAGATGTAGAGAATAAAGAAAATTTAGAGAACATAGAAGATACTAATTGTGAAGGCAAAGAGGCAGGCTCTTATGAAAAGCAAAAAGATGAAGATACTTCACAAACAAAAGAAGATGAGCCAAGTGCTGAGCAATTAATAGCAAATTTAGAAAAAGAATTAAGCGAAGAAAAAGATAAATATTTAAGAGTTCATGCTGATTTTGAAAATATTAAAAAAAGACTTGAGCGAGAAAAATACCAAGCCATAGATTATGCAAGTGAGAAATTCGCCAAAGATTTACTAGCTCCTATTGATACTCTTGAGTTGGCTTTAAAATCATCAACAGCAGACTTAGAGCCAAGTGAGCTTTTGGAAAAACTAAAAGAAGGTTTGAATTTAACACTAAAAAACTTTCAAACAGTTTTTGATAAACACGATATCACAGAAGTTGAAACTGATGGAGAATTTGATCCAAATATTCACAACGGTGTAATGCATGTGCCAAGTGAAAAACACGAAGATGGGCAAATCGTAGAAAAATTACAAAAAGGTTATAAAATCAAAGATAGACTTTTAAGGCCTGCTATGGTTTCTATTTGTAAAAACGCTTAAAGATTTTGACCGAAATGTCACAAAACTAAGAAAATTAGAAAAATTAGAAAAGCTAAGAAAATTAAATTTTGATAAGGAAATATTATGAGTAAAGTATTAGGTATAGATTTAGGAACAACAAATTCTTGTATGGCAGTTTATGAAGGTGGGGAAGCAAAGATTATCCCAAGTAAAGAAGGTAAAAATACCGTTCCTTCAATCGTGGCATTTACCGATAAAGGTGAAGTATTAGTAGGTGATCCTGCTAAAAGGCAAGCTATTACAAATCCTGAAAAAACAATTTATTCTATAAAAAGAATAATGGGTTTGATGATGGACGAAGAAAAAGCAAAAGAGGCTCAAGAAAAAGTAGGATATAAAATAGTAAATAGAAACGGCGCAGCGGCTGTGGAAATTGCTGACAAAGTTTATACTCCTCAAGAAATCTCAGCTAAAATTTTAGGTAAACTAAAAACTGATGCTGAAGAATATTTAGGTGATAAAGTAACTGACGCTGTAATTACTGTGCCTGCTTATTTTAATGACGCACAAAGAAAAGCAACTCAAGAAGCTGGGACAATCGCTGGGCTTAATGTACTTAGAATTATAAACGAACCAACAGCTGCTTCTTTAGCGTATGGCTTAGATAAAAAAGGCGAAGAAAAAGTATTGGTTTATGATTTAGGTGGAGGTACTTTTGATGTTACTGTACTTGAAATCGGAGATGGTACTTTTGAAGTTCTTTCAACTGATGGAAATGCTTTCTTAGGTGGAGATGATTTTGATAATAAGATTATCGATTGGTTAGCAAAAGGGTTTAAAGATGATAATGGCTTTGATATTAAAAATGATAAAATGGCTCTTCAAAGATTAAAAGATGCAGCTGAAAATGCTAAAAAAGAGCTAAGTTCATCTGAAATTACTGAGATTAACTTGCCATTTATTTCTATGGGAAAAGCTGGGCCTATTCACTTGGTTAAATCTTTAACTAGAGCAAAATTTGAAGCAATGACTGAAAATTTAATAGATGAAACATTAGTTCATATCAAAACTGCTATAAAAGATTCAGGTTTAGAAAAAGGTGATATTCAAGAAATTATTATGGTTGGTGGTAGTACAAGATTGCCAAAAGCAAATGAAATAGTGAGAAACTTTTTTGGAAAAGATTTAAATAAAGGTGTTAATCCTGATGAGATTGTTGCCGCTGGTGCCGCTGTTCAAGCTGGAGTTCTAAAAGGCGATGTTAAAGATGTTTTATTACTTGATGTTACTCCTCTTTCTTTAGGAATTGAGACTTTAGGTGGTGTTGCTTCAATGTTAATAGACAAAGGAACTACAATTCCTGTCAAAAAATCTCAAACATTTTCAACAGCTGAAGACAATCAACCCGCAGTTTCTATTAGCGTGGTTCAAGGTGAACGAAAATTTGCCAAAGATAATAAATCTCTTGGTATGTTTGAACTTAGCAATATTCCCGCAGCTCCAAGAGGTATCCCACAAATTGAAGTAACTTTTGATATTGATGCAAATGGAGTTCTAAATGTAAGTGCAAAAGACAAAGGAACTGGTAAAGAAAATAAAATTACAATCTCAGGTTCATCTGGGTTAAGTGATGAAGAGATTGAAAAAATGGTAAATGAAGCAGAAGCAAATAAAGAAGATGATGAAAAAAGACAAGCTATGATTGAGCTTAGAAATCAAGCAGAAAGCTTACTTCACTCAACCAAAAAAACCTTAGAAGAAAATGAAAAAGTAGTTAACGAAGAAGAAAAACAAAAAATCGTAGATTGCGCGGCAGAGCTTGAAGAATTGTTAAAAGATGAAAATGCAAGTAAAGAAAAACTTGAAGAAAAAGTAAAAAATCTAACAGAAGTAAGCCATAAATTAGCTGAAGCAATGTATACTAAAGACAAACCAAATCCAGATGCACAAAATGCAAGTAAGGATAAGAAAAAAGATGACGATGACGTTATTGATGCAGAAGTAGAGTAATTTCTACTTTTGCATAATTAAATTTTTTTAGGGGCAGTCTTGAAAAAAACTATTTTTTTTGTAGTTCTTATATTTATTTTTAATGCTTGTGGGGCTGTTGAATATACTGTATTTAACGGCTTCTCACATGCTAATCTAAGAAAAGTTTCTTGGAGTAATTTAAAAGGTTTTAAAAAAGATAGTTTAACAAGAAGCTTTCAAGCTTTCAAATTAGCTTGTACCAAAACAAGCAAAGTATCTTATTTGACGCAAAGTTGCAATAATACTACAAAATACATAGATGCCAAAAAATTCTTTAAAAACAACTTTACACCTTATGCAATGTATAATGATTCTAATACAAATACAGGCTTAATTACAGGCTATTATGAACCCTTATTAAAAGGTAGCTTAGAACAATCAAGAACTTATAGATACCCTATTTATAAAACTCCAAAAGATTTAATAACTGTTGATTTAAGTTCAATTTATCCTAATTTATCAAATTATAAACTAAGAGGAAGACTTGTAGGAAATACTTTAGTTCCTTATTATTCAAGAAAAAATCTGCAAAATTCAAAACACTTAAAAGCTATTTGTTATGTAAAATCAAGAATAAATAGATTTTTCCTAGAAATACAAGGCTCTGGTAAAATTTTATTAAAAAATGGCAATACTATAAATGTATCTTATGCAGACCAAAATGGACAAAAATATATATCTATTGGCAAAACATTAGTAGATATGGGTGTTATGAAAGAAAAAGATTTAAGCTTACAAAATATAAAAAGATATTTATTAAGACACCCAAGGCAAGTAAATAATATATTAAACTCTGATAATAGTGTAGTTTTTTTTAGTCAAAATAAAGGCGAAGCCTTAGGAGCTTTAGGTGTACCTTTGATAGCTGGAGTAAATATAGCAGTTGATAAAAGGTATATACCCCTTGGGCTACCTGTATTTTTAAGTACAACAAATCCTATCAATAAAAAAATAAAGATAAATTTACTAACAATCGCAGCTGATGTAGGAGGGGCTATACAAGGTAAGGTAAGAGCTGACTTTTATTTTGGAAGTGGACAAAAAGCAGCTTCTTTAGCTGGAGTTATGAGAGAAAATGGTCTTATGTATATTTTAGTACCTAATTCTATAGCTGTCACTTTTTAAGCTTACTTTACTTTTATTTGAGAATTTATTTATTTTAAATTATTAAAAAGATTAAGATTTTTACCTAGCTCAAAAATGCCATTTTCAGATAATTTTATTTTAGATACAATATAGTGAATAAAAAAATAAAAGGATTAACATGGGAACAATAACTCAAAAAGATTTAGTATCTAGTATTGCAAATGCTATTCAATATATATCGTATTATCACTCACCTGATTTTGTAAAAGCGATGAGTAAAGCTTATGAAGATGAGAAGTCCGAAGCAGCAAAAAATGCTATAGGGCAGATTTTAATAAATTCTAAAATGTGTGCTTTAGGGCATAGACCAATGTGTCAAGATACAGGCTCAGTCAATGTTTTTATAAATGTTGGGCTAAATGCTAAACTTGAACTTGATAAAGAACTTGAAGATGTTATAAATGATGGAGTTGCTAAAGGCTACACAAATAAAGAAAATACTCTAAGATATTCTATCGTTAGTGATCCAGCAGGAAAAAGAATAAATACAAAAAACAACACTCCTGCTGTTATTCATTATGGTGTTAATAATTCATCTAAAGTTGAGATATTTTTAGCAGCAAAAGGTGGAGGAAGTGAAAACAAATCCAAATTTGCAGTTTTAAATCCAAGTGATAGTGTTTATGATTGGGTTATGGAAAATGTCAGAAAAATGGGTGCTGGATGGTGTCCTCCTGGAGTTTTAGGTATTGGAATTGGTGGGAATCCTGAAAAATCTATGTACCTAGCAAAAAAATCTTTGATGAGTCATGTTGATATAAATGAACTTATTAAAGCAGGGGCAAAAACTGAGCTAGAAAAACTTAGACTTAGACTATTTGAGGATATAAATAAACTAGGAATTGGGGCGCAAGGACTTGGAGGATTGACTACTGTTTTAGATGTTAAAATCCTTGATTATCCATGTCACGCCGCTTCTTTACCTGTAGCTATGATACCAAATTGCGCTGCTACTAGACATATTCACTTTGAACTTGATGGAAATGGTGAAGCAAAATTTGAGGCACCTGATTTAAAACTTTGGCCTGATATTAAACTTTCTATGGACAATGTAAAAAAAGTAAACATTGCAGATATTACGAAAGAAAATCTAAGTCAATTTAAATCTGGAGATGTTTTATTACTTTCAGGAAAAATCCTAACAGCAAGAGACGCAGCTCATAAAAAAATCGTAGAGTACAAAAATGCAAATAAACCTTTGCCAAATGGGCTTGATTTAAAAAATAGATTTATTTATTATGTTGGACCAGTTGACGCTGTAAAAGGCGAAGTAGTTGGACCCGCAGGGCCTACAACCTCAACTAGAATGGATAAATTTACAAAAGAAATGATGGAAATAGGCATCATGGGAATGATAGGAAAAGCAGAGCGAAAACAGCCAACTATTGACTTAATCAAAGAATACAAAAGTATTTATCTCATAGCTACAGGTGGCGCTGCTTATTTAATATCTCAATCAATAACAGCGTCAAAAACCATGGCATTTCCTGAGCTTGGTATGGAAGCTATTTATGAATTTGAAGTTAAAGATATGCCTGTGACTGTTGCAGTAGATACCGAGGGTGTTTCAATTCACACAACAGGACCAGCACAATGGAACACGCTAGACTGCAGTTCTTGTGGATGTAAAAGTTAAGAAAGATTTTATACCTTAAGAGTGAAGTTTTTCTTCGCTCTTAAAATTATTTTGAAAATGGGATTAACTTTACATTTTCTATACTATGTAATAATTCAAGAAAATTATCATATTTTATTATTCTATAATTAAACAGCATTAAAGTATATTTACAATATAGTTTTTTATGAAAAAAATCATATTTGTTATCGTTTTAATTATAAGTAGTAATTTGTGCTTTGGATACAATTATAACCCAAATTATAACACGATATTCCGCTTAGGAGTAAAAGAAGAATGTTGGAATGGTTATAGGAATTATAAAATAATCATAAACAGCCAAGCTGCTCCTTTTGCAAAAAATATATCTATCCAAAGGTATGCTAATGACATACCTAAATACTATCCCATACAAGAAGATGACTTAAATCAAAGATTTTTTATAGTCCCTGAAAAAGTTGCTTCGAACTTTCCATTCTACGACATTAAGCTAGGAGATGGTAGCGGTCCGAATGTTTCTAGTTTAAGTAATTTTAAAGATGAAAGAGAAAAATGTACTCAGGCTTTAAAAAAACGTGCTGATGATGCTTTTAACATTTACTTGGACAAAGAAAAACAAGAAAAACAAGAAAAACAAGAAAAAATAGAAGAATTAATTGCAACAATTTTTATTTCTCTTCTTGGCTTAGCTTTATTAATTTATCTCATCTATTTAGGCAAACGATTTTATCCAAAATTTAAATCTTCTATCAAAAAATCAAAAGATGCAATTAAAGAGCATAATATTAGAAAAATTGCAGTTGATGAAACTATTCGTTCAAGTATTAAAAAAAATATCGATAAAGCAGATGACCAAGACTTAGATGAGTTACAAGATTTAATAAACAAAGCGATAGAAAAAGGAGATAGCGAAATGGCTCAAACATTACTTAAAATACTCAATAAATCAAAAGATAAATAAAATATCGTAATAGAAAAATATTACAAATAACAATCAAATAATCCAAAGCCTAGCATGAAAGTATCTTCTAGAGCTAAACCCCAAATTAGAGATATTATGCTAAACTACCAAGCTAAAAAGAGGAGTGTCTGAGTGGCCGAAGGTGCTTCGTTGGAAGCGAAGTGTAGCTAAAACTACCGTGGGTTCGAATCCCATCTCCTCTGCCATTTTAAAAAGATGGGTTAATAAAATAAATATTCAAAAACTAATCAATAATTGCTAAAGCCTTATGGCATTTTAAACTAGATATATTAATATAGAGTTTTTCATTTCTAAATTCATAGGGAATTTGCTCTTTGCTCAAAACATCATATACTTCTTTTGGAGGTTTTGACATTTTTAATATCACATTAATTGAGCCAATAGTTGGGATATCCTCAATCATTTCCATTTTTTGAGTATGATCTTCGCCTCCAAAATTGATAGGATTATGCCCCCTAACTTGTGGACTCGCATAAAGAAGATGCAATATGCTTCGGTTCTTATGTTCTTGCCTAGTCAGAGAAACTCTCCCACTGGAGGGAAGATTGCATTCTAGGACAGAATTAGGCATTAATCTTTTAATCATTTCATCAATAATATATTTATAAAGTGGTTGTCCAATGGCATTATAAACACTAAATATCGAAAAAGAAATATAACCAATATTTTTAAATATTGACGCGCCAGCTCCAAGAGAAGGAGCATTTGGATTATCAGGTGTTTGCATGTGAGAGCAAAAACGTTTATAACTACGATTGAAATATGGAGGATATAAATCAAGTAAAACTTCTGCACCCTTAGCAAATACTTTTTTTGCATCGCAGTAAACTACAAAAGGGCTTTTAGGTAATTTTTCGCAAAATTGATTTTTTATTTTTTTTGCATAAATCGGATTATAACCAAGTTTCTCATCTCTATATTCTAAGCCCATATCAAAGGCAAAATTATTAGTTTTAATGTCAATCGCTGAATTTGAACTAAGCAAAATAGAGCCATCATTTTCAAGAAAAGTATTTATTTTAGAAATTAAATTTTCATTCATCAAAATATCATCAGGCAAAATAATCAATCTATAAATACTAAAATCCATTGTTTCATCAATCACATCAAAAAGCTTATGCAATTCAAGAAGCATTGAAACTGCCCCATCATCACTAACATTATTTCGTTCTAGATTATTAGCACCTTGATAATATTCAGCACTTAGTATTGCTATTTCTGATTTTTGCTTAGCACCTTCTAAATACGGCTCCAATTCAAATATTCGTTTATAAGCAGGGGTGATTAATTTATAAGTATCTTCATTAATTTCAGCACTTGGATGCAGTTGGTCTCCAATCATACACTTAGTTCCTAAAGCAACCATTTGCGCACATTCATATTCTAAGGCAACAGAGCTTTTAAATCCACCAAACTCTCCCCAACTAGAATGAAATTTGCCAGTATGTGCTAAACTGTCCATCCCAAGTGCTTCAACATAGCGAGCAGATGAAGGGAAATGATTATATCCCCAGCCACCTGTTGGCAAACTCTCAACCTCCAAATGACTATAAGCTGAGTAGGCTTGTTTTCCAAGCTTGGCAATATGTCCACTATTATAAAATATTCTTAGTTTTGGATTTATTTTATGAAGCATAGTAGTCATTTCGATGCGAAATTTTTCATTTACTTCAAGGTCATTTGCTCTGCGGTCTGAGGGGTTTTTAGGGTCTCGCCCCGCTAAATTCATAGAATCAATACAAGCAGGACATACACAATCTGTGGGCACAATAATATCAAAGAACAAACCAAGCGGGGAATATTTTTCAAGAACTTCACGAGCATGCTCCATTACTTGAGAACGATAAGCCAAATGATTTAAGCACAAAGTATGCCAAGTATCACTTAGCTGATTTAATGCTGAATTCTCGCTTTTACTTGCTTGTGAGACATGATTAGTAGCGCTCATTACTCTCCATTCAGGATGCAATCTAGCATTTCTTTCATCCCACTGTACAGATAAGTAAATAGGTGTTTGAATATCAAGCTTTGCACAAGCTTTTATCATCTCGCCTAACAAATCAGGCTTCACTAAATGTGGGTGCATAGCACCTATTTTACTTGGATAATAAGACCAACCATGATGACATTTTGCAAATAAAGTTATTGAATCAACATAAGCATTTTTTAACACAGAAGCAAAATTCTCAGGATTAAATTTTTCACCAACTCCTAAAATATGCTCTGATGTATGAAAATCTAAGTGAATATTTCTATATCTCAATGTTGGGTATTTCATATTATTCCTTTCCTCCACTACTTACCTTTGAGCCAGCAGCAAAATATTTTTGAAATACGATAAATATAGCTAGTGGCACAATAGCAGTAATAATCGCTGCTACGGATTGTTGTCCGATGTTTGGTTCAAACGAACTAGAAATTCGAGCTAATAAAACTGTTAAAGAAATATGATGACGTAAATATAGCATAGGTAATAATAAAGAATTCCAAGACCAAAGAAATTGCAAGATTCCTACTGCTGCTATTGGTGCTATCGAATTTGGCAATACTATATAAAAAAATGTCTGGATTGGCCCACAACCATCAAGTTTAGATGCCTCGATAAGTTCTGGGGGAAAATCATTAAAAAAGTTCTTTATCATAAAAATAGACCAAGAAAAAGACATACCAACATAAGGGATAATAACTGCCCAAAT
Source organism: Arcobacter sp. LC1 (assembly GCA_021378565.1). Classification (GTDB taxonomy): domain Bacteria; phylum Campylobacterota; class Campylobacteria; order Campylobacterales; family Arcobacteraceae; genus JAACJU01. The sequence goes on along the minus strand of JAACJU010000006.1, from coordinate 73,924 downwards.
ATTATCAATCAAACCCAAATGTCTCCATAATAAAAACAAAGGAATGATAACTACTTGTTGTGGTAATATAAAAGTATTAATAACAATAATTAGTAAAGTTCTTCGCCCCTTAAATTTTAAATAATGAAAAGCGTAAGCCGCCGCAGGTGCTAATAACATTGTAAGAATTGTAGACAAACTTGTTAGTTCCAAAGATACAAAAAATGCAGTGCTAAGCTTATATTTCTGCCAAACGGTATGCCAAGCATAAAGAGTAAAATGTAAATTATCAGTATTCCACCATCCATTTACCAAATCGCCCGCTGGACGAATAGAAGTTGTTATTAGTCCGATTATTGGCACAATCCAAATCAAAGAAACCAAGCCCACAAGAGCTATAGCAAGCCAAGGAGTTCTTTGTCTCATTTTGCATCTCCTGTTCGTTTCATTATTGCAGGAACTGATAAAACAAGAATTGCTATTACTAAAATAACAGTAGCTGCCGCACCATATCCTAATTTAAACTGAGCCATTGATTCACGATACATAAAAAATCCAACCGTCTCAGTGCTTCTCAAAGGACCGCCATTTGTCAAAACATAAATCATATCAAAAGCTTTCAAACTAGCCAAAAGATTAATAAATATAGCCACTTTTAAACCTGGCAGAGATAAAGGCATGACAATATACCTAATTTTTGAAAATGCTCTCACTCCATCAACACGAGCAGCTTCAAGTATAACTTTTGGAATTGCTTGAATAGAAGAAAAACAAGTCATCAAAGGAAGTCCTACTTGAGTCCAAGAATATGCAACAATCACAGCTAAAAATGCAGTATTAACATCCCCAAGCCAAGCTTGTGGTACATGTATTAACCCTGTATCCACAAGAATGGTGTTTAAAAGTCCTGATTTATCAGGATGAAAAATACCTAACCAAATAAATCCACTGACTGTCTCAGATATACCGTAAATTGCAAAAATAATCACCCTAAATACAAGAGTTGCCTTAGGAGCTAAAGAGCAAAGAAGAGCTAGTCCCCAGCCAGCGCCAACGGAAAGAAAAGTTCCTCCAAATGTCCAGCCAAGAGTAGCAAGCATTGCATGTATAAAGCTTGGATCTTTAAATAATAAAAAATAATTCCCCAAGCCAAGCCAAACGGGAGCCCCTAAACCATGTATATCATAAAAACTTATCCAAACCGTTTTCAAAAAAGGATAAACAACTGAAACACTAAAAAACAGAAGCATTGGTGCTAATAAAATAAATGCTGCTGATGTATCAGGATTCTTTTTGAAATTTAAAAATCCAAAAAAAGATTCAGTCGCCTTGTCCTTGGAGGCTATCATTTATATAAGCTTTTTGCCTTAGCCTCAATATCAGCCGTAACTGCATCTATATTTGCATCACTAGGATTTTGTAAAAATTTTTGCAACTCCATTCTATATTCATCTGATAAATCACTAGGAAGCATATCACCTAAAACAAAGTGAACTTTTAAGCCTTTCATGATATTAATTGACTTTTTAGTAATAGGATCAAATAAAGTTGCATCAATCTTGTTACTCGGTGAAGCAAAACCAAATTTTGCAAGAATTTTAGTACCCTCTTTACTGAGCATATATCCTAAAAATTCATCAGCAGCTTTTGGATTCTTACCAGATTTTAATGCTACAAATTCTTTGTCATCAATAATAGAAGTATTGTCATGTCCAAGTCCTAAAGCAGGAAATTGGAAAAAACCATAATCAACATCTGGCTTTAACTTATAGTCAGATATTGCCCTTGCATTAACCCACATTCCCATCAAAAAATACCCAGTTTTACCTTTTTTTAATACATTATCAGCTGAATCTTGCCACTCTGTCGCAAACATAGTATTTGGCTTAGCACAACAACCAGCTTGGAGTAATTCTCGCCATTTTCTAAATGTTGCTTTAACACTTTCATCAGTCCAAGGAATTTTATGTGCAACTAATTTTGAAGCCATTTTAACACCATTTATTCTAATATAAAGCGTTTCAAAAGTTTCACCCTGAGCCCAAGTTTTCGCAGGAATACCCATAGGCACTATTCCATTTGCTCTAAGTGTTTTAAAACCACCTAGCATTTCATCCCAAGTTTTTGGTGGCTTGATTCCAGCATTTTTAAAAGTTTTTTTAAGATACCATAAACCACTTCGGTCTCCGTAGACAAAGGGAATAGAATAACTCACACCCTTCACACTACCAAGTGAACGCCATGATTTACTTAACAATTTATCCCAATGATATTTCGTCCAGCTCTTATCTAAAGATCTAGTATAGCCTGCACTTGCTAACTCTTTTACAAAAGATGGCCAAGCACTTACAACTAAATCAATTTTTTCACCTCCCATCAAAACGGTTCGAATACCTCCACGAGCATCCCCAGACCAAGTAACAGGAATTTCTACAACTTTTACATTTGGATATTTTTTCATAAATCCAGCTTCAAGTGCTTTTACTGAATCTCTATTTATTCCTCCAAGCCAGTCTATTATTGTTAATTTATTAATAGAACTAGTTTTTATAGGTGTCTCTTTTTTATTTGAAGAAAAATTAAAATAAAATAAAACAATAGCCAAAATAATCACTATTAACACAATTATAGTTTTTATACCGATTCGCCCTTTTTTCATAAAATCTCCTTATTTCTATAATTTTATATATAATATTAAATTTTATATATAAACAATACACAAGCTTAGCCTTTATAAAATTAAAAATAACTTAAATTTTATTTTTATTTAATATTATACTAAATATTTTAAAATATGTAGATTTATAGCCTATTTTTTTATTTTTATTTTTATTTTTATTTTATTCTATTTGAAAATATTAAGAGTATTTAAAATAATGCTAAAAAATGAAAAAATAAAGAAGGAGTTTTTAAATGCCTAAAAAAGTGTATAAATCAAATCATTTCAAATGTAAGACTAACTTATAAACTCTCCAAAGCAAGAAGCAGTTTAGAAATTTGTTCTTTTGTATGGCTAAAATGTATGCTTACTCTTAGCCATCCAGGCTTAATATCGCAATTTTTTTTGTCTTCCATATGCAGTAAATCGTGCCCATAAGGTCCAGCGCAAGAGCAACCCGCCCTAGTTTGGATTTCTTTACTTGATAAGAGTTTACACAGTTCATAAGGATTTTTTTTGCCCAGATTAAAAGAGATTATACCTATATTTTTTTCAGCTTCATTTCCGTAAATCGTACAATTTGGTATCTTTTTAAGTCCAGCTAAAAAATATTCCGTTAAAGCTTTTTTACGCTCTGCTATATAAGAAAATCCAAGTTCATTTCTAAGCTGATAAGCCAAAGACGCTCTGATTAGCTCTAAAATCGGAGGAGTCCCTGCATCTTCTCTTAACTCAATGTCACTTTCATAATTTTGCGTAGTTCTGCTCACATAAGCAACCGTTCCGCCACCTGAAAAAGTCGGAGCTAAACTTGTATCAACTAAGCTTTTTTTGATAGCTAAAAGTCCGCAACTTCCAGGACCTCCTAAAAGCTTATGCGGGCTTAAAAACATCACATCAAAAAGCATTGAGTCTATATTCATATAAGCAGAACTAGCAGCCGCGTCAAAGCAAATCAAGGCTTTATATTTTCGCCCAAGGGCTGATATTTTTTGATAAGGGCTGATTATACCACTTACATTTGAAGCTATGCAAAACGAAACTATAAGCTCTCTATCTTGATTTTTTTTAAGCAAGTTTTCAAAATATTCAAAATCAATAAGCCCTTTTTCATCCAAAGGCACTCTTGCGCACTCGCTCAAAGATTCTCGAAAACTTAGCTCATTTGAGTGATGCTCATAAGGTCCAACAATCACCAAAGGCATATCTTTTTTTTTAATATTTATTTTATAGCGTTTTTTTGTAGCAGGTGGAATATAAACCCCTAGTAATTCTTGTGCTTTTTTTATAGCCCCAGTTGCGCCGTAGCCACAAGGAAGCAAAGCAAAATCATCATTTAGCCTTAGATTTTTTTTAAGTCTTGCCTTTGCTTCTTCGTAGTATTTTTGGCTGATTTGCGCAAGACTTGCTTCTTTTGAATGCGTATTTGCGTACGTTTTTAAAGCTTCTTGTATTCTTTGTTCAATAGGCACGAAACCAAGTCCAGAAGCTGTATAATCAAAGTAATAATCTTTGTGAATACCTATGGTATTTTTGTGTATAAATTCTTCTATTTGATTTTTTTTACATCTTAGTAAAGGTCTAAAAATATCTTCTTCCATCGCCTATCTTTTGATAAAATTATTAGTTTTTAAAAGCTGATAATTTATATTCTTTTCTTTATTATAGCTAAAAGTAGCTAAAATATTATTTCAAAATTAATGACTTCTTAACTTGAAGCTTTTATAAATATTTTAAAATAATTATGCCTAAGTTTTGCTTTGCTATAATAAAATAAAATGATGAGTAAAATACAAAAAAACAAAAAGAGTAAAAGTATGCAAAAAATTGCCATAATAGGCGCAGGTGCTTGTGGGATAATGACTGCCATTAATGCAAAATGGAAAAACCCTAAGTTGGATATTGTTATCTTTGAAGCAAACGAAGAACTAGCTAAAAAACTTTTAGTAAGTGGAAATGGAAAATGCAATATTTCAAATGCCATGCTTTGCGAAGAAGATTATTTTGGAGAAGATACAAGCTTAGTAGCTCATCTAATATCAAAATTTTCTTTTAAAGATTTTGAATATTTTTGTAAAAAGCTTAGTATTTATTTACAAATCAAGCAAAACAATAAAGTATATCCAAGCTCAAATGAAGCTAGAAATGTCTTATGGCTTTTGAATAAAGAGCTAGAAAAACTTGAAATAAAAATATCTTTCTCTTGTAAAATTACAGATATAAAACTAGAACAAAATCAGCATTTTGCATTAAAAAGCTTTGAAAAGGATTTAGGAAGCTTTGAAAAAATAGTTATCTGCTCAGGTCTTGGAGCTAAAAAATCTCTTGGAGGAAATGAAGATGCCCTTAACTTTGCAAAAACTTTTAAACTTAAAACAAATCCTAGTTATCCTAGCTTAGTAGGTATAAAACTTGATACAAATTATCATCATAAACTAGCAGGGCTTAAGGTTTATTCTAAGCTTAGCTTGTACGAAAATAAAAATAAAATCGCCTCTGTAAAAGGCGATGTTTTATTTACAAAATATGGCTTATCAGGCTTTGGAATACTTGATATTTCACAAAGCATAAGTTACACTTTAATGCTTAAAAAGAAACTAGTTTTAGAGATTGATTTTTTAGCAGGGTATCTAAACGAAGATATACAAGAATATTCGCAAAAAAACTTGCAAAAAAACTCAAAACAAGAATTAGAAAATATATTTTTAAATACTTCAAAGGATTTAGAAACCCTTGATATTTTATCAGTACTTTTTGGAATAATTCCTAAAAAATTAGCCAAAGAATGCCTTAATATTTTGCATATTGACAAAGAAAAAAAAGTAAGTGAGCTTAAACAAAATGAAATAAAAGCCATAATAACACAGCTTAGTTCTTGGAAATTTTATCCAAAAGAAACAGCAGGTTTTGAACATGCTGAAGTTAGCGGTGGTGGCATAAAAATAAGTGAAATAAATATAAAAACGCTAGAAGCAAAAGGGCTTAAAAATCTATTTTTTGGAGGGGAATGCTTGGATATTGTGGGTAAAAGAGGTGGATTTAATCTTCATTTTGCTTGGGGCTGTGGATTTTTAATAGCCAAAGCACTTAGTAAAAAAGTCTAAAATATATAAGTAATATTTTGCAAAATATTAATAATTCAGAAATTTTAAAATCCTTAGAAGAACTACAAGAAATATGCAAAGATAATTCTATTTTAAAAATGCAAAAAGTATTTTACTCTTTTTCACAAAATTTAATGAATAATTTTTGCTTAAAAATCCTAGATGATTGTTATGAAATTTGCGATATTGAGTTTTATTATTTTAGTCCAAGGCACCAAGACTTTTTTGTCCATAAAGACAAGATTCAAAAAACAAGTTTTAATATCTATGTTCATAAAAAAGCTTGGAACAGAGGAGGCTTAGGACTAAGTTTTGGGCTAGATTTAAAAGAAGATGATTTTTATGGCTCGATTTTATTAAGAGGAATAAAATATAAAGATAAGTATTTTACAGGCATATCAAGGGTGAAAAATATATTTTTTGAGAATATTAATACAAATATAAGCAAAAACAAAACACCAAATAAAAACATAGAAAAAAATCATCAAAGCTTACAAGGTTTTTTTGATACAAATACTTGGGAGCTTACGCCGAAAAACTCCGAACAAAGCTTACAGACATTTAAAATTTATTCTTCTACAAGACTAAGATTGAGTCCAAAAAATAAATACTTTGAAAATGAAATAAATCTAATAAATTTCACAAAAGCAAAATATAGATTTATTAGACAAGATTATTTAGAGTATAAAAATAAAGATTTTTCACTTGAAAAAAAGCTAAGATAAAAGAAGAAAATGAGCTTTAATAAGCTTGTTTAAGCATAACAAACTAAAGCTTTTTGACACAGACTATACCTATTTTATCTCCTATAGTTTTTTGATATTCATTCCAAGACTCAGCTGTCATTGAATCTTGCTTAAAAGTTATTTTCCAAGTGTACCAATATTTTATCTCATCGCTTGACAAAAATTCCTTTTTCTTTAAATTATTTAAAATATTATTTTTATGCATATAATCCCAAAGTTTTTGGTATTGTGCCTTTGTAGCAAAATTTCCAAAATCATATTTTCCACAAACTTTTTGCAAGTCACTAAAATGAAAATTAGTTGGCACAATATCATTATCATCTAAAACTGTATAAATTTCATTTCCAATTTTATATTTTGATAGATTCAGCCAAGATAGATAATGTACTTTTACAGTAGAATAAAATTGTGAATCACTGGTTTTAGCTCTTACAAATAATGGAATAGTTAAATATTTATCTAAATTTAGTGTAATACTATTGCCATCTTTTAAATAAGAAAAATATCCTGAAATTGCTTTGTTTGATAAAAGTTTGATTGTTATCTTAGAATAAGGAGCGTCACCTGCTAAATAATAAAAAGAAAGTTTGAGCCTATTTTTTTCTGTCATTTTTTGCCCTACAAATACCTTAGGCACTTCTAACGCCCCGACTTTATCAATATAATCTTTAAATTTATCTTGATGAATATAGCTTGAAAAATATCCATCCATACCATAAGTCATTCCGCTAGAATGAAGATAACCAAAAACATGACCCATCTCATGAAATATAGTTTTATAATTATTCCAATCAAAGCCTTCATAGCCTGATTCTTTAGGATCAAGATAACTATGCCAATAAGATGCCCAACCTCCTATGCTAGTATAATAATCATTCATATTGGCCTGTGCGCCTACGCTACCCCAAGCTTCCCTATTTTGAGTCCATTTATCTGCATGTATGGTTTGCAAACTAACACCAAATCCCTCATATCCGTACTTTAACATAGAATCTGTTGCAAAAGAAAAAGCTTTATTCGCATAGCTTGCACAATCTGGATATGTCTTACATTTATCATCAAAAAACTTATGTATCAAATCATCAAAATCTACTCTATTTAAAGCATTATGTATATTTGCAACAATTATCCTATAGGTTTTCTCTTCTGCTTTATTTGGTGCTTTTTTACAGCCATTTACACTTGTATTTGTATCATCACAAGTTGGATCACCTGAAGACACATCAATATGTGGTAAAAATAATTTCATTTGATTATCAAAACTTATATTGCTAGGAATATTATCTAAAGCTTTAAAATCAGCATCACTAAAAGCTGGAATAGTTTTAGAAAATCTCATAAGAGCGTAAGTATTTGAAGGAGGACTAGAAGTTGAAGAAAAAGAAGATGAAAGATAAGAAATAGGAACTTCTTTTATTTCAAAAGGAGTATTATTATAAATAGTATAAGAATTTGTATTTTCATTTTTACTAAAAACTATATCATCATAGAGATAACCTTTAAGGAGTTTTGTTTTTGTATCGTAATCTTTATAATCAGATTTTACTGAACTTACAAAGGCATCAACGACTTTTAGTCTTTGGGGTTTTATTTCAAAAGTATTTGAATTTTCTTGAATATTTGAGAAGTTTTTTATTGTATCTTTTTGTTTTTCTTCATTTTCCCCACAAGAAGAAAAATATAATATAGTAAAAATAATAAAAACTATTTTTAAGATTTTCAAACTTCGCATTAAATTATAGACCTCAGCATTATCAATACTTAACAAAGCATAAGTATTCTAATAAATTTTATCATAAATAAAATGTTCGCTAATTAATATTTTAAACTTAAATGTAAAGTAAATTATTTTAAAGCTTCAAGAAAACTTTTATTGATATTATGATGAAAGCTAAGATTTTAGAACCTTAGCTTTTTATACTTCAAAAAGATTAAAAAGTTTTAATCTTTTTTCTTTTTATCCAGTCTTTTTTGTCTTAATTCTTCATTTTCTTCACTTCGTAATTTAGCTTTTATTTCGTGTTTTTCATGTCTTCTTGCCATATAGGCCATAAAATGCTCATTTATCTTAGCAAAAATAAAGTAGAAAAATGGAATAAAAACAAGTCCGACACTTGTAGCGATTATCATACCACCAACAACAGCTGTACCGATAGCATGTCTACTTCCTGAACCAGCACCAGAGCTAAGCATCAACGGAATTACTCCAAATGTAAATGCCAAAGAAGTCATAACAATTGGTCTAAATCTTAGCCTCGCAGCTTCAAGAGTGGCGTCAAAAACACTCTTGCCTCTTTTTTGTGCCATCATTGCAAACTCAACTATCAAAATAGCATTTTTTGCAGATAAGCCCATCAAAACTAAGAGTCCAATTTGAAAATATATTCCATTATTAAGTCCTCTTAAATAAACCGCACCAATAGCTCCTAAAACAGCAAATGGTACAGCAGTTACAACAGCAAAAGGAATCAACCATCGCTCATACTGCGCTGCTAAAATCAAGAAAACAAAAATCATACCATAGACAAAGGCTGATGAACCTGTTCCTTGTGCAGATTTTTCTTGATAAGAAGTTCCAACCCAAGCTACAGTATATCCTTGTGGAAGGACTTTTTTTGCCACTGCTGCAATAGCGTCAAGTGCGTCCCCTGAAGTATAGCCCTTAGCAGGTGAACCCATAATTTTTGCAGCTGGGAAGCCATTAAATCGCTCAACTAAGTCAGGTCCTACACTTCTTTTGTAGCTAACAAGAGCTGAAATTGGTATCAATTTATCTGAACTTGAGCGAACAAAAACATTTTTTAAATCTCGTGCTTTTTTTCTATATCTTAAATCAGATTGAACATTAACTTTATAAGTTTTTCCAAAAAGGTTAAAATCGTTTACATAATAAGAGCCAAAAGTAGCTTGTAAGGCACTAAATACACTTGTTACTGAAACTCCAAGTGCTTTTGCCTTGTCCCTATCTAGTTTGACTTCATATTGTGGAACTGAAACATTTAAAGTAGTTCGCACTCTAGATAATTTTGGATCTCTATTTGCAGCCGCAGTTACAATATTTGTATATTTTGCAAGTTCTTCTATGCTTGTTCCTGCTCTATCTTCGATATACATCTCAAATCCACCAGTTAAACTAAGCCCCATAATAGGAGGAGGATTTAACGCAAAGATTGTAGCTCCACCGATTCTACTAAGTGCCATATTTAATTGCATTGCGACAGCAGCAGAAGACTGTGATGCTTTTGTTCTAAGTGACCAATCTTTTAAAGATATAAATGAAATTCCTGAACTTGTTTTTGCAGAACCTGAAAACAAGTCAAAGCCTCCCACACTCATGGCAGACTCAACATTTGGATTTGATAAAACAATTTTATCTTGTCTATCCATTATTGCACTTGTTCTAGTTAGTGTAGAAGCTTCGGGTAGCATTGTAACTGCTAAAAGCACACCTTGATCTTCCATAGGCACTAAGCTTGAAGGAACTCTTGTAAATATAGTGTACATTAAGCCCATCAAAATAACAAAAATAACCCCAACGATAGTTAGGTGTCTAAGAGCCTTTCTAACTGTTGCTGTAAAAACATGTGATGACCTATCAAAAAATTCATTAAATTTTCGAACAAAGAAAAAAGGCTTTGGCTCAATTTTTTTCAAAAATACTCCACAAAGTGCTGGAGTTAAAGTAAGAGCAACAATTCCTGAAATAACAACAGAGATTACAATAGTTGTAGCAAATTGTTTATACATTTGTCCTGAAAATCCACCCATAAAAGTAACAGGGATAAAAACAGCACATAAAACCAAAACAATAGCGACAACAGGGCCTGTTACTTCTTGCATAGCTTTAATAGCAGCACCTTTTACGGTAATATCCTTTTCTTCATGGAGTATCCGTTCCGTATTTTCAATAACAACAATGGCGTCATCAACGACGATACCAATGGCCAGCACCAGTCCAAAGAGTGTAAGTAAGTTTATAGAAAAACCTAGAAAATACATACCCGTAAATGTTCCTATGATTGAAACAGGCACAGCAATAAGTGGAATAATTGTAGCTCTTATATTTTGTAAAAACATATAAATTACCAAAATTACTAAAATCATAGCTTCAAAAAATGTTTGTACAACTTCTTCGATTGAAATTGAAATAAATTTTGTAGTATCATAAGCCACTTTGTATTGCATTTTATTAGGAAAAGATTTAGCTAATTTATCCATAGTAGCTTTTACTCTTTGTGCTGTTTCTAAGGCATTAGCTCCAGATTGCAGATTGATTGCAAAAGGAATAGCAATTTTTCCATTTAATTTTGAATTTACAGCATAAGACTCAGAACCTAGCTCAACTTTTGCTACATTTTTTACTCTTATAGTTGCCCCATTTTTATTTGAAACTAAGATAATATTTCCAAACTCCTTAGGACTTGTTAGCCTACCTTTTGTAGTAACTGTATAAGTAAAAGCTTGTTTTGTGCTTGATGGCTCTTCATTAAATTTACCCACAGCAAACTGAGAATTTTGCTCTCTTATGGCTGTTATTACATCATTTGGAGTTAGATTATATTGCGCTAATTTATCAGGTTTTAGCCAAATTTTCATAGCATAATCACGACCACCAAATAAGTGTGCATCTCCAACGCCTGGGACTCTTTTTAGTTCGTCAATTATATTTATCAAAGCATAATTTGCTAAATACATAGGAGTGTAAGCAGAATCTTTTGCTCCAAGAGTTAAAACTTCTAGCATGGACGCAGAATTTTTTCTTATACTTACTCCCGTTGCTTGAACCTCAGATGGCAAAGAAGGAAGTGCTGCTTGGACTCTATTGTTTACATTAATAGCAGCTTGATCTGGATCTGTTCCTAATTTAAAAGTAACATGTATACTAACTCTACCACTTGAAGATGAAGTTGAGCTCATATAAAGCATATTTTCAACACCATTAATCTGCTCTTCAATAGGAGCAGCTACACTTGAAGCAATAGTTTTTGCACTTGCCCCTGGATAATAAGCTTCAACTGAAACTTCAGGCGGTACTACTTGAGGATATTCCTCAACGGCTAAAGATTGCATAGATACTAAACCTGCGATTACAATAATTAAAGAAATTACAGTTGCAAATATAGGTCTTTGTATAAAAAATTTAGAAAACATTTTCTAACCTTTAACTTTTTTTGTTGGCATCTTGCTTGGCTTAACTGCTGGTTTAGTTGCTGTCTTAATCATTTGTGTAGGTGCTTTTTTACTCATTTGCTTAGCCATCTTTTTAGCTTGTGGTGCTCCATTTGGCAAGGCAATTACAGGCATTCCTGGGCGAAGTTTTGTTAGTTCATCAGTAATCACTAAATCGCCTTCTTTAAGTCCTGAAAGAACTATATATTTACCTCGTGAAGTATTTCCTATTTTTATAGGAGCTTTAGCCGCTCGCCCTTTTACTATGATATAAACATAAGCACCTAAGCTATCTTGCATAAGAGCAATTTGCGGAATTGACATAACGTGTTTTTGTATTAATCCACCTAGTTGAATATGCACAAAAAGTCCAGGGATTAAGGTATTGTTTTTATTAACAAAAATAGCTCTAGCTTTTACTGAAGCTGTATCAACATCTACTGTACTTGAAACAAAATCTAAAACCCCATCTTGTTTGTAAGTATCATTTGCAGCTGAGATAACAACAGGTAAGTGATACTCAGCTATATGCGCCCAATCGCCTTCATTTGTACTATATCGTTGTTTTAATAATTGAATATCAGGCAAAGAAAATTCAGCGTAAACTTTATCTGTTTGAGTAATGCTTGTTAAAACTGAGTTATCAGCACTTGAACCCACATAAGAGCCAAGGTCTTGGCTTAACATTCCTGTCATTCCTGAAATTGTAGCTTTAACTTGTGTATGGTCTAAGTCAATTTTCGCACTCTCAAGAGTAGCTTTTGCTGCCAAAACTGAAGCTTTTGCACTTTTATATACAGAAAGCGCAACATCTCTGTCTTTTTGGCTAACTGAGTGTTTATGATATAAAGATTTAATTCTTTTCCAATCATTTTGTTTCTCACTCAAATTCGCTTCTTGCATAGCCACATCAGCTTTTGCTTTATCGTAATTTGCTTTATACTTATCAGGATTTATTAAAAGAAGTAAAGTACCTTTTTTAACATAATTACCTTCAGTAAAATATTTTTTTTCTAAAGTTCCTGCAACTCTAGCTACGATTTGAACACTTTTTGTACTTTTTACCCTACCTGGATAATCAAGCGTTATTGGCATATTGCTATAAGTTACCTTGGCAGTATGAACTCTAAAAGCTGGATAATGCCGTCTACCTGACTTACCGCCACTACAAGCACTTAAGCTCAAAGTTAAGGCACAAACTAGAATTGTTAGACTGTATTTATTACACCCTGTTAAGAATGTTTTCATATTAAACTCCATTGTATTGTTGAATTAGTGTAACTATGATTACACTTTAGTGAATTTGTATTATAGTGATAATACTTTTAAAAGTCAATAGCTAACTTAAACTTTTCTTGTTTTAATCCCGTTACAGATTGTATTAACTGCCTGTCTTAGGGCTTTTTCTTTATCTTCTTTGGTAATTTCTATGTTAAGACCTAAGACTTTTTTAAACAAGTAAGGGTCTTTTAAAGCATGTAAAAACTGATAAGCTGCTAAATCTGTATCTTCAACATCAATATTTTTCTTTTCTTTTTCTTTTTTTAAATAAGCCGCAATAATATTTGCCATAGGCTCCATTGTGTATTCTAAAAAAATCTTTCCTAAAAGTGAATTATTTTTATGTCCTTGTGTAACTATCATTCTATGAAGAGCAACTGCTCTATCATCTGTAATTAATTCTATAAAAGTAGAGCCAAGATTAAATAAAAAGCCTTCAATATTATCATTATAATCAACACTCGTTTGTCTAAGTCTTGCAAACATTTCAGAAGTTTTAGAGTCAAGCATTTCTCTAAATAACGTCTCTTTGCTCCCAAACACTTTGTACAAAGTAGTCATAGAGCCACCTGCTTTTTTAACTATATCATTCATAGACGCATCTTCAAAACCTGATTCATAAAACACCTCAGCAGTTGCATCTATAAATTTATCATATCTTGCCTTAGCCTTTGGACTAAGCTTTTTTTCATTTTTCACAATCTCCCCCACTTAAACTAACTAAAACAAAGCAGCCATATTCTTATCAACTTCTTCCCAGCTAGAACTTCTTTCCTCTTTTTTAAAAATATTATATAAATACCTTGCAAATAAATCTGTTTCTATGTTTACCAAGTCTTTTGGTTTATAGTTTTCAAATTTTGTATTTTTGTAAGTAAGCGGTATTATACTCAAACGAAACGAATCTTCAAAACATTCATTTACAGTTAAGCTTACTCCATCTATTGCTATTGAGCCTTTTGGCGCAATAAATTTCATATATTCTTTTGGCACTTTTATGTAAAAATCTAAAAGTTTAGTTTTTCTGCTAACTCTTATAATCTCTCCAATGCAATCAATATGGCCTTGTAAAATATGACCTTCAAGCCTATCATTAAGCTTCATAGCTGGCTCTATATGAACTTGATTTTTATAGTTTTTCATAGCTAAAACTTTTGTACTCTCAGCTGAAAGTTCCACGCTAAAACCACCATCAAAAAGTCTAATAACACTCAAGCAAGCTCCATTAACTGCTACGCTATCTCCAATTTTTGGGATATATTTTGCATTTAGGCTTAAAATATTATTATCATAACTTGCAACTTTAGCTAATTCTTTTATCAAACCTGTAAACAAAACTACCCCCTTCCTTTTAAAAAACCATAAAGAAATACACAATCATTTTTTGTTATAATAATATCAAAATTTAGCTAAGAAAATAGTTTAGGTCAAACGGAGTTATAAATGAATTATGATGTAATAGTTGTGGGAGCTGGGCATGCTGGGGTTGAAGCTAGCTTAGCAAGTGCAAGAATGGGTAAAAAAACCTTATTGATTACTATGCTAATAGACCAAATAGCAGTAGCTTCTTGCAACCCAGCTATTGGAGGTTTGGCAAAGGGTCATCTTGTAAAAGAGCTTGACGCCCTAGGTGGACAAATGGGACTTTGCACAGATAAAACAGGCTTGCAATTTAAAACCTTAAACGAAAGTAAGGGTGCAAGTGTTCAAGGAAGCAGAGCGCAAATTGATATGGATGAATATAAACTTTATATGAAAAACATATGTTTTGCCACTGAAAATCTAGAGATATATCAAGATGAAGTAAGCTCTTTGCTTGTAGAACAAAGTAAGATTATAGGGGTAAAAACAAGATTAGGACAAGTATTTAAGGCAAAAGCTGTCATTTTAACAACAGGTACTTTTATGCGAGGGCTTATCCATATTGGCAAAAATCAATACAAAGCAGGACGAGCTTGGGAAGAGCCATCATCAAGCCTTTCACCTGAGCTAAAAGAGCTTGGGCTTAATATTGGCAGATTAAAAACAGGAACACCTGCTAGAATAGATGCTAAAAGTATAGACTTTAGCGAACTTGAAATTCATGAAGGGGACAAAAATCCAACTCCTTTTAGTTTTAGGACAAAAAGCCAAGATTTCAATCCACCTCAAGAGCCTTGTTATGTCACTTACACAAACCCTCAAACTCACGAAATAATAAGAAAAAACTTTGATAAAGCTCCACTTTTTACAGGACAAATAAATGGGCAAGGTCCTAGGTATTGTCCTAGTATTGAAGATAAAGTAAATAGATTTGCCCAGCGTCTTAGGCATCAACTTTTTTTAGAGCCTCAAACTAGAGCAAAAAATGAATACTATATAAACGGCCTATCAACGTCCTTGCCAAGCGAGATTCAAGAAAAAGTAATTCATTCTATAAAAGGACTAGAGCATGCAAAAATCACAAGGTTTGGCTACGCTATAGAATATGATTATGTAGATCCTACAAACTTAAATCACAATCTTGAAAGTAAAAAAATACAAAATCTTTTTTTAGCTGGGCAAATAAATGCTACCACAGGCTATGAAGAAGCTGCTGCTCAAGGGCTAATGGCTGGGATAAATGCTGCGCTTAAAATCTCGAATAAAAAGCCTTTTGTATTAAGAAGAGATGAGGCATATATTGGGGTTTTGATTGATGACTTGGTGATTAAAGGAAGCACAGAGCCTTATAGAATGTTTACTTCACGCGCTGAATATAGGCTTTTATTAAGAGAAGAAAGTGCTGATGTAAGACTTAGTGAATATGGCTTTGCTTTTGGGCTTTTAAGTGAAGAGTTTATAAAAAAAGTTAGGCTTAAAAAAACTATGATTGATAGTGCGCTTGAAGAGCTAAAAAATATTTATCTTACTCCAAGTGCTAAAAATCTTGAACTTTTAGTAAGCATAGATGAAGAAAAAATCAAAGACAAGGTTTTGATACTTGACTTACTAGCTAGAAAATCAATCACAAGGCAAAAGCTAGATATTTTAGTTCCTAAGCTAAAAGATTTAAGCCCTTATATCAAAAATCAAGTTTTGATTGAAGCTAAATATTATAGATATATCCAAAAACAACAAAAGCAAATACAAAAAATGAAGTCCATGCTTGCGCTTGAAATTCCAAAGGACTTTACTTTTAAAAACATATCAGGTTTATCAAATGAAGTCATAGAAAAACTAGAAATTTTCTCTCCGCCAACTCTGTACAATGCAAGTTTAATAAGTGGCATCACGCCAGCGGCACTTGATATCTTGCATATGTATATAAATATTGCCAAGACTAAGACTAAAACCAAAAAAAAGGTAGAATAAATGAATGTATATGTGTATTCTTATAGTGGACATCAATATGAGCTAAATCGTTTAAGAAGATGTGCTTGTATTTGTAAAAATTTGGCTGAGTTTAAACCCTTGCTTTGTACTAGTGATTTTAGAGCTGGAGCTTATGCAAAAGATAATCTAGGGCTTGAAAAATATGTAAATATTGATGTCATTCAAAATCTAGCTACTATGATGGAAAAAAATGATATTTTGATTTACGATAGTGACGAAGCAGGCAAAGAACTTGAAGATGAAATAAAAGAATTTACGTCCATTTGCTTAAAAGTAGGAGTTGATATACCTTATGAACTAATTGATACTAGTATTTTTTGTGAAAATCAAAAAAATAAAAACAAGAAAAATAATAAAAAGCAAAGCGAGACAGCACTTTTCTTTGGAGATAGCAACAATGAAAACCTTTTAGAAAAGCTTTGCAAAAAACCTTCTAAACAAAAATATGACATTCCTTTGCTTATGGGGCATTATTTTTATTTAGGCAGTGAAAAAGACTTTTCTGAATTTTTTGATAAAATCATAGACGAAGAAGAATATATAAATACTATTTTAAATACAAAGTTTTTATTGACTACAAATGAAAATGCAGTTTTAGAATCCCTAAATTGTGGAAATTGTCCTGTATTATTTCTAAGACCTGATATAGATTATAAATTTTTATCTGCTATAAAAGAAGCTAATATTCCAATAATTGTACAAAAAGAGCTAGGTGATGTTATAGATAAATTTAAGATAATTATTATCAACTACCCAAAAATAAAAAAGTTAAAACATTTTGATTTTGCTAAAATAAAAGAAAAAATACAGATTCAAAAAAATAATTTTTAAAATAATATCTTAGAAATAATCTTTTTTTGACTTAAAAAAGTATAAAAAGGTACATAATGAAAAAAACTTCATACAGAATAAAAAGGTATTATCTTTATGCTCTAATTAGCATTATAAGTATAGGAATGCCTTTTATAACTTTTGGCGGAAAACATATTTTTTTACTTTCTTTTGATAAAAAAGAATTACAGCTTCTAGGTACTGCTTTTGATATGCAAGAATTATATTTAATGCCTTTTTTGCTAATGTTGCTTTTTATAGGGATTTTTACCCTAACAAGTATTTTAGGTAGAGCGTGGTGTGGTTGGGGCTGTCCTCAAAGTATTTTTAGAACAATTTACAGAGATTTAATAGAAACTAAACTTTTAGGACTTAGAAAAATCTCAAATAAACAAAAAAATCCTGATTTAAAATCTATTAAAAATATAAGCAAAAAAATAATAGGTATTTTGATATGGGCTGTTTTAGCACTTCTTGCTGCGTCAAATTTTATGTGGTATTTTGTGCCTCCGCAAGATTTTTTCCCTTATATAAGTGATCCTAGTAATCATATGCTTTTGATTGGTTTTGTGCTTTGCATAGCTGCTTTTTTGATTTATGATGTGGCTTGGCTCAAAGAAAATTTCTGTGCTTATATTTGCCCGTATTGTAGAGTCCAATCTGTTTTATTTGATGATGATACAATAAAACCTGTGTACTCAGAGCTTAGAGGTGGAAAAATATTTGATGAAAATAAAAAGCAAGTTGTTTTCACAAAAAAAGATTTAAACAGTCCTGAAAATGAATGTATAACTTGTAATAAATGCGTTATTGTATGTCCTGCGCATATTGATATTAGAGCAGGAATGCAACTTGAGTGCATAAACTGCTTAGAATGTGTTGATGCCTGTACTAGCGTAATGGATAAACTTAAAAAGCCTTCTTTGGTTCGATGGACAAGCTCAAGACATATTGAACGCAAAGGTGAAACTAAAGCCCTAAGAGCAAAAACTTTGATGTACTTTTTAGCTTTAGTAATCGTATTTGCTTTATTAGTTTTCATGGGTAGCAAAAAAGAACATATGCTTTTAAACATAAACAAAACTACACAAATTTATAAAATAAGAGGAAAAAGTGTTTCGAATAACTTTATTTTTCTTTTTCAAAATACAGACACAAAAACTCACACTTATAAATTGAAAATGATGAATTACCCTAGTATTAAAATACATAGATTTAAAAGTATTACCCTAAAAGCTGGAGAACTTAGAAAAAAAGTGATTATTTTATCAACTGACAAAAGACTTGTTGATAATAATTTAAAAGATGTGCCTTTAACTATAATCTTAAAAGCTTACGCAGTAGATGAACCTAAAAGAGTAGAAGTTACAAGAAAAACAGTTTTTATTTTTCCAAGGGCTGATGAATTTAAATTAAAAAATTAAAAAATATTTTACCCTCATTTAACATTTTTTTTGCTAAAATAGATAGTAAAAATGACTGCTAAACGGAGGGTCTTGTGACTAAATTTATTTTTGTAACAGGTGGAGTTTTAAGCTCTTTAGGAAAAGGTATTACTTCAGCTTCTATTGCTACAATTTTAAAGCAATCAGGACATAATGTTAGTATGCTTAAGATTGATCCTTATTTAAATATCGATCCAGGAACTATGAGTCCGTTAGAACATGGAGAAGTCTTTGTTACAGATGATGGAGCCGAGACGGATTTAGATTTAGGGCATTATGAGCGTTTTATTGATACCACGCTTACAGCAAAAAATAACTTTACCACAGGACAAGTTTATCAAGAAGTTATAAGAAAAGAGAGAAAAGGCGAATACTTAGGCAAAACTGTACAAATAGTGCCACATATTGCAGATGAAATAAAATCAAGAATTTTTACAGCTGCAAAGGGGCATGATTTTTTAATAGTTGAACTAGGTGGAACAGTTGGAGATATCGAGGGCTTACCTTTTATGGAGGCAATCAGAGAAATAAGACACGAACTTCCAAAAGATATCACCTTAAATGTGCATTTGACTTTAGTGCCTTTTATTCGTGCAGCTGGAGAGCTCAAAACAAAACCAACTCAGCATTCAGTGCAAGAATTAAGACGAATTGGGATAACTCCACATCTTTTAGTTTGTAGAAGTGAGCAAAGCCTAAGCAAAGCTTTAAAATCAAAACTAGCATCTTCTTGTGATTTAGCAGATGACGCTATTATTGAAGCAACTGATGCAAGCTCTATTTATCAAGTGCCTATGAATTTTATGAAAGAAGGTATTCTAAAACCCTTGTCAAATCATTTTTCTATGGATTTTTCTCCTGACATGAAAGAATGGGATAAGTTAGTTAAAAATATTATTTTGCCTGAAAATGAAATAAATGTTGCCTTTGTTGGAAAATATTTAGAACTAAAAGAATCTTACAAATCACTAACTGAAGCCTTAATCCATGCAGGCGCACACTTAAGTATTAGAGTTAATATAAATTGGTGCGATAGTGAGATTATCGAAAGTAAGGGTGCGAGTGAACTTATAAAAAACTCTGATTGTGTTTTAGTAGCTGGTGGCTTTGGACCAAGGGGGATTGAAGGAAAACTAAAAGCTATAGAATATGCAAGAGTAAACAAAATCCCATATCTTGGAATTTGCCTTGGTATGCAATTAGCGCTTATTGAATATGCTAGAAATGTGCTAGAGCTCAAAGACGCAAATTCAGTTGAGTTCAATCCAGATACGACAAACCCTCTTATTTATTTGATTGATGAATTTATAGATAGAAGTGGACAAACTCAAATACGAACTAAAGCTTCTCCAATGGGTGGAACATTAAGACTAGGCGCTTATCCGTTCAATCCTAAAAAAGGCACAAAACTCCAACTTGCTTATGGAGATAAAAAAACATATTTTGAACGACACAGACACAGATATGAGGCAAATCCAAAATACAAAAAACAACTTGAAGAAAATGGAATGATAATCTCAGGAGAATCAAATGGACTCATTGAAGCTATTGAGCTAAAAGAACATCCTTGGTTTGTAGGTGTGCAATTTCACCCTGAGTTTACTTCTCACTTGCAAACTCCAAGTCCTATTATTTTAGATTTTATAAAACAAGCTTTTAAAATAAAAAAATAATTTATGCAAGAACTAAACAAAATAGACAAAGAGGAATTATCCAAAGAACTTAAAAAAAGGCACCAAAATAATCCCTTTGCCACACTTAGCTCTTTTCCTAACCCAAAACTTTTAAAGGACAATGAAAAAGCAAGTCTTAGAATAAAAAAAGCTATTGAAAATAAAGAAAAAATCCTTCTTGTTGGTGATTATGATGTTGATGGGGTAAGCTCAAGTGCAATTATGCTTGATTTTTTTTCACAAATTCCTTATCCTCTAATTTGCAAAATACCTGATAGATTTAAACACGGTTACGGACTAAGCCCTAAATTACTTGAAGAGCTTGATGAAGATGTAAAATTAGTAATCACAGTTGACAATGGCATAAATGCTTTTGAATCTGCTAGAATATTAAAAGAAAAGAATATAGATTTAATCATCACAGACCACCATAACCCAGAAGAGCTCTTACCCCAAGCAATCGCAATAATAAACCCAAAGCAAAAAGATTGTACTTTTCCTTTTAAAGATATTTGTGGCGCTGTTGTTGCTTGGTATTTTTGCTCTTGTATAAAAAGTGCGCTTGGGCTTGATATTAACATGGCTAAGTATCTTGATATTTTAGCGCTTGCTAGCATAGCTGATGTTATGCCGATGCTTGGCTTTAATTATACTTTAGTTAAAGCAGGACTAAAGCATATGGGACAAAGTAACAAAGAAGCTTTTAAAATAATCAGTCAGAAAAAAGAAATAAAAGAGTTTGGTTACGAAGATATAGGATTTTTTCTTGCCCCTTTGATAAATTCTGCTGGAAGACTAGCCCACGCTTCTTTATCTTTAGATTTTCTAAACGCAAAAACTCCAAGCCTTGCTAAGAAAAATTTTGAGCTATTATCTGCTTTAAATGAAAAAAGAAAAGAGTTGCAAATGCAAGTACTAGAAGAAGCTAGAGCCCAAGTAAATGAAGATGATTTCATCTTGGTGCTTCATGGAACTTCTTGGCATGAAGGAGTTCTAGGAATTGTCGCAGCAAAGATTTGTGAAGAGTTTAAACGCCCTTGCATAATACTTAGTGTCAAAGAGCAAAAAGCAAAAGGAAGCGCAAGGTCAAACGGCGACTTTGCGCTTTATGACCTACTTTTTCTTAGCAAACAATACCTTACAAGTTTTGGTGGGCATGCAAATGCAGCAGGACTTGCGCTTGAATTTAAAAATATTGAGCCCTTTAAAAAATCCCTAAATGAAAACTTAGCTAAAATGAACAAATCTTTATATATTGAAAAAGAGATTTTTGCTAAACTTGAGCTTAAAGATATTGATTTTGAACTTTATGATATTATAAAAAGTTTTGAACCTTATGGGCTTCAAAACCCTAAGCCTATTTTTTTATTAGAAAATATAAAAGCTTATAATTATTCACTTTTAGGCAAAGAAAAAAATCATTTAAAAATACTTTTAGAGATTAATGGAAATTTCTTAGAAGCACTTTATTTTAATTTCAAAATAGAAGATACCCAAAATCTTGATATTTTAAAAAACAACATTGACATAGTTTTTACCCTAAGTTTAAATACTTTTAGAAACCAAAGCAAAATAAATCTTTTAATCTCTAGATTAGAAGCTTCAAAAGATCCTAATTTACTCTAAATTATTGTTTCTAGAAAATCTTTAAACTTTACAAAATCTAGAGAAGATTTTTGCTTAAAAATATATTGTCTTTGCTTTTTGGGTATTTTTTTTATTCGGCAAAATTCTTTAAATTTTTTATCCATAACACAAAAAGGTGCATCTGATAAACAGCTTGGGCAAATCCAAATAAGATTATTTGAAAGTGAGATAGAAAAATCAGAAATATTTATTTCGCCTTGTTTAAAAATCTCCAATCTTTGATTTTTACTAAGCAAGTAACCTCTTTTTTTTAACTCCTTATCAATGATTCTAATATCTAGATTATTACTTTTTAAAGAAGTAAAAATCTTTAAAGCACCAAAAGAAAATATATCTTTTTCATCTAAATTTAAAGTTTTTAAATCTTTTTCCAAATAAGAAAAAGTATTTTTTATGCCACTTTGGAAGTTTTTTAAGAGTCCATTTGCAAAATTTTTCCTAAAATAATTTCTTTTATATTTTGTATCATCATTACTTTCATCATAGTAAAATTTTAATTTATTTTTTAATAAATATAAATGCAAATCTTCTTTTGAAAATTCTAGCAATGGTCTTAAAATCATGTAGCCATCTTTTTTTTTACAGCGTTCAAGCCCTAAAAGCTCGCAAAGCCCAGCACCTTTTGTCATTTGCATTAAAAACCATTCTAATTTATCATTTAATTGATGAGCAGTCAATAAAAAGTCATAAGAATATTCTTTGATAATTTTATCAAAGAATTCATAGCGAAAATCTCTAGCATTTTTTTCAGAAAACTTATTAGTTTTTGGATATTTTATAGTAAATATTTTTTTTGAGTATTTTTTTGCAAGCTCTTTTGCGTAGTTAAGTTCTAAAATCGAATTTTGCCTTAAAGCATAATCAACAATAATAATATCAAAATCTATATTTTTTTCTTTTAGGATAAAAAAAAGAGCACTTGAGTCAATTCCTGCTGAAAAAGCTAGAAGTTTTTTACCCTTTGGCAAGGTGAAATCAAAGCTAAAATCAGGACTCATTTTTTAAGAACCTTAAAGCCTTTTGGTAAGAATACAGCATTTTTATCATTAGAAAATATATTAGCAAAAAAACTTTTATTTTGAGTCTTTAAAACATTATCTATTTTAGGGGAACTTTTAAATCTTTTTAATTCTCTTAGAATATCATTACAAGTTATTTTATCTATGTTTTTTAAAAGTTTTACTAGAATTTTTTTATCAAGTTCATAAGTATTTAAAAGTTCAAATATTTCGACTAGCTCTTTATTTAATTGTTTGTTATTTGTATCAGGAATATTATTTAAGTTATTTTCTATAAAATCTAAAAGTTTTTCTTGTTTTTTGTCACTTGAAAAATATAATAAAATATTAACTAAAATAAAATTTTCTTTTTTACTTTTAAAAAATATATCCTTATTTTCAAGAGTAAATTTATGACTAAAAAGCTTTTCTACATTTGTGCAAAGATTATCAAATTTTTCTATTAAAGAAGTAAAATTTTCATATTTTACTAAATATCTAGTTTTTAAATTTTCAAAATTTATTTGTTCTTTGTCGTTTTTTGAAACCACAAAGATATTAATATCTCCATAATGTTGTCTAGGTTCAGGATTAAAAATCAAGACATAATTTAAGTATTTAGACTTTTTTGAAGAAAAAAATACCTCTAAAGCTTTTTTTCTCTCGATATTAAAAAATAAATCTTTAAAATAAATTCTTAGTTCATACATATAAAATTATGACAAAAAAAGTATAAAAAAGCAAACAAAAAGAAAAAAGAAAATAAAAAACTAGGCTGTTATTGTAGCTAAAAGCTTTTTACCACTTAGCTCAGTAATTTTAGCTTTATATATTTTTCCAAAAATAATCTCTTCGCTAACTTCTTTATCATTTATATAAATCTCCCCATCAATCTCAGGCGCCCAACAAAGCTCCCTAGCACTCAATAAATACTCATGCTCATTTGAAGTTCCATCAACTACGATATCTACAAGTTTTCCAACTTGGGCTTTTAAATTTTTTATATAAATATTTTCAATAATTTCACCCAATATTTCAGCTCTTTTCTCGCTAAGCTCCGTAGCAATTTGTCCTGTGCTTAAACTTGCACTCGTGCCCTCTTCAGGACTAAAACAAAATACATTTGCTCTTGAAAATTCAAATTCTTTTACAAAATCGCAAAGCTCTTTAAAGTCTTCTTCACTTTCATTTGGAAATCCCACAATAAAAGTACTTCTAATAAATGCATCTTTTGTACTTTTCATGGCCTCAAGTAAAACTTTAGTTTTATTTTGTTTATCAGGTCTTTTCATATCTTTTAGTATTTTTTGTGAGCTGTGTTGCAAAGGAATATCAAAATAATTATGAAAAATTTTTGAATCTTGGATTTTTTTTATTAGCTCCAAGCTTGTTGTTTTTGGGTAAAGATACAAAATTCTAGCAGATTTTATACCAACAATCTTATCCACCGTTGATATCATTTGCATTAAACCATCATTTTGCCCTTTATCTTTTAAGTATGATGAACTATCTTGTGCTATAAAAGAAAAATCATAAAAACCCCTAGCAACTAAGTCTTTTAGCTCTTCTTCTATAGACTCTAGGCTTCTTGAGTTTAATTTACCTTTAAAGCTAGGTATGGCGCAAAATGCACAAGCTTGGTTGCACCCCTCACTTATTTTGACATAAGCATGGTAGTTTGAACCTGAGATTACTCTATTTGCTTTTTTGTCATTTAAAAAAACTTTTTCACTGAAGCCATTTTTTTTATATTTTACCAAAGAAACAATTTTATCATAATCACCAACGCCTGTAAAAATATCAACTTCTTTTAGCTCTTCTTTTAGCTCTTCTTTGTATCTTTGGCTAAGGCATCCAGCCATTACTAGGATTGAATCTTTTTTTCTTTTTTCATGCAAGTCAAGCAAAGCATTTATACTTTCTTCTTTTGCGCTTTGAATAAAACCACAAGTATTAACTATCAATAAATCTGCACTAGAAATATCATCACTCAAAATATAATCTTTAGCTAAATCTTTTAGCATCACTTCGCTATCAACTAAGTTTTTAGTACATCCTAAACTTAATAAAAATAATTTTTTTTTAGCTAAGCTCGCAGTAAAATTCATTTGCAAATTCTACAAAACAAAAGGTCGCCTTATTACTGGGTATTTTTTTTTATTTTCAAGATGATCTAGCTTAGCGATTTCTTTTGTTAAAGCTACTTTTTGAGATACAGTTACTAAGATATCGCCTGTCGTATAATCAACAAGTCTTAAAAATACAAGCATTTTTTTATCAGTTAAAGTATAAGTTCCGACTAAAATATATCTTATGCCTTTAGTTTTATCATGTTTTAACTGAGTCAAAGTTCTTGTCAAAACACTTACGCCATCTTTTCCTATATATAAATCTTGGCTTAATGTCAAAGCTTTTGTTTTAATATTTGGAAAATATTTACTCATTGAAGATCGCAGTTCATTTGATAAAACAAAACCTAATCTTAATTTATTTTGTAAAGACTCAATATTTACAAAGTCAGTAATTACACAAATTTTATTTCTATTGTGCCTGTAAACTCTTTTTATTTCAGGTGACATTTGTTTTACTAAATTATCAGTCAAAGCTGAAAAATCAGTAGAACTCGCATATTGACTTTGCGAAACAAAATCAAAAGCAGGAGCTAAAGAGCAAGAAGAAAATCCAAAAATTATAAAAGAAAATCCAAATATAAATAAAATTCTTTTCATCGTTTAGCTTTTTTATCACTCGAGGCTAGCTGTATATCTTTAGGTGGGATAATCTTATATTTAGTACAAAGTCCCAAAGGTTGGCAGTCTTTTATGTGATACAAAAATCTAGCACTTGAAACCACACCAGAAGTAGATAAATCCAAGATTCTAGCATTTACCATTAGATTTCTACCAAGCTTTGAGTAAGTTGCCACGAAGACATAAGAAGCGCCAATCTTTGAAGATATTCTTTTTGTGTTTCTGCTTAGATTAAATTCACCCTTACGATTTACTAAAACTCCAGGAGCTTTTCTATAATCTAAGATTTTAAAACCCCTAACGTCTAGTTCATGAATCATACTTTCACTTAGCATTCTTCCAAATTTTGTAGTTTTTTTAAAATTATCTAAATTAACAGAAGAAGTTAGAATAATAGGTTTTGAATCCAAAGCATGAGGTTTTGCTGAGTTTAAAAGTTGGGTTGCCAAAGATTTAATCATTATATTTAACTCGTCTTGCTTTGGTTTTCCAATAACAATAGTTTCTGTCGCCAAAAACTCCCCAGGCCCCGCACAAGCTAAAAATACAAAAGGTACAAAAATAGCAAAAAATTTTATCAATCTAAACATTAATACTCCATAATAAAAATAGTGGGTATTTTATAGAAAAATTCATTAAATACCCTTTAAGCCTAAGATTCACTAGCTTTTTTAGTCTTATTTTTTTCTTTGACTTCTTCGCTAGCTCCTGAAATAATCCTAATCATTTTAGGTTTAAATACTTTCTTTTTCACTTCTTCTTCTTTAGCAATTTCTTTTAAATATTTTGGGGCTGCCTTGGTATAAACAGCTCTAGCACTTGCTACTAATTCATCATTTGTATTGTCAATTATTCTAGCATTTAGTAAAATAGAGTTATCAATTAGCGAATAAGTTCCCACAAAAACATATCTACTTCTTGGTTTTATCCTTACTTTTTTTACATTTCTAGTTATAAAAAATTGACCTCTTGAATTCATAACTATATTTTTTCTAGCTCTAAAATCTACAACATCAAGACCTTGTTTGTACAATTCACTCATAAAATTTTCACTTATGAGTTGCCCAAAATGAGTAGTTTTTTCCAAATAATGCAAATCAACAAAAGAAGTTACAGCGACAGGACCTAGCTGATAAAATGGTAACTTTTTATCTCTTATTAACTCTAGCACCATTTTTGATACAATCAAGCTAAGATTTGGATCATATGATTTCAAGACTTCTCTTTTAATAGACTGCTCTTGTGGATCTTTGCTTGCACATGAACTTAAAGAAACAAACAAACAAAATATGCCCATCAAACTTAATAATTTTTTTTGCACGATATCCCCTTTGCAATAAGCTAAACTAACAATTAACTAATTCTAGTTTAACTTTTCTTAAAATTAGCTTGATTAAAGAAGAAATGAGCTATTTCTTCCAAAAATAGATAAATTTTTGATATTTTTTTATTAAATTCTTTTAAATGAAGATTTATTTACTATTATCTTCTAGAAGATTCTAATATCTCTCTTGAAGATGCTACTAATTTTCCAGTCTTATTATCTATAATTCTAGCATTTAATAAAACAGAATTTCCAAGCACCAAGTAAGTTCCTACAAAAACATATCTTTGCGTTGTCACTTTATTACCATTTGCATCTAAACTTGTATAAGCTCCATTTGATGGATTTATACTAAGATGGGTTCTTCCTCTAAAATCTATAACATTCATACCTTTTTTATAAAGTTCATTTATAAAACCTTCACTTAGAACTTGCCCAAAATAGGTAGTATCATTTAAATGATGCAAATCAACAAAAGAAGTCACAGCTATACTCCCTAATTTTTTTATTCCTACACTATTTGACTCAAACAATTCGTCAGTCATTTGGTCAATAACATCATTTAAATTATTATAAGAAATATTTAAAGCATCACCATCTGAAAAACCTCCTGATGGAGTTTTAGGATTAAGATTTATACAAGCAGAAAAGTAGAAACCAATAAAAATCACAAAAAACAAACTTAGCAATTTTTTAAACACAAAATTCCTTTATAAATATACATAATTTTTCTTATTTTATCATCTTTATAGTCTAGCAAATTTTAATTTAAACTTTAATATTTTTTTATAATATTTTTTTAATATAGTTTTCCTAAACTTATTTTTGGCTCATCTTTGATATACTAGTAATAATAACATACAAAAAAAAGGGGAGAATATGTCAAAAATATTATTAGCAATAGCAAATGGCTTCGAAGAGCTAGAAACTGCAAGCATTATAGATATTTGTAGAAGAGCTACACTTGATTTATGTATCATAGCACTTGAAGACATTCAAACAATCGGAGCACACAATATTATACTAAAAGCAGATATTTTACTAAGTGCTGTGCGTTATGAGAAATATGATTCAATGATTATCCCAGGAGGACTAAGAAGTGCGCAAAGTTTAGCACAAAATCCAAAGATTAAAGAGGCTTTAAAATATTTTCACTCAAATAAAGGTTTAATCGCTTCTATCTGTGCAGGTCCGCTTGTATTAAATGAAGCTGGAATTTTAGGCTCAAAATACACTTGCTACCCAGGATTAGAAGAACAAATAAATAAAAATACTTATGTTGATGAAGATGTGGTTGTTGATGGAAATATAATAACCTCAAAAGGTCCAGCAACAGCAATCAAATTTGCTCTTGAAATTGTAAAAACTTTAAAAGGAATAAACGAATATCAAAGAGTAAAAAAAGAACTTTTGTTTAAAGATTAGAGCATATGCCAGAAAAAATAAATTTTACACATTTGCACCTACACACTGAGTATTCTTTACTCGATGGTGCAAATAAAATAAAAATACTAGCAAAAAAAATAAAAGCACTAGGTATGACAAGTGTAGCCATGACAGACCATGGCAATATGTTTGGTGCGATTGATTTTTATCAAACTATGAGAGCTGAGGGCATCAAGCCAATTATTGGTATAGAAGCTTATATTCACAATCAAGAAAAACTTGGAGATAAAACCTCAAAACAAAGATTTCACCTTTGCCTTTATGCAAAAAATGAACAAGGCTACAAAAATCTTATGTATCTTAGTTCTCAATCTTATATGCATGGATTTTATTATTACCCTAGAATAAATAAAACCATATTAAAAGCTAACTGCGAAGGATTAGTTTGCTCTTCAGCTTGTCTTCAAGGTGAAATAAATTGGCATCTAAACACTCAAAGTGAAAAAAATATTAAAAATGGTGCAAAAGGCTATGAAAAAGCCAAAGAAGTAGCACTTGAATATAAAGAAATTTTTGGAGA
>JAACJU010000006.1:19143-44903 GCA_021378565.1 Arcobacter sp. LC1 | reverse complement strand
TTATTGCTACAAATGATACTCACTATTTAGAGCAAAAAGATGCTGAAGCGCATGAAGCTTTTATGTGCATAGCTATGAATAAACTTTATGATGACCCAAAAAGATTGAGCCATTCAGTGCATGAATTTTATGTAAAATCACCTGAACAAATGGCTAGACTTTATGCTGATATTCCAGAGGCGCTAAAAAATACTCAAGAAATAGTAAACAAGTGTAATTTAGAGATAAAGTTAGGAAACCCTACCCCGCCAAATTTTAAATTTACAAGGCAAAAATCTGAAGGACTAGAACTAAATTTACCTGAGACTAATCTTGAATATAGTTTAGAAAATGACAAGGTTTTATTCGCTTATCAATGCCAAAAAGGTTTGGAAAAACGCCTAAAAAACATCCCAGTAGAAAAGCACGAAACTTACCAAGCAAGACTTAATAGCGAAATTGAGATTATTAATAATATGAAGTTCCCTGGATATATGCTTATAGTTTGGGATTTTGTGCAAGTTGCTAAACAAATGAAAATCCCTGTTGGGCCTGGGCGTGGAAGTGCCGCAGGAAGCTTAGTAGCTTATTGCCTAGAAATTACAGATATTGACCCCTTGCCTTATGGGCTTATTTTTGAGCGATTTTTAAATCCTGAACGAATATCTATGCCAGATATTGATATGGACTTTTGCCAAAGCAGAAGAGGCGAAATCATTGATTATGTTGTGAAGCAATACGGCAGAGAAAATGTAGCACAGATTATTACCTTTGGTAAACTTCTAGCAAAAGGAGTTATCCGTGATGTTGCTAGAGTTTTAGATATGCCTTATTCAAGAGCAGACGCAATGGCTAAACTAATACCAGATGAGCTAGGAATAGATTTAAGAAATTCTTACAACAAAGAGCCAAAGATAAGAGAGCTTTGCGAGAAAGATGACTTAGCAAAAAGAGTTTGGGAACTAGCCTTGAAACTTGAAGGATTAAACAGAAATGCAGGAACTCACGCAGCAGGTGTAGTTATCTCAAATGAACCATTATGGCTAAAAACTCCACTTTTTAAACCCACAGGACTTGATACTTTAGCGACACAATATAGTGGAAAATATATAGAAGATGTTGACTTAATCAAGTTTGACTTCTTAGGATTAAAAACTCTAACTGTTATAGATGAAGCTTGTAAATTGGTAAAAAAAAGGCATGATGTAACGCTTGATTTTAACAAAATTGATGTAAATGACAGAAAAGTTTATGAGCTTATTCAAACAGGAAATACCGTAGGCTTATTTCAAATAGAATCAAGTGGCATGCAAGACTTAAATAAAAGACTTAAGCCCTCAACATTTGAAGATATTATCGCTGTACTTGCACTTTATAGACCAGGACCTATGGAATCAGGAATGCTTGATGATTTTATCGACAGAAAACACGGTATTAAAAAGATTAGCTATTTTTATAAAGAGTTTGAAGAGGTTTTAAGACCCATCTTAGAGCCAACTTATGGAGTAATCGTATACCAAGAGCAAGTCATGCAAATAGTGCAAAGTATCGGTGGCTTTAGCTTAGGGGGTGCTGATTTAGTGCGAAGAGCTATGAGTAAAAAGAAAGAAGAAGAGCTAGATAAATTAAAAGGCGAATTTGCCAAAGGTGGAGAGAAAAACGGCTTTCAAAAGTCTCATTGTCAAGAACTTTTTGACTTGATTGTTAAATTTGCTGGTTATGGATTTAACAAATCTCACTCAGCAGCTTACGCATTAATTACATTTTATACTAGCTATTTAAAAGCTTATTATCCTACTGAATTTATGGCTGCACTTTTAACACTAGAAAAAAATAACACCGACAAAGTAGTAAAATATATAGATGAAACAAAAAGGCTAGGAATCAAGCTTGTGCCTCCTGATATAAATAAATCTGATTTAGTTTTTACAGCTATTAAAATTGATGGTAAAGAAACTATTATTTTTGGATTAGGAGCGCTTAAGGGCGCAGGAGATTTAGCTATTGAGTCTGTTATTAAAACTAGGCAAGAAGATGGAGATTTTAAAGATTTAAGCGATTTTATAAGTCGAATTGATGGAAGCCGTGTAAATAAAAGAGTGATTGAATCTTTGATAAAATCAGGCGCTTTTGATGAATTTGACTATTCTAGAAAAACCATGCTAGAACAAATTGAGCTTATCCTAGAAATCTCAGCAAAATCAGCACAAGCAAAAAAAATGGCTGGAACTTCTTTATTTGGTGACTCAAAAGAGATGACAAATATCGAAGTAAATCTTGAAGATTTAGGAAATTATGACAACAAAACTATTCTTGAATTTGAAAAAGAAATTCTTGGATTTTATGTTTCAGGACATCCGCTAGATAATTATAGAACTGAACTTGAAGATATAAAATACACCCTAAGTTCTCAAATTTGTGAGCTAGAAGATGGCTCTTACGCCTTATTTATTGGAAAAGTTGAAGAAATAGTTGAAAAAATATCCAAAAAAGGAAATAAGTTTGCCATAGCTACAATACTTGATTTGCACGGCACAATCGAACTTATGCTTTTTGAAGACAGACTAAAAGAGCTAAAAGAAAGCTACAATCTTAGCCACCCCATAGCCTTCAAAGTAAAAGTTTCTAAAGATGGGGATTATACTAGATTTTCCTTGCAAAAAATAGAAAGTCTAGCAGATGCAAAAAAAGAAAGAGTGCGAGCAAAATACAAACAAGAAGAACTAAAACCAATAAATATAATGCTAGAGTATGAAAAAGGCGAAGATGGACTAAAACTAATAGAGCAAGTTCATTCTATACTTTTAAACAATCAAGGAAAGCACAAATTTAGCCTAAGCATAAGAGATGAAAATCATATCATCAAACTAAAAACTTCAAAGGAAAGCAACTTTATGGATTTTGGACTTCAAAAAAGTGTCTTTGAAGATTTAAAAAATTTAGAAAAGGTACATATTGTATGAAACATATATTATTAACAAATGATGACGGCTACGATGCACTAGGTTTAAAAGCGCTCAAAGAAGCTCTAGAGCCTTTTGCTAGACTAACTATTTTAGCTCCTGCGCATGAAAAATCAGCTTGCGGACATTCTTTGAGTCTCACAAAGCCTTTAAGATTGCTAAAAGTGGATAAAGATTTTTATAAACTTGATGATGGCACTCCTACTGATTGTGTTTTTTTGGCTTTAAGCGAAGTTCTCAAAAATGACAAGCCAGATTTAGTAATTAGTGGTATTAATCTTGGCGCGAATATGGGCGAAGATGTAACATACAGTGGAACTGTGGGTGCTGCTATGGAGTCAGCCTTACATGGTATCCCATCTTTGGCAATTTCGCAAATTTATAAAAAACTAGATGATACTTGGGATTTTTCTTTGGCTAAAAAGTTTATAGCTTTTTTTGTAAAAAATATTTTTGAAAACAAACTTCCTAAATCTTTGCTAGATGAAAGAAAACTAATAAATATAAACATCCCAACCTTGCAAAATGAAGAATGCAAGGGAATAAAAATCACTCATACAGGACACAGAAACTATAAAAATAATATTTTTAAAAATAAAAATCCAAGAGGAGAAGATTATTTTTGGGTAGGACTTCACAGCTTATCATGGGAGCAAAGTGAAAATAAAAGTAGTGATTTTGAAGCAGTAAATGAAAACTTCATCTCACTTAGCCCTATTCATCTTGATTTAACTTCGCATAAAGACTTGGAAATTTTGAAAGAGTGGAATGAAGAGAATGGGTTTTTAGGCTAAGATTAGAGACTAAAATTTAGGGCATTTATTTCCTATTGGATAAAAATAAATGTTTACATAAACTTGAATTTTTTACTCAGAAAATTCATAGCATAAATGATTTACTTTCATCATTTTAAAATTATTTTTTTATTTTCTGAATCATATTTATAATTTATTATAGTTCCCTTTTCAACCAATTGCATTACTTCATCAACAACTTCAAAAGGAACAATAAACCATTCTCTAGGTGTTATTCTTTGACCTTTACTATCAAACACATCTACATTTAGGCATGTCTTAGCAAAAAACCTATGCAGAAGATTTTCTAATTTATTTATATTTATATTTAAAACTTTGTAGGAAGCTACAATCTTAACATCTGCAAATAAATAAGTTGCCTCGTTCTTTGCATTTTTAATTCGTTCATTTACATCTATACTTGAAAAACCTATTTTGTATAGGTCTTTAATGTTTGAGATCTTAGAATCTTTAGATTTCGATTTTAAAGCATAAATCCATCCTGTTTGAATATCTTCTTCATTAGAAAAATCAGCATCTGCAAATGAATTCTGTTTTTCATCTTCATTAATATTTGTGACCATTTTCCCATCTTTGCGAATTTGTTTTCCTAAAGAACGAAATAACATTTTGCTACATGTGCCATTTTCAAATATTGTTCTTGTTCTTCCTTCAATTCTTTCTCTATTTCCTGATTTTTGTACCCATATAGTTTTTTTTAATTCCGCTGACTCTAAATATAATAAAACGCCACTAATTAAATAAAAATCTCCCTTTTTTAAGTCCTCTTCGTATGTTCCCATTTTTTTAAGAGTTCTCTTACCTTCTTTTATGTCTTTATGAACTTGATGGAACATTTTTTCATATTTTTTAAATTCTTTTTCAGCCAGAGGCACTCTTTTTGCAACAAAATCTGTTTTTGCTCTACTATCATTTTTGGGAGTATGTTTAAATTTAAAAATATCTAACTCATTATCTATTTCAAGTAAACCTAAATCATCATCATTAAGAATATCATCAATTGTAGGCTCATCTATTTTGACATCGCCTAACAGATTATGCCTGTCGAATGGCTTTAAAACCTTTTTATTCGATTCATTCTCTCTAAAATTATGAAGCTTAGCAAGTAATCCATATTCAGACATACTTGATTTTTCTGGTTCTCTATTGTTTTTATCAATAAAAATATTTATTTCTTCAAAAGCATCAATAAGTCTATCATCCTCTGTCTTTATATTTAACTTTTTTACTTGTAGGTCCAACAAACCAAATTCATCATCATTCAAAATATCATCTATTGTTGTTTTATTCATTCTCTAATTCTCTTTTCCGTTTTAATTCTTTTAAAAATATCACTACCTCTGCCATTCTTTTTTCTTTTTGATCAAAAGATTGCAAGTTTGGATTTAGCCCTGTTCTACATCTCCATTCTTTTATCTTTGGCCACGACATTATGGCCTCCTCCTCTGTCATTTCAATTTTAGTTGATTGGATATGTTCATCAATAAGTTTTAATACTTGCGTGGTTACTGATTTTGATAAAATTTCAAAAGCTTTTTGAAATGGATTTATCTGATCAATTAGATCAATGCGGATATCATCAATATTAACAAAACTTCCAGCCATTCTGATAAATTTTTTATTGCCCTGCTCTTCAATGGTACTATTTTTCATCACAGAATCTGTAACGATATGCTGTCTCAATGCTTCTAAATCATTATCGTCTAGGTCAGGATACACTTCTCTTATTATTTTTGGTATAAGCACAGTATTAATAATTTCGGGTTCTAAGTTTCCAGGCATAGCTTTAAGCATTTGATCATCTTGTAAAATATGAGCTTTTAAATCATTAATATCGGATTCAATAATATCTTTAGCTCTTTGTGAAGTTGGTAGCTTAAGTCCATTTATGCGAATTGTATTTTTATCCTCTTCCTCGTTATCCTTTTCATTTAAATCTTTTGGCTTAAAATTAAAATTTGGAGCTAACACTTGTTCCATTAGCAATGATGCAGTAATTGCTTTAAGCATATTATTAACAGCCACTTTGACATTGTCATCTTCTGCGTCTGGAGCAGCTATTAAATTTGTAAATTGAGCATGTGTTTTATTATTACTATCTCTAGTGGCTCTTCCAATAATTTGAATAATTTCTGTTAATGATCCTCTATATCCTATCGTTAGAGCATGTTCACAATAAGGCCAGTCAAATCCTTCTTTTGCCATTCCCAATGCAATAATAATATCTATATCATCAACAGAGCTTATACTTCTTAAATAAGCTGTAATCTTATCACGCGATTTTGGGTTATCGTTCACTAAATCTGCAACTTTTAATAATTTTCCTGATTTTATGCTTTTTACATACAAAACACCAGTATTTTCATCTTGATATTCTAACTCACCTAGAACATCAATAATATGATTTACTTCTTCAAATTTTTCCTTTGATGATTCAGCTGAATTAACACTAGGAATATGAACAATAGTTTTTTTATTTTCATCTAAAACTTCTGCTAATGCGGACATTTTTTTATCAGGTTGTTTTTTGAAATATCTGCCTGAATAAAAATGATAGCCTATGCCTAAAGATTTTAGATATTCATATCCATTTAATTGTTGATAATAATTATATGTGATTTTAGTAAATTTAGCTTCGTCTTCAGGCATCAAAACAGGAATACCATCTCCTCTAAAATAAGAACCTGTCATGGCTATAATATGTGCATCTGAATTTGACATAATATTTTTTAAAACTATGCCTAGTCTATTGTCTCCATCAGCTGAAACATGGTGGAATTCATCTATTGCAATCAAAGTATTATTCAACTTTTTTTCATCTAATCCTTCAAAAGCAAAACGAAGTGTAGCATGAGTACAAATAAGTATTTTTTCATCATTTTTTAAAAATTCTAAAAATACAGATACCTTACTTTTTTCTTCACCTGGAGTGCAAAGATTGTATTTTGGATTAGGAATCCAGTCAGCGTAAAAACCATATTTTTTTAATTCTGTTGTTTCGAAAGAAGCACCGATTGATTTTTCAGGAACAGCAACAATTACTTTATTTATATTTTGATTTTTAAGTTTATCCAAAGCTATAAACATTAATGCTCTTGATTTTCCTGATGCAGGAGGTGCTTTTAAAAGCAAATATTGTGCTGTTCTGCCTTGATATGCTTTTTCTTGCATTTCACGCAT
Organism: Arcobacter sp. LC1; assembly: GCA_021378565.1. Taxonomy (GTDB): domain Bacteria; phylum Campylobacterota; class Campylobacteria; order Campylobacterales; family Arcobacteraceae; genus JAACJU01. Next base: position 37,966 of record JAACJU010000006.1, on the reverse strand, counting down.
GCCTAGTTCATTTATTTTTTTACTTTTCCCTGTTTTTTCGTATGTTACATGTACTAAATCTGGCACTTTTTATTCCTTTTATTTTTTAATTGATTAGATTCCTTTAGCATCTTAGAATAAAGGCTAAAAAGGCATTTTAGTCTTTCTGTATCATTTTTAAATGCCTTAAGTTGATAACATTTTTCAACTGCTTCATCAAGTTCCTTGTGAGCTTGTTTTAAACCCTTTGGCATTGTATCAGGATTATATAGCTCCGCTAGTGTCTTACTTGGATATTTAGCTCTTTCATCAATAATTGAAAAAACATATAAATTTAAATTCTCTTTTTGTTTTATGGATATTTCAGGAAAAGGAAAAGAGTTGAAGCAAAGAGTTGACGAATATCTATAATCTGTCTTTAACTTTCCGCCAATAGCTTTAACCCAAACTATATGCATTCTCGAACTAAGGATAGAAAAAATTATAGGCTCAGGATTTTCAATAATCAATACTGAATCATTAAAAGCATACTTACCGTGTACACTAATGATAGGCAAATAATTTCTATTGCCAGATGATACTCTAGGTATAACTAAATAATCAATGCTATCGCGAATCCTCTTTTTGCAAAATTTATGTGAATCTACCAAATTATTTCTTTCGACTTCAACATTTTTTATTGATTCTTTTATAAAAAAATCTTCTTTTGCATCAAAAAGCTGTTCATCTTCAATATAGAGGCAATATTTCTTTTTCCCTTGAAGCATTTCACATGAACCCAGCAACTCTCTTACATATGCTTTATTTGAATCATTTATGATTTTATTTTTTGTAGCTTCATCAAAGAATAATTTCTCACTTTTTGATATAAAACTAACTCGACTAGGACTAGGATATTTTAAAAGTCTAGATGAATTATTTAATTTTTCAATAACTACATTTGTTCCATTTCTTAAATAAGGGTTTATATTTTTAACAAGAGTTTTCACATTATTTTTAAATAAATATTTTGGTTTTTTTGATGATTTTCTTAGTCCAATAATAACTACTGTAACACCTGCATTGCCTTTCGCATTATTTTTCCAAACAAATGAAGGATATGCAAAATCAATTTCAATCTTTTCAGATAAAAGATTTTTAGAAACTATGGAAACTTGCTCTCCTTGACATATTGAATTCGTTGAAACAAATGCTATTTTAGTATTATTATTTTTCATATATTCAACACCCTTATAAAACCATGCCATTATATAATCTACTTTATTAGGATCCAAAATACCACATAATTTAATTTCAGATTTTTGAGCTAATGTTAATTTAGAAGCTCCTAAGTAAGGTGGGTTTCCAATAATATAAACCTCATCATTTTTTATAATTGGGCAAATCTTTTTCCAATCAAGTCTAGTAGCATTTCCTTGTATAATTGTTCCTGATTTTTTTAGTGGAATGATCGATTTTGCTTCAGTATAGCCTGCTAGCTGTTCTTCAAAATATTGATTCATTTGATGTTCGGCTAACCACAGCGAAAGAATTGCAATTTCATGCACAAAATCATCTATTTCAATACCATAAAACTGTTTTAAGGAAATAACACTATCAATCAATAGATGTGATTGCTCTAGTTCAATGATACGTTGCAAAATTTTTATCTCTAAAAGTCTTATTTCTTTATATATAATAATCAAAAAATTTCCACTTCCGCAAGCAGGATCAAGAAACTTAATTTTAGAAATTCTTGTTATCAGCCCTTGTAGATCTTCAATCTTTTCTTTTATTTTTTCTCAATCTTATTTTTTACTTTTACTTTTACTTTTACTTTTATTTCTATTTTTTCAAATTCTTCATATAATTCATCTAAAAAAAGAGGTTTTATTAATTTTAAAATATTAGGAACCGAAGTATAATGCATCCCTAAATCACTTCTATATTCATCTATAACTACTGCTTGTATCATTGATCCAAAAATATCTGGATTAATCTCTTTCCAGTTTAAGTCACCTAATTCAATTAATACTTTTCTTGCCTTAAAAGAAAAAAGAGGTATATTAAAACTATCTTTAAATAATCCGCCATTAACATAAGGAAATCTTCTTAAATATTCTGGAAATTCATCGCTTTTTTTACTATTTAATCTTTTGAATAATTGACTTAAAAAGCCATGGGTATCATTTCCATTGTCACTAGTATGTTGAGCTAAAGTATTCGTAAAAATACTTTCTTTTTCAAATATCTCAGTATCCTCTGCAAAATAGCAAAATAATAAACGAGATAAGAAAATATTTAGATTGTGAATACTTTCTTTTGAAGTATAAATACTAGGGTTTTCTTCGCGCAAAAGGTCATAAAGAGTTGCCATTTTATAAGCGGCATTTCTGTCTGCACTATTGTCATTAGTAGATTTATATACTTCACTTCCTGCCAAAGGTAAAAAGAAATCAAAATATTTTGGTAATTCATCTAATTTTATATCTAAATTCCTACCTAACTTTAAATCTTTCGCAACAAGATGATCGTAATCAGTTGTTATAATAAAACGAGGTTTATGTTTTAAAATTTTTTCATCGTTTGATAGGTTATCTGTTGTACTTAAAAGCTTGTCACCATCTTCTACTTTAAAAAATATTTTCTTTTTGTAAAGTATCTCATTTGCATTATTGGATAAATTAAAATCACCCTTTTTAAGCCTTGTAACCGATGTCTTTGAGATTCCATAGGCAAGAAGAAAGTCATAAATAAATTCTTTTTTAGAAAAATTATCTATGATATTTTGTATATCATGTTCTATATCCTTTACATTCATATTTAATTTTCCTTTTATAAATTTACAAAATATATTAAATCTAACGTTGGCGACTTTTAATGTCCAAATTTTATTATGTTTGTACGATGTAAAAGACTCATATTTTATCTAAAATTATCTTTTTTCTGTGTATAAGTTTTTTCATTAATTTAAATTGATTAAAGTCTCATAATTATCAAGGAGATTTTTTAGAATTTAGATAAAAAATTCTAAAATGAGAACTTATTTATTTCTATGTCAAACCTCCAAACACTATTAAAGATGCCGTTGTATGTTTATAAAGATTTTATAAAATCTCTTAAGCATTTTGGCAAATCTGTGTATTGAACAATATTAGATATTATATTATTGCTTACAGAAAAGTCTTTATATCCTTTATCCTTATTTATCTTATCGATTAATTTAGATAAGAAGAAAAGTTCCATTTTACCCCTAAACTCTAGATCATCATCAATAAATAACCTTGTAATTTCTTTCATTTTAGAAGGAAAAGTATTTGGCATTGGTTTTAGTTTTTCTTCTAAAGAATCCAATAGACTAATTTTCTCAATGCTCTTTATTATAATCTTATTATTTTTTAAATCGATATCTATATATCTACCTAAATTAAAGTCAGATAACTTTATTTCAAATTCTATTTGATTAATTATATAAAAATATTTATATGTGGCATACCAATAATTTATTTTCTTAATATATTCATGAAATCCTTTTTTTAATGTTATAAACTTATCTTTTAGTTTTATGTAAGTGGGATCACAAATCGTATAACCATATTCATTTAATAATATTTGATCAAAAACCTCGCCTGTAGTGTAAAAATTTTCTATTGAATAACAAGGCGTAATATATAAATCTTTTGCTTTAGTTAATTCAACATATTGATTATAATTAATTTTATCATCAAAATCCTTATCAACATAATACGCTACATCATTCATTTCTTTGTGATTTTTTTTCATATATTTTCTAAATTTTAATACATTAGATTTAGAATAGCATACAAAATGTGTAATTTTTTTTCCTAATTCTTTTAATTTAACATTGTAAAATTTACAATCATCTTTTCCTTCGTAAAAACAAAACAAATCATAAGCTTTCTTATTTTTTTTTGCAAATTGCTTTATTTGCTTATACTGTACCCATAAAGAAGCTACGCTACCTGTTTCTTCTTGTAATTTTTCAACTCTATTCATTATCAGTTTTTTTGCTCTTATAGTCACTAGTTAATTCTGAAAGATCATCTGTAACTTCCATCAAATCATCGTTATGAAAAATAAAGGGAGAATGCGTTGCAACAAATAAAAACTCACAATTTTTAGTATTTAGAATATCCGTAAGTAACATTTTTTGCCACTCGATAGATAGAGATAATTCGGGTTCATCAAAAAACATCATAAACTTTGAAGCTTCTTTTAAATAAATTTTTGCAAATAATGATACTATCTGCTTTTCTCCTGAGGACAAACTATCAATAGGAATTTCTTTTTTTTTGTAGTCTTTAAATATATACAAGGTGACATTATTTTTATCATAAATAAATTTTTTTTCAACTAAATATCTATTGCAAACTTCAGCAAAATTCTCAATTCTGTCTTCTAGCTTTTTTGTGGAGCCTTCATATAATTCAATTAATTTCTTTATCATTGATAAGATAGGATAATTTTGTAAGGTTGTTACGTTTTTAGCTACGATATCTTGAATTCTTGCTTTATCTTTGCTACTTATCTTGCTTCCAACTCGCTTCAGTACCAATTTTACTATTTCTAAATCTAAATCTTTAATATCTTCAATTTCTTCATCATTTGCTTTTAATAGCTCTTTTAGCATGTCTGTGCTCAATGCGGCATAAGCTCGCAAGAATGAATTGGTGATTTCTGATAATAATTTATAGATAATCTCACTTGTATCTTTCATTCCAAAATTAATTAAACTATCACTGTCTTCAAGAGAAAGTTCTTCAATTAAATCATTATTTTTTATTAAATGCTGTACCCCTTTTTCAATTCTCCTATATGTAGGCAAGTAAATCATAGAATCGTTTTTAAATTTACCATATGTTGACGACAAGTATTTCTTTAATTCTTTAACGCTAGTACTGCTTCCGCCATAAATTAGCTCATCGCGATATCTTCCTATTTCTATATCACGTTCTAGGTCTCTAATTATTCTTAAACCACTCATTCTTCCTAATTGTTCATTTTTTAAAAATTTTAGTTCTTTAATTGATTCGCCATTTATAATTACATCAATTAATTCTTCATAATCAGTTTTAGATACATATCTTTTTACATATCCTAATGGGCCACTATTAACCCTGTCATTCATAAAAAAATTTGTTAACTCTTTCTTTGGCAATTTAAATGTTTTTTTATCAGTATGAATAGCTAGTGAATAAAAATCAATTTTATTTAACTCTATTAATTTATTAGACATCAAATAATATAAAATATTAAGCACATGTGTTTTACCAGTACCATTTTCTCCCACTATAATCTTTATTGTTCCATTCAAATTAACTACAATATTTTTCTCTCCAAACAAGCCATTTATGCATATTTTTTTTATCATTAGCAACCCTTATATAAGTATTATATATAGTACAACAGTTACCTTATAATTATGATAAAATAGTTTTTTTCATTCCTGTGCTTTTTACTAAGTCAAATTAGAAAGAATATGAAACTTATGTTATTGCTCTGAAATATATACTATTTAAATTATATATTCCAATAAGTAGCATTATTTAATCTTATCGCCTGTACCTATTTTTGCATTAGTGTTAAACTTACTATCTATTTTCATAAGAACTATTGATTAAATATTGGCAAGCACATTGTTTAGAATATTAGCTAATCACATTTTTTAAATAAATATTTTAAAAAGAATTTACAAATTTTCTTCTTTTTAAATAATCCTATCGTATCATTAAATTTACTATCTCTATAATATTTATCGTAGTAAGCTCCAATTGTATTTATTGCATCAATAAAAACATATATAAATAATCATTAATAAATGTTAAATAACTTTTCGCTATATTGATTTGAGTTTAAGAAAAGTCATATTTTTTAAAAAAATGAAGAAATGGTAATTATTAAATACATAGATCCAAGAGATAGGGGGAAACTAACCAATTAGACTATAGAATAGTGAGCGTTGGTATACACAACATACTTAAAGAGGACGCAATTAAATTTGAAGAAGATTGGAATATTATTATTAATAAAATTAAAAATGTAATGACAGACAAACTTTCTGAGAGTGACACAAAAGGAGTGACAGCGAAAAAGTAAATGGAAGAACGGCTGAACAATCCAGTGCACGCGAAACAGAGAGCTTTTTCATTCAAAACAAAATATATGAAAAAATTAATAAATGATAATAAAAAATAAATCGTATCAAAAAAACATTGAGAGGTTTATTATCAAGATATTGGATATAGTATGAATAGATACATGTAGTAAGATTTTAAATGGTACGCCTGACAGGAGTCGAACCTGTAACCGCCGGGGCCGAAACCCAGTGCTCTATCCAGTTGAGCCACAGACGCTTTAAGAAGTGTAAAATATTAGCATAAGAAAGCTTAAAAATCTAAGGCAAAGAAGCTCTACTTCCTAAGCTAGAAATATAAAATTAGCTTTTTCTTTATTCATTAAATTGTCTTCTTTTTTTGTCTTTTTGATTAGATTTATATCTTCTATCTTCTTCTAAAAAATTTTATCCAAAACAATACAAACAAAAAATACAATTCCTAAATAGCCGTTCACTGTAAAAAATGCTCTATCTATTTTGTTAAAATCTTTTGATATTAAATAATGCTCATAAGCTAACATCAAAGCTGAGAAAATCAAGGCTAAATATCCAAAAGCTCCAAGCCCAGCTTTTAAAACAAATAAAATCCAAAAACAAACAGTTAGAATATGAAAAAACTTTGAGATTAGCATAGTTTTTTTTGCGCCAAATTTTGAAGGAATTGAGTGAAGTTTTAGCTTTTTATCTATCTCAATATCTTGCAAAGAATACAGCAAGTCAAATCCAGCCACCCAAAACAAAACTCCAAGTCCTAAAAAAATAGCCCATAAACTTATGCTATTTTGCACAGCTACAACTCCAGCTATCGGAGCAAGTCCTAAGGATAAGCCCAAAATTAAATGTGCAAGATAAGAGAAACGCTTAAAATATGAGTAGGACGCAATTATTAGTAAAATTGGCACAGATAAATAAAATGACAAACTATTTATAAAAAATGCAACCAAGATAAAAATAAGAGCATTTACCAAAATAAACCCAAGCATTGCGCCAACACTTACTCTGCCATCTACATTTGGTCTATTTTTTGTCCTAGGATTTAGGCTGTCAATATCTCTATCTAAAAAACGGTTAAAAGCCATGGCGAAATTTCTTGCACTTATTGCGCAAAGTAAGCCCAAAATCAAAAGTTTAAAACCAAACCAACCGTTCGCTGCACAAATCATCGCTATAAAGATAAACGGCAAGGAAAAAATGGAATGTTTAAACATTACAAGTTCACTAAAATTGTTAAGTATATTTTTTATTTTTTTCATAAAATGATTTTATCAAATTTGGGATAAATACTTTATTTCTTAGAAAAATTAATGATATATTTTTTAATTTCTTATATAATTACATATAATAAAATGCAAAAAATCAAAAAAGGCAAAATCTTATGGAGCAAATCGCAATAATAGGGCCAACTGCTTGTGGAAAAACTGCCCTAGCCTTTGAGCTAGCCTTAGAAAAAAATGCCTATATTTTATCGCTTGATTCTCTTAGTATTTATAAAGAAGTTGATATTGCCTCTGCAAAACCTAGCAAAAAAGAGCAAAAAAGCATAAAGCATTTTGGCATAAATGAGATTTTTATAAATGAAGATTTTGATGTAAGTAAGTTTGCAATGCTTTACGAAAATGCAATAAATGAAGCAAAATTTGAGGGAAAAAATCTTATTTTAGTTGGTGGTTCTAGCTTTTATCTTAAAATGCTTTGTGATGGAATCTCAAAAAAACCAAAACTAAAACAAGCTGATAAACTTTGGGTAGAAGAAAAACTTAGAAATGAAAATGGGCAAAATAAAGCTTATGAATTTTTATATAAACTTGATGAAAAATATATGAAAAAAATCAAGAAAAATGATGCCTATAGGATAAAAAAATGCCTAGAAATTTATGCGGGGAATAAAGTGTCGCCAAGCGAATTTTTTAAGCAAAATCCCCAAGTTCCTATCTTGGAAAACCTAGAAGATTTAAAGATTTTTGAGATTGTTTGTCCAAAAGAAATCCTAACTCCAAGAATAAAAAAACGAACAAAGCAAATGCTAGAAATTGGGCTTATCGATGAAGTACTTTTTTTAGAAAATAAATATTCAAGAAGTCCAAAACCTATGGGCGCTATTGGCATAGTTGAAACCCTGTCTTACCTTGATAATTTGATAGATAAAAAAACCTTAGAAGAAAAAATAATCATAAACACGCTAGGTCTTGCAAAAAGGCAAAAAACTTTCAATGCCTCGCAATTTGATAATATTTTCAAAAAAGATAGCCTAGAAAAAATCAGCTCAGAGATTTTTAAAGTTTTTTAAGATAAACTATCCTTTCGTAAAATAGCTTGTTTTAATAAAGGGCAATGAATAAGACTTGACCTTTTGTTAAAATGTTGAAATATTACAAATCAAATCCAGAAAGGACGCTATTATGAAAAAAGATATTCACCCAATCTACCAAACTTGCGCTGTAACTTGCGCTTGTGGGAATACTTTTGAAACAAAATCAAGTACTGCTAGTATGAAGATTGATATTTGTTCAGCTTGTCATCCTTTCTTTACTGGGGAGCAAAAAATTGTTGATGCTGCTGGAAGAGTAGAGAAATTTAAAGCTAAATACAAAATCAAATAAGCACATTTCCGTGCTAAGCCTAATTCCAAGCCCAATAGGAAACCTAGAAGATATATCTTTTAGGGCCTTGGAGCTTTTAAAAACTGCTGAATTTATTTTTTGTGAAGACACAAGAGTTTGCAAAAGATTATTACACCTACTTTCACAAAAATTTAATATGCAATTTCAAGAAAAAATTTTTAAATCCCTACACTCACACAATGAAAAAGAAGTAATTTCTAGCTTAGATATTGCCCTTTTAAAAGAAAAAAGTGTACTTTATTTGAGTGATGCAGGAATGCCTTGCATAAGTGACCCTGGGGCTTTGCTCGTGGATTTTTGCATAAAAAATAAAATTTCTTATCAAGTCTTACCTGGAGCTTCTGCGCTTTTGTGTGCTTATGCTATGAGTGGATTTAGCCAAAGTCAGTTTACTTTTTTTGGATTTTTTGAACACAAAGGCAAACAAAGAGCAAATATGCTTAGTAAAGCCATGCAAAATGATGTTGTAAGTATCGTTTATGAAGCGCCACACAGACTAATAAAACTCTTAAAAGAGCTTAGAGATTTTGATAAAGATAGAATAATTTTTTTAGTAAAAGAGCTTAGCAAAATGTATGAAAAAAGCTATAAAGCTAGTGCAAATGAACTCTATGAAAATCTTAAAAATACGCAAATAAAAGGCGAATGGGTTGTAGTCATTGAAGATGTTAAAAGTAAAGGTGAGCAGATTAATATCCAAGATATAAACGCTCTCGAGCTAAGCAACAAACAAAAGGCAAAACTTTTATCAAAATTAACAGGGCTTAGTATAAAAGAAGAGTACAATAAGCTAAATCAAGGAGAAAATAAATGCTAATTTACGGCAAACAAGTAGTCTTACACGTTCTAGAAAAACACCCGCAACTAATAGAAGAAGTTATGTTTTCTAAAACAATAGATAAAAAACTTTTCTCAAAATTCGCACGTTTAGATAAAAATATAGTAATTTTAGACAACAAAAAGGCGCAAGGTTTAGCAGGTGGAGGAAACCATCAAGGATTTTTTTTAAAAATCAAAGATATAGAACCAAGTCCTTTGCAAGAGCTTAAGAAATTGCCTTTTTTGCTAGTCCTTGATGGCTTAAATGATATGGGTAATATTGGCGCTATTGCTAGGAGTGCTTACTCTTTAGGAATTGATGGTATAATATTAAGCGGTACAAATGATTTTAATATTCAAACAGCATTAAGAACTAGTTCTGGCGCTTTACTTGATATACCTTTTTATCATCAAAAGGATATTTATACTTTAGCAAATGAGCTAAAACAAGCTGAATTTTATTTGCTTGGCGCTGATGCAAATGGGCTTGATATTGAAATATTTAAAAAACAAAACAATACCAATAAACTTGCGTTATTTTTGGGGAATGAAAATATGGGATTTTCTAGAAGACTTAGCAAAATGCTAGATAAGATTGTTAAGATATCTATGGAAAATGATTTTAACTCTTTAAATGTTTCAGTTGCAGCTGGTATCTTAATGTATGAATTAAAGGTTCAAAAATGAAGAAACTTATCTTAACTCTTATTATAGCTTTAAGCTTTTTAAGAGCTGACTTATTAAGTGATAAAATCCAAGATTTAGTAGGAAGTGACAACTACCTAAGACACAAAAAATTAATAGATGTACTTTTTCAAGATAAAAAAATTTATGTTTCAAACAAAATACTAAATCTATATCAAATAAGCAATGTTCTAAGCAATAACGGGCTTTTAGATTTAGAATTTAGTAAACCCCAAGCTATGAATATAGAATTTATTATAAATGCTCACCCAAGAAAATCTATGAAGATTATAAATAATGCTTTAAAATCTTTAGGTTATTATTATTATTTTACAAATACACTAAGCAGAATTAGCGAAAATGATTTAGACTGGGTTATAAAAATGCAATCTGAACATATGATTGATCCAAAAAATCTTTGTACAGAGCTTACAAAAGATAATATTGATGTAGTTGATATAGTAAGAAATAAATATAATCAGTGGACTTACACAGTAGACACAAGCAAGGCTATAATTTCTCAAGCGATAATAGTCGATTCTGGAGATAAAGTAGTACTTCAAAAACCTTTAAATCCATATTTTTTGAAAATCACAGGAGGCTCAAGCCTAGATATTATCAATGCAAATTTAAATCACTGGCATCCTTATGTTGTATTTTATAACAACAACTTGCAAGTTTTAAAAACTGTAGAAAGAAATATTGTATACAAAGAACTTGAACTTAGAATTCCTGAAAATACAAAATACATAAAAGTATCAGACTTATACACTTTAATTAATATCAAAAGAGGATTAAGCGTAATCATAAAGGATTAAAGAAAATGTTTGATGAAATAGAATTTGAGAGAATGAAAAGATTGCCCAAATATGTCTTTGCTGAAGTAAATGCTATCAAGATGAAAGCTAGGAGAGCAGGCGAAGATATAATTGATTTTTCTATGGGAAATCCAGATAGTCCTACTCCAAAACATATTGTAGACAAATTAAAAGAAGCTGCCTCAAAACCTAAAAATTACGGTTACAGCACAAGCCATGGAATTTATAAACTCCGCCTTGCAATTTGTTCTTGGTATAAAAGAAAATACAATGTAGACCTTAACCCAGATACGGAAGCTGTGGCTACTATGGGAAGCAAAGAAGGCTATGTTCATCTAATCCAAGCGATAACAAATCAAGGCGATACTGCCATAGTCCCAGATCCTACTTATCCTATTCATTCTTACGCTTTTATGCTTAGTGGGGCTTGTGTTCATACTTTTGAGCTAGTTTATGATAATGAATTTAGACTTGATGAAGATGTTTTTTTTCAAAGTTTAATAAAAACCATAAGAGAAACTATTCCAAAAGTAAAATACGTACTTGTAAATTTTCCGCACAATCCTACGACTACCACAGTTACTAAAGAATTTTATACTAAACTTGTAAGTCTTGCAAAAAAAGAAAGATTTTATATAATTAGTGATATTGCTTACGCTGATATTACTTTTGATGGATACGTAACTCCTTCAATTTTTGAGGCAAAGGGTGCAAAAGATGTAGCAGTTGAAAGCTTTACACTTAGTAAATCTTATAGTATGGCGGGATGGAGAGTTGGCTTTATTGTCGGAAACGAAAAGTTAGTTGGAGCATTAAAAAGCATAAAATCATGGCTAGATTATGGTATGTTTACACCAATTCAAGTAGCAGCTACGATTGCTCTTGATGGTCCTCAAAAATGTGTAGCAGACGTAACTAAAAAATATGAAAAAAGAAGAGATGTTATGCTTGAAGCTTTTGGACAAGCTGGCTGGAAAATGGATAAACCAAATGCTTCTATGTTTATTTGGGCAAAATTACCTGATATTGCCTTGCATCTTGGAAGCTTGGAATTTTCAAAACAACTTCTAATAAAAGCAAAAATAGCTGTGAGTCCTGGTATTGGCTTTGGGCGTTACGGTGATAATTATGTAAGGATTGCCTTAATCGAAAATGAAAAAAGGATAAGGCAAGCTGCTAAGAATATAAAAAAATATCTAAATGATTTACAAGAAGAAGGCAAGGGCAAAGAGATTAAAAAAAGAAAGCAAGATTAAAATATGCTAAAAATTGCTGTTATTGGGGCTGGAACTGTTGGCTCAAGTGTTATAAATATCTTGCAAGCAAATAAAGAATTAATCTTAGCAAGAGCTGGAGTAAGTATTGAGCCTGTTTTAGCTGTTGTTAAAAATATTAACAAAAAAAGAAAAATAAATACAGAAAATATAAAACTAAGCACAAACATTGATGATGCACTAAATGATCCTAGTATTGATTTAATCGTAGAATTAATTGGCGGAACCAATGAGGCTTATACTCTTATCAAAAAAGCGCTAGGCAAAGGCAAAGCCGTAGTTAGTGCAAACAAAGCCTTGCTAGCTTATCATAGATATGAGCTTCAAGACTTAGCAAAAGATACGCCCTTTGAATACGAAGCAGCCGTTGCTGGTGGAATTCCTATAATAAATGCCTTAAGAGAAGGACTGAGTGCCAATAATATTTTAAGCATTAAAGCCATCTTAAACGGAACTTGTAATTTTATGCTTACTAAAATGCTAAATGAGGGTATAAAATATAAAGAAATACTAAAAACTGCCAAAGATTTAGGCTACGCTGAAAGTGATCCTAGCTTTGATGTGGGAGGATTTGATGCGGCGCATAAACTTTTAATACTTGGCTCAATAGCTTATGGAATTGATGCTAAACCTGAAGATATTTTAATCGAAGGAATAGAAGATATAAGACTTGCAGACATAGAATTTGCCAAAGAATTTAACTATTCTATAAAACTACTAGCAATCGCAAAAAGAAAAGGCGACCAAGTTGAGCTAAGAGTTCATCCTGCATTAATTAGCAAAGATGAGATTTTATCAAAAGTTGATGGAGTTATGAACGCTATTTCTGTGACTGGTGATATTTCAGGTGAAACTATGTACTACGGAGCTGGAGCTGGTGGAGATGCTACTGCCTCAGCAGTTATTGCAAATATTATTGATATTGCGAGAAAAGGAAAAGGCTCACCAATGCTAGGGTTCAACAAACCCATGCATAAACTTCTTAGCTTAATGCCAAAAGATGAGATTGAAACAAAATATTATTTAAGACTAGAAGTTGAAGATAAGGCTGGAACGCTGGCAAAAATCGCACAAATTTTAGGAGAAAATAAAATATCCATAGAAAAAATCTTACAAAAACCTATAGCGAACAAAAAAGCACAAATTCTACTTTCAACTTATACTTGCGTTGAAAAAAATATCAAAAAAGCCCTAAAAGATTTAAAACTTCATTCTTCTTTGAAAGCAAGTGCGCTTATGATTAGAATCGAATCCTAAACTTTATATTGCATTAATTAGTAATCTTAAGTTAAAGAATAATTAATGTTTACTAATATTTATTGTACTTAAAATATAAAAGTAATTTTTAATTTAAGCTAATATTATGTATAATGTAAAAAATATTTAGGTGGAACATGAAATTATCACTTTGCATAGACCAAGGAATACTTTGGAATGGAATTTATATAGCAAAAACTTCTGAAGAAGAAGTTATTTCTAAAAAATCTACATGTATAAAACTAGACAAAAACTCTATAAACTTTTCAAAAAAAATAAGAAGAGAAAATAGACATAAAAAAAGAAATTATAAAAGAAATAAATTAGCAAAAAGACTAATACAAGAATTTGTAAATTTTGACAATTTTAGCCAAACGCAAAAAGAGAAAATTTTTGGACTTTTAAACAACCGAGGGTATACATTTTTAAACACCTCTTCAGATTTTAAAGAGCTAAGACAACCTTGTTTAATATTTTTGCAAGAGCATTTAAAGCAATTAAATAAACTAAAAACTAAAGAAGATTTTGAAGATTATCTAGCAAATAATTTTGATGATGAAGATGAACTTGATATTTTTTTAAATAAAACAATCAAGAATATAAATAAATTAGGCGATGATTTAGATAACTTTATAAAAAAGAAAGAGATTCTAAGTGATTTAGATAATCTCGAATTTAAAACTAATTTTGACTTCTCTTGCTTTGCTTACATCAAAAAACTCTTACTTGAAAAATATGATGACATAGGTAAAAATCAAAAACAAATCCAAGAAAATATTTTTAAAAAAGATTTTGACTTAAAAAGAATTGATTTTTCAGCTCAAAGAATTTATTTAAAAAATCTAAATTTTAAAGAAAAAACTACAAAAGAAAGTGCTAGCATATTTAAAGATTTAAGAGCTTTAAAGGCCTTTTTAGAAAATATAAATAAAGAGCTCAAAACTGGGGCAAAACCTAGAATAAAATATCTAGAAGAAATCAAAGAAGAAATTTTAAAACTAGATTTTATCCAAGAAAAAGAAAGCTTTTATAATTTAGTAGGAAATATATCTAATTTACAACTCAGAGTACTTAGAAAATTTTTTAATTTCAACTCCAAAAAAGACAGATATGATATCTTAAAAAGCTATTTTCAAGCGCACCATTACAATAGCGACAAGGAAAAAGAAAAAAGAAAATCACTATTTCAAAACTTAGATAGTTTTAAAGATTTAGAATATTTTTTTAAAAATTCTCCTCCGAAGCTAAGTATTCCACCCTATGAAGATGTAAGCAACAAAAATATGCACAAATGCACTTCATTTTTAATCAAGGAAGAGTTAATAGATTCAAAAATCAAAAAAGCAATAATGTGTCTTCTTAAAAAAGATTTTTCTTTTCTTGTCGATGAAGCTGATAAATCTGATGGATTTGTTAAATCCAAAAAAGAAGAAATAATATCAAAAGAAGATGAGCTAAATTATCCAAAGTATTTACAAAGAATTTTAGATTGCAATAAAAAACAAGTTTTAAAATGGCAAAATCCTAGAAATATTTTTAAGACAAAAAATAAAATAGATAGCGAAACTAAAGAAGATTATGTAAATAAATTTAAAAAACATTTTGGGATAAGAACTTATGAAGCATTAGAGCCACTTGCTAAAAAATACTACCTCGAAGAACAAGAACTTACAAATGGAATTTTTGAAAAGGAAAAATCTATTTTTTCAAAATGCGAAGCAAATACAGCCTATAAAAATAACATAAAACATATTTTATTAGCAAGAGTTTTTTCTTGTGATTTTTCACCTAAAAAAGCTGAAAAGTTTTTATCAGATATCAAAAATACTAGAAGTCTAGAAAAAGATTTAAAATTAATTTTTGATATGCATAAAAAATATTCTAAAGACTTAAATAAAATAGTTATTTATTCTTGCGAAAATCCTGAGGATATAGAAGACAAAGATATACTAAAACTTATTAAAAATTTTGAGCAAACACTAACAAGCTTCAAAAATGCATTAAAACTTCAAAAGTATAATATCCCTATTTTAAAAGACCTAGAATTTAAAAAAAATAGTATTGCTAAAGAGCTTTTTATTCTCCAAAAAACTTATGAAATACTTTTTAAGGATTTAAATAATTTTAACAAAATATGCAAATCTTGCGAGATGGAAAATACCCTAAGAAACAAAAATAATGAAAAAAATATTCCTTTGGCTAAACCTCTATTATTCCACAATACAAGCCCAATAAAAGGTGTGCTTGATATGGCTCTTGATAAGCTGGCATTTGAGCTTAGCTTAGAATTTGATGAGGATGATTTTAAAAATGTAGATACTTTTGAGATTTTTTCAGCTCAAGATGAATCA
The DNA here is from genome assembly GCA_021378565.1 of Arcobacter sp. LC1. Classification (GTDB taxonomy): domain Bacteria; phylum Campylobacterota; class Campylobacteria; order Campylobacterales; family Arcobacteraceae; genus JAACJU01. Next base: position 22,048 of record JAACJU010000006.1, on the reverse strand, counting down.
AAATTTGAAGTGCAATTAAAAGAAATAAAAAGAAATAAAAAACTCACTAAACCAAAAGAAAAAAATGCTCTTAATGCTTCTTTCTGCCCATTTTTAGATAAACAATTCGAGAATGGAACTTTTCATTATATTTTAGAAGAAGATTTGGAGACTAAAGAGCAAATCTTTCATTCAAAAGCAAATATGCTTTACACAAGTTTAGACTTTACTAATAAAAAATCCATTAAAACTCTTGATGAATTAGGCAAAAAACACTTAAAAGAGATTTTTAAAAGTGATAATATTAATATCATAAAAACCACAATCAAGCAAGGGCTAAAAAGTATAAACAAAAAAGATTTCTCAAGTTTTTTAGGACTTAATCCTAAACAACAAATTGGCATGCGTTATGCACTTTTACTAAATAGTTCCACTAAAGAGTATAAATTTGCCCTAGAACTAGCAAAAAAAGACAAAATACTGGACAAATCTAACGCAGTTATAAGAAGGCTAACAAATCTAATATATGAAAAACTATCAAAAAGATTTCCTAAATGTTTTGAAAATATTTCTTTTAGAAGCAAAACTATTGATTATGATTTTATAAAAGCACAAAGAAATGCTCTAAGCAAAACAAATCAAGTGCCTGCTCAAAACAATTCTAGTCCACATTCGCAGGCAATCAATGCTATGGTGATTTTTTACCTAGCGAAAGATATGAATGGCAAAAAAAAATATTTTTCTTTTGATGATATTTACTTAGAAAATTCAAGCTTAAAAAGTATAGTTAAGAAAAATTCTTTTGTACAATTGCAATCAAAACAAAGCAAGGCTTTAAGCTTATTTCAAAACACTTTATATGCTGAACATTATCACAATATTCAGTTTGAAAATAAAAAATTCATTTCGGAAAAAAAGCCAATAAAAGCAAAACAAATAGAAAAATTAATATCCTATGGTTTGCTCTATTTAAAAAATAAAAATAAAAAATTCTTCTTGCAAAATATGGAAGAATTAGAAGAAAATTTTATTTATAAAATTGATGTAGATAAAACATCTTGGCTTATTTATGAGCTATTTTTACAAAAAAATACAAAAGAATTAGAGAGTTTAAAATTTTTAGATGTCCTAAGATATTGCACCACAAAAAAAGATATTTTTGAAGTATTCTTTAAAGATAACAAACTGTTAGATTTCTCAAAAATAAACAAAATACCTCCTCAAAGAAAGGCACAAGTTTTTGCTCTTTACAAACAAGTCCAAAAAACAAAAGACCTATTTATTTATAAAGATTCAAAACAAGTATTAAATAAGCAAGCTTTAGAACAAACGCTAAAAGATACTTTTAAAAGAAGTCAAAATCAAAGTAGCAGGGTTAGAAAAAAGACTAAATTTAAGCTTACAATATTGGGGCAAAATGCAGGCTATAGAATAAAAAGAGAAGGCAATATTTGGCAAGTTCTTGGTGGTGAAAATATCGCAACTAAAAATTATCTAATCGATAAAAATATAAAAGCTATTCCATTTTTTAGTAAAAATACCTTACCACTTAAAATAAGTGATTTAATAAATTGTGCCATGCTAAAACAAAATACTAAAAATATTTATGAGCTTAATATAGGATTTGAAGATGTAGCAAAACATATCTGCAAACTTAAATATTTTCTATCTGAAGCAAAAAGATTTAAGCTTATTGTGGGATTAAAAAAATCTAGCTTTGAAAATATTGATTTTGACAAAATCGCTTATTTTGATGGCAATAAAGATGAAATTTTCAAACATTTTTTACTAACTTGCGTAGAAAATAAAGAACATGAGCTAAACCCTTATCTAGGCTCAATAAGAGATGGACTTAAAGCAAAAGCACAAGTTCTTGAAAATACTCAAGATGAGATTTATTTGCAATATACAGTAGGAATAAATAATAAGTACAAAGAAATTATACTAAAAAATATAAAATAGTTTTCTCTTAAGTTTATGGTTTTATAGACTTTTAAAGCTTGCTTTGTTAAAATAATTTTATAAAGGCAAGAGAATGAAAATCGCAATTGTAGGCACAGGATATGTAGGACTTAGTAATGCGATGTTACTTAGTCAAAAAAATGAAGTCGTAGCACTTGATATTATAGAAGAAAAAATCAAATTGCTAAAACAAAAAATCTCCCCCATAGAAGATAAAGAAATCCAAGATTTTTTACAAAATAAAAAACTAAATTTCAAAGCAACACTAGATAAAAAAGAAGCTTATGAAAATGCTGATTTTATAATAATAGCAACACCGACTGATTATGATGAGAAAAAACATTATTTCAATACTTCGTCAATAGAGTATGTCTTAACTGATATTTTAGAGCTAAATAAAACTGCGACAGTAATCATAAAATCGACTGTTCCTGTTGGATACACAAAAGAATTAAAAAAGAAATTTAATATTCAAAACATTATTTTTTCACCTGAATTTTTACGAGAAGGCAAAGCATTATATGACAATCTTCACCCAAGTCGTATAGTCCTGGGAGAAAAAAGCGAACAAGCAAAAATCTTTGCTCACTTACTTGCTGGTGGCGCTATAAAAAAAGATATAGATATTCTTTTCACATCTTCAAGTGAGGCTGAGGCTATTAAGCTATTTTCTAACACCTATCTAGCTATGAGGGTTGCTTATTTCAATGAGTTAGACTCTTACGCCTTGGTTCACAACTTAGACTCCAAAGAGCTAATAAAAGGCGTTGGGCTAGATCCAAGAATAGGAACGCATTATAATAATCCTAGCTTTGGGTATGGGGGATATTGTTTGCCAAAAGATACAAAGCAGTTAAAAGCAAACTATAAAGATGTGCCAAACAATCTAATCTCAGCAATAGTTGAAGCCAACAGTACAAGAAAAGATTTTATCGCTAGTTTAATAATAAATAAAAATCCAAAG
>JAACJU010000006.1:0-19134 GCA_021378565.1 Arcobacter sp. LC1 | reverse complement strand
CCAACAGTACAAGAAAAGATTTTATCGCTAGTTTAATAATAAATAAAAATCCAAAAGTTGTAGGGATTTACAGACTTATTATGAAAGAAGGCTCTGACAATTTCAGAAGTTCAGCCATCCAAGGGATAATGAAAAGAATAAAAGCTAAGGGGATTGAAGTTATTATTTATGAGCCTGAATTAAAAGAGTCTAGCTTTTTCTCTTCTAAAAAAATTGAAAATCTTGAAGAGTTCAAAAAACAAGCTAATTTGATAGTTACAAATAGGCTAGATATTAAACTTGAAGATGTTAAGAGTAAAGTTTTTACTAGGGATATTTTTTCAAGTGATTTGTAATTTTAAATTTTAAAATAAATAGGTATCGCCTTCAAGCCTAGAAAGAATATTAGTAATAAAAAATATTCAATTTTCAGGTCAATATATCCCAAAAATTTGCTTCAAGGTTACTGACACCCTTTAAAATAGCATATAAGTTATAATATTTATAAGCAATGATTTAAAAACTGTGTCCAAACTATAAATAAAAAAATTGACTATGTGGGAAGAATATATTTAGTGAAATTTAGATATTATATCATCAAATAAAGGATATTAATGAGTTTAGAAAGTAGCGAAAACGAACCTCTGATTCTTAAACAATTAAAATCAGAAAGATCAAAATTAAAAATAAAAGACTATACTTTAAGCGTAAGTGAATTAGTAAATTTATACATAGAAAAAGAATTAATTATTAAGCCAGAATATCAGAGAGCATTTAGATGGGAGAGAGATAAAAGAAGTATTTTAATTGAAAGTATGCTATTAGGAATGCCTATTCCTCCATTATTTGTAGCTGAAAATAGTTCTGGCACTATGAGCTGATTGATGGATTACAAAGAACTTCTACTATATTATCTTTTCTTGGAAAACTAAAAGAATGTAAAACTGAAAATAATAATTTTGGGTTAGTTTCTTGTAAAATATTAAAAAATCTTAACGGTTTTTCGTTTGAAGACCTACCAGGTTTAATAAAATTAAAATTTAAAAGATATAGACTTACTTTTGTGATTATTGAGAATGATAGCTCTTTAGAAATTAAATATGATATGTTTAAACGGCTAAATACTAATTCAGAACAATTAACAGATCAAGAAATGAGAAATTGTATATACAGAGGCGAATTAAATGATATAATTAAGGATATTTCAAAAAATAAAGATCTTAGAGATTGTCTTAATTTAACTCCAAAGCAAGCTGATCAAATGTTATATGAAGAATATATTTTAAGAATATTAGCATTCTCTAGGCAAGAATTAGTTTCTAAGTTTTTAAAAGAAAACACCAAGAATTATTCTGATAAACAATATTTGGATTATTTTATGGAAAATTATAAAGATGATTCTTCATTTAATTTAGAAGAAATTAAAAAAAATATGTTAGAGTATATTAAAATAATCCAAAGCTTAAATAAATTAGCTAAAAAAAGAATATTTGGTATTTTTAATAATGGTCGCTTTTCACTTTCAAACTTTGATATGCTAAGTATCTATATTTTTAAAAAAATATCGGTTGATTTTGTAGATATTGCTTGTGAAGATCTTTATAAAGATTACATCTTTTTTATGGAAGATAAAAAAGAACAAAAAGGAATTGAAAAAATAAATACAAGTTCAAGACAACGTTCGCTTGAAAGAATAAAATTATTCAATGATTATATTAACAATAAAAAATAGAAAAAATTTAGTCCGTTTTCTTTTAGACTATGACAATAAAAAATCCAAGGATCTGTCCTATGTTAAAAAACATATGACTAGTGGTAAAGAACTTGATATTTTTCAATATAAAAGCTACTATTTATTAATATACGTGCGCCTAGAAGAATTTTATAGACTTTTCGCAAAAGAGCTAATTTGCATTGCAGAAAAAGAAAATTTAAGAAGTTTTTCTCCAATTATTCGCAAAGATCTTGAACAGAGGAACAAAAGCAAAGGCAAAGTATATATTACAGGAGCTAATGTATATGCTAAAATTTATGATAAAAAATTCTTTTTGAATAATATTCTGCTAAAAAATCTTTCAGATTTAAATCTATTAGTAAAAAGGAAAATGTATTGTAAAAATTTGGATAAATTTATTGTGAATGAAATATCTAAAAAACTTAGTAACTTAAAAAAAATAAGGAATGAATTAGTACATAATTCTTATTGTAAAGCGCATACAAATATAGATGATTATAAAGATTCATTAGAAGAATTGATAGCTTTATTTGATGCATTATTTAGTGCTATAGTAAAATGGATCGAAAGTTAAGTAAATTCATGTCAAAGGCAAAAGGTTGTTAACATAATTTTTTATTGACAAAGTAAACAGTACCTACAATCTAGAGGGGAATTGTCCATGAAAAAACAATTGTAATTCTGCAGTGTAAAAAAACAAAAAAGTTAGATAAAAAAAGTCCTTTGAACCATTTTTATCTAACTTTTTTCATATGGTGCGGATGAGAGGACTCGAACCTCCACACCGTGAGGCACCAGATCCTAAGTCTGGCGTGTCTACCAATTTCACCACATCCGCATACATATATAAATGGTACGCCTGGAAGGATTCGAACCTTCGACCGCACGCTTAGAAGGCGTGTGCTCTATCCAGCTGAGCTACAGACGCTTAAAATAAAATATTATCCTAAAAACTATAAATTTTTTATAAAATGGGGTAAGTGATGGGAATCGAACCCACGACCCTCAGAACCACAACCTGATGCTCTAACCGACTGAGCTACACCTACCGCAAGTAATATTTATATTTTTAAATGGTCGGGGCGAGAGGATTCGAACCTCCGGCCCCCTGGTCCCAAACCAGGTGCGCTAACCAAACTGCGCTACGCCCCGACAAAAAACGCTTCTTTAAAAACGGACAAAATTATACTATATTTTAGCTTTTTTGTCAATACTTATCTAGCTAGGCAAGTGTTAAATGAAAAATTTAAGCATTTTTAAATCTTGGCTTTTTTGTTATGCGATACACTAAAATAAAATCCAATCTTAAAACTCAACAAGCCCAATTTTTGGCGAACTAGCACTTGCATAAGGTTTCTTAGGAATTCGCCCAGCCTTATAACTCATTCGCCCAGCCTCGATAGCATACTTCATAGCTTTTGCCATCAAAGCAGGATTTTGTGCACCAGCTATCGCAGTATTTGTAAGCACCCCATCAGCGCCAAGTTCCATAGCTATACTAGCGTCACTTGCACACCCTACCCCAGCGTCCACAATCACAGGCACTTTTACAGCGTCTTTGATAAAAGCGATATTATATCTATTTTGAATACCAAGACCTGAACCAATAGGAGCGGCCAAAGGCATCACAGCATCAGCGCCAGCATCTTCAAGCCTTTTAGCAATTATTGGGTCATCATTTGTATAAGCTAAAATCGTAAAGCCCTCTTTTTTGAGCACTTCACAAGCTTTTATACTCTCAATCACATCAGGATAAAGCGTTTTTTCACCATCACCTATAACTTCAAGTTTAATCAAATCAATCCCAGTAGCTTCATACATCAATCTAAAAGTAGTGATGGTGTCAGCAGCAGTAAAACAACCTGCTGAATTTGGCAAAAGCTTAACTTTTGTATCTTTAAAATAATCAAGCAAATTTTCTTCATTTGGGTTTGTAATATTTACCCTTCTAATAGCCACAGTTATAAGCTCACTTCCACTTGCTAAAGTAGCATCTTTTGTGCTTTGAAAACTTGGATATTTTCCACTTCCAACTATTAATCTGCTATTAAATTCATATTTTCCAATTTTTAAAATATCATTCATTATGTATTTTCTCCTAAGTATTTTTCATATTTTCTAGATGCGCTTACTTTCATTTTTAAAATCTCTGGCAAATCATAACTATGCAAGGCTTTAATCTTGCTTTTTATTTTCAGAAAATGCTTTTCTTGACTTTTTATTTCTAAGCAAAACTCTTTTTCCTCACAAAATTGACCCCTATAAGCATACATAGAATAAACCTTGGAGATTTGCACACAAGCAGCTAATTGTTCGTCTATTAAAGCTTTTGAGATTTCTTTTGCTAAGTCCAAATCCTTGACTGAAGTTTTTACACAAATTATTTTCATAATACTTTTATTCCTTTTATCAAATCCTCTGGACTTAATGCGTAAGAGTTTTTTTTGAAATTTTTACCTGCTAAAGTGTGAGCCAAAGAAGCATTTATACAAGCACTTAAATTATCTTGTCCTTGAGCTAGAAGGCTAGCTATCATTCCAGCTAAAACGTCTCCACTTCCACCCTTGCTAAGCACTGCACTTCCTAAAGTGTTTATATAAATTATATTATTTTTAGCTATTAAAGTATTTGCACCTTTTAGCAAAATGCAAAGCTTTGGATATTTTTTGCTAAATTTTTCAAGATAAAAAAATCTATTATCTTGCAACTCCTCAGCTCCTATATCAGCTAAATTTGTAAGTTTTAGTAAAGAGGCAAACTCTTTTGGGTGTGGAGTTAAAACAAGATTATCATCATCAAAAAAATCAATAATTTCTTTTTTATAAAATAAATCTGCATCAAATACTTTTTTAATCTCAAGTTTAAGTAGTTTTTCTAGCCTGTCTTTTGGATACTCACCAAGCCCCATACCAAGTGCTAAAGCTGTTGTATTTTTTGGCACTTTTTCTACGCTCATAAGTTCTAGGGGCAAAGTGCTTTGTGCGTTGTCTGCATTTTTTGCATTTTTTGCATTTTCTTTATCCAAGTCCAAAGCCAATACAGAAACCAAGCCCGAACCAAAAGCAAAACTAGCATTTGCACTTAAAATACAAGCTCCTTTCTTTTCACCTAAAACAAAACAAGAATGCCCAAAACTTCCTTTATTTGTATTCTTAGTTTTTCTGCATGGCAAGCTTAAATCTTTTTTTTCAAGTAAAAATATCTTAGTCTCTTCGCTCATATATTTATCTGCACAAAGCCCCAAAAATCCAAGCTCTAACTTACCCACAAAATCTTTAGCATTATCACAAAATTGACTCATTTTATAAGCGCCCATACTTACGGTAAAATCTGTTTTAAAAACTTCTTTATTTAAATGTCCCTTTTCATCTATTCCACTAGGAACATCACAAGCTATTTTTTTTGCCCCTATCATAAGGTTTAGTTTTTTTATTAGTTCTAAATATTTTTCATCCAAGGGTTTATTAAGCCCACTTCCAAAAATGCAATCAACCACGACATTATATTTACAAGTTTTTAAATCACTCACAAAATTACAAGCTAAAAGCTTTGCTCTTTTTTCTTGTAAAAATGCCATTTTTGAACTTAATCCAAAAGGGATATAAATATCAACCCTAGCAAAACAGCCTTGCAAAAGTCTAGCCAAAGCCAAACCATCAGCGCCATTATTGCCCTTACCGCAAACTATCAAAATATTGTGTTTCTTTTTAGCTATTTTTAAAATTTTGCTCTTCAAAGCTAAGCCTGCATTTTCCATAAGCAAGTCTTCGCTTAGGCAAAAATCTTCGTAAGCTTTTTTGTCAAGTGTCCCAACTTCTTTATAAACTTTTTGCATTTTAGCCCCTTCTTAGCTTTTATCTAGCCCCTTACTATTCTTTTAGGCTTTTAATATCCCTATATTATTGCAAATCTAATAAAAAAGCCTTTAAAACTAAGCTAAATTTATGACTTAGAAAAAAATTTAAAAAAATTATATTGCCTTTTACTAAGAATTTTTTTATATACTAGATATTGTGAAATATTTCAAAACATTATAAAAGGACTTTTATGGATAGCATAATTAATTTTTTAAATACTATCTTTTGGCAATATATTTTAATCTACGGACTTTTAGCCGTAGGTTTGTATTTTACCATTAGACTAAAATTTGTCCAATTCGTACACTTCAAAGAAATGTTTAGAGTGGTTTTTTCTAAGCACGAAGCAGATGAATCAGGCATAAGCCCATTTCAAGCCCTAACAGTATCATTAGCTTCAAGAGTTGGTACAGGGAACTTAGTAGGAGTTGCTGTTGCACTCTATTTAGGAGGAGCAGGAGCTATATTTTGGATGTGGGTAGTTGCCTTAGTGGGGATGGCGACAGCTTATTCAGAAAGCACCCTAGCCCAACTTTATAAGATAAAAAACAAAAAAGGAAAATACCGTGGAGGTCCAGCATATTATATGAGCAGAGGTTTAAAAATGCCCGTTTTAGCTGTCGTTTTTTCTTTGTCTTTGCTTTTAGCTTATGGACTTATTTTTAACGCCGTTCAAGCAAATTCAATCTCTGAAGCTTTTCATGTAAGCTTTGGTTTCAACAAAACGTATGTAGGTATAGCGCTTGCAATTTTGACAGGATTAGTCATCTTTGGAGGAATAAAAGGCATAGCTAAATTTGCTGAGATTGTCGTTCCATTTATGGCGGGAGCTTATCTTTTACTAGCTGTTTATGTGCTTATCGTAAATATTTCCGTAGTCCCTGAAGTAATTATTCTTATCTTTAAAAGTGCCTTTGGCTTAAACCAAGCAGCAGGAGGAATCGCAGGAGGCATAGCAGCAGCCATGCTAAACGGAGTAAAAAGAGGACTATTTTCAAATGAAGCAGGTATGGGTTCAGCGCCAAATATCGCAGCAGTAGCAACACCCTCACCACATCACCCATCATCACAAGGCTTTGTCCAAGCTCTTGGAGTATTTTTTGATACTATTTTAATATGCACTGCGACTGCGATTATGATTTTACTCTCAGGTGTGCTAAGTCCAGGTTCAGGAGTTACAGGGGTTGAGCTTACCCAACTAGCACTTTCGCATAGTGTGGGTTCTGCGGGAGTATATTTTGTAACTATTGCGATTTTCTTTTTTGGCTCTACTTCCATAGTGGGCAATTATTCTTATGCAGAAAATGCCTTGACTTATTTAAGGGCTGATAATAAACTGGGCATTAGTATTTTAAGAGTAGCTGTAATGCTTATGGTTTTTTGGGGTTCTTTGCAAAGTGTTCAAACAGTTTTTAACACAGCAGACGCGTCCATGGGATTAATGGCAACTATAAATTTAATAGCAATAGTCTTACTTTCAAATACAGTTATAAAACTTACAAAAGATTATTTTGAGCAAAAAAAGCAAGGAAAATCTCCGCACTTTAACGCTTCAATGTATCCAGAATTAGAAGGCAAAGTTGATTTTAATATTTGGAAAGAAAAAAGCTAAAAATAAATCTTATTCAAGGCAAGTCCTTGGATGATGATTTTATATATTTTAAAAGAATAAAAATATAACTTGGAAAAAACATAAATCAAAAAAATCTACTCCCTTATTCTTTATTTAAAATACAAAAAATCTTAGAAAATACTTAGACAAAGCTTAGTTTTTAGTATTGACAAAAATGCTTTTTTTTACTATAATTGCAGTCTTTTTTAACAAGCCAAGAGCTTAAACAAACAAATTTTGGAGCCATAGCAAAGTGGCTAATGCATTGGATTGCAAATCCTTGACCCTCGGTTCGACTCCGAGTGGCTCCTCCAAATTCTCATTCAAAAATAATTTTATTAAAAACACTATTTATAAAATGTATTTTATGAATTAATTTTTCATGATGCCCCTGACATCTTCTTAATTATCTCGAACAGACTTTTAACCAGAATTATTAAGTTTTCTTTTTTTCAATAAAGTGATGAGCCTAAATCTATCATAAATAACTAAATATTTTCAATTATTATTTACCCTATGTTAGATTTTGACAAAATTATCATTTTTATATATTGGAAATTAAGTGTTGCAATAGAAAATATTGATAATAACCACGATAATGTAACTATAATAGATAAGAACAAGGCTTTTAGTATATGGATTAGTTTTTGTACCCCATGTAATTCTTGTCATTGCCCCTACTTTTGCACTCCATTCTGCCAGACCTACATTCCATGATAGGCTATTTACTTCTATTTTCTAATTTTAATATAATTTTTATCATATTTCTAATCAACTGATTTTCTAGATTTGTAATGATAGGAATTGTCTTCTCGTTGTTGTCATCCCAATGTAGACCATCGTTATATATAATACCAAGAAGGTAAAATATCTCTTCTATTTCAATTCCATTTTCTCTAGCATAGTTTAATTTCTCTTTAGTTCTATGTATATCTAAGAAACTTTTTTTATTAGTATCGCTTTGTATTCTTTCAAATATAATTTTTTCAATTTTTACCCTCAAGGCACAACAAACTGAAAAAGGACAATATTTATCATCATTAATATATTTGCCTAGTTCTTTTCCCATATCATTATGGAAGATCTTTGAGTCAGCCCAAGATTCTTTTATCGATTCTTTTTTAAAGTTTTCCTTTTGGCTAGTTGTTGAACTTTTATAAAAATGAAAATAATATTTATCTAGTACTTCTTTAAACGGCTCATCTTTTATTTGTCTAAACTTTAGAAGTTTTTTAAAACTATCTTTAATATTATATTTTATTTCATCTAAAAAATATACTTTCTGTTTACTAAAAATATAATTCTTAAAATGAAATGGGTTTAAATGTGTAAGTATTAGAGGATAAAAGTATTTAGTTTTATTCATTTTATTAATCATATTTGAAATATAATATTGAGCAGCTATCAAATTACCACTGTCCAAATAATCAAATACCTCATCAATTATTAACACGCAAGTTTTTTTGGTAAATTTCTTTTTTGACTGCTCTAGTAACGCTATCAAATTTAAAATATCCCTTTGTCCATTTGAAATAACATTGGCTTTTGGAAAGTCAAGTATCAACTTTCCATTTTTCTCTTTCGGTTTTACATCTTTCCAAGTAGAGTTAAACTCTTTAAAAATTTTAATGTAATTTTCTTTTTCTAATTTATAATTTGAATATTCACTTGCTTTCTTATAATTTATTTTATACTTTTTATAGAATCTAATAATTTGTATTGCTACCAAATAGCAGTCGCTTCGTTTTTGGCATAATTCATAATCTCTTAGTAAGTTTTTTAATTCCTCTAATGGCTTAATGCTAGCTAGGACTTCAATCTTATCATTTTCAATATAATCTTTGATATTTTCATTTGAGCCATTTTTCTTATTGGTATCCTCTATAAAACAATCAATTTTTTGATAATTTGTTTTTTGTATCGCTTTATCTAAAATAACTATATTATCAAATATTTTTTTAACAATATTCTTATTATCAAAAAAGCTTTTAAGGTTAATTAAGATTTTACCGTTCAGACCAAAACTTGACTTTTGCTCAGTGTAGCTATAATTAAAATTTATTGTTTTAGGTATAGTATTCACCAATATGATTTTATCTAAACCAATAGAGGCACTTGCTCGCCTTCCATTGAATGAGCCACCAGATTTTGCTCTTAATCTGCTATTAATCACAAAGATACTTATTTTACTGCTAATTTGATTTTTTTTAGAATCTGCCTCGAGATAAATTTTTTTATCATCTTCGAATAATGACACAGCCATATAGGGTTCATTAGTGTTGTCTTCTTTATAGTAATGATTTTTACCTAAATTAATACAAGAGTCCTGTTTAAGCGAGTCAAAAGCAATAGCAAACGAACTTTTGCCAAAACCGTTTTGTGCTACTAATATACTTGGCTTGTTTGGAATAATATTTAAATTGAATTTTTTGTCTTCTATGCCTTTAATATTTTTTATTGTAATACTTTGTATTTGATTTTTCATTGCTATTTTAAATCCTTTAATAAATTTTTGCATAATTCTAATTTTAGATAAAAAGTATACAAACATCTTAAAGTTATACATAAATTAATGTTATATTGTATTATAAAACTTATTAAATACTTTAATAAAATAATAATTTTTTTTAAATTCTCATTTAGCTTTTTAAAATCATATTTGCTTATCTCTTCTATTCTTTGTTTTAATCTTATACAAGGTAAAGAAGCAGAGCCTATTTTATTTATTTGAAATAAAAATCATTATCCTTCTAATTTGTTACAATAGATATGCTTAAAAAATTATTTCCATTGCATCATTTGCTACATTTATTTGAGTTATGCCCAGATAGTTCAAAGAATTTAAAATTTAGTAGCCATTTTTTAAAGTAAATTATTTTTACATTTTTGTATTTATATTAGTAGTTTTATTATTTGAAGAATTATTATTTAGAAGTAAAAACTTGACAAAGGCACAAGGCCTTTGCAAGAATAAAACCTAAGCTTAGATAGCTATAGGGTTATTTAATATATTTATCATATCTATATTATCTTTTTTACTAGCAATTACAAGTTTATCACCTTTAACCGCAATAGCAAAAATATCACCTATTTTAGGTAAAGCATAAGCAGATACAATTTGAGCGCTATCTTTGTCAATTACAAGTAAAGAATTGTATTCTTTAGAAATTGCTAAGATTTTATTTTTATAAAAACTCATAGAAGTAATATAAAGTTTATTTAAATCACCTTTTAAGTTAACACCGTTTGCAACGCTTAAATCAGTTTCAGCACTTAGTCTGTTATCTTTAGTACTAACTTTCATTAGAACCAATTTTTTAACAGTTTTATTTGTGATATTTATCATATACAAATATTTTTCAGCTGGATTTTTAGCCATAGCCAAGATATAAGACATTTTAGCTCTAACTGTTTTTACTTTTGGATAATCTACACCAAAAGTTGGAACAAGATTTTTACTATGAGCGTGGAAGTTTCTCCATTGCATATAGTCATTTGTTGGAACTTTATCAACTACTTTTACACCAAAGATTGTTTTATTTAATCCAGTGATTAAGAAGCTATTTTTTCCGTAAAATGTTGAACCAACAATTGTACCTATGTTTGAACCACCATCAACTGTATCTACATCAGCAAAATAGTTGATTTTATTCAAAGCATCATTTGTCAAATAAATACTATGTGCACTAGTGATTAGTCCAAAAGTATTACTCGCAGCATCATAACTTAATCCTCTTAGATTACCTTTGATTTTAAGTCCTAAAGGAAAGCTTTTAACTACACTTAGACTAGCTTTTGTGTTTGTGATTACACTATCTTTAGTGTTTAAATCAAATTTATAATCACTTGCATCACTTAGTCCAGCTACATAAGGAGTTTGGATATGCCAATTACCTCTAAAGCTCCAATGAGCAACTACTCCGCTCCATTCATCAGTTGTCCACATAGAAGCAGCTCTTGATAAATTTAAAGTCATTCTTTGTGGATTCCCTTTTCCAGTATATGGAGGAAGACCGTTTGTAAAGAATGCTTGGAAAGCATTACTAGCAACAACTATTAAAGCGATAAATACTACTACTTTAGTAAATTTTGAAAAAGTATTCATGAAAAGTTTATTTTCACTAATTTCTTTCATTAATTGTTTATCTCTTGCATAGAAAATATTTAGAACAGTAATCACAACAATAGTTACGAAGAATACAAAAGCACCCCAAGAATAAGTGTGTGCACCCATAATAGCAGAACCGAAACCTTGTCCGATATCATCTCTAAAATGTGAACCTGTGTGTCTAAGACTCATATACAATCCAGCCATAGCTGAAATATAAACCAAACTTGTGTATCTTAGTCTTGGACCATAACGAAGAATAAAAATCCCCATAACTCCAACTAAAATCATACACATTCTTTCCCACCAGCAAAGAGTACAAGGAGATTCATTTACAAAATATCCCAATACAATATTTGCTATACCAACAGGTATTATCAAAATAAGCAATACTGCTAAAGTCATTACAACATTATAATTTTTTTTATTAAACATTTCTCATCCTCCTATAGGTTACCATATGGTAGCAAACTCCATGAAGTGGAAATAACATCCATTCCAATTGTAAGCACTAGCGAAACAACAAATAACCCGTAAGCCCATTTTTCATACTTAGGTTTTACCAGAATCAGGAAAACACTAATTGTCAATAATATTAAAGTCAAAAACTCCATATTAGCTCCTCTTTATAATTTTTTCAAATGTATTAAACAACAAAACAGATAAATTTGCTATTTAGAGAAAATTATAGATTAGATAATTAATGCTTAAAATAAATTACTTACTTAAACCTTTTTAAATAATTTATAATTATAAAATAAGTTTTTATTTTATAATTATTTAAAAAATTACTAGAATTTATATATATTGTTAAAATCATGATATATGCCCTAGAATATTTAGTAAATTAAAATATTTAGTAAATTTAAAGATAAAACTAATATTAGAAGTATTCTTATTTTTATTGGTATTTTAAGCATTTTTTACATAATCTTAAAAAATAAAGGAGCAAATAAAGCTTTTATTGTACAATAGTTCTTAAGAAATAAAATGTATTAATTAATTCAATAAAAGTATTTAAATTTATTAATTAATTTAAAACACAAGCAAAAAGCCCAAAAGCCTTTGCAAAATATAAAAAATCAAACAACACAAGGAAAATGAAATGAATGCAAGAAAAATAATAGGAATAATTTTAATAATTTTAGGGCTGATTTTATTGGTTTTTGGAATAGACAAAATAGTAAACCTAATAAATATCCAAAATAATCAAGTATTTTTACTATCTTTAAAAGTCCAAAGCATTAGCTTGGCATCTTTATGGATAAGAGTAGTTATAACTAGCATAATAGGTTTACTTGCTTTGATTGTGGGTATTTCATTTCTCAAAAAAGGCAAAAGACAAAAAAAATAAGAGTATTTTTATAATCTTTAGTTTAGAATTATTAAGAAATAAAGTATGAAAACTTATAATAAAATTTTGCTAAGTACTTGCACTTTTGGAAGTCTAAGAATGCTTATAGGTGCAATTTCTGTAGTTTATATGCTTAGCAATGGACTTAACCTAAGTGGACTTGCTTTTGTAAAAATTTTACAGATGATTATACTATTTACCTTAAATATTCCAATCTCAAAAATCATAGATAAGTATGATAGAAAAAAGATTTATCTGCTTAGCATAATATGCGCTTGTATAAATCTTTTTATTTTATATTATGCAAGTTTCGTGCACCAAAATTATATTTTTTATCTTGCAGAAATTTTCAATGCCTTTGCTCTTTTGTTTTATGGAAATCTTTATAATGCCTATTTATTGGATGAATATTTTAAAACAGAAAAGAAAAAAGATTTTCATAATATTTTAGGAAAATACAATAAGTTTTTATATTTTGGCATTGCAATTTTTGCAGGTTTTGGAGCTTTGCTATACTTTTACATAAAAGAATATTTATTTTTATTAGCATCGCTTTGCTTATTTTTACTTTTTATTTATTCTTTGATATTTTTACCAAAACAAATAAATAAAAAAGTCTTTAAAAAAGTTAATTCAAAAAGAACAAAAGTGGCTTTGAGGAAAATTTTAAAAAATCCCATCTTAATACTTTCACTTATTTTAATAAGCGCTTTTTATCAAATATTTATCCAATATTGGCAAGTTTTAGCATCTGCAATAACTTACATAAAAGCACATTCTTATTTGTTTGGTTTGATTTTTATAATCTCCTTACTAGCCCAATCATTAGCTGGTAAAATTGTCCAAAATATTACAAAGATAAAGGCTGTACTTTATGCAATATTCTTTTTGTTTTTCTCTCTAGCTTTAAGTATTTTTGCCCTATCAAAAAATAATATCTTTTTATTTTTGCTTAGTATCGCTTTTATTTTCTTCTGTCTAAGACTGCTTATGATTTATTTTTCTGCGAATGCTCATAAAAATATTACCCACCATATTAGAGCTAGGTTTGATGGCTATATAAATACTAGTACGACAGGACTAAGTGCTATATTTTTACTTATTCTCTCTTTTGCATTAAATAAGCAAAATCTCAGCCTTATACCTTTTGCTGGATTAGCCTTAGCTTGTCTTGTATTTTCCTTGCTAATCTTTAAAAAAAAATATCGTAAATATTAGCTTCATACCGACAAGTACATTATCTATAATAAAACTATTAATTAAATTCTATAATTTTAATTATATACATAATCTAATTATATTTTTCGTGCTACATTAATAATTTTATATTGTAATATATTATTCATATATTTATAATGGAGAAATTGCTATGAAAAAAACACCTACGCTTGGTCAATCTTTATTTCCTATACTCTTTATGGTATTTGCTTTAGCTATTGGATATGGCTATTTGGGATTTAGAACAGAACCCATTTTAGTAGCTTCTGCTTTTGTCGCTGGAATTATAGCTCTTAGATTAGGCTATGGCTGGAAAGATATGGAAAAAGCCATAGTTGAAAAAATCACTCAAGCTATGCCTGCTACACTTGTTTTGTGGAGTGTTGGATTTTTGATAGGCTCGTGGATGTTTTCAGGAACTGTGCCTATGATTATTTATTATGGTGTTCAAATCGTTAATCCTAAATTTTTACTAATATCTGCCTTTGTAATTACTGCTATTATTTCTACAGTTACTGGAACATCTTGGGGAGCTGCTGGGACTATTGGAGTAGCTATTATGGGAATTGCTGGTGGCTTAGGTGTTTCACTACCTGCTACTGCAGGAGCTATTGTAGCAGGAGCTTATTTTGGAGATAAGTTATCGCCTTTATCAGATACTACAAACCTTGCACCGATGGCAGCGGGGAGCAAATTGTATGAGCATATAAAACATATGCTCTACACTACAATTCCCGCGTCAATCGCAGCGCTCATAGTATATTTAATCGCAGGATTAAACACGAGTGGGCAAATGGTTGATCCAAAAACAGTAGCTTTGATGCGTGCACAATTAGATTTGATGTATACTTGGAATCCTTTATTATTGTTGCCTGTGCTTATTATAGTTTTTGGTTCGTTAAGAAAATGGCCTGCAATTCCTTTGATGCTAAGTACAAGTTTTATTTCTATAATTTTAGGAGTTATTTTACAAGGATTTACTCTTAAAAATGGTTTATTATCTCTTGTTAGTGGGTTTAATGTCAGCATGGCAAGCCCTAGCACTCATATTATAGGAGAAGTTGCGCGACTTATAAATAGAGGAGGCTTGGCTTCAGTCACAGCTCCTACTGTTCTTGTTTTTTGTGCTATGGGATTTGCAGGAATAATCAGCGTTACAGGAATGCTAGATACTGTACTAAACTTTATTTTAAAAAGAGTTCGTTCAGCTACTGGTATAATCTTATCAACTATTGCGTCTTGCTTGACAATGGCGTTTGTAACGGGGAGTTCATACCTTGCGATTATCATTCCAGGAGAATTGTTTAAAGACACATATATAAAAAGAGGGCTTCATCCAAAAAACTTATCTAGAACTTTAGAAGACTCAGGGACGGTTATAGTACCTTTAATTCCGTGGTCAGCAGCAGGAGCATATATGGCGGCGACTCTAGGAGTTCCCACATTTCAATACTTGCCTTGGGCAGTTTTGAATTATGGAGGTGTTGTTGTCGCAATAATCCTAGCTTTTACAGGCATAGGTGTTACAAAACTAAGTAAAAAAGAACAAGATAAATATAAAACTGAATTTAAAATTAAAGAAGGTGAAAAAAATGTTTAAATTAATTAAAAATGCAAGAGTTTATTCTCCTAAAGATTTAGGGATTAAAGATATTTTAATATGCAATGACAAGATTATTGATATTGAAAATGATATACAATTTACTCACAAAGAATTAGAGATAATAGATGCAAAGGATAAGATTTTAGTTCCTGGTATAATCGACCAACACATACATATTACAGGTGGTGGTGGTGAAGGTGGTTTTAGCTCTAAAGTTCCTGAAGTAATGCTAAGCGAATTAGTCAAAAGTGGCGTAACTACAGTAGTTGGACTTCTTGGCACAGATGCTGTCACTAGAAGTGTAGAAAATCTTCTTTCAAAAGCTAAGGCTCTTACAGAAGAAGGGATGACTGCTTATTGTCTTACTGGAGGATATGAATATCCAAGCCCTACGATAACTGGAAGTGTAAAAAAAGATATTACTTTTATCAAAGAAATTTTGGGGCTGAAACTTGCCATCTCAGATCATAGAGCTTCTAATATTACTAAAGAAGAATTTGAAAGATTGGTAAGTGATGTGAGAGTAAGTGGAATGTTTTCAGCAAAATCTTCTTATCTTACCTTGCATATGGGCGATGGTTCGCAAAGATTTTCTATGATAAATGAAATATTAGAAGAAACTGAACTTCCTATTTCTCACTTTAGACCTACGCATGTTGGCAGACGCATGGAGCTGTTTGTTGAAGCTATGGAATTTGCAAAAAAAGGTGGGATTATTGATATTACAGCGTGTGATAATACAAATATAGTTCCTGTTTCTGAGCTCTTTAAGATAATAATCAAAAATAAAGTTCCACTTGAAAATGTAACTCTTAGCTCAGATGGAAGAGGAAGCTGGTCAACTTATGATGAAGCGGGAAAACTAGAAGAGATTGGTTACTCAGCATGCGACACTATTTATCAAACTATTAAAAAATTAACAAATCAAAAAATTCTTTCATTTGAAGATGCCTTAGCTCTTGGCACAAAAAATCTAGGCTCAGCACTTGGACTAAAAGGGCGTGGAATTATACACAAAAATGCTTTTGCAGATATTCTTATTTTGGATGATAATTTAGATTTAAATTCTGTTTTAATGAATGGGCAAGTTATGATGAAAAATAAAAAAGTTATAGTAAAAGGTACATATGAATAATCTATAATTTTAGATTTTGGTATATCTCAAAAAGACAAAGATAGTTTTTTACTCTTTGATATGCCAAAATGTCTTAGAATTAATGAATAATATTAAGATTATCAGCACTTGGCGTTGATAGTCTTAAAAAAATAATTATACTTTTAAATATAGCATCGCTATACCCATCAATATAAATAAAAATCCTGAAATTTTATAAAATAATTTTAAAGTACTTTCTTTTAAAAACCAAGCTTTTGCAGTTTTAGCTAAGAATCCATACATCATAAGTGAACACAAAGAAATAAGCATAAAAGAAAATGTCATTATAAAAAATTGTAAAACCATGCCCTTGGATTTATCAAGAAATAGTGGAAAAATTGCGGAGAAAAATAAGATTGGCTTTGGGTTAGTAATGGCAATTAAAAAGCCTTTTCTAAAAACTTGCACTTTTTTATAAGCATTATGCAAATTATCTTTTTCTAAAAAGATTTTAGTATTTTTATTCATTATTTGTTTTAGACCTAAATACATAAGATATAAAGCACCTATGGTTTTTAAAATAAATAAAAATTTACTTGATATTAGCAAAACAGCACTTACGCCTATCATTGCGATTAAAGATAAAATAAATAAGCCTAAAATATTTGCAAGAGCTTGTAAAAATACTGCTTTTAAATCATAATATAAGCCATTGTTTATGGCTAACAATATTGCAGCTCCAGGGCTTACAATAGTAAAAAATGCAATTGTTAGGTAAGCTAAATATAGATTTGTATTCATCTAGCATTGTCCTTTAGTAATTGCATATTTTTAGCCTTAAAGATGTCCAAAAAGAAGCGTAGCGACGCTATACTTCTTTTTTTAAAGTGCTTGTTTATATAAACTATATAAAGATACTTTTTTCTTGAAAAAATAGTTTTTTCAACATTTGTATTATTTATTCTATATTTCAATGCAAAGCCAATTTTGATTAATGTTCTTTTCGCTAAGTTTTTAGTAACACCATAAAAGCTTGATTGATTAGATATAGAATCTGCAAATAAAGTATAATTGCTATTAGCTCTTGTACTAGTTGATTCTGGTGCCAATTCTTTATTGAGATTAGAAGTATCAAAAACTACATTTTTATAATAACTTGTAATCGACTCTATGCTCAAATATTGCTTAGTCTTATTAGTAAAAAGTGCATAAGCATTTCTATTATTAATACCCTTTATATCAAGCTTAATATTTCTATCACTTAAGCTATAATATTCTGGCATCATATTTAATAAATCTGCTGAATGAACAGTAATAATAACTTTAATATTCATTTTTTTATTTGGAATATATTTTATTGTATCTTGAGGAGCCGTCATTTCAATATGAAATTTTATATGACTATTATAATCATATATTGTATTATCGGAGCCTTCAATGATATAATCACTAAAATTATTTTTTAAATATCTCTTATACTCTATATAATCTTTAGAAAATTTTTGTTTAATTTTAGCTTTTGCTTGATTTAGTTTAGCATAAAATGCTTTTTTAGTATATCTAGTATTGTTAAAATTCTCATCCATGTAAGTAAATTTATGTTGTTTTGGTTCATTTAGTTGTAGTGTGTAATCACCCAAATAAACTTTATCTAAAAAAGCCCTGAATCATCTTTTAATTTATATGAAATTTTTATTAAATCTCTATTTTGACTATATTTGTCATCTTCATTTATATATAAATCTTTTAGGCTTTGCTTATTTTTATTTGATATTTTATTCAAATTAAGAAGCTTATCTCTTACAAGTCCTAAACGATTTTCTTTTATAGCTTTTGTAAAAAATTCTTTATCAAAGTGCATATAATCAGGTACGCCTAGTGTAAAAACATAAAATCCTACCGTCATAAATGTAAAAAATGTTGTTGTAACAGCATCCATACCAACATTACCAACAGAGCGAGATAAATAAAAGCTTTTTATACAATCATTTGAATCATGTGCAAAAACCTTCATAGCATTTTTTTGATGAAAAACATTCCATAATGAATGAAATTTTGAAAATGATTGACCATCAATTTGTTTTCTTGGTAACTTATAATTGGGATAAAAACCACTTCTTGTTATTTTTATAATTTCTTCGTCCTTTTTAGGTTCTAAGTAAGTTTTAGAAAACCCTACGAGTTTATCTCCATCTTTTAAATAAGCATAGGCTAAAATTCCACCTTTATCACTTATCGTCCAAGCACTTACCTTTTGTTCTGGGGTCTTAGGAATCCCCCGCAAGCTATAAAAATTAAAGCGATAGCACACAATAGCAATTTTTTTATCATTTTCTTTCCTTTTTATTTTAAGAAGATATTGTAATATAAAAAATTAATTATTTTAAATAGCAGTAGAATTAAATAATAAAATTAGAGTTCTAGCCAAAAATAAAAAAGATTTTAATAAGAGAATAAAATTAAATATAAACATTTCAAATTTGGGAAGTGACTTGGATTTCATCAGGGCAAGCTGCAAGTATTATCAGCGCAAAAGTGCTTGGACTTTAGGTTGCTATGGTACTAGGTATTT
>JAACJU010000005.1 GCA_021378565.1 Arcobacter sp. LC1 | reverse complement strand
TGTTTGCTTTCTATTAATTCTGATTTTATGTCAGTTAGGCTAGATATTTTTATTTATAAAGCTATCAATACTATTTACTTTAGTTCTTACTTTATCATTTACTTTTATAAAGTTTACTCTTAATACTTCATGTCTTATAAGTATTTCTCTTAAGGCATGTTTTAATGCATCTTTATTTAAAGTACCACTTAGTTTTAATAATCCTGGTATATTATATGTTGGACTTTTTCCCATAAGCTCATCTAAAAACCAAAGTCTCTCTTGTGGATAAGAAAGAATAAACTTATTAGTAGCTTTTGGTATTTTACTATTATTAAAAGCAATACCTTTGCACATCCTAGTATCTATTAATTCTAAAAGATTAGATAAATCATCTAGCTCAAAAAGTTCATCTAGAGAAATTGCAATAAAAAATGTAATATTTATAAAACTTAATAACTGAGTTAAACTTAAAGAGTCAAGTCCTAAAGATAGTAAGCTTTGTTTGCTTTCTATTAATTCTGATTTTATGTCAGTTAGGCTAGATATTTTTATTTTTAAAGCGTTTTCTATATATTTATATCTTTTATCTTTTGACATATTTTTATATTCTAAAAGACTTAGATTATTAATTGTTTCAATATCTTTTTTAGTTTCTACAACTTCTTTAATTTTCTTTTGTTGTGAATCTTTGTTTGGTAAAGATTTAAATAAATTATCTTCATAAGCTTTCTTGTTCGTTCTTCTTTGGATTTTTCCACTTGATGTCTTTAAAATTTGCCCAGGTTTTAAAAAAACTATATCGTATACTTGTAATTCAAATTCTTGAGATATACTCTCTTTTAAAATCTTTTTTGCTAATTCAAAATCTATTTTTCTTAAATATGTTCTTTTGATTTCTTGAACAATAACTAATTTTTCACTAACTCCTACATCTATACTAAAAGCAGCACAAGAATTTACAGCAAAACCTTCATGAGATAAACTTGCAATTTGTTCTATGTCTTGAGGATAATAATTTCTACCTCTAATAATAAGCAAGTCTTTTGCTCGTCCACAAATATAAAGTTCATTATTATCTAAAAAACCCAAATCTCCAGTTCTTAGAAAAGGACCTTCATTTGTATCTTTTATAAATGCACAAAAATCTTCTTTAGTTTTTTCTTCATCCTGAAAATACCCCTTAGCTACACTAGGATTTTGTACCCAAACTTCTCCAACTTCTCGCTCTTTTAATTTACTTTTTGTTTCCATATCTACAATAAATAATTTTTGATTAGGATATGCTTTACCACTTGAAACTAAAGTTTTTGAACCCTTCTCCTCTATACTTTTTGTAATCTTATTATCTTTTAAATCATCTTGTTTTAGTCTAAATGTTTTGATCTCTTCTTTTGCCTCTACTCCAGTTATTATCAAAGTAGATTCAGCCATACCGTAGCAAGGATAAAAAGTGCTTGATTTAAAACCATATTTAGCAAATTTTTTATTAAAAGCATTTATAGTATTATAATTAACTGGTTCAGCTCCATTAATAGCTACTTTCCAAGAACTTAAATCTAATCCTTTGATTTCTTCATCTGCTATATTTTGAACGCATAAATCATAAGCAGAGTTTGGCCCTCCACTTGAATTGGCTTTATATTTATCAATAGCCCTTAACCAAACACTTGGTTTTTGTAAAAACGAAACAGGAGCTAAGAATACTGAAGTAAAATTTCCATATATTGGCTGAATAACTCCACCTATCAATCCCATATCATGGAAATGTGGCAACCAAGATAATATTGTACTTTTTTCACTATGCTCACAAAAATAATAAATAAGTTTGGCATTGTCCAAAATATTCGCATGACTTATCATGACGCCTTTTGGATTTCCAGTTGAGCCTGAAGTGTATTGCAAAAAAGCTAAATCTTGTGTTTTTATCTTAGGCAAAATATTAGTTTTAGTATCTAAGTCTAAATCCAATTTTAGATCATCACTTACTATTAAGTCCATTCTTTTTAGGATACTATCTTCTTTGAATGTTCCTTCGATAATCTTTTGCGTACTCAAAGTGCAAAGCACTAAAGAAGCTTTTGAATTATCAATAATTGACTTTAATCTATTTATTTTTTGGTTTCTTCTAGGTGGATAAGCAGGAACTGCTATAAGCTTAGCATAAAGACAAGCTAAAAATGCAATATTAAACTCTAAGCCACTTGGATAAAGCATTAAAACCTTGGTATTTGGTTTATAAGTTTTAGCCAAAAAGCAAGCAAGACGTTTAGCTTTGTTTCGTACATCTGAAAAACTAAGCACAGTTAATTCTGTCAAATTATTATCTATATATCTATAAAGGATTTTATCAGGATTTTTTTTATAATTTTCTTCTAATATTTCAAGAATGGTTTGTTGCATAAGGGTAGCCTTAATGAAAATTTAATTTTTTTAATAAAACATATTTTAAAGCTTAGGTAGCTGGGAATATGGAAACTATTTAAATAAAAAATGATTTTACTCCTTTTTTATTTATAAACTAATTAAAATAAATTAAAATTTATAATTAAAAATATTTTTCTTTTCACTAATTTTTCCTTAAGCTTGCAAGTATAATTTATTAGATTATTTTTTTCTAAGTATAAGATTAATTACATAATTAAAATATTCTAAATGAAAATAAAAAGTTCATTTTCCAAGCAAGATATAATGAAAAAATTTAATAGATTTTTAAATTTTTTGAGTTAAGAGCAGATTGAATTGAGTATTTTATCCAAAAATATATAAGTATATTTTTGGATTTGAATTAATTTTATAAAAATATTGCAGATATTAAAATTTAAAATCTTGAAAAGTCTAGGAAGACTTTGAAGAATTATAAATATCCAGATCTATTTCATTCTCACTTTTTGCAACAATTACTGAAACCATTGCATCACCTGTGACATTAACAGCAGTTCTAATCATGTCCAAGATTCTGTCAATTCCAGCTATTATTGCGACACCTTCTAAAGGAAGTCCAACTGAGCTTAAAACCAAAGAAAGCATAATAAGTCCAGCACCTGGAATCCCTGCTGTTCCAATAGCTGCTAAAGTTGAAGTGAAAATAATAGTAACATAATTAGAATAACTAAGATCAACCCCAAAAGCTTGAGCTATAAAAATCGCGCAAACTCCTTGATAAATCGCAGTTCCATCCATATTTATAGTTGCGCCTAAAGGTAAAACAAAAGAAGCTATTGGTCTTGATACTCCAAAATTTTCTGTAACATTTGCTGTAGTTACAGGCAAAGTACCTGAGCTTGAAGTTGTAGTAAAAGCTACACTTTGAGCTGAGATAATACCTTTAAAAAATTTCAAAGGACTAAGTCTCGCTAATCCTGCTATTCCTCCACCTAGAATAAAAACAACATGGATAATACAAGCTAAATAAACACAAAAAATAACTTTTGCCAAAGAAAGCAAAACATCAACTCCATAAGATGCGCTTACCCAAGCCATAAGTCCAAAAACTCCATAAGGTGCAAAAGCTATAACAATATGAGTCATTTTAAACATAACTTCAGAAAAAGAGTCAAAAAATTTAGCAACAGGTTTACCTTTTTCTCCTGCTAAGGTTATACAAATCCCTAGAATAATAGCAAAAAATATAATCTGTAAAACTCTAGCATTTGCTAAAGAATTCATAGGATTTTTTGTAACTATATCTAAAAGTGTATTTATTATAGAAGTTGGGGCTTTTGAAGTAACATGCCCAATATTTGCCAAAGAAATACCTTCCCCTGGTTTGACAAAATGCGCGATTAAAATCCCAATAGTTATAGCTACTGCCATGCTTATAAGATACAAAGCTAGGGTTTTAATACCAATTCTTCGCATTTGCTTAAAGTCTTTCATGGAGCTTATTCCAGAAACTAAAGTACAAAAAATCAAAGGCACGATTAACATCTTAATTAGATTAATAAATAAAGTTCCAAGAGGCCTTAATTCCAAACCTACATTTTTAAACATTAAACCTACAATTAAGCCCAATATTAGTCCGACAAAAATCTTTTTCCATAGAGCTATTCTTTTGTAAAATGCAAACACATAATCTCCTTATTTTAATATAAACACTATATAAGATTGAAGATAAAACTTTACTTATAAAAAAACTATTTTAGATATTTTTTATCTACTTTTGCCACTAAAGCTCTAGCCAAGATATCGCTAGCATCAATTAAAGCTACATTTCCATATTTTTTTCTACCCTCAAAAGCCAAAGGAATTTCAGTACAGCCCAAAATTACAGCACTTACACCATCTTTTTCCAATTTATTTATCTCATTTTCAAAAATATCTCTTGCCTTTTGTGTGATATTTGACTTAGCTTTTACACCATACTCAAGATTATAAATTGCATCATGAGAAGCATTTTGCCCCTCTTCTTTTGGATAAATCAAGGTAAAAATACCATTTTTATCAAAAATATCTTTATATAAATTTGTATTATATGTACCTTTTGTAGCTAAAAGTCCTATTTTTTCACCTTTTTTAAAATTTTGCTCCAAATATTTATGGCATTCTTTTACAATATGTAATAATTCTAGCTCTGATGATGAAGCTTCAAGTAACTCTTCTATTTTATTAAAAATCTTAGGAGAATGTGCTGTATTGCAAGGTAAGGCTATTACATTTGCTCCAAGCCGTTCAAGAAGTAAGATGCTTCTAAAAATTCCAAAAGCTGGATTATTTTTTTCCTTGCCTTCTAAAAAAGCAGTTCTGTCACCTATTGCACTTGGTCTTGAAATTAAATGCACATCTAAATAATCTTGGTCTTTGCCAAAAGTCTTAGTATTATCAAATACTTTTTTATTCAAATCAAGCCCAGCATAAGGACCAATACCACCAACTATTCCTATGGTTTTTTTCATTATTCAATCTTAGTTATTACATTACTTCTAATCATATTTTCAGGTTTTAAAATCTCTTTTAGCTCTTCTTCGCTTAAAATCTTTTTCTCTAAAACAATTTGCGTAATAGTTTTTTTGGTTCTCATAGCTTCTTTTGCTACCATTGAAGACTTTTCATAACCTATGTAAGGATTTAATGCTGTTACTAAACCAATACTAGAAATTACTAAATTATGGCAATGTTCTTTATTTGCGGTTATTCCATCTACACATTTAGTAGCAAGAGATTCAAAAGCTGCTTTCATCATATTTATTGAATTAAAAAGATTATAAGCAATTACGGGCTCAAACACATTTAGCTGAAGTTGTCCTCCTGCACTTGCTAGTGTTATTGTTAAATCTGAGCCAATAACTTGAAAGGCAACTTGATTAACAACTTCAGGTATAACAGGGTTAATTTTACCAGGCATAATAGAGCTTCCAGCCTGAATACCAGGAAGATTTATCTCATTAAATCCAGCCACAGGACCAGAGCTAAGAAGTCTTAAATCATTACAAATTTTTGATATTTTAGTAGCAACTCTTTTAAAAACTCCTGAAATTCTCATGTAAGCACCCGTATCCTGTGTAGCTTCAACTAAATCCTTAGCTAAAACAAAAGGCTCATTTGTAACTTCTTGAAGTTTTGCCTCAATAATATCCAAAAACTTTTTGGGTGCATTAATTCCTGTGCCTATTGCTGTTCCACCTAAATTTATTTCTCTTAAAGAAGATTGCGCTCCAAGCAATCTATTTATATCTTCTTCCATCATAACAGCGTAAGTATGAAACTCTTGCCCCATAGTCATAGGCACAGCATCTTGAAGCTGAGTTCTTCCCATTTTTATCACATCTTTAAACTCAACAGCTTTTTTATAAAAACTATTTTGCAAAATTTTCATAGACTCAATAAGCTCATTTATTTTTTCATACAAAGCCACCCTTAATCCCGTTGGATAAGCATCATTAGTTGATTGGGATAAGTTTACATCATTATTTGGATGCATATATTGATACTCGCCTTTTTTGTGCCCCATAAGTTCTAAAGCTCTATTTGCAATAACTTCGTTTACGTTCATATTAGTTGATGTCCCAGCTCCACCTTGAACCATATCTACTATAAACTGCTCATGCAATTTACCGCTAATGATTTCATCACAAGCAGCACAAATCGCTTCTTTTTTCTCTAAAGACAAAATATCAAGCTCAAAATTTGCCAAGCAAACTGCTTTTTTCACCTTGACTAAGGAATTAATAAAGGTAGGAAAAGAAGCTAAGCAAACTCCTGTAATATTGAAATTATCCTTAGCTCTTAAGCTTTGAACTCCATAATAAGCATCACAATCTACTTCCTTTTCTCCAATTAAATCGTGTTCTAGTCTTTTTTTCATTTATTCTCCTAGCAAAATTTTGTATCTTGCCAAATTATAGCTTTAGATAGATTATAATAACTTTTATTTTTCTAAATTTATAATTTATTTTATAAATCCTTTTTTTTTCTTAATTATTGATACAGTTTATGAGTGTTTTATAATTTTAAACAAACAATATTTTGCTACAATAATAAAAAATTCGCAAAGGATAAAAAATGAAAATAGCTATTTTAGGAGTTGGCTCTCTTGGCACTTATTTTGGAGGACTTCTTAGCTTGAATGGGGCTGATGTTAGTCTGATAATAAGAAATATTGCTCATCAAAAAGCCATAAAAACTAAAGGACTTACCCTTAGAATTGATGGTATCGATACTTTGGTTCATCCTAAAAGTTTTGCACCTAGCGAAGTAAAAGATATTGGTTTTATGGATTTAATTTTTATTTTTACCAAAACAAATTCAAGCAAAGATGCCTTAGAAAATGCAAAAAGCTTAATAGGAAAAGAAACTAGATTAATTTCTTTGCAAAATGGTTTAGGAAATGAAAAAATTTTAAGTAACTTTGCACCCTTAGGGCATATAATTTATGGAATCACTACAACGCCTGCTGATTTATTAGCTCCTGCCTTGGTAAGTTCAAGTGGAAATTTTTCGTCTTGTCAATTTAAATCTGCAGAAAAAAATAAAAAAACTGAAGAAATGGCACAATTTTTAGCAAAGATTTTAAATGAAGCTGGGATAAAAAGTAGTATAAATGAAAATATTGACAAAGCAATTTGGACTAAACTAGCTTTTAATTGCGCTATAAATACTACTTGTGCACTTCTTGATGGCACACCTGGTTTTGTATTTGCAGATGAACGGCTAAAACAACTTATTTTATCTCTTGCCCTAGAAGTTTGTTTCGTAGCAAAAGAGGCTTTAGGTATTATAATAAAAAAAAGTACAATAGAAAAAATGATAGAACAATCAAATATTTATCATAAAAATCATAAGCCTTCTATGGTTAATGATATTAATAACAAACGCTTAAGTGAGATTGATAGTTTAAATGGCACAGTTATTAAAATAGCGAAAAAGCATAATATTCCAACGCCACTAAATGAAGCAATTTATGCGCTCATAAAAGGTCTTGAAGCTAAATATTAAGCTAAATATTAAGTTTTACATTAAGACTATAATATTTGGGCTTTATTTTAAAACTACTAAAAAAAGAGAATGGACATTAAAAAAGCATCCCCTAGTTTTAGGAGATGCTTTAAAAGATTTATTTCTAAAATAAGGAGGAAAGATCAAAATCTCATAAAATAAGTGCTTGTTACTTATTTCATAGAAAGATTATATACCATGACAATTAATCGTTTGCTAATATATTATTAATAAAAAGATAATAGAACTTAAAAAACTTTTCATTTCTTGTAAAATAGCTAACTACTCTTTTAGTCTTGAGGTTAAAAATCTAACTATTATAAAAATAACAACAGAAAATCCTATAATAGCGGCAGCAACTGGGGCAGAATATTTCAAACCATAAGAGTTAAATCTATCAAAAATAAGCACAGGCGTAGTCATAGGGTGATAAACTAAAATAACAACAGCGCCAAACTCTCCAAGTCCTCTAGACCACATCATCAAAGAACCATTTATAATATCTTTTCTAGTATTTGGAAGAGTAATTGCAAAAAATACAGAAACAGGACTTGCTCCAAGAGTTCTCGCTACTTTTTCTAACTTGACATCAACTTTTCTAAAACCATCTTTTGCAGCATTTATCAAAAAAGGAGCAGATAAAAACATCATCGCTATCATAATCCCATACTGTGTGCCTACAAATTCTATACCAAAAAATTTAAAGAAACTTCCAAGTTTAGAGTCGTCTCCAAAACTTACCAAAAGCGCAATTCCAGCTGCAGTATGAGGTATCATTATAGGAATATCTACTACTGCCTCAAGCATACTTTTGCCATAAAATTCATATCTAGCTATTATGTAAGCTAAAGGAATTCCCGTAATAAGAACAAAAACCATTCCCCAAGCAGATACTTTCATAGTCAACCAAATTGAGCTTAAAACCTCACCATCTTTAATGGTTTTTAGTAAAGTATCGCTACCGACACCTACAAACATTCTTATAATTGGAAAGGAAATAAAAAACAATATAATAAGTCCTAAAACTACCAAGGTTACGTTAAATGATTTACTTTTCATATGAAACTCACATCTTTTTTATTAAAGCCAATTTGGATAATACTATTTTTATTAGCATAACAGCCCTCATAATCTCTTTTTAAAATTTTGATAAAAAAATGATGGCCGTGAACATTTATAAATATTTTATAATGATCAACCACGCCCATACACTCTTCAAGCTCACCTTCAAATATATAATCAGTTTTTAAGTCAAACTTATTTGAAACTCTGACTAAATTTGGATCTACTGAGTAAACTTTAGTCTTATCTTCAATTCCTAGCATTGAAGTGGGGAAAATATTTTTAAATCCCAAAAACTTAGCAACATCAATATTTTTAGGATGGTTTAAAACTTCATCAGACTTACCAATTTGTCCTATTTTGCCATCTATTATAATGGCAATTTTATCGGCTAAATATGAAGCTTCTCTAAAATTATGCGTTACATGAATTGTTGTTAAATCATATCTTTTATGAATTTCTTTTAAACTTTTCATAATAGAATTTCTAAAAGTAGGATCAATTGCACTCAAAGGCTCATCAAGCAATAAAATCTTAGGCTTTGAAAAAAGTGCTCTTGCAATTGCCACTCTTTGTTTTTCTCCACCACTTAATTCTTTTATATTTCGATTAAGCAAATGACCTAACTTTAAAAAATCTACTAAATCAGCAAATAGCCTATCAGCATCTTTTATATGTTTATATCTTTGAGAAAATTTAATATTTTTTTCTACCTTTAGATTAGGAAAAAGCGCGAAGTCTTGATAAACAAAACCAATATCTCTTTTTTCAGATGGCAAAAGTGAAATATCTAAACCCTTATATAGAATATTTCCACTACAAGTATTTAGTCCTGCGATTGTCTCAAGCAGTCTTGTTTTACCACTACCACTTTGTCCTAACAAAACAAAATATTCATTTTTTTCTATATTAAGATTGATATTGTCAAGCTTAAATTCTCCAACTTGACTTACAATATTTTTTAAATTTAAATAACTCAATTTTTCCCCTTATTGTAGTATATCTAGCGCCTTCTAGCACTAGATATTTAAATAATTTTATAAGTAAAATTATTTTTACTATTTTAAAATTGAGTCATCACCTGTAATCTTAGCAGGAGATATAACACCTTGTCCGTTGTCTTTCATGATTTTTTGTCCAGCAGGAGATAAAACAAATTTCACAAATTTAATAGCTCCAGCTTTGTCTTGAGGAGATTTTTTATTTTGTGCGATTGTTATACCATAAACCATAGCTCCACCTTTTTTTGTGATAAATTGCCCTGGTTTTTTACCGTTAATTTTAAAAGAAACAGTTTTATAAAACTTAGCATATTGATTATCTTTTAAAGATACTTGTTTTGGTAAAGTAATATATTTAAATCCATGTTGTGCTGCAACTGATTTATAAATATATAAATAATCAAAAGAATGAGTTCTAAGTAAAGCTAGCAAATCTGTTTCTTTTGGTCTAACTACAACTTTAGCTTTATTTTCAGAGCCATTTTTATAGTAACCTTTATATCCTAGCAATTTATGAAAAAATCCTGGAATTTTATAATATTTTTGAGCTAACTCAGTAACTAACATAGATCTATATCCGCAAGGATCCATATTTGGGTTTGAATGCCCTATTTTTACACCTTTTCTAAGAAAGATTTTTGGCCAATTTTTTGCATTTATTTCAGAAGCATATTTTGATTTTGAAGTATAAGCAATAACCATTTCATTTGTAGCAAATCTAGCATCAAATTTTGCATCTTTTGGAATCAAAAGATTGTCAATTACATTATAATCTGCACTTGCCATAACATCAGCAGCTCTATGTAATTCTGAGATTTTTCTAGCAGCTGCTCTTGAACCTGATGGTTCTCTTTGTACATCATATTGAGGATATTTTGCCTCAAATGCTTTTTCCATTGCCGCAAATGGCACAGTTAAACTTCCTGCATGGAAAACAATAATCTTTTGTTTTGCAAAACCTATACTTGCTACTAGAACAAGCGCTAATAATATTTTTTTCATATTTTTCCTTTTATTTAAAAATTAATTGATTATATTTGTTGGATTTTTTGATAAAATCATATCCAACATTAAAACTTTAAGCATAACACCTGACTCAATACAAGACTTATCTTGCCCCGTAATAACTATGCAATTACTCTCAAGCAAGGGACTTAACATTCCTGAGCCATACTTATTTTTCCTTGTAACTTTAAACTCTCCTTTTAATAAATTTCCTAAAACTACATTTGTTCTATTTGCCTTAACCTTAAATTCTTCTTTATTTTTCGCATAAATAAAATCGTGGTGAAACTCAATATTTCCTTGAATTTTATTTAAAATTGGCACTAAAAATAAAGCAGCATTTACCATAGCTGTCAAAGGATTTCCAGGAAGTGCAAGAACATAAGATTTATCCATTTTTCCTACCATTGTAGGTTTTCCTGGTTTGACATTTATTCCATGAAAAATAATCTCAAGCCCATTAGCCTTAAAAGCACTTTCAACGAAATCAGCATCTCCTAAAGAAATACCCCCTGAACTTATTATCACATCATAATTTTTTAGCTTGGCTATATAAGATTTTGTTTGCTCTAAATCATCAGGTATAACACCTGCGTAAGTAGCGTCAAAACCAAAGCCTTCTAAATATGAAATTAGTGCGTAAGAATTGCAATTATAAATCTCATCTTCGCTTGCGCTCTCCCAAGGCTCTTTTAATTCACTGCCCGTTGAAATAATAGCAATTGAGATTTTTTTATAAACTTCAACTTGCGTAAGTCCTTGCGCACTTAGCATTGCAATATGGCTAGAATTTAGCTTTTGTCCTTTTTTTAATAAAACATTTCCCTTTGCTTGTTCTTCGCCTTTTAGTCTTTTGTTTGAGCCTTTTTTTACATCTTTTGGCAAAAGCACCAAATCATCTTTAGAACTTATTATGTTTTCCAAAGGCACAATACTATCAGCGTCACTTGGGACTTTTGCACCTGTCATAATCTTATAACAAGTCTTAGCCTCCAAGCAAGGCTCTATCGTTTGCCCTGCTAAAATAACTTTTTTAACTCTAAGCTCAAGTCCTGCTTCAACTTGTTTGATTGCATATCCGTCCATTGCAGAATTGTCAAAAGAAGGCATATTTTTAATGCATTTTATATCTTTGCTTAGAACTCTTTTTAAGCCATCTTTTATACTTACAAATTCTATCAAGTCTCTAGGCTTTGCTACTTCAAGACTTTTGTCTATTGCCTCTTTAAAATCAAGATAATTTAATTTAGTCATTCAATGCCCTTATTTGTCTATATTTTTTAAGTAAAAGCCTAGCAATTTTTTCAAGCTCTTCTTTTGAAAAATCTTTTTCAAAATTAATACTCAAAGCCCATCTGCTTGTTGTCTCATCATAGCCCATGTCTTGAAGTATTCTTGAAGGTCGCCCAAGTCCTAAAGCACAAGCTTCACCATTACTTAATAATACATCATCTAGCCTAAGAGTTCTTATAAGTTCTCTTGCTTTAATCGCTTTTAAACCAAAATGTAAAGTATGCTCAAAGCAAAGCTTAGGTTCAACAAATAAAAACAAATCATCTTTAAAATACTCTTTTAATAAAGACAAAAATTTATCTTTATTTTTGCTAAAAAATTTTCTTTTTTTCAAAGAAGATGAAATTAGCCCAAAGCCAAGTCCATCAAATTCACCTAAATATTGTTCTTTTAATTCATTATCTGAATACAAAATAAGCCCACTTACTCCGTACCCACTTATTTTATATGAATCAAATAAAATAATATCTGCAAATTTCGCATATTTACAAGAAGAAAAATTTGAAATAAGCTTAGCTTTTGTCAAAGTTTTTAACTTCTCTATCTTTTCTTTGGGTATTTTAGCGAAAGTATCCATAATATAAGCAGAAATAAAAATAAAATTTACTTCTTTTTTGGCTAAAACTTCAAAATCAACTTCACTTTTCTCATTTAAGCCTAGCCAAAATACTTTTTTTCCTAATTTTTCGTATTGCTCACCAGCTCTTACAATAGCTTCACATTCTCCTCTTGAGATGGCAATATTTCCGCCAAGCTCTAGCATCAAAGATAAAAAACCTTCTTTAGTAAAAGCAAAAGTATTTAAAGACTTAAAATCAAAAAGCTTTTTAAATTCTTTTATTTCATTCTCAAGTTGTGCATTGTCTCCTAGTGCCTCGTAAGAATAAGAAGAATCCAAAACTATTTTTTCAAGTCTTGGATATTGCAAGGAATTTAACTTAAACATTATCTTTTCTTGGATGCAATATTGTGTCATTTTGCTTAATGAAAAGTTCTTCATATCTTTTTTGAGTAAAGTCCTTAACATCTTTTTTCAAAAGTTTATAAGCTTCAACAATTTCTTTAGCCTTTGGTGTTAAAGTAGTTCCGCTATTAGCACCTCTGCCTTGATTTACAATTACAAGCTCATCTTGAATACAAGCTTGGAGTATTTTTATATGCGACCATGCTTTTTTATAATTCATATTCATTTTTTTTGCAGCCTCTAGGATTGAGCCATTATCTTCGATTAGCTCCAAAATTTGAGTTTTCCCTCCACCGAAAATAAGGTTTTTTTCATCATCTTCTATCCATACTTTAACTTTTGCTTTCATTTTTATCCTTTCTTTTTTTATTTCCAAAGCACCCTAATTGACAAGTGCTTATTTTTATATCAGAATTTTTCAGTGTTGCACCCACTTCTTTTAAGCTTGATTGTTTTGCATATTCCCAAGCTTTTTCACAAGTTATTTTGTATTTTATTTTTTCTTGCTTTAAATCATATTTTGCATCTTTTTTTAAATCTTTTTCTATGTCTTTTTTAATTTTTTCTAAAAGTTCTAAATTAGCAGTCCCAAGTTCTAAATCACCAAATATTCCTAAACGACAAGCATTTATTTTAATCTCCATTGACTCAGTAATTTCAGCCATATCCTTTAAATCACAAGTTATTAATCTTGCCACTTTAAAAGCCTTAGCGCAAG
Source organism: Arcobacter sp. LC1 (assembly GCA_021378565.1). GTDB lineage: Bacteria > Campylobacterota > Campylobacteria > Campylobacterales > Arcobacteraceae > JAACJU01. The sequence goes on along the minus strand of JAACJU010000005.1, from coordinate 106,980 downwards.
TTAGCTCACCTTTTTCATCAAGGTTTTGTCTTAAAATATCTTGTGAATTTTGACTTATTTTAGTCATCATTTTGTATTATTCTTCCTGAATGAGTATAAACATTCATTTTTTGCCCTCTTGCAAAACCTATCAAAGTAAGCCCATGTTCATGCGCTGTAACTACTCCTAGATTTGTAGGTGCTGTTCTTGAAACTACTATTGGAATTTTGTGCATAATCGCTTTAATTACCATTTCAGAAGACAAGCGTCCACTTACAAAAAGGATAGAATATTTCGTATCAATTTTGGCTAATTTACATTTTCCAACAGCTTTATCAATAGCGTTATGTCTACCAATATCTTCAGCACTTACAGTTTTACCATTTTCAAAATAAAGCATAGCCTTATGCACGCAACCTGTGAGATTGTATAATTCTGAATCTTGATAAAATTTCTTTACTTCTTCATATATTGTTTGGGGATTTATTTTCATTTTTGTTTGGTTAAAAGTGACTTCCACATCTTGGCTTAAATTTCCTGTAATTCCCCCGCCGCAACCACTTGTAAGAGTTTTTTCTTTATATAAATTTTGCAAAGAATGCTCATTTATTTTAGCCTCAATATCAACCCTTAAGCCTTTTTCACTAATAGTAATTTTTTTAACATCATCAGCTTCAGAAATCACATCTTCACTCATCAAAAAGCCCAAAGCGTGAGCATCTTGGTCTTTTGGTATGCACATCATAGAAATAGCTTTAGTGCCATTTAAAAATACTCTTAGTCTTGCTTCTTCGATGGTTAAGTCTTCAACTTGCTTGTTTTCATCGCCTTTGAATTTATCTATAATAATTTTCTTAAGATATTTTTCATTATCCAAATTTTCCAAACTAAGCCTTTTGTTCTAATTTTTTTAATATTTTAATGCTACATTTTAGCAAAATTTATTTTATTTAATCTTAATTTTTCAAAGCTTTGATTATTGTAAGATTTTTATAACAAGTAAAATTATTTTAAGAAAATTATAAATTATTGTGAGTGTGCAAAAAGAGGAAATAGATGAAAAACTAAAACCCTAGCAAAAGCTAGAGTTAAAATTAAATTTTTAAGAAGTTTTATTTTTTTTAAAATCTTGGTAGTATTTATTGTGCATATATTTTACTTCTTCTTCACTTTTAAAACCACTAATTATAGAATAAATTGAGCCTTTAATAGCAACTAAAGACATATAAAGATGAATAATAAGAAATCCCGTAATAACAATAGCACCAATAATATGCAAAAATCCTAGAAAATGCCCAAATTCGCGAGGACTCATTGAAGTTCCAATAAGCCAAGATAAATCACTATGTCTAAAAAAGATTAAGCCACCTGTAACAATCATAAATAAGCCACCAATACTAGATACCCAAAACCATATTTTTTGCCCAGCATTAAATTTATCAGCATAAATTATCTGTTTTTCTTTTGATAAATAGCCTCCAAATTTTGCAAACCAAGAAAAGTCATGCAAACTAGGTAGCATTTTTTTAACCCACATAAAAAACATAGGCAAAATTGCAATAATAAATAAAATAGTTGAATAAGAGTGGATTATATCTGCTACACTTGTTAGCAAACCTTTGCCAATTTGGTGTCTAAAAAGAACTATTATTCCACTTGGTACTAAAAGTACAAAAGAAATACCAGCTAATTGGTGTATGATTCTTTTAAATTTTGAGAAAAAATAGATTCTATTTCCCTCATGAGAAAACTTCAAAGAGCCAAAAAATAAATGATGCAAAAAAAGCACAACAACGATAAATAAACAAATACTTAGAAAAATTGTTCCTAACAAAATAAGTCCTTTTGTTTAATCTATCTCCTTATGTAAAATTATATTTAAAAAATATTTCTTGCTCTAACAAAATCTTGAACTTCAAGACTTGTTAAAACATTCAAGCAAGAAATAATAACATTTTTCTAATAAAAAAATATTTCGTTTTAAAAACTACTTATATTTCTTTCTTTTCTTTTAATTCTTTATAATATGAGCTATGCATATATTCAACTTCTTCTTCTTCTTTATATCCAGTTACTATACTATCAAGTGAACCTTTTATAGCAAAAACTGACATATAAACATGAACTAAGAATATAGCCAAAACAACTAATCCTAAAACATTATGCAAAATTGCACAAGCTCTTAAAAAATCAATTTGAGAAAGTCCAATACTAGAACTTATTCCTAAGTCAAAGTCTTGATAATACATAGAAATTCCACTTAAAATCAAAATAATTCCGCCAATTACAGCTACCCAAAACCACATTTTTTGCCCAGCATTAAATTTTCCAGCAGGAACGGGTCTTTTCTTTTTACTAAGATAACCGCCTAAAATCATAAGCCATTTTATATCATCTTTAGTAGGAAGCATTCTTCCTATCCACATAATAGTCATAGGTATAATAGCGATTATAAATAAAACAGTAGTAAAAGAATGTATGTATCTACAAACGATAACAAAAGTTCCTCCACCAAAAAATCCGCCAAACATTAAAATAAGTCCTGTTGGGATTAGTAAAATAAAAGAAATAACTGCTAATTGATGAATTGTTCTGTTAAAAACAGTAAAAACATAAATCTTTTTTTTGCCATGAGCAAATACTTTAGGTCCTATAATAAAATAGTGAATCACAAAAGCTAAAACAATAAAACAAACTACGACTATAAATGCAGGCTTAACAACATGTGCTTGCAAAATAGTAAAATAATGCCCTAGTTTCAATGTACCAGCTTTATCATATCCTAAGATATTTGGGACTAATTCCTTGCCCCAAATTACACTAGAACTTGCCCCGTAGGCAAGTGAAGTGAGTAAAAATATGAAAAATAAAACAATTTTTTTCATAATTTTTCCTTATCTTTTTTTATCATAAGCTACATCCCAACCATAAGGTTTTGGATTAACTTGAGCCCCATGCCCACGTGATAAAACTCTTTCTCTATAAATATCAGATACATGTTCAGAATCTCCAACAATCAAAGCTTTAGTTGAGCACATAGCAGCACACATTGGCACTTTACCCTCAGCTATTCTATTTTGTCCGTATAATTCTCGCTCTTTTTCAGAGTTTGTCTCTTCGGGACCTCCTGCACACATGGTACATTTATCCATCACACCTTTTGAACCAAATACTCCATCTCTTGGAAATTGTGGAGCGCCAAAAGGACAAGCATACAAACAATATCCACAGCCTATACATTTATCTTTATCGTGTAAAACGATGCCATCTTCTCTTATATAAAAACAATCAACTGGGCAAACTTTTTGACAAGGTGCATCAGTACAATGCATACAAGCAATAGATAAAGAATATTCCATATCTTGCTTACCTTCGTTTATTGTAATTACTTTTCTTCTATTTATTCCAACTGGTAGCCCATTTGCTTCAGCGCAAGCTACCGAACAACCATCACAATCTATGCAACGCTTTTCATCACAATAAAATTTCATTCTTGATAATCCGTTATTTTTACTCATCATCTACTCCTAAGCTTTTTTTACTTGGCATAATCCGCCTTTAGTTTCAGGAAGCTGAGTCATAATATCGTAACCATAATTTGTAACTGTGTTTGCACTCTCACCAACAGCGTAAGGTTTAGTACCTTTTGGATATTTAGAACTCAAGTCCTTACCTTGAAAATGTCCTGCAAAGTGAAAAGGTATAAACAATCTATCAGCAGTGACAGTATATGAATAATGCGCTCTTACTTTGATTTTTGTTCCCTCAGGAGATAAAATCCACATCATATCACCATCAGCAATACCATGTTGTCCTGCTAAATCAGGATTAATTCTACAAAACATCTCAGGCGATAAAGCTGCTAGATATTTTGATGCTCTATTTTCCATACCCGCACCATTTAGATTAACCAATCTTCCTGTTATTAGGTTTATTGGAAATTCTTTAGACCAATCTTTTTCTGTTTGTTTACTAATATATTGAGTATCAACTCTAAAATGATTTGGTTTATCAGGATATGTTGGATATATCTTAGTCAAATCTTGTCTTGGAGAGTGAATTGGCTCTCTGTGCATTGGGATTTTGTCAGGAAAAGTCCAAACATTTGCTCTAGCTTTTGCATTTCCGTAAGGAGCAACCCCAGCTTCCATACATTTGTTTGCAATAATATTTGAAGTATCAACTTTCCAGTTTTTACCTATTGCTTTTTTCTCAGCAGGAGTTAATTTGATTTTTAATACTTTTTCAATATTTGCAGCTGTTATCTCAGGATACCCACCTTTGACTTTTGAGTCTTTTGGTGCACTTGTTTTTCCAGCTAAAAGATCAACTCCATCATGTTCAAGTCCAAATCTATTTCTAAATCCCATACCGCCATCTTTTACACTTCTATGAATATCATATAAAAGTGGGCTTCCAGGGTGACTTTCAGTCCATACAGGCCAAGGAAGACCATAATATTGGCCTTTCATTTTACCATATCCACGTCCTGAAATTTCATCAAACATATGCCAATTTTTAGAGTGTTCTTTTAATCTTTTAGAAGTCCAACCAGTTAATCCAATAGTTTTGATAATTCTTGCGATTTCATCAGTTGCATCTTCTGGGAAAATAAACGTATCTTTTTTAAGTTTCATTTTCATAGCAGCTGTAAATTCTTTGAAAAATCCTAATCTTTTAGACATTTCAAACATAATATCGTGGTCAGTTTTTGCTTCATAAAGTGGTTTTACAACTCTATTTCTCCATTGTGCTGAACGATTTGTTGCTGTTACCGAACCTGAACTTTCAAATTGAGTAGCAGTTGGTAAAATATATATATCATCTTGTTTATCAGTTAAAACAGCTGCTTCATTTACAAAAGGATCACATAAAACTAATAATTCTAAATTATCAAGTCCTTCTTTTACTTTTGCTTGTTGCGCAGTTGAAGTAATACCATTACCCATAACAAAAAGAGTTTTTACATTTACTCCGCCATTGTGGATTTTGTCATTGCCGTTTTTACCGTCTAATACTCCAGCCCACCATCTAGCTAAAGTGAAACCTTTGTTATTCATCCATTCTTTTGCTTTAAATCTTCCTTTTAACCAAGAGTAATCAACTCCCCAAGATTTCGCAAAATATTTCCATGAACCATCAGATAAACCATAATATCCTGGTAAGGTATGAGACAAACAGCACATATCAGTTGCGCCTTGAACATTATCATGCCCTCTTAGAATATTACAGCCTCCACCAGCTTCACCCATATTTCCTAAAGATAATTGCAAAATTGGTGCAATTCTTGTATTTGATGAACCTATTGTATGTTGAGTTAAACCCATAGCCCAAAGTAAAGTACCTGGATGTGATTTTGCATAAACATTAGTGATTTGTATTAAAAGTGAAGCTTTAACTCCTGTTACATCTTCTACTTTTTTTGGTGTCCATTTTTTAGCCTCAGCTCTTACTAAGTCCATTCCATAAACTCTATCATCAATAAAAGATTTATCTTCTAATCCGTGTTTAAATATTAAATGTAGCATTCCGTACATAAATGCTATATCAGTTCCTGGTCTAATTCTGCAAAAATAATCAGCCTTAGCTGCTGTTTTTGTAAATACTGGATCAACTACGATTAATGCAGCTGAATTTCTTTCTTTTGCTTTTAATATATGTCCAAATCCGACAGGATGATTCACAGCTGGATTTGCTCCAAAAATGATAATTGCCTTAGAATTTTGCATATCTCCAAATGAGTTTGTCATAGCGCCATAACCCCATGTATTCGCCACACCGGCGACTGTTGCACTATGTCAAATTCTAGCTTGGTGATCTATATTATTAGTCCCATACATTGCAGAAAATTTTCTAAAATAATAAGCTTGTTCTGTACTCATTTTTGCTGAGCCTAAGAACATCGCAGTATCTGCGCCAAATTTATTTCTTTGCGCATTCATTTTAGCTGAAATTCCTGTGAAAGCTTCTTCCCAAGAAATTCTTTTCCATTGCCCTTTTGTTTTAACCATTGGGTGTTTTAATCTAACTTTAGATTTAATCATATCAATCATGTCAGCACCTTTACAACAGTGCCCTCCACGTGATATTGGATGATCTTGTGCCACCTCTTGTCTTACCCAAACTCCGTTTTGGACTTCCGCCAAAATCCCACAGCCTACTGAACAAGCAGTGCAGATTGTTTTTACCATTTTCGAACCAGGAAAAGGATTTTTAATTTCTTCTTTCGTTGCAGATCTTGTAATGCCTGAGTTGCTCGCAAAAGCACTCGTTGCACCAACACCAGCACCAACAGCAAGCATTTTTAAAAATGATCTTCTTCCTATTTTCGCTTGTAATGTTTTGTACATTTACTAACCCTTATATTTATTTAGCTTGTTTGTAATATTCGTCCCAAGCTTTTGTTTCGTGATAAAGAATTTCTTTTTTTGAAGAATGTCCTACCACAACACCAGATGAATCAGCTTCATAGCTGCTATTTTTAGCAAGCAAAGAAGTCGTTCCCACGACCGCTGTCGCTCCTACTACAACTGCAGTTTTCTTGATAAATTTTCGTCTATCATTTTGCATAGTTGCTCCTTTATTGATTTAGTCCCATTAAGAACTTGCAAAAAATACTTTATATTCTTTGCAAGTTCTTAAAAAGATTATTTATCTAAGCATCATCCTCCGTATCATAAGCTATAAAAGGCTCTTCACTTTTTTCTTGTGCTTTTTTTGGCCCCTTAGCTCTTAATAGTTTATTTTTTGCTCTTCTTTGTTTTTCTTCTTCACTAATTTCTTTTTCTTGTTTTATCTCTTTAGTATTTTCTTCACTTAATTTTGGCTTAGAAACTTCTAAATACATTCTCTCAAATTCCATAAAAGCTTGCAGCAATATTATCACTTGCTTGAATATTTTTGCATTCTCATGCTCATAAATATCTCTTGAAATTTCATCTATAAAATTATTTATAACTTGCTTAAAAACACAAGTGCTAAGCTCTAAATATTCTTCACTTCCTTGATTTACAAGTGTTAATAATTCAGCCATAAAACTAAACAAAAACCCTATGCTATCTTCGTTTTCAGTAAAGCTTTTTTCATCTCTTCTTATTTTTGTTTTAGCTAAAAAGTTAATAACTTCAAGTCTTTTTTTACCACTTTCTAAGCCATCATCATAAAATGAGGCTGTTGTTCGAATAGTGCTTGTACTTGGGTCTTCAAAAATTTTATCATACTCAGTCAAAAGACTTGCATTGCTGTCTTTTGGTAATATTTTTTTAAGTTCCTTAAAAGCTTTAGCTGTAGTTTCATCAAGAGGATTTTTTTCTAAAATATCAATAAAATTTAGTAATTCTAAATACCTACTTGTATCAGCAGAATAAGCAAAAAACCTTGAAAACATTGCGTAATAAATACTTCTTGCTTTATTTACTTCTTTTCCTTGCTCTATCATGATTTAGCTCCTTGCTTTTGTTTTTCTTGAGGTATATAACTTTGCATCATAATTTTAGGTTTGCAATCTTCACAGCAATACAAAGTTCTTTGTTTTATTTCATCACCTTTAAATAATGGAAGCATCATTTTTGCAATTTTCTCAATAGCCTTTTTAGTGGCAAATTCCTTACCACACTCAAGACAGGCAAAAAGCTCATCTTTAGCTAGAACTTCATCTTTAAACCAAGATGGTTTTAACTCAATAATATCTTCTTGTAAAGAAATACAATCTTCTTCAGGGCAAGTTAAAAGACAATATCCACATGATGTACAAAGTGAAGCATTAAATCTCAAAGTATTGTCTTCAGCATGTGCACTAAGTGCGTCCATATTGCAAGCACCCACGCAAGATAAGCAAAGTGTACATTTATCTTGATTTATTTTAATTTTTCCGTAATGAACATGCTCACCTGTTTTTACCAAACCTAAATCCTCTTCACCTACAAGATGTCTTAATCTTAAAGCAAAAATCTCTCTTTTTCTTGAACCCTCTTGATTTAGCGTATAAAAACTATCTTTAATAAAATCAACTTTTTGTATAGCAGTTTTTAGCTCTTCTTTATTCATAGCTATCAAAACAGCATATTTTTTATATTTTTTTTGAAAAATACTATTTAATATATCTATGCTATCTTTTGTCCCCTTAGATAAGAAATCAGAATAAAAAATAACTTGCGAACCACTTTCTTGAATCAAAGTTAAAAGCGTAGCTTCGTGCAAAAACTTTTCTCCTTCAATAGCAAAGGGCAAAACATTTTGCTTAATTTTACAATCTAATGTCTCAATATTCATTTTTTGAGGGATTATTAAAGGAATTTGATTTTTATAAAATTTACTCATTTCATAAAGTGCTTCTTTTGGGCTTGGAGTATAATCAAGTGCACCTGAAGGGCAAACTGAAATACAGCCACCACAGCCGTGACAATCTATCTGAGAAAATTGCAAGTGCTTATCTTTATCTATTTTTATTATCGCTGTAGTTGGACAAACTTCTACACATTTTGCACAAGTTTCTTCTCTTCTTTCGTGATATTGACAAATCAAAGGATCATAAGATATAAATTTCTTATAAGTGTATTTTTTGATATTCTCTTTTAAAATCTTGACTACTTCTTCACTTGAACTTTGTCGTGGATCAAAACTTCCGCTTTGTTTAAAAGCTATTTCTTTTGCATTATACCAAACGATTTGAGCGACTTCCAAAGTAAAATCTTCGCCCTCATCATCAAACACAACTTTTAAATTTCCAATACTTCTTGTAATACTTTTTACAGATAATGCAGATATATTAAAAAGCTCAAAATCATCTTCTTTGGCAAAAGTTAAAAATTCGGCTTTTTCTTTTTTATCTGCTACTAATAAAACTCTAGAATTTATATCTTGTTTATACAGCATATCTTTTGCATTATCAAATCTTAAAGCATTTATTTCATATAATTTCTTAGTGTTTTCCATCTTTTTTGGCAAAGAATCTTCAGAATTTTTTATATAAAAATCAATCTCAGGCGCATAAAATTCAGCTTGAACTTCTTTGGAGTTTGATATTAAAAAATCCTCATCACTTTCGTTAAGAGTATCCTTTTTTTCAGCAATTTTAATATCTTCGCTTAGGGGAAAATCTAGTTTTTCTTTATTGTAATAAACAAATTCTTGCATATTTTTCCTTTATAGATTTTTGCTAATTTTTTATTTTTATCTGATATTTTTTTGTAAAAATACTATTTTAAAAATCCAAAACTAACATTTCGCGAATAATAACCTTTTGTCTATTAATATCTTATAAACATCTTAAATTAATTTTATAAGTATCAAAACTGCTTAGTTAAAATCTAACCTTTATTTAAACTAATAATAATATCTTTGTCTTTAATAAGGGCTAAATATACGCAAAATAAAAATTATTTTTTTATAATATTTGATTTTTGTATCCTAAAGTTACAAATAAATAAGCTTTTACAAAGCCCTAAGCTTAGGAGTAATATGCAAATTTTGCCTATTACTTTTTAAAATCCTAGCTTTTCAAAAAAAATAATTTTTAAGCTTGATCTAACATTTATTTTTATAAGAATTTTTTAGAAAAAAAATAAAATATAATGTACTCTTAAGCCTAAGAAGATAAAATTATAAAACAAAAAAGAAGGATTAAATATTTTAAAAAATAGTGCTAAACAAACGTACAAATTAACAAATTTTGTTCAAGCAGCAGGTTGAGCAGCTAAACTAGGTCCGGGTGATCTAAAACAAGCAATTAGCTCTTTACCAGTAATTGACAAAAACATAATAGCAGGCTTTGAAGGCAACGAAGATGCGAGTGTTTACAAAATAGGCGAAAACCAAGCTTTAATCCAAAGCTTAGACTTTATAACGCCTATCGTTGATGATGCTTATATTTTCGGACAAATTGCCGCAGCGAATGCTTTAAGTGACATTTTTGCGATGAACGCAAGAGTAACAACTGCTTTAAATATTTTAGGATTTGATGACAAGCATTTACCAAAAGAGTTGATAAAAGATATTTTAGAAGGTGGAAACTCCAAAATAAAAGAATGTGGAGGAGTTTTACTAGGTGGGCATAGCATTTGTTCACCTGAAATGTATTATGGATTAAGCGTTACAGGCTTAGCAAATCCTAGTAAAATACTAAGAAATAATACGGGAAAAATCGGAGATTTATTAATACTTACAAAACCACTTGGCATGGGCATAATCTCAACTGCATTAAAAAATGAAAAATTAAAACAAGCCCAAATAAAAGAAGCTTGCGAAATAATGTCTAAGCTAAATTTTCATACTTCAAAATTTATGCAAGATTATAAAATCTCAGCTTGCACAGATATTACAGGCTTTGGCTTTTTAGGTCACGCTTGCGAAATGACAAATGACAAAATAAGCTTAAGTATAGATGCTAGTTTAGTGCCATTTTTAGACTTAGCTAAAACTTGGGCAAAGAAAGAACAGATACCAGGAGGAAGCAAAAGGAATCAAGACTACTTTGGAAAAGATATAAGTTTTAGTGCAAAATTTCAAAATGCCAGTGACTTTAAAGAAGTTAAAGCCTTGCTTTTTGATGCTCAAACTTCGGGTGGACTTTTATTTTCAATTGACAAAAATCAAGCAAAAGAATTTTTAAAATTGATACAAGATTCTTGCTTTGGTTATGCACAAATTATCGGCGAAATCATCCCAAGACAAGCAAAACCCATAGTAGTAAATTAAATAGCCAAGGTTAATAGCTAAATGATTTTTTTTATTAATTTGATTTTTATATTTTTTGCATGGTTTATAGTAAAGATTTTTTATTGATATTTTAAGTGCTTTTTTGCTAAAATTTAAAAACTTTAGTCTAAACTTATGGCGAGAGGGTGAAGGAATCGAACCTCCCAAGCCTTAGTCAACTAAGGCTCCATCGGATTTGAAGCCCGTGGCGACCACCAGGAACACATACCCCCCATAAGTTTAAGATTATATAGTATATTTTATAAAAAAAATATTAAAGAAGAAAAAATGGACTTATTAAAACAAATCCCGCAACTCGATAGATTTATTCAAAACATTAGCTTTGAAGATTTTAAAATCTCTTTATTAAAACCCCTAGCCAAAGAAGTTTTAGAAGAATTTAGGCAAGATATTTTAGCTAAAAAAATACATACTTTTAATGAAAATGAACTAATACTAAAAGTCAAAAAAAAATATGAAGATATTTTAAAACCTTCTTTAATCCCTTTGATAAACGCAACAGGAATAATCATCCATACAAATCTAGGACGAAGCCTAATATCCAAAGAATTGATACAAAAAGTACAACCCTTGCTAAGCTCATACAACAATTTAGAATATGATTTAGAAAAAGGCAAAAGAGGACAAAGATACAGCCATCTAAAAAAACTTTTTTCTAGGCTTTGCATTTGCGAAGATGTACTTGTGGTAAACAACAATGCGGCTGCTGTTTTTCTAATCTTAAACACTTTTGCAAAAGATAAAGATGTGCTCGTAAGCCGTGGAGAATTAGTTGAGATTGGAGGTAGTTTTAGAATACCTGATATCATGGAGCAAAGTGGAGCAAAACTAAAAGAGCTAGGAACTACAAATAAAACTCATTTAAGTGATTATGAAAAAGCTATAAATGAAAACACAGCCATGCTTATGAAGGTGCATAAATCAAATTTTTGTATCAAAGGTTTTTCTAGTGAAGTTGATTTTGAAGATTTAATCCCCTTAGCTAAAAAAAATAATATTATAGATTATTACGACATGGGAAGTGCACATATTTTTGAGTTGCCTTTTGGATTAAAAGAGCCAAAACTTTTGGATTATATGAAAAAAAATCCTAGCTTACTTAGCTTTTCAGGAGATAAACTTTTCGGCTCAATCCAAGCAGGAATAATCTTAGGAAAAAAAGACTTAATAGCAAAACTCAAAAAAAATCAACTCCTTAGAATGCTAAGAGTTGATAAGCTAAGTCTTGCTTTACTTGAAGAGCATGCAAGGATATTAGTGCTTGAAGATTTAGAAAAAATACCAACACTAAAAATGCTTTATACTCCTTTGGCCAAATTAGAGCTAAGAGCAAAAACATTAAAATCAAAACTAGAGACTTTAAAGATTCTAGAGATTCTAGGAGACAATTCATTTATTTTAAAAAGTGAAACTCCTCTAGGTGGTGGCTCAAACCCAGAAGAAAAAATCCCTACTTTTGTCCTAGCTTTAAAATATAAAAATATAAAAACAAAAATTTTAGAAGAAAAACTAAGAGAAAACGGAGTAATTTGCCGTATTGAAAAAGATGCTTGCTTGATAGATTTTAGAAGTATTCAAGAAAATGAAGATGAAAAATTAGAGGAAATTATAAAAAAAGTTTTAGAAGAAGTTTTGATAAATGACTAATCTAATATTAGGAACGGCAGGACATATTGACCACGGCAAAACTGCACTAATAAAAGCTTTAAATGGCTACGAAGGAGATACAAGTAGCCAAGAAAAACAAAGAGGCATAACTATTGATTTATCTTTTTCAAACATGACAAAAGTTGATAAAAATATTGCTTTTATTGATGTTCCAGGGCATAAAAGCTTAATAAAAAATATGATTGCAGGTGCTTTTGGCTTTGATGGATTATTGTTTGTTTTAAGTGCTTTTGAAGGATTAAAACCGCAAAGTATAGAACATATTCAAATAGCAAAACTCTTAGGTATTAAAAATATTATCTTAATTTTAAGCAAAAAAGATTTAGTTAATGAGGAGCTTTTAAAGCAAAGAGAAAAAGAAGCGCTAGAGCTTTTAAATGCTTTTGGTTTTAATATTTTATTTACCCAAGCTGTTAGCATTTTTGATAAACAAAGCATAGCCTTGCTCAAAGAAAAACTTTTTACCTTGCCGCCAAGTCAAAAAAAAGAAGAGAACTTTTTTAGATATTATATTGATAGGGTTTTTTCTCCAAAAGGTTTAGGGACGCTCGTAAGTGGTACAGTTTTAGGAAAAGATATAGCTTTAAATGAAGAAGTTTTTATCCCTCAGCTTCAAAAAAAAGTAAGAATAAAAAATATCCAAGTTCATAAAAAAAATACTGATGAAGCAAAAATTTCACAAAGAGCTGCGCTAAATTTACAAGGAATTAATGCAAAAGATTTAAAGAAAGGGTTTTTACTTACAAAGAAGGGATTTTTAAGAGGGTTTAAAAAAATTGATATTTCTTTTACCACCTTAGAAGGGCAGAGCCTAAGCCACAATATTACTTATACTTGTTTTTTAGGCTCGCTCAAACTTGAAGCAAAGCTTTTGATTTACAACAAAGAATTAGGCAATTCTTCTAATCCTATGAATCCTAATAACTTCGCAAGCTTAAAATTTAACGAAGAAGTATTTTGTATTTTTGGAGAAAAACTAATCCTAAGACAAAACGAAATAACCCTAGCAGGGGCTGTAGTGCTAAATCCTGTAACTGAGCCTATGAGAAAAAATTCAAAAATACAAATGCTTGAAGCTTTAAATAAAAACGATATTTCAAATGCTTTTGAGCTTTTACTTAAAACTCATAAAAAAGGTCTTGGTCTAATCTCATCAGCACAAAGATTTGGCTTAAGTCATGAAAAGGCAAATTCATATGCGAGAAATTTAAAAGATGTTTTCATCGATGAAAAAGAACTTATAATCTATCCACTTACAAGCAAAGAAATCATTAAAAATATTATTAAAAATATATATGAAAAAAATGATTTTGCTCTACTCTCAATATCTTCTTTAAAACTTAGAATAAAATGGACAAGCCAAGATTTTCTGAGCCTTGCTTTTGCTGAACTAGTTGAAGAAGGTTTCTTAAAAAAAGAAAATAATCTTTATAAAAATGCAAAAATAAAAGAAGATTTTTTGCCAAGTTTGGAAGATACTATACTTTTACGCTTAGAAAAAGAGGAATTTTTCCCATCTGCGCCTTATTTAATTTATGATGATTTTGATTTAGATAGAAAAATTGGAGATGAAATATTCAAAAAACTTTGCAGTAAAAATAAAATAAAAAGAATACAACACAATATTTTTATAAGTCAAAGTGCCTTAGCAAAACTTACAAAACTTATGCGAGGTATTATTAAAGATGAAGGCTATATAAATATACAAAATTTTAAAAATCATCTTGATACCAGCAGAAAATATCTTGTTGCTTATCTTGATTTTATGGATAATTTTCCTGATATTTTAAAAACTAAAGAGAATAAAAGAATATTCAAATAATATAGTTTCTATTTTTAAAAGAAGCCTTCAAGCTTACTGGCATTATTATAAAAAACTAGGCAGTTTTTAATCTAGTAATAAGTCTTTTTATAGGGTATCCTTTAAAAATCCAAATTTTTCTTATTTTATTAGCTTTATTTATATAAGCTAATCTTTCTTTATTTAAAGGCTCTGAACAGATAAATTTCCAAGCTTTTAAAGCCCCAGATTTATCACCTTGCATGCATAACTTGCTTAAAAACTTTGGTATAAAATTTTTATTTACATACGACTGAAAATCAATAATATAAGGTTTATAGTCATCTCCTACTAAAATATTTCCTAAATTTCTTAAATCAAGGTGCAAAATATTTCTTTTATGCATATTGTCAATTAGTTTTTCTAGCTCAAGAAAATACGAAACAGGCAAAAATTTTCCCTTACCTCTGTAGCTTGCCAAAGACTCACCTTTTATATAAGAAAAGCAAACGCAAAAAGGGCTAAGCATCATAAATGGTTTTGCAATACCTGCAATTCCATTTAATTTATTCAAGGCTTTTAGTTCTCTTCTAGCCATAATAATCCCGTAGCTATATCTAATAAAACTAGGACAATGATAAAAATCTTTAATAGTTAAAGAGAATTTTTCATCAATATAATTACAAACATAGGCATTTGCATATTGTCCTATATTTAATGTTTTTAAATTTTGCATTTTAAAGTTATGCTCTGGATGAGCTTTTTGTAAATATTTTAATACTCTAGTTTTTAGTTTTAGCTCTTTCATTTCTTGCTCCATTAATTTAAATATAATTAAGTTTAGCAAAAACAATTTAAGCTATCTAAGCTTATTTTAATAATAATTTTGATTTAAGTTTTTAATAGGTTAGATGTATTTTTTTTAAGTTTAAATTATTCTTAAATTAAGTTAAGAAAATCTTAATAATAATTTTTTTACTTTGAAAATTTTTATTATTTGAGAAGTTTTATAAAAAATTTATAGAAATTATTAAGCTTTTTTAGGTGTGTATTTTGACTAATTTTAGTCAATATTTGTCAAATCTTCAAGCGCACTTATATTAGCAGCTAGTTTATTTTGCACTTCTAGGTACTCAAGTTTTGCTTCACTATTTGCGACTATTCCAGCTCCTGCTTGAAAAATAATTTTTTCTTTGTCGATATAAGAAGTTCTAATCGTAATCGCAGTATCCATATTTCCATCAAAACCAAAATAAACCACACATCCACTATAAAAATTTCTTTTTTGCTTTTCAAATTCAGCGATTAACTCCATTGCTCTAATCTTTGGAGCTCCTGTCATAGTACCAGCACTAAAACACGCAATAAACAAATCAAACATATCATATTTTTCATCAAGCACAGCCTCAAGCTCACTTACTAGGTGCATAACGTGTGAATACTTTTCAACACTCATTAACTTGTTTAATTTGATACTAGCAGTTTTTGCCACCTTTCCTAGGTCATTTCGTCCTAAATCAACAAGCATAATATGTTCAGACTTTTCTTTTTCATCATTTATAAGTTCATTTTCATAAAACTTATCTTTTATATAATCCTTACCTCTTTTTCTTGTGCCTGCGATTGGTCTAAGTATGATTTTACCGTTTTCAAGTTTTACCATAAGTTCAGGTGACGAACCAGCCAAGGAATAATCTTCGAAAGCCAATAAAAATAAATAAGGACTAGGATTTTTACTTCTTAAAACTCTATAAAAAGAAAATGCATCAAGCTTAGCCTTTTGAGTAAATCTATTACTTATCAGCACTTGAAATATATCTCCACTTCGGATTTTTTCTTTACTTTTTTTAACTAAATCAAAAAAGTCTTGCTTTTGAAAATGAAAATTACCCTTATCTAAAAGTTTAGCTTTTTTAAGTTTATGGCATTCGTAAGGTTTCAAAAGTTCTTCTTTTATTTTTTGAAGTTCTTTTGCTAGATTTTCTTTGAAGGTAAGTAAAGTTAATTTTGAAGTTTTATGAGAAAAACCTAGAATAATATTTGGTCTAAGCAAATCCAAATCAGGAAGTCCTAGCTCATCTTCAAGGTTTTGCATAGATTTTTTTAAGATAGGCTCAAACTCGCAAATAATATCATAAGAAATATTACCGACAAAACCATCTGTAAAACCAAGCCCTAGTTTTTCTCCTAAATCTTTATAAGGTTTTGAATTGATTTTTTTATAAAAAGATTTTAAAAAAGCCAAAGGATTTAAATCAACTTGTTCTTTATCTGCGTCTTCATCTTGAAAAAAAGTTTTAGAATCTTTGTACCAAATTCTTTGTCTTTGCCCTAAAAAAATATAAGAAAAATTTCCTTCAGTGGTATTTACCGAACTTTCAAATAAAAAAGAAATCTCATCAGGATAAATCTTTTTTACTTTTTGATAAATAGCTACTGGGCTAAATTCATCCAGTATAAAAGATTCACAAAAACTCTTTAGCACTATATTTGAGTTAAATATGCATGTGGAGCTTTTAAGCTAGTTTTTACCTTACCTAATTTAGCTTCAGCTTTAGTTCTTGAAAAATATGGTCCAATTAGAAGTTTATTAAACACAACTCCGTTAATGCTTTTTTTAAAAATCTTATACTGCAAACCTAATTTTTTGATGTTTCCTAAAATTTGTTTTGAAGGCATATTTGTATATGCACCAACTTGAATATAAAAAGCTTTAGGGTAAGTATTTGCATACTTTTTAGATGAACTAGAAGTTTTCATATTTTGAAAAGTTCGTCTTATTTCACCAGCAATACCTTTATTTTTTTGTTGAATTTTTTGTCTGTAAGCTTTATTTTTATTAGATGGATTATAAGTCCCGCTTGTTTTTGAATCTTGGGCTTTTTGTGCAGACTTAATATTAGGTTCTTTCATAACTTTTTTATTATTTTTTATAGATAAATCTTTATTAATAATTTGTTGATACTTTTTGTCAATCGCATCATTTTGTTTTTGTTGTTGCACAGTTTTATTAGATAAATTTTCGTTTGAAACCTTAGCATTCGAAATAAGTCTTATCAAAACAATAGTAACAAGAAATAAAATAATTAATAAAATACCCAAAATTGCATATTTTTTCTTATCGCTCTTGCCTTCATGAGAAGAAAGTAGCAAATCACTTAATTCGCTTTCTTCTTCTTTGTTTTTTCCATTTTGAATTTTTTGGACTTTTTCTAAAAACTCATTGCCTTTTATTTCCATTTTAAATCCTTTTACTAATAAGTTGATTTATCATATATTATAAATTTTTTACTCAAGTCTTCTAATTCTTTATTTATCTTCAAAGCTAAGTCTTTATTATTTACATCATCAAGTATATCACAAATTTTATTTGCAATTAATTTAAATTCTTCTTCTTTCATTCCTCTAGCAGTTAGCGCGGCTGAACCTATTCTTAATCCACTCGTTACAAAAGGGCTTCTTGTTTCTCCTGGAACTGTATTTTTATTGACAGTTATTCCAGCTCTAGTCAAGGCATCATCAGCGTCTTTTCCGCTAAAGCCTTTATCAGATAAATCAACTAAAACCAAGTGATTATCAGTCCCACCACCTACGAGTTTATAATTACGCTTTTGTAAGATATTAGCCAAGATTTTCATATTTGCTTTTACTTGCACGATATAATCTTTCCACGAAGGATCAAGCACTTCTTTAAAAGCCACTGCCTTAGCAGCGATAACATGCATAAGTGGACCACCTTGAAGCCCAGGGAAAATCGCTTGGTTTAATTTTTTTGCTTTCTCTTCATCGTTTGTAAGTATTATTCCACCTCTTGGACCTCTTAAAGTTTTGTGCGTTGTGCTTGTTACAACATCAGCATAAGGAAAAGGACTCATATGCTCATTTGCGGCTACTAGTCCTGCAATATGCGCAATATCAGCAAATAAAATAGCTCCAACTTCATCAGCAATTTTTCTAAATTTTGCAAAATCAATCTCTCTTGCGTAAGCACTTGCCCCACAAACTAAAATCTTTGGTTTTACTATTTTTGCAATTTCCATTACTTTATCATAATCAATCAAACCATCAAGCTCAACTCCATAATGAAAAGATTGATAATTTTTACCTGAAAAGCTAACTTTTGAACCATGAGTAAGATGTCCGCCATGGCTTAAATCCATTCCCAAAATCTTATCACCTGCTTTTAGAAAAGCTGCATAAACTGCTGCATTTGCTTGGCTTCCTGAGTGTGGCTGAACATTTGCATATTTACAAGAAAAAATCTTACAAACCCTAGAAATTGCCAAAGATTCAACTTTGTCAGCAAACTCACAACCTCCATAATACCTTTTTGATGGATAACCCTCAGCATATTTATTTGTAAAAATTGAACCTTGCGCTTGCATAACTGCACTTGAAGTAAAATTTTCACTTGCTATCATTTCAAGATGATTTGTTTCTCTTTTTAATTCGTCTTCAATTATATCAAATACTTCGCTGTCAGCTGTTTCTAATTTTTCATTACTTACAAAACTCATTTATTCACCCTCTTTCTTTATCTCATTTGCTTCTTTTGCCTCTTTACTTAAAGGCTTCATAGCAGGGAACAACAACACATCTCTAATACTATGCTCATTTGTTAAAAGCATTACAAGTCTATCTATGCCTATGCCCTCTCCTGCTGTTGGTGCCATACCATAGCTCAAAGCATTTACATAATCCTCATCCATTTCATGTGCTTCTTCATCGCCACTTTCCTTTGCGCTCATTTGCCCTTCAAATCTTGCTAATTGGTCAAGTGGGTCATTTAACTCAGAAAAGGCATTTGCAAGCTCTTTACCTGCAATAAACAGCTCAAATCTATCAGTAAAATTAGGATTATCATCAGATTTTCTAGCTAACGGCGATAGCTCCACGGGATACTTTGTGATAAAAGTTGGATTGATTAGCTTATCTTCAACAAAGGCATCAAAAAGCTCACCTTGAAGTTGTCCTAGATTGCTTGTTTCATTAAATTCTATATGTTTTTCTTTTAAATACGCTTTTATTTTTTCTTTATCATCCACTATATCTTTTGGAACTTCACCTATTTGGCTTAAAGAATCAAGCAAAGCAATTTCAGAAAATTTTGTAAAATCAATCTCTTGTTCACCATAAACCAAAAGTTTTGGAAGCTCTAATTCTTTAAGTAAATAAAGAAAATATTCTTTTGTTAGTTTGATTAAATCTTTATAAGTTTTGTAAGCCCAATAAAATTCAATAGAAGTAAATTCAGGATTATGCGTAGCGTCCATTCCTTCATTTCTAAAATTTCTATTTATTTCAAAAATTGCCTCAAAACCACCCACGATTAATCTTTTTAGATAAAGTTCAGGTGCAATTCTAAGATATCTATCAACACCCAAAGAATTATGATACGTTACAAAAGGCTTAGCATTTGCTCCACCTGCAATAGGGTGCATCATAGGAGTTTCAACTTCTAAAAAATCCCTATCTTCAAAAAATCTTCTTGTTAAGCTTATTATTTTTGAACGCATTTTAAATGTTTTTTTCACTTCGCTATTCATAAGCAAATCAAGATATCTTTGTCTATATCTTAGTTCTTTATCACTTATTCCGTGATATTTCTCAGGCAAAGGTGAGATAGCTTTTGTCAAAATATTTACATCATCAGCATGCAAACTAAGCTCACCTTTGTTTGTCACAAAAGGAAAACCTCCAACTTCTATAATATCACCAACTTCAATATACTTTTTGAAAATTTCGTTATAAAAACCCTCTTTTAAATTGTCTCTACTTACATAAATTTGTAAAATACCACTTTCATCTTCAAGCTTTAAAAATGTAGCTTTACCCATAAGCCTAAAAAATTTCACTCTCCCAGCTATGATAAAATGTCTAGCCTCATCTCGTCTATTTTCAAGCTCAAAAATATCTTTATTTTTATCTATAAATTTTTCTACGCTTGTATCTTTTTTACTATGATTAGAATATGGATTAATCCCTAATTCTTTTAGATTACTTGCCTTTTGTATCCTTTGGGCTATGTACTTATTTTCAAACAAAATCTACCTTTATAAATTTAATTTATATTATTATTATTTTCTTCTTGATTATTTGTAGGAGTATTCGCATTTTTTGAAGAGCTCTTATCTTTTTTAGAAAGTATCTGATCAACTGCTTGTTCAGCTGCTTTTTCTTCTAATGTTTTTTTTATTCCTTGAACTTGCTTTTCAATATTTTTACTATTTACATCTTTAAGATTTTTCTTAGCAGCATCAATAGTAGAACTCACAGCTTTTTTAGCTTCAATCGCTAAAGGCACTTCTTTTAATTTAACTATATAATTACCAGTTTGAAGTAATAATGGATAAGCTATTGATGTTCCGACTAGACTTTCGATTTTAGTATTGATTGCGCTTATTCTTGAAAGAGCGTAAATAATCACAGCTAAAATACAAAATATTTTCCCCATACCAAACAAAAATCCAAGCAATCTATCAAAAATTCCCAAGCCACTAAGTGAAGTTAGCTTTGATATTATCGTTCCTACCACATAAGCTAGAACCCAAAAAACTGCTAAAGATATGATAAAACCCATCAAAGATATACTAGCTGAATTATTTATACCAATGCTTGGAGCTAATGTTCGTCCAACAGTGCTTGCTAATCTTGAGGCAACATAAATCCCCCCAATAATTCCGATTAGGCCAAAGGCTTCTTTGATTAAACCGTTAAAAAGTCCTTTTAATCCCAAAAGGACAGTTACAACTAATACTACCAAGTCAAAAAGATTAAACTCTTGCATTTCTTACCTTTTATAAATATTGAGAATTTTATCAAATTTTTGCAAAAATATAACTTTAAACCAAGCTAAAACAGCATTTTTATAAGCAAAACTTAGTCAAAGTTCTAAATATCGCTAGAAAACAATTCCCACATAGCTTTTTCATCCAAAATACTCACACCCAAATCTTGCGCTTTTTGCTTTTTACTTCCTGCATTTTCTCCACAAATTAAGAAATCAGTTTTCTTTGAAAGACTTGAGCTAACTTTTGCACCATTTGCTTCAAGCTTAGCTTTTATTTCATCTCTGCCTTTGTTTAATGTTCCAGTTAAAACTACGATTTTATCTTTAAAAGGATTTTCTTTTATTTCAAGTTTTTTAGGTACCATAGGATTTATTTCAAAAGCAAGCTTTGATACTAGGGTTTCATTTACTTGCATAAAATCGCAATATGATTTTGCCATCTGCTCACCAATTCCCTCAATACTAACTAAAGCTTCATAATTTGGATTTAAAAAATCAGCTCCAAAACTAAGTGCGATTTGCTTTGACGCTACTTCTCCAATATGCTCAATCCCAAGTGAGCAAATAAGGCGGTATAATTCGCAATTTTTTGTATTTTTTATTGAAGCTAAAAGGTTTTTTATTTTTTTTTCCTTAAAGCCTTCCAAGGTGCTAAGCTCATCATATTTTAAAGAATAAATATCCAAAATATCTTTTATCTTGCCTTCTTTTACTAAAGTTTTTGATATTTCTTTTCCAAGCCCATCTATATTCATACATTTTTTAGAAGAAAAATAAATAATAGAATTAACCACTCTAGAGGGACAATCAAGATTTTGGCATTTTATCAAAACGCCCTCATCAAGAAGTTTAGAAGAGCATTTTGGACAAAGCGTTGGTCTAGGAATATCTTTTTCGCTCCCATCTCTTCGTTTGCTTAAAACCTTAGTGATTTTTGGTATCACATCCCCACTTCTTATCAAAATAGCGCTATCATTTATTTTTAATCCAAGCCTTGCAATCTCATCAAAATTATGTAAAGAGACTCGTCTAATCACAGCACCTTCAATATCAGTAGGACTCAAAATCGCCACAGGAGTAAGCACGCCACTTCTTCCAACTTGGCAAATCACATCTAATATTTTTGTGACTTTTTCTAAGGCAGGAAACTTATAAGCGCAAGAAAATCTAGGAAATTTAACCGTATAACCTAGTAATTCTTGAGATTTAAAATCATCAATTTTTATAACCATTCCATCAAGCATCATAGAAATTTCACTTCGCTTAGCCACCATTTTTTCGTACAAAGTTTGAACCTCATCAATATTTTTACAAAGCGAATAAATTGGTGGCTTTGCAAAACCTAGAGAATAAATATACTCCATTTGCTGTGAATATTTCTCAAAATTTAGCGAGTTTTGCCCCACTCCCCAAGGAGAAAAAAACAATTTTCTCTTAGCAGATATTTTTGAATCAAGTTGCCTTAAACTCCCAGCTGCTGCGTTTCTTGGATTTGCAAATGCGTCTTCATCATTTTTTATTCTATTTTCATTTATTTGCTCAAAGTCTTGCTTTTTTATAACAACTTCACCACGAAGCTCAAGCAAGGATTTTTCTTTTATTTTTAAAGGAATTGATTGTATAGTTTTTGCATTATGCGTAACATCTTCGCCAATACTCCCATCTCCTCTAGTTATGGCTTGTTTTAAAATACCGTTTTCATAAATAAGGTTTAAGCTAGCCCCATCAAATTTAACATCACAAAAATACTCTTTTTGCTCAATACTTTTGCTAGCTCTTTTTATCCAAGCTTCTAGCTCCTCTTTAGAAAATACATCTTCTTGAGAATACATTTTGCTTAAATGCTTGGCCTTTTCAAAGCCATCAAGAACCTCACCCCCTACTCTTTGGGTTGGAGAATTAATATCTATTTTTTCTTGATTTTCCTCTTCGTATTTTGTGATTTTTCTCACCAAAATATCATATTCTTCATCACTTGCCATTGGCTCATCTTGTGTATAATACGCCCTAGCCCATGTTATTAAGATTTGGATTTGTTCTTGGTATTCTTTATCAGTCATTTTTTATCTTTTTTATTTATTCTTTAATTATTTTAGCAAAATATGGCTTTGCTTTTAGTATTTTGTTTTTATTGTTTTATTATTATTTTAAGTTATATCTTGTAAAATAGTAAAATAAGAAGTGAGGAGATGAAATGTTCAAAAAATATACAAAAATATCAAGCTTGCTTAGTCTAGTTGGTATTGTGATACTTGGCTTAAATGCTTGTGGTGGTTCTTCGGGGGGGGGGCAATCCACCCCAAAGTGTAAAAGAGCATAAAATAGATGGACAAAGCTATAACTTTAATGACTCTGCAAGTGCTAGCACAGGCACAGTATTCCTAGGCACAAATAGTGCTACGATTAACAACTACGGTACAATCTCCCAAAGTGACGAAAGTCTACCTGTAATATCAGATTCCTTACAAGCAAATAGTTTTGCTCCTCTAAAATTAGCATCGCTTAGCAATGATTGCATAAACTCTACTACGCTTGAAGAGCAAAAAAAATATTGTAAAGAAGAATCTAAGATTTTTAAAGCTATGAAAATCACAGATGGCTCATCAGGTACAAATTATGGACACATTACAGCTACGGGAAATAATTTTTTCTCTTTTATTAGCGAACCTGCTTTAACAGGCATGTATGCAAGTCATTATTCTCATATTACAAATGATAAAAGTGGAACAATAGATTTCTCCACTTCCTTAAATAGATTTTTGAGACCAGAAAAAATGCTTAGCTCTGTCCTTTTCGGTCGTGAAGAAGCTTTTTTTGATTCTATATCAATGCTTGCAAGAGATAATTCAACAGCAATAAATAATGGAAATATCGTCAACAATAGCCAATTTGGTATGGGCATGGTCGCAACAAATAATTCTAAAGCTATAAATAATGGCACAATAAGCCATAAGCAAAAGGACTACTATGATTTTTGTGTAGATACAGTAGATACAGGCTATTCCACCATCCTACCAACAACGCATTATACAAATTATATACAAATGTATGCATATAATCACAGTACAGTACAAAACAATAAAAATATTGACATAACAGGTAGTAGCTATTCAATAAGCAATAAATTATATTTCATGTTAGCAGATAATAATTCTCTTATAAAAAACTATGGAAATATTAATATTACAGGATATGGCCATACAACTCCACAATACTTAACAGTAGAAGATGGATCTAACATAGAAAATCATGGAAATATTACCATTTCTAATATGCACTTTAAAGACTTAAATTCTATAATTTATGGTGGAACAGTTATAAATTATGGAAATATAAATATAAAAAGTTCTTCAAGTGATCAAAATGTATCAGATTTTAGAGGCTTGACTGCAATCGAATCTTATGAAACAGTTACAAATTATGGAACGATAACAATAGATGCTAATTCTCATAATGTTTGTGGTATTAAAATAACTTCAGACTCATCAATAAAAAAAATGGGGACTATTATTATAAAAAGTAAAACAGGTGATATAAAATACACAGACTTAAAAACCGCTGAGAATGCTCCAACTGATGCAAATGGAAACAAGCCTATTTGCCATGAATATTAAGACTTTTAAAAAATTAAGCCAAATTATAAGTCCTTTATCTTAAAGGGCTTGTAATATTTTAATACTTTGATTTTTCTCTTTTATATTTTAAATATTACTACTTTTAAACTGTGTCAAAATTAAATTTATCTAAAAATTCAACTTTTTTGATAACAGTATTTATTACATGATTGAGACCATAGCCTCCCATTATATTAAGTCCATACCTTGCTGTACTATAATCTATACTAAGTAGGTTAATTAATGATTGTTGTTCACTTGCATTATCTATATTTTTGTTTAGTTCATCTTTTTTATTTTTTATAATCAATTTTAAATCTTCATCAGTGGTTAATGTGGCATAAACTATCGATTCTATATTGGTGTTTAACTCATGTTCGCTATTTTTATTTAGAAAGATTTCTTTTATAATTTCTTCAGGAGATTTATTTTTATTGATTAAATCAAAATATAAATTTTGCTTTTTTATTTTTAAAAGAATAAAAAATATAAATACTCTAAAATGCGATTCATCTAATCCAAATTCCATTGTTTTAAAAACTATGTCTATTTGTATAAATGCCTGCTCAATTTCTCTAAGAGTTAAATCAAATTGTTTTATGCAATACCTTAGCATTGCCAAGTCATCAAAATCATGAGAAAAAGTCTTATTTGTACCTTTTGATTTTATATTATCGTTAATATTGTAACTTTTATATAAAAAAATACAAAAATCATCTTTGCCTATATCTTGAAGATTGTATTCAAGATCAATAAATCTTTTTAAATAGCTTGGTGCATCAATATTTCCATATTGAGATTTGATTGATTCACAAAGTTGTTTTTTATCGATTGAGAATACAAATATTAATCCATCAATTCCAAAAATATGTTTTATTCTCTCAAGTAATTCTATGGCATACAAAGGACGGCACCTATCTAGCTCATCAATAAAAATAACAAAAGGCTTTGTCTTATCAATCTTATCTAGCAATCCTTTCATAGATTCTTTAAACTTTTTTGTTATTTCTTTTTCTTTTGAATAGGTTTCAATTAAAATTTGTGTACTTTGTTCAGCTATGGTGCTAATGATATTTTCAAAATCTTTACCCACATCTATTGCTCCATGAGTTGCACTTTTAATAAGTGTGGGTAAAGCTCTTTTTAATACTTTCCCCGCAAGACTTCCAACGTCTTCAAGCTTTTTACTTATTGCTTTATCATTTTGAAATTTATCTGCAATATAAGCATTTAGTTCGCCCATTATTGGAATTAAAGGTTCTTTAGAAAAATCATCTTCCCAAGCACTAAAATATATACTATTTACTTTATACTCCTTTAATAAATGTTCTTTCCATAATTTTACAAATGTTGTCTTCCCTGCTCCCCAATTCGCATTTATGCTCATAGTAAAAGCCTCTTTGGTAGATATAAGCAAACTTGATAAATTTTCTATAGCTTCTTTCCTATTTAATTTATCATTTAAAAAAATATCATTTTCACCAAGTTTAAATTCTTTATTCTTTTTAATCATATTATAGTTCTCACTTTCCCCACCACTCATAAGCTTTGGTAAAATTATATCCCTTATACTCTTAAGAATTTTAATCTACGAAGAATTAGAAAAGAATTTGAATACCAAACTCCTCTACTACCTAACTTGCAAAAACATTATTTTCAAGATATTTCCAAGATTTTTAAATTTGCAGAAATTGTCACGATATTTGCATAAATTGGTATTCTTAAAATAAAACATTCCTATTATAATTCCCCTGTAAAAAAATTAACAAGGAAAAAATATATGGAATTTTCATATCACAACCCAACTGCAATCGAATTTGGAGAAGGTAAAATATCTACTATTAGCGATTTAATAGGAAAAGACAAAAAAGTATTATTTGTTTACGGATTTGGCTCAATCAAGAAAAATGGTGCTTATGACCAAGTTGTCAAAGCTTTAAAAAATCACGAATTTATAGAATTTTCAGGTGTTGAATCAAACCCAACAATCGAAACTATGAACAAAGCACTAAAAATTGTTAAAAAAGAAAACATTGACTTTATTTTAGCTGTCGGTGGTGGTTCAGTAATTGATGGATGTAAATATCTAGCAGCTGCTGCAAAATATGATGGTGACGCTTGGGATTTCCTAGATGGAAAAGCTGAAGTAAAAGATGCACTTCCTTTAGGTGTCGTTTTAACTCTAGCAGCAACAGGGAGCGAATCAAACAACTTAACTGTAGTTTCTAAAAAAGAAATTGATGAAAAAAGATTGTATTTCTCAGACTATTCTTACCCACAATTTGCGGTAATGGATCCTACTTTTATGTCAACTTTGAGTGATACTCAATTAGCAAATGGTTTAGTTGATGCGTTTGTACATATTTCTGAGCAATACTTAACAAAACTAAATACTGCTTTAGTAAATGATGGTTACGCTGAGACTTTATATAGAGGCTTAACAAAACTAGCTAAAAATTGGGATGATAGAAGAACTACACTTTGGCAAGAAAATTTAATGCTTATTGCAAATCAAGCGCTAAACTTTCAAATCGGAGCAGGTCTTGTACAAGATTGGTCTACGCACCTTATCGGGCATGAATTAACTGCATTTTATGGAATTGACCATGCAAGATCTTTAGCTGTTGTCCAACCTTATCTTTTAAGATTAATGATGGCTGACAAAGGCGAAAAAATCGCTCAAATGGGTAAAAATGTATTTGGAATTGAAAATGACAATGAAGCAGTAATTGCTAAAATCGAATCAATCTATCAAAGTGTTGGAGTTACTACAAAATTAAGCGACCTTGATATTGACGATAAAGTTATTGAAAATGTAACATCTGCACTAAAATCTCACGGCTATACAGCTATGGGTGAAAATGCAAATATTACACTTGATATTGTTACACAAATTCTAAAGGACTCTTTAAAATAGTTAAAGATAACTATAAAAAACTACGAAATAGTTATGAAATAATATTGCTATCCTCTTTAAAAGAAGGCTTAACTTCTTTTGGAGGGTATCCAAAATAGCTCTTAAAATCTCTGCTAAAAGCAGATGCACTATCATAACCCATCTCATAAGCTGCGTCAATAACTAGGTATTGCTGTAAGGATATTAAATTTTTACCCTTATTCAATCTTATTTTTTTAATATATTGCAAAGGTGTATGTGAAGTCACTTTTTTAAAATGTGTATGAAAAGATGACACGCTCATATCTTCTTGTCGTGCTAGATTAGAAATATCCAAATTACTCTCGCACTGGGTATGAATGATTTTTAATGCTCTTGCTATTTTTGCTTCATTGTTTGAATTCAAAAACATTTTGTGTAAAAAATGCGAATTTTCTCCAACTGCAACTCTGTAAAATAATTCTCTTAAAGTATTAGTTCCTAAAATATTTGTTTCTTCTTTTGATTGCAATATTTTTAAAAGCCTTAGCGTTAGCCCTTTTATATTTTCATCAACTGTGTCAGAAAATACTCCAAGCGAATTTTTGCTTGATTCAAGCTCTTGCTTTTTTGAAACTTTGTCTATTATTTCATACATAATCTTTTTATCAATAGATATTATTAGTCCTATAAAAGGCTCTTCACTTGAAGCGAAAGTTTCACACTCCAAAGGCAAAGTTGTTGGCACGACTAAATAATTTTTAGAATCATAAGTTAGAGTATTATCTCCTAAATGCCCAATTTTTTTGCCTTGCAAAACCAAAATAAGACATACATCATAAATAAAAGGACTTAGTGGGTCAAATTTAGAAGTAGTATATATTTTTACATCATTTAAGAAAGTATCGTGAATACCATCATTTTTAAAAAGTTTATTTACTTGCGTTAAGATTTCTTTATTCATATTTTTTATCTTAGCAAAATATGGCTTTGTTTTTGTGTGTTGTTATTTTTAGTTCTTATTCTTAAATAAATATTATATTAATATTATTTTGTATATTTTAGATACAATATAAGTTCTCAAAATACACAAACAAGGATAGCAATGAAAGAATTAGAATCTTTGCTTAGGCAAATAAATAATATTAAAATACAATATGAAAAAGTAGATGAATTAAATAAAAATAGCTTTAATATATTTACCATTTTAAGAAAAGCACATGATGAAGTTAATTTGCACTCAAGATTTTTATATGATTTAATGAACCCTGAAGGTTCTCATAAACTTAAAGATATTTTTTTAAAACTATTCTTAGAAGAAATAGGTATAAAAGAAGAAGATTTTGCATGCAATGATATTGTCGTATATAGAGAAAAAGAAAATATAGATATTTTAATAAAAAATAATGAAAAAGCAATAATTATCGAAAATAAAATTTATAGCGAAGACCATTCAAAACAGCTAAGTAGATATCTTGAGAATATGCAAAAAAGATATGGAGAAGGAAATGTCAAGGTACTATATCTAACATTGTTTGGTGAAGAACCTGCTGAAAAAGAAATGAAAGACAAAGTAATAACAATTTCTTATGCAGAAGATATTAAGAATTGGCTAGAAAAATGTATAAAAGAAACTGCAAAATATCCAACAATTAGAGAAACAATTATTCAATATTTAAGTCTCATAAAAGAGCTTACAAATCAATCAAAAAATGGAGAATGTATGGAAAAAATAAAAAATTTATTATTGCAAGGTGATAACCTAAAAAATATTATCGGTGCAGAATTAGCTGTCAATGAATGCAAAATCGAACTACAAATTAAATTTTGGGAAAGATTAGAAGAAGAACTTTGCAAAAAATATTCATTTAAATTTGTGCACTATGACTATAAAAAATTAGATTTAAAAAAGGCAGTCAGAAAATACTATTCTTCACAAATACACAATAAATATTATGGGTTAGAATATAAAATTGATGGTACACAACTATCATTATATATTGAAATTGATAACAATATATATTATGGACTTTGCATTTCAGAAAAAGATACTAAATCAGAAAATGACATTAGAAAAAAGATTTCTGAAAAAAAAGAGTTTGAAGAAATATCAAAAAATGTATTAGAGAAAATAAATACTGCAGAGAAAGAAATAAATGACGATTGGTGGATTTATTGGAAATATCCTGAAAAAAAGTTTGATTTTAGAAATTTTAATGAAAATTTAATTGATGAATTAAATAAAAATAATTTTGAAAGCAATTTAATCACTTTAGCAGACGAAATAAAAGTTGAAATAAGCGAAATAACTAAAATCCTAAATATAAAACCATAAAACTAGCAAGCCTAAGCTTGCTAGTTTTATGTAGGTTAAAATATTTTTAGTAAATTTTAATTTATTTAAATTTACATTCCCATTCCAGGCATACCGCCCATTCCACCCATACCGCCCATGTCAGGCATTGCAGGAGCTACTTTTTCTTCTTTAATATCTGTAATTGTAGCTTCAGTAGTAAGTAATAAACTAGCAACAGATACAGCATTTTGCATAGCAATTCGCTCAACTTTTGCAGGGTCAACAATCCCAGCTTTGAACATATCAACATATTCTCCACTAGCAGCATTAAATCCTAAGTTTTCTTTATCAGATTTTTCTACTTCATTTACCACAACACCAGCATTAAATCCAGCATTTTTAACGATTTGTTTCATAGGTGCTTTTATAGCTCTAAGTACAATATCAGCGCCGATTTTCTCATCACCTTCAAGGTTTTTCAAGCAAACTTTTTTACCAGCTCGAATAAGTGCAGCACCGCCACCGATAACAATACCTTCTTCAACAGCAGCTCTAGTAGCAGACAATGCGTCATCAACTCTGTCTTTTTTCTCTTTCATTTCAGTTTCAGTTGCAGCCCCAACTTTGATAACAGCTACACCACCACTTAATTTTGCAAGTCTTTCTTGAAGTTTTTCTTTATCATAATCACTTGTAGTATTTGCAATTTCATTTTTGATTTGTGCAACTCTTTCGTTTACGATTTTTTTATCCCCTGCTCCATCAACAATAGTAGTATTATCTTTATCAATAATAATTCTAGCCGCAGTTCCTAAAACATCAATTTCACTTTTTTCTAAAGTCATTCCCATTTCTTCAGATATAACTTTTCCTTTAGTTAAAACTGCAATATCTTCAAGCATTGCTTTTCTTCTATCGCCAAAACCAGGTGCTTTAACTGCTGCAATATTTAAGCTTCCTCTTAATCTATTTACAACTAAAGTAGCTAACGCTTCACCCTCAACATCTTCAGCGATTATCAAAAGTGGTTTATGCGCTTGATTAACTTTTTCTAAGATTGGCAACATATCTTTTAAGCTTGCAATTTTACTATCGCATAATAAAATATAAGGATTTTCAAGCTCAGCTACCATTTTTTCACTATTAGTTACAAAATATGGAGATAAATATCCTCTATCAAATTGCATACCTTCGACAACTTCTAGCTCATCAGAAATACCTTTTGCTTCTTCAACAGTAATTACACCATCTTTTCCGACTTTTTCCATAGCTTCAGCTATCATGCTACCTATTGCTTTGTCAGAATTTGCAGAGATTGAAGCAACTTGTTCTATCTCAGTTTTATTTTGTACTTTTTTTGAAGCTTTTGCTAGGTTTTCTAGGATTTGCGCACTTGCTTTATCCATTCCTCTTTTAAGCTCAATTGGATTTGCTCCAGCAGTTACATTTCGTAAACCTTCTTTAAAAATTGAGTGTGCTAAAACTGTAGCTGTTGTAGTTCCATCACCTGCTTGGTCAGCTGTTTTACTAGCTACTTCTTTTACAAGTCCAGCACCCATATTTTGAAGATTGTTTTCAAGCTCAATTTCTCTAGCTACTGAAACACCATCTTTTGTAATAATCGGAGCACCATAAGATTTTTGTAAAAGTACATTTCGCCCACGTGGCCCCATAGTAACTTTTACAGCATCTGCTAGTTTTTCAACACCTATAAATAATTCGTTTCTTGCTTTATCGCTAAATTTAATTTCTTTTGCCATTATTTAATCACTCCTAAAATATCTTTAAATTCTAATACCAAATAATCTTGTCCATCAAGACTAAGTTCACTTCCAGCGTATTTACCAAATACTACCTCATCACTTACTTTTATTTCTTTTATTTCACTTGCAACTGCTTCAACTTTAGCGCTTAGTGGCTTTTCTTTTGCATTATCTGGAATATAAATCCCACTTGCAGTTTTATTTTGTGCTTCTATTCTTTTTACTAGCACTCTTTTACCTAGAGGTTGAAAATTCATTATAACTCCTTGTGTAATATTTAATATTTTTTAGCACTCAAATTATTCGAGTGCTAGAATTGTATAAGATTTTTCTTTAATTGTCAAGAGGTTTTAGCCAAATTGACTAAAGTTTTAACAATGTCTAAAAAAATATTCATTTAAAAGCCCTTTTAAGGCATTTTTTAAGTCTTCATCAAAGCTCTCAACTTGCAAAATACATTTTTCAGCTAGCTCGCTTGCGCTCTTTTTTGCACCAACTAAACCTAAAAGATTAACAAAAGAGTTTTTTTCTGTGTCATTTTGTGTAGTTTTTCCTGCTTTTTCACTGCTTTGGGTAATATCTAAAATATCATCTTGAATTTGAAACAATAAACCAAGATTAAGTCCAAAATCATAAATTTCATTTTGAGTTTTTATATCGTAAGACACTATAATTGCACCCATTTTTAAAGAGCACGCTATTAACTTTGCAGTTTTATGGATGTGCAAAAACTTTATTTGTTCTAAATCAAGCTTTTTATTTTCAAAATAACAATCAATAGCTTGACCTAAAACCATACCATTTATTCCACCATTTTCACTAAGGCTTGATATTAACTGTATTTTTGTATCATTTGACAAGGCTGCTTTACTTATCAAAGAAAAGGCCTCAGTATTTAGTCCATCTCCAACCAAAATAGCACTTGTTTCATCATAAGTAGTATGTAAAGTAGCTTGTCCTCTTCGCAAAGTTGCATTATCCATAGCAGGTAAATCATCATGAATCAAAGAATAAGTATGCAAGTATTCAAGCCCGAGAGCCACTTGCATAGCGTTTCTTACAAGCATTTTATTTTTTGCCTCAACTACACAAAGAAGTAACATAGGCCTAAACCTTTTGCCACCAGCTTCAAGCATTTTAGCTAAGGCTTTTTCATAAAAAGGATGAAAAGATGGAGCTTTTGGAAGATTAGATTTTAAAAATAATTCAAATTCACTTAGCAATTTATCCATATTTTTTATATTATTTTTGCCCAAAAGGATTCATTCCACCCATCATATTCATTGCAATACTTTTTTTAAATTCATCAGATTGTTTTATGACGTCATTCATAGCTGAGATTAGAAGTATCAACATTGAGTCTTTATCTTCAAGTAAAGAATCATCAATTTTTAAATCAATCACCTCAGAATTTCCATTTATAGATATTTCAACCATACCTCCACCACTTTTAGAAGTAAACGTTTTGTCAACATTTTCTTCTTTTGCCTTAGTGGCCATATCTTGAAACTGTTTTGCTAAATCCCCAATATTGAGTTTAGATAAATCAAGTCCATCAATCATATTCTCCTCCTTTAATTTCATTTTCTATATGTGTTACTGCATTTTTTTCATCAACTAAAACAATAGTTGGCTTGTATTTTTCTAGCTCTTCTTCACTAAAAGATGCGTAAGCTATGATAATAAGTTTATCTCCAATTTCTGCTTTTCTTGCCGCTGCACCGTTTAGACAAATTTCTTTTGAGCCTGCTTTTGCTTTTATAATGTAGGTGCTAAATCTTTCTCCATTATTTACATTTACGATATCAACTTTTTGTCCAACTCTTAGCCTTGCTACAAAGATTAAATCTTCATCTATACTTATTGAGCCTATATAATTTAAATTTGCTTTATTTAAAGTAACCCTATGAATTTTACTATAAAGCATATCAACTTGCATAGAAATCCTTTTCTTCATTTATATAATTATAACACTTATTTACTTGCGTGAAGTTTGTTTTGATAAAAATATTAATTTATTTTACTCAATAAAAATATAAATAAAATATTTCTTCAAGTATTTTATTATCAAGATTTAAGCTTACAAATCCTAAAACTTAGGCTTTTTCCTCCAAAATATTTTATTTTCTAAAATATAAATTAATTTTTATTTAGGATATTTTTTAAAATATATTTTTTAAAATTTTAAAATTTTACTAAAAAAGCATTTTTAATTTAAGTAAAAATATTAAGCTTTTTATAGACCTAGCTTTAAAAGAAAAAAGAATACAATTAACGCAAACGAAGCTTGGCTTTGTATCTATTTATATAAGGAGAATTCATGTCTAGTAAAAGTATTAAGATGATAATACCAGTTCTTGTTATTGTCATTTTGTGGTTTATCCCAGGACCTAGTGGTTTGAGCGTTCACGCTTGGCACTTTTTAGGGATATTTTTTGGTGTTGTTATAGGGCTCATTTTGGAGCCTGTTCCTTCAGCTTTGATAGGATTTACAGGTATTGCGCTTGTTTCACTTTTAGGATTAATTAGTCCTTCGCCTAAGGCAAATATTTCTTGGGCGCTTTCAGGTTTTTCAAATACAGTAATTTGGCTAATCTTTGCAGCGTTTATGTTTGCGCTTGGTTATAAAAAGACAGGGCTTGGAAACAGAATCTCCTTGCTTATGATTAAGTATATGGGTAAAAGCTCACTTGGACTTGGTTATGCTGTGGCGTTTTCAGATTTGGTTTTATCTCCTTTCATGCCTTCAAATACAGCGAGAAGTGCGGGTACTATTTATCCAGTTGCGAGTAATATTCCTTTGATTTTTAACTCAAAACCAGACCATGAACCTAGGAAATTAGGCTCATACATTACTTGGGTTGCAATGACTACTACTTGTATCACTTCATCTATGTTTTTAACTGCACTTGCTCCAAACTTACTAGCAGTTGATTTGATAAATCAAGGAAGTAAACATTTAATCACTTGGGGAGAATGGGCTAAAGTTATGATACCTTTGATGGTGCCTTTATTTATAATCTCGCCTTGGTTGATTTATGTAATCTATCCGCCAACTCAAAAAAAATCTCCTGAAGCTCCTGCTTGGGCAAAAAAAGAATTGGAAAAAATAGGTGGCATTTCTAAAAAAGAAATTCTTATGGGAGTTATGGCGATAATAGCTTTAGTTCTTTGGATTTTTGGTAAAGAATTTGGAATTCATTCTACAACGGTTGCTATTTGCGTAGTCGCTGTTTTAGTATTAACAAATGTAATATCTTGGGATGATGTCATCTCAAATAAAACTGCTTTTAATACATTTATTTGGTTTTCATCTTTAGTTGCTATGGCATCAGGACTTAAAAAAGTGGGAATACTAGATTGGATTGGAGTTAATGCCCAAACTTATCTAGCAACACTTAGCCCTACAATGTTAATAATATCCATGCTTGTGTTTTTCTTTGTTCTGCATTATTTCTTTGCCTCAGTTACAGCGCATGTTACAGCTTTAGTACCTATCTTTATAGCAATTGCTATAAAATTAGTACCAGAAGCACAAATTGTGCCTTTTGAAGTTTTACTAGCTGGAAGCTTAGGTGTTATGGGAATAATCACTCCATATGCAACAGGACCATCTCCAGTTTGGTATGGTGCTGGATATGTCAAACAATCTACTTGGTGGGGACTTGGATTTATATTTGGAGTAATTTATTTTGCTGCTATATTAATAGGTTCTTTTATTTATATCTAGAAATACAAAATACTAACTATTTTAGAAGAAGATTATTCTTCTTCTAAAACTTCCAACACTTTAAATCTTAAATAACATTTACTCAAAACTATCTTATTTTAAAGTTATACTTTTAGCAAAATAAATAAGATTTTTAGACCAATCAAAGGCAAGAGGTGATACAGAAATAAGTTTAGCTCCAACTTGTTTAGCTATAATTTTTGCATATTTTGGTGACATTTCAGGTTGAATAAAAATATATTTAATGTTATTTTTTTTTGCAAGTTTTACTAGGCTTACCAAACGCTGAGCCCTAGGAGCTTTTCCTTCTTTTTCGATAGCAACTTGATTTAAAGCAAATTCTTTAGAAAAATATCCCCAAGCAGGATGAATGACTAAAACAATTTTATTCTTTTTAGTACCTTTTAAAATATCTTTTATTTTAGCTTTTGTTTGTTTTATTTTTACAAGAAAATCTAAATAATTCTTTTTATAAAAACTTTGATTTTTTTTATCGTATTTGCTCAAAGCCTGATAAATATTTTTGGCCATTATTGCTGCATTTGTTGTGCTTGTCCAAATATGTGGGTCATAAACATTTTTATTATTACTTTTTATGCCTTTAGCTATTTTTATTTTTTTGACATCTTTTTGTGTTTTTACTAATATTAAATTTTTATTATTTGCCAAAAATTTAGGCAACCAAATATCTTCAAACCTAACACCGATACCAAAATAAATCCTAGCTTTACTTAAACTTCTCATCTGCTTAGGACTTGGTTCATACTCATGTGGATCATCTCCAGGTAAAACCATAGTTGTAATATTTACTTTTGATTTTGCGATTTGCTCTATAAAATATTTTTGTGGTAAAATGCTAACCAAGACATTCATCTTAGCTAAAAGCATAGTTGGTAAAATTGACAAAAATGCCAATGTTAAAAGTATTTTTTTATATTTACTCATTTTCTTCTTCCCTTTTTAAATTATTTTTTATTTCCGTTCTTATGTTTTCAAAAATCTTTGCTAATTTTTCATCTTTTATATTATTTGTAAATATTCCGTAACTTTTTTCTTTAAAAGTTGATGTAATATAATTTTTAGTTTTTAAGTGATTAGCATCATAAAAATCTTTTGAAAAATCAGGCTTAAAAGAATTTAACCTATCATCTCTAAAAATCATTATTTCTTTTATGTTTTCAAAAGACTTGATTTTTGAAAAAATCTTTAGTAAATCTTTTTTTTTAAAATTTAAATCTTGTTGAATACTAGCATCACTAACTTGTATTTTTAATACTTTATTTTTATAAAAAGCAAAGCGTATTCGCTCACAAAGTATTTTAGGCAAGATACTCTCAAATACCCTAGCGATTGAACACCTATATTTTCTAAGTGGATAAAATCCCTCAATATCCAAGACGCCATCCAAAATATCTTTTGTATTTTTTATATTATATGTATTTTTTTTCAATTTTTTTCTTTTTTCTTTTTTTCTAAAATATTTTAATTATACAATATTATCTAAATTTTCAAATTAAATCACTTTATCTAAAGTATTTTAATATTCATTATCAATATTAATATTACTCTAAGCTAAAGAAAACTATAATTAGAAATATTAAATTATTAAGGAAATATATTATGAAAAAAGTTAAAGTTATAAAAAAGTTTTATTTATCCAAGTCAAAGGGCGTCACTTATCTAAGAGCTTGGTTATGAGTATTTTAATAATAGGTGGTGATAAAATAGCCCCAATTCGAACAATGTTAGAAACTCTAGGAGCAAAAAAGTTTTATCATTGGGATGCAAGGAAAAAATCCTCAGCTCCAAAGAAAAAAATTCCAAGTGATACTCAAGTTATCATAATGATAACAAGTTTTTTAAACCATAATACAATGCTAAAATATAAAAATGAAGCTAAGAAAAAAGATATCCCTTTTCTTTGTGCTAAAAGAAGTGTAAACTGTATATATGAAGAATATTCAAAAATGATGGGTATAGATAATTGTGGACAGTGTTACGCTGATTGTAAAAAAGAATTAAAAAAGAATTAAAAAATAATCCAAGAATATAAGAGATAATTTAAAAAATTAAAATTTTTTAAGCAAACTAGGATTCGCCCTTTTCTCTTTTTGCTTGGCATTCTGTGCATTCTCCATATAATTGCATAGAATGGCTCAAAATCTTAAAATGGTGCTTTCTAGCAATATCAACTTGCCTTTTTTCAATAACATAATCAATAAATTCAACAATCTTATCGCAAGTCATACATATTAAATGGTCGTGGTGAGTTTTTATATTACTTTCAAATTTTTTTCCATCAGGTCCAAAAGCTATTGAAGTTATTAAGCTTACATCTTCTAAAAAGCTAAGAGCTCTATAAACAGTAGCTATTCCGATATTTGACTCAGGAAATTGTTTTTTTACACTTGTATAAACCTCTTCAGCTGTTAAATGGTCACTCGCTGTTAACAAAACCTTTAAAACAATTTCTCTTTGTTCTGTATATTTAAGTCCTTTTTGTTTTACTATTTTTCTTAATTTTATTAATGCATCTGCACTTGTCATAAGTAATTTGCCTTATCTAATTATTTTTATCATTTAAAGTATAACACAGCAAATAGCAAAAGTCAAACTATTATAACTTGTGTTTATATTAATTAATTTAATTATATTTTTTACTACAATAATATTTTATTTAATTTTGAGTATGATATCGATTATCAATAAAAGGAAGAGAAATGACACTAGCTATGCTAAAAAAAGGACAAAAAGCAAAAGTAGAGACTATATCTTGCGATTTAGAACTCAAAAATAGACTTTATTCGTTTGGAATAGTCAAAAATGCTATTTTAAATGTAGATGAATGGACTTTTAGAAAAAAAACTATAAAAATAGAGATAAACAACAGTAGAGTTGCTCTTAGAGCTTGTGAAGCAGATACTATAAACGTAAAGGCAATATAAGAATGCAAAAACAAATCAAAGTTGCCCTAGTTGGACAACCCAATGTTGGTAAAAGTATGCTTATCAATTCTTTGAGCCATGCAAGACTCAAAGTTGGAAATTTTACAGGTGTTACTATACAAAAGCAACAAATTACCTTTGATTACAAAGACTACACGATAGAAGTTACAGATTTACCAGGTTCATATTCTATAGCTGATTATTCTTTAGAAGAAAAAGTTACGAAATCATATCTTGATAGTGGAGATTATGATGTTATTTTAAATGTTCTTGATTCTACAAATCTTGAACGAAATTTATATTTAAGTACAGAATTATTGTCTTTAAATAAAAAAATGATTGTTGCACTCAACATGGATGATGAAGCGAAAAAAGAAAGTATCTTTATAGATGAAAAAGAACTTAGTAAATATCTAGCAAGAACTTGCATCAAAACTTCAGCAACAAAAAAAACAGGACTTAACGAACTTTTAGAAAATATAGTAAAAAGTTTTGAGAGTACAAAAAAAAATCAGCATTTTATTTTTTCAAAAGCGATTGAAGATGAAATTCAATGTATGAATAACTTTTTAGAAAATAATACTACTCTTGAAGGTCATCATAGAACGATGTCAATTCAGCTTCTAAAAGAAGATAAGTCTTGCAAAGAATCATTAAAAGAAAATGAAAACTATCAAAAAATTATGGATGCAGTAAAACAAGCTCATCAAAATCTAAAAAAACACTTCGAAACTGAAGAAGTATCTGAGATTTTTGAAGATGAAAAAATTGCTTTTTCTAAAAAAATTGCCAAAATGGTGCAAAGAAAAAGAAAGCCAATCGACACAAAAGCACTAACTGAAAAAATAGATGTAATTTTACTAAATAAATATTTAGGACTTCCAATATTTTTACTTTTTATGTGGGTTTTGTTTCAACTCACTTTTACAATCGGACAAATTCCGATGAATTGGATAGCGGATTTAACAACCTTTTTAGCAAATTATTCCAAAGATGTTTTAGGGCAAGGACAAGTTGGCTCTTTGGTTGGTGATGGAGTTATCTCAGGTGTTGGTGCTGTTATGTCATTTGTGCCAAATATTTTTATATTATTTCTAGGGATTGCCTTACTTGAAAGTACAGGATATATGAGTAGAGTTGCATTTTTGCTTGATGGTTTTTTCCACAAATTTGGATTACACGGTAAATCTTTTATTCCTCTTGTTACAGGTTTTGGGTGTTCAGTTCCTGCTTATATGGCAGCTAGAACGCTAAGAAATGACAAGGATAGACTATTGACCCTATTCATCATAGGATTTATGTCTTGCGGGGCAAGACTACCTTTGTATGTGCTTTTTACAGGAGCATTCTTTTCAGCTAGTTCAGCAGGAAACGCTTTATTTGTTATTTATCTTGTTGGGGCAATAATAGGGCTTATTATGGCAAAGATATTAAAGCTTTTAGTTTTTAAAAACAAAAGTGAGCCTTTTGTAATGGAGATGCCAAAATACAGAATGCCTTCGTTGAAACTTCTTTGGATAAATGTTTTTTCTAAAGTTAAAATGTATTTCAAAAAAGCTGGGACTTATATTTTAGTTGTTTCAGTAGTGATTTGGTTTGCAAGTAATTATCCAAAATATCCTCACATGGAACAAACATATGCTACTAAGGTAGCAGCGGCAACAAGCCAAACACAAAAAATAAAATTAAATAACAATCTTGCATATTACAATCTTGAACATAGTTATTTAGGAAAACTAGGTAAATTTTCTGAGCCATTTTTCGCTCCTTTAGGATATGATTGGAAAATGGGTGTAGCTATCGAAGCTGGACTAGCTGCTAAAGAAGTCGTAGTTTCTACACTTGGAGTTTTATACAGACTTGGAAATGGACTAGATGGAAGTGAAAAAACTTTAATTCAGCAAATTAAAGAAAATATTCCTTTTGCTTCAGGAATTTCATTTATAGTATTTATTATGATTTACATACCTTGCTTTGCGGCTGCTATGGTTTTTGTAAAAGAATCAGGCTCATGGATGTATTTATTATATTTATTCCTCTTTACCACCGCCATGGCTTGGATACTATCTTTTATAGCTTATCATGTAGTTTTAGCAATATAATATAAGTAAATTCTAAAGGCTGGTATAGTAAAATAAATGCAAAAATAAGGTTAAATAATGAAAAAAATATTCCTTTTTGCATTTATACTATGCTACTCATTTACAGCTTTTGGGCAAAAAGTTAAGGTATATTCTAGTCAAAATCTAAGCTATTTGATAAATACCAATACGCTAGAAATAATAGCTAATAAGAACAATCACAATGAGGTATTATCAATGCCTCAAAATAATTTAGAAGTAAGCAATGTTTTAAAAAATACTGATAAAATTAGTTTTACTAGAAACAATAAAAAGTTTACCTTTAAAGTCATAAACAATCATTTAAATATTTCTATATCTACTAAAAAAATAGATGATAAAATAACTTTTCCCCAAATTTCAAAAGGAGTAGAGAATTTTATTTTACCAATATATCAAGGTAAAAGAATCCCCACAAAAGACAAAAAGTTTAAAAGCTATTTTTTATCTAGAGGTGACGAGATATTTAGTGAAAATTTTTCTATGGCTTTTATCGCCTGTGAATATAAATATTTTAATTCTATGATTATAGTAAATAATATTTTCAACAATATTTTTAATTTCACAAACGAAAAAGGAAATATGCAGTTTAATCTAACTCATAGCTTCCCTATTATGCAAAAACCAAAAACTATATCTTTTATCATTTATATATTGCCTAAAAATATTAATGCAATAACTAATACATATAAAAAATTACTTTTAAAACACAAAGAATTTAAAACCCTAGAAGAAAAAGCAAAAGAAAATCCCAATGTCAAAAAGCTGTATGGAGCTTCACATTTTTATTTATGGGGATTAGGTGTAATTTGTTCTGAAAATGTAAAAAATCCCAAAGGTTTGTACCAAGCTTTTAAAAAAGATTTAAAAAGTAAAAAAGATAATATTGCTAAAAAAATTTATATTAAACTGAAAAATTATGATGAAAAATCTGAATTTATAAAAAACCTAAAAGCAAAAAAGTTTTACAGCTACAATGCAAATGTTTTGATAAAAGGAATAAACTATTCGCTAGAACAAAAAGACTTATTAACATATTCTAAGTATTCTAGCGATAGCCAAAAAGTTGCAAAGAATAAAAAAGTGTTTTATAATCGATATAAAAAATACTTAAACCCTCTTAACAGCTTTGGAGATGGTATGTCAAATTATATCTTAAACGCTTTGAAAAAAAATAATATAAACAGAGCTTGGTTTGGAGTTGATGATACAAATCTAGTTATTGATAATCCTAATGTTGTTGCAAATGCAAATAAAATGGGCTATCTTATAGGTGTTTATGATTCATATCACACGATTGTTAAACCAGGAGTAAAAGCATGGGCTACGGTTGAGTTTAATAACCAAGAAATCTATGATAATGATACAATCACTGATAAAAATGGAAAGAAGATAAAAGGCTTTAAGCAAACTGGTAGAAAATTAAATCCGTGCACCACCTTGCCTTTAATCAAAAAACGAATAGATAAGATTTTAAGCAATCATTTAAAATTAAACTCATGGTTTTTAGATGTTGATGCAACTGGTGAATTTCATAACGATTATACTCCTAGCAGAATGACTACACAAAAAGATGATATGAATGCACGAATAGCCAAAATGAAATATATTTCAAATCATTACCATATGGTTCTTGGCTCTGAAAATGGTATGGGGTTTTCAAGTAGATATATCGATTTTGCTCAAGGCATGATGAGACCCTTGTTTGGGTGGAGAGATAAAGACCTTCGCAAAAATAAAAGTTCAAAATACTACCTTGGAAGATATTACTCCCCTACTGGTGGCGTTCCTGCTGTGTTTGAGAAAAAAGTACCTTTAAAGAAAATCTATGATTATATTTATTTTAATAGTAAATTTACCCTTCCTTTGTATCAATTAGTTTATAATAACTCAATAATCACAACGCACCACTGGACTATGGGAAGTTTAAAGTTTAAAGGACAAAGAAAAAATAACTCTTTGATGGAAATCTCGTATAATATCCCTCCTTTATATCATCTAGATAGAAGAGTTTGGAGAAGGGACAAAAAATATATAATTCCTCATGCAGTATTTTTTTCTAAATGGCATAGAATTTTAGTAAAATTACCTATGAGTAATTTTAAGTATTTATCTAGCGACCACACACTTCAAGAGACAGATTTTGGAGCAAAATATACTATAATTACAAATTATTCTAACTTGGATAAGATTTACAAAGGTGAGAAAATAAAAAAGAAATCTCTTATAATTTTTAATAATGAAACTAAGAAACAAGAAAGATATAGCCCTAGATAATTTAATTTTAAATTTTTCTTAGCTAAGATTTATAACTTTGCCAAATTGCTTTTTCATCTAATTTTGGTCTATTAAGCAAAACTTCAAAAGGCTCATAATAATCTTTGTATCCCATGCTAAGATGGTCTTTTATCCAATAGCCTAAATAAATATAAGGAATATTTAATGATTTTGCTAGCTGAATTTGCGTTAAAACAGAAAATTTACCCAAAGATAATTTACTAAACTCATGACTATAAAAACAATAAATCGATGAAAGTCCTTTTCCTAAAATATCAAGAAGTGCAACATTTACCAACTTATCATCTCTAAAAAATAATAACTCTTTTGCAAAGCTTAAATTTCCTGCCATATAAGAGCTGTAATATTCGTTTGGTTCTGTATGGTTATATAGCCAAGATTTTTTTTCTTTCATAAAAATATGGTATTTATCATATAATTCTAAATGCTCTTTTGAAATACTTGGTGCTTGAATCAAAATCTTAGTTTTTCTATTTTTCGATAAAATCTTTTTCTGATTTTTTGAAAATTCAAACTTTTGAACATCAATTCTCATACTAACACACTCAAAACAATCTTTACATTCAGGTACAAAATATATTTTACCAAAACGCCGCCAACCTCGCTCAAGCATTTTCATATAGTCATTTTGGGTACAATTATTTATATATCTATATCGTAAATCTGATTTTTTATCGCAAAAATAAGAACAAGCCCTATCTTGCTCTAA
This sequence comes from Arcobacter sp. LC1, assembly GCA_021378565.1. GTDB lineage: Bacteria > Campylobacterota > Campylobacteria > Campylobacterales > Arcobacteraceae > JAACJU01. The sequence goes on along the minus strand of JAACJU010000005.1, from coordinate 63,696 downwards.
AAACTCTAAATCATCTTGTTGTTTTAGCATTTCATTTAAATTTCATATAGCTTAGCTATTAATCTGTTCTTTGATTATTTGAACTTGCTTTGAAATTTTTTTAAGTTTTTGCTGGTAATTCAAACTTTCATCAAGCAAATTTTTAACAAAAGCTGAACCAACTATCACACCATCTACATCTTTTGATTTTCCTCTTGCATTAAATTCATCAACTCCAAATCCTAAATAAATAGGTAAAGTTGTAATTTTTCTTAAGCTTAAAACTAAATCTTTATCAAATTCTTGAGGTTTATTTGCTCCTGTAATTCCTAAATAAGCTAGTAAATAAATAAAGCCTTTTGAATTTTTTAGTATTTTTTTTAGTCTATCTTCACTAGCATTTGGACTCACAAAACTTATTAAACTTTTATCATATTTTTCAAAAAGTTCAAAATATTCCTTAGCTTCTTCAAAAGGTAAATCAGGTATTAAAAATGAAGTTACATTTGCTTGCTGTGCTTGTTTTAGCATATTTTCAAAGCCATTTTTATAAAAAGTATTTGCGTAACCCATCCAAAAAAGCTCCATAGGATTTGAATTATTTTGCGAATTATTTATAGAATTTGAGATTTCAAACAAATCTTTTAACTTAAAGCCATTTTGTAAAACTTTTTTACTAGCAACTTCAATGATTTTGCCATCTGCTATTGGATCTGAAAATGGCAAACCAAGTTCTAAGCCATCAAGCCCCGCTTCTTGACATGAAAGGGCTAAATCCACGGTAAACTCTTTTGAAGGCAAGCAAGGAGTTAAATATCCTATTAGTTTTTTCATTTTTTTCTATGTTTTAGTTTATGTATGATTAGCCTAAAAATAGCTTGTATATTTGAGAAAAATCTAGACGTATAAGTTGCCCTAGCATTAACAATCTCCTCGCCTAAATTTACATTTAACGCATCTGATTTTTTCATAGCAAGTAGTTGAGAAGGATAAACACTTCTATGCCCTGTCATTAAAAAGGCTATGATGATTGAAAGCGCTGCATAATGTGCTACATTTACTCCAAAAAGTTCAACTGCCATAATCATAGCAGCAATTGGTGCATTTGCAGCTCCTGCTAAAACTGAAACAAATCCAAGAGCAGCAAACAAAGGAACATAATCATTTACTAAATGTCCAAATAAATTTCCACTAACAGCGCCTACATAAAATACAGGAGTAATAATCCCCCCACTTCCACCAAAACCTAAACTTAAAGATGTAAAAACAGTTTTAAGAATAAAAGAATACCAAGGTATATTTTCATTTAAATGCGGATTAACTGAAAGTGCATCTTTAATAGTGCCAAAACCAAGCCCTAAATAATGTTCGCCAAAAATCAAAGTAAGTCCAATTATAATAAGCCCGCCTAAAAAAGCTTTTACTAAAAAATGTAGTTTTATTGAAGCTATGTATTCATGGAAGCCTGTCAAAGTTGTGATTAAAAAATCAGCCACAAGTCCAAAAAATATACCGCCTAAAATAACTTTTAAAATCAAAATATAGTTAAAATGAAAAGTTGAATAATAAGCAATATCAAAATAAGTATAATCAATCCCAAACATTCTAGCTACAAAAAAAGCAGTAAATCCAGCTATTATCGAAGGCAATAAAATATCATACATCAAAGCACCAACGATTAAAATCTCCACTCCAAAAATAGCCCCTGCTAAAGGAGTGCCAAACACAGTAGCAAACCCTGCGCTTATTCCGCACATTACAACTTTTTTTCTATCTTTGTCACTAAATTTAAAAATCCCTGCAAAAACTGAAGCCGTAGCTGCTCCTATTTGAGCACCAGGGCCTTCTTTACCTACTGAACCACCTGCAAAAATAGTAACAAGAGTAGTAATAACTTTTATAGGAATTACAGCAATATCAATTTTTCCTGAACGCTTGTGTATAGCTTCAATAACTTTTTCAGTCCCATGCCCTTCAGCATTTGGAGCAAATTTCTTAATCATGAAAACTGAAAATACCAAAGCAAAAGGTAATAAATAATAATAGTGAAATCCTAGAGGTGCCCTAAGTTCTTGTGTATATTCTAAGAGCTTTAAAAATCCTGATACCATAGCTCCTACCATAGCACCAATAATTGAAGACAACAAAATCCATTTTGTAATAGTCGCAAACATAATTGTTTGTTCTGTTAGATGAGTTCTAACTCTAGTTTTTTTTCTCATGAAATCACTTTATTTGAGGTAAATTAGTTTTATATAGCCCTATTCTAGCCAATGTCTCATTTAATCGCTCTTTAAGGAGCTTGTTTTTTATAAAGAATTTTGAAATTTTGAAACTATAAAGAAATAATTAGATAAAATACAAGTAAATACAATAAAATTTTATAAAAATTTGGGAGCATTTATGAGCATAATAAATAATTTACAAGACGATTCACAAAATAGTCCACAAAAAGCTAAGCTAAATATATCAAAAATAAAAAAATTTAAAGGGCAAAAAAAGATTACGATGATAACTGCTTATGACGCATTATTTGCAAAAATATTTGATAAAAATGTAGATATGATTCTAATAGGCGATAGCCTAAATCAAAGTTTTGCTGGAGAAAATGATACTTTAAATGCATCCCTTGAACAAATGATTTATCATACAAAAGCAGTTTGCAATGGAGCTAAAAATACTTTTATAATCTGTGATTTACCTTTTGGAACTTACAATACAAAAGAGCAAGCCTTAGAATCTTGTATTAAAATCTATAAAGAAACTAAAGCTGACGCTATTAAGCTTGAGGGTGGAGCATTTAAAGCTGATATTATCGAGTACCTTGTAAAAAACGGTATAGCAATAGTAGGTCATATTGGTTTAATGCCTCAAAGTGTACGAGGTGAAGGCGGATACAAAGTAAGAGGAAAAGATGAAGCTGATATAAAACAACTTCACAAAGATGCCAAAGCAGTTGAAGATGCTGGTGTATTTTGTCTTGTAGTTGAGGGTGTAAAAAGTGAAGTCGCTAAGCAAATTACGCAAAGTATTAAAATCCCAACTATTGGCATAGGCGCAGGACTTGATACTGATGGGCAAGTTTTAGTTTGGTCTGATATGCTTGGATTTTTTGAAGACTTTAAACCAAAATTTGTAAGACATTATTTATCAGGTGCTAGTGAAGTCAAAAAAGCCTTGCAAACTTATGTAAAAGATGTAGAAAATGAAAAATTTCCTTCAAAAGATGAGCAATACTAAAATATGGATAGAATAGTTGAAGTAGAGCAAATAGACTTTGAGGAGCAAAAATCTGATATATCTTTACGCCCTAATGTTTGGGATGAATACATAGGTCAAGAAAAAATCAAAAAAAACCTACGAGTATTTATCCAAGCTGCAAACAAAAGAGAAGAAGCGCTAGACCATATCTTATTTTTTGGACCTCCTGGACTTGGAAAAACTACACTTAGCTATTTGATTAGTCACGAAATGAATGCAAATATAAAAGTAACTGCTGGACCTATGATAGAAAAATCTGGAGATTTAGCGGCGATTTTAACAAACCTTGAAGCTGGGGATATTTTATTTATTGATGAAATTCACAGACTTAGTCCTGCAGTTGAAGAGATTTTATATCCCGCTATGGAAGATTATCGACTTGATATTATTATAGGAAGTGGGCCCGCTGCGCAAAGTGTAAAAATAGACTTACCAAAATTTACTCTAATAGGAGCTACTACAAGAGCTGGAATGCTAAGCAATCCTCTAAGAGAGCGTTTTGGTATGCATTTTCGTATGGCTTTTTATTCTCCCAAAGACTTAGCTAAAATCATACAACTTGCAGCCATAAAACTAGGCAAAGAATGCGAAGACAAAGCAGCAGAGCAAATCGCAAAACGAAGCAGAGGAACTCCAAGAGTAGCCTTAAGATTGCTTAAACGAATTAGAGATTTTAGCGAAGTTGAAAATGAAGATAAAATAAATATCAAAAGATGTATATACGCTCTTGATGAGCTAGGTGTAAACAATCAAGGCTTTGATGAAATGGATATACGACTTTTAAGACTTCTAATCTCAAATAAAAAAAGACCTATGGGCTTATCAACTTTGGCCGCAGCACTAAGCGAAGATGAGGGAACTATTGAAGATGCCCTTGAGCCATATTTATTAGCAAATGGTTATATAGAAAGAACAGCAAGAGGAAGAATAGCTACGCCAAAAAGCTATGAAGTTTTTGATATGAAATTTGGAGATGAAGGAGCTTTGTTTTGAAGCCACAATATTTTTTGATAGGTCTAGCCCTACTAACATTATTTTTTTTATTAGAGTTATTTAGCCCATTTTTAAAAGCTATGCTTGTAGCTTTACTTCTTACGATGGCAACAAGTTCTTTGTATGCTTTTGTTTACAAAAAAATCAAAATAGCAAGTTTAACTTCCTTGCTTTTTAGCTTTTTGATTGCTGTGATATTTTTTGTACCTTTAGTGTATTTTATCATTTCAATTGCTAGTTTTTTAAGCAATATTGACAAAACTTTGATAATACATCTTTATGAAACATTAAAAGCTTTTATTTTAAATATTCCTGATAAATATTTGCCCGTTAAGCATCAACTTATTTTATTGCTTGGCAAAGTAAATATTAGCGATTTGATGCAAGATTTAGTTTCTCTTGGAGGATATTTGGGGAAAAATTCAGCAAATTTTGTCATAGATATGATGATGATTTTAGTATTTTACTTTTTTATTAATTTTTATTTAGAGCAAATCTCCAACTTCGTCAAAGACATTTTGCCAATAAAAGCTAAAGATGGAGAGAAATTATTCAAAGAATCCTCAAATGTTATGAGTTTAGTTTTATATTCTATTTTAGCAACTGCTATTTTTGAAGGTATTTTGTTTGGTATCTTAATGAACTTTTTTTCAAATGATGCACTTTTACTTGGTATTTTATATGGTTTTGCTTCCTTAGTTCCCGTGATTGGAGGTATGATAATGTGGGCGCCTATTGCAGGACTTCAGCTTTATCATGGGAATACTTCAAGCGCTATTGTTATTGTTGCTTATAGCATTATAGTTATTTCTATTATTGCTGATACTTTCATCAAGCCTATGATTATAAAGTACATAAATACAAAAATCATAAAAGCACCAACACAACTAAATGAGTTGCTTATATTTTTCTCAATAATCGCTGGGCTTTCCACCTTTGGTTTTTGGGGCATGATAATAGGACCTAGCTTGGTAACTTTTTTTATCTCTATTTTAGAACTTCTTAAAAAATACGGACATAAAAGTTAAATTTATCTTTTTGCTCATTAAAAATATAATTTAATTTTAATAATTTTTCTTTTTTCTTTTTTCTTTTTTCTTTTTTATAAAATAATACTTAAATTATATTTTAAGTATTATTTGTTATAATTTTATAATATATTTTTTATTTAGTTCAAAAGGAGTGTTTTATGAAAAGCATTTTGATTACTGGCGGCATGGGCTTCATAGGGCTAAACCTTGCATTACACTTGATTGAAAAAAATTATAGCATTATTATTTTTGACAAAGAAGATAACAACAAAGGCTTCAAGCCTCAAAATGAACACAAAAATATCACACTTGTTAAAGGAGATATCCAAAAGGATTCAAATTCAATAGATGGAATTTTAAAAAAATTTTACATTGAAGGCATAATCCATTTAGCAGCGATTTCTAGAGTAAAAATAGCACATGAAAATCCAAAGGAATGCGAGCGTGTAAATATTCAAGGTGGAAAATCTTTGCTTTCAAGTATTGACTTGTATCTTAAAAATAACTCTCAAATTCAAAGCTCAAAAAGAACTCACAAACCTTGGCTTATTTTTGGTTCAAGTAGAGAAGTTTATGGAAAACAAGATATTTTACCAGTTAAAGAAAATGCACAAAAATTACCGATAAACAATTATGGAATTTCAAAAATAAAAGGTGAGAAAATTTTCGAAGATTTTGCTAAAGCGAATAAACTAAATTTATTCATTTTAAGATTTTCAAATGTTTACGGAAATGAATATGATTTATTACAAAGAGTAATCCCAAAATTCATAAATGCTCTAAAAAATAATCAGGAGCTTATTTTGGAAGGTGGAAGACAAGTTATTGATTTTACGCATGTTGATGACACGGTTGATAGTATCTTTAAAGCTATGGCTTTTTTAGAAAATGCCAATTCAAATAATCAAAATATTATAAATGATTTTCATATCTTGCCTGCTAAAGGTTGGACTTTACAAGAACTAATTTTTTCTCTTGAGCAACTTATGGATAAAAAAGCGAAAATAAAAACTAGAGCTAAAAGAGATTATGATGTAGAAAAATTTATAGGTGATGATAGCAAAATAAAATCTTTATTAAAAACTAGAAATTTTTTAGGCCTCCATGAAGGATTAAAACTTGCTTTGCCGAAATATTTAAAAAATATAGAATGAAAATATTAAAAGTGATTCATGGCTTTCCACCTGATTATATGGCAGGAAGTGAAGTATATTCTTTTATTTTAACTAAAGAGTTAAACAAGCAAGGAATAAATACTAGTGTTTTTACACGAGTTGAAAATGAATTTGATAAACCCTATAAAATCTATGAAGAAGTTTTTAATAATATAAATATTTATAGAATCAACAAGCCTCAAAAAGATTATTGCTATGAAGATAAATTTTATGATGAAAAAATCGAAAAAATTTTTACTGAACACTTAAAAAACATCAAACCTGATTTGATACATTTTGGGCACTTAAGCCATCTAAGCATTAACTTAGCTAAAATTGCAAAAACTTTTAATCTACCTCTAGTGTTTACTATTCACGATTTTTGGCTTTTTTGTGTAAAAGGACAAATGCTAAACAAAGAAGGTAAAATTTGTCCAAAGCCCAGTATTGAAGCTTGCTTGAAATGTTCCAACTATCCTACAAATAAAAAACAAGTTAAAAAAAGTTTTAAACTCATGGAAGAGCTAAGAGAATCCATTGATATTTTTATAAGTCCTTCAAGATTTCTTCAAAATTTCTTTATAGAAAATGGAGTTGATAAAGAAAAAATTATTTATCAAAAATATGGCTTTGAAACAAAAAAAATAAAAGAAAAAAAATTTATTTTACAAGAAAATAAAAAGTTAAGGTTTGCTTTTATGGGCAGACTCATTCCTTCAAAAGGAATAAAAATCCTAAGTGAGGCCTTCAAATCTTTACCTGAAGAAAAACTAGAAATCTATGGAAATATAGGAAGCAATAAGCGATTTTTAGAAGCAAAAAATATTATTTTTAAAGGCAAATATAACAACAATAATATAAATGCAGTATTAGAAAATATTGATATTTTAATAGTGCCCTCGATTTGGTATGAAAATTCACCATTGGTTATCCAAGAAGCACTTTTAGCAGGAGTTATTGTCCTAACTTCAGAACTAGGAGGCATGGCTGAGCTAATTCAAGATGGAGTAAATGGTTTTACATTTAAAGCAAATGATACTAGCGATTTAATAGCCGTTATTAAAAAACTAAGTCAAAATCCTAAACTCTGTACTAAACTTGATAAAAAAAGAAAATCTAGTGTCGCTTCGATAGAAGATGATGTTAAAAAACTTAAAAAAATTTACAAGGAGCTAGTTTGCAAACACCAAAAAGAATAACAATAGATACAAATCCCAATAGATGCAATCTAAGCTGTATTTTTTGTGATACACACAGCGAAGTAAATAAAAAAAATATGGCAAAAAGACCTGATATGTCAAAAGAACTTTTAATTAGCATTTTAGACCAAGCGCTTAAAATAGATTCAATAAAAGAATTAATACCGACTACTATGGGTGAGCCTTTAATGTATAAATATTTTTCATGTTTTATTGACAAAATAAAAGGTACAAACAAAAAATTAAATCTTACAACAAATGGTACATTTCATAGCAAAGATATTAAAGGCGTCAAATCTTGGGCAGAAAAATTATTACCAATTCTAAGCGATATAAAAATTTCAATTAATTCAATAAATCCTAAAATAAATGAATATATTATGAAAGGAGATGATACCGAGAAAAAGTTAGAAAATATAAAAAAAATTAAAGAATTAATAAACAAAAGGAATTATGAAAAAAAAGGTAAAATTACAATCACTTTGCAAGTTGCATTTTTAAAAACAAATCTTCCATACCTAGAAGAACTAATTTGCTTTGCGATTGATAATAAACTTGATAGAGTAAAAGGACACCAATTATCGATAACCTCAGAAGAAGTTAGAAAAGAATCTTTGGTTGAAACAAAAGAAGCTAGAAAAAAATGGAATGATTTTATAGACTTAATAGACAAAAAAGCCTACAGAAAAAAAATAAGGCTAGAAAACTTTGAAAAATTAAGTATTGAAGATAAGACAAAAAACGAGGAAATAAACCTAGAATTAAAATGTCCTTTCTTGGGCAAAGAATTGTGGATAAATCATAAAGGTGATTTTAATGTTTGCTGTGCACCTGACAAAACAAGAAAAGACTTAGGCAATTTTGGAAATATAAAAAATAGAACAATCTTAAATACTTTTAACTCTGATATTTATAAAGATTTATGTATTAGTTATCAAACTAGAGCAACTTGCAAAACTTGCGTATTAAGGAAATAAATGTTAGGCATAACTATATCTCTTGATGAAACACACCATATAAAAAATAATATTCCACTTTATGATATAAGGTTTGAAAAAGTTACAAATTTTCATAAAAATATTGCAAGCGTAAAAAATAAGAACTGTGCCTTTTTTATAAACAAAGAGGGAAAAACCTTATTTAATAGAAAATTTAAAAAAACTTTTGGATTTTATGAAGGACTAGCAAGTGTTCAAGATGACGAAGGTTTTTTTCACATAAATGAACAAGGTGAAGATGCCTATAAGGCTAGATTTGCTTGGCTTGGTAATTTTCAAGAAGGTAAATGTGTAGCTAAAGATATAAAAAATAACTATTTTCATATAAATACTCTAGGCAAGCGAATCTATAAGCAAAATTTTAAATATGTAGGAGATTTTAAATACTGTCTTGCTGTTGCAATTTTAGAAAATAAAAAATATCAGCATATAAGAGAAAATGGTGAGGCACTTTATGTCAAAACTTTTGATTTCGTAGATGTCTTTCATAAAGGTTTTGCTCTTGCTAAAGATAAAGATGGATATTTTCATATAGACAAAAAAGCAATAGCTGTTTATAAACAAAAATTTTTACGATTAGAACCATTTTATAATGGCCTAGCTCTTGGTAAAGATTTATCATCTAATGATATAATCCTAAGCGAAGATGATTTTTCAGTAAGAAAAATATGATATATGCTATAAGACATGCCGAAAAAATGAGTGAAGAAGGGTTAAAAAATGCGTTTGAATATGGCAAAAGCCTAAAAATTTCAAAAATGAACCTTAACTATATTTTTTCTAGCCCTATGCAGAGATGTTTGCAAACTGCTCAGCAAATAGCTAAATCATATGTAGATATTGTGATTTCTAAAACAAAGCTTCTAGGTGAACCAAGTATTTATATCTGCGATAGTGAAAAAGTAAAAAAAATCTTCACTCCACCATTTATTCTAGAAGATATTATTTCCAAACATTTAGAAAATAAGACTTTACTTGGATTTTGTGAAATAAATCAAGCAAGTGGCAAATTTTGCAAATTTTTTTTAAAAAATAAAAATAAAAATGCTTTATGCATTTCTCATGATATTATTATAAATACTTTTTTTGCAAATTTACTCCAAAAAAATCATTTCAAGAAAGAAGAACTTCTAGGTTTTCTAGAAGGATTTTATTTAGATTTAACAAAATTAGAGATTTTGAAATATTTAAACACCTTAAATACTTCAAACAGATATATTTTAAATACTTACAAAAATCAAAAAGAATTATGCTTTAAGCCGTAAGCATAATGCCAGAACTATTTTTTATTACAAAATTGAACACAAACCAAAAAAATTCTAAATGCTTAAATACTCAAAAACAAGCCCATCTTTATAAGTGATTTTTACTTCTCCGCCACTTTTTAGCTTACCAAATAAAATCTCGTCAGTTAGCTCTTTTTTAATCTCAGTATCAATCAGTCTAAGCAAAGGTCTTGCACCCATTTTTTTATCAAAGCCTTTTTTTGCTAAATATTTTTTAGCCTTATTATCAATCTTAATACTTATATTTTTATCTTTTAATTTAAATTCCAAGTCATTTATATTTTTTTGCACGATTTTTATAATCGTATTTAAATCCAAAGTCTTAAAATCAATAATCCCATCAAGCCTATTTCTAAATTCAGGGGCAAAAAATGCTTCGATAGCTTTTTGCTCTTTTAAGCTCTCATCTTTGTTAAATCCCATAACATTAGCTTCTTTTGTGCCAAGATTTGAAGTCATTATCAAAATAACATTTTTAAAATCAGCCTTAGCACCATTGTTATCAGTCAAACTTGCATTTTCCATAACTTGAAGTAAAATATTCATCAAATCTTGGTGCGCCTTTTCTACCTCATCAAGCAAAAGTACACAATGCGGATGTTTTCTTATAGCCTCAGTCAAAAGCCCACCATTTTCAAAACCTATATACCCAGCAGGTGCACCTATTAATCTACTCAGAGAATGTGGTTCCATATATTCACTCATATCAAAACGCTCAAAATGAATAGCAAGTTCTTCGCTTAAAACCTTAGCTAACTCACTTTTCCCCACGCCAGTTGGACCAGTAAAAAGAAATGAAGCGATAGGTTTAGCATCATCATTTAGCCCAGCTTTGCTTATTTTAATAGCTTGTGTAATGTGCGAAATTGCATCTTCTTGAGAAAAGATTTTTTTCTTTAGGTTCATTTCAAGATTTTTTAGCATTGAAATATCACTTTTACTAGCTGTTTTTACAGGAATCCCCACCATAAAAGCCAAAGTTTGTTCTATATCTTTAACACTCACTTCTATTTTAGGCTTTTTTATTTTGGTATTTTGTATTCGTTTCTTAGCCCCTGCCTCATCTAAAATATCGATAGCACAATCAGGCAAAAATCTATCTTGAATATATTTTTTTCCAAGCTCACTAGCACTTTGCAAAGCCCCTTCTTGGTATTTTACCTTATGAAAATCTTCATACTTAGACTTAAGCCCTTCTAAAATCAAAACAGTATCACTAATGCTAGGCTCACTAATATCTATCTTACAAAACCTTCTAAAAAGTGCCTTATCTTTTGAAAAATCATTTCTAAATTCTGCAAAAGTAGTAGCGCCAATACAACGAAGTTTACCAGAAGCTAGCATTGGCTTTAAGATGTTTGATGCGTCCATTGAACCACCACTCACACTTCCTGCACCAACTATGGTATGAATTTCATCAATAAATAAAATAGCGTCCTCTACTTTTAAAAGCTCATCTAAAAATGCTTTTATTTTCTTTTCAAAATCACCTCTATATTTAGTTCCAGCTATCAAAGAAGACATATTTAGCGAATAAATCTTGGCATTTTGCAAAGTTTTAGGCACATCTTTTTGCGCTATTTTTAAGGCTAAACCCTCAACTAAAGCTGTTTTTCCAACTCCAGGTTCACCCACTAAAATAGGATTATTTTTCTTTCTTCTAAGCAAAATCTCACTTATTCTTAAAATCTCTTTATCTCTATTTATAATAGGGTCAATATTCCCTTGCTTAGCCAAAGCCACCAACTCAAGGCTATTTTCTTTTAAAATACTTTTTTTATTACTTACTTTTTCTTTTTTTTGATTGTCATTAAAAGAAATTTCTTCTAAAATATCTACCTTGTCAATACCTTGAGATTTTAGAATATAGCTTGCAAAAGTTTTATCTTCTTGCAAAATAGCGGCCAACATATCCTCAACTTGGGCATCATTTTTGCCAATATTTGAAATATGAGCAACCATATATTCTATGATGTAAGCAAGCCCTACGCTCTCCAGAGGTTCTTCACTTATCTCTTTAGGCAATATTGGCGTATTTTCATCTATGTATATTTTTGTATTTTTATGGATAAAAGCAATATTTGCATCAAATGTTTTTAGAATTTTTAAAATACTATTATTACTTAAAAGCATCAAAAAAATATGCTCAATCGTTAAATATTCGTGTTTTGAAGTTTTTGCATAATTTAGTGCTTGTGCAAAAACGTTTCTTAAATCTCTACTTATCATTTTTTACTCTTCTTCTGTTATGGCTTTTAGCGGATAGCCCTGCTCTTTGCCTAAAATTTTTACTTGATTTATCTTAGTAAGTGCTATTTCATATGTATAAATCCCGCAAACTTCTTGCCCAATATTATGAATATTTAACATAATCTCTTCTGCTTCTTTTATGCTTTTTCTAAAAATTTTGATTAAAATATCGATAACAAATTCCATAGTAGAATAATTATCGTTTAACAAAATTACCTTATATTTTTTTGGATATTCTAACTCATCTTTAGTTTTTGTTTGCTCTTCTACTTCACTTGCCAATTACTAGCCTTTTGTGTATTTTTAAACCTAAAGTAAATTATACCAAAAAAATATTTTTTATAAGAAAAATTTCTTGCAAAATCCTTGAATAATTTTGTATAATTGACTAAACTTAACACGATTACTTAACAAAGGTAAGAAGATGAAAAAAACTTTTTTTATTAGCGCTACAAATACTGATGTAGGAAAAACCTATGCAAGCGCACATTTTTTAGAAAAATATACCAAACTTGGGTATAAAGTAGGATATTTTAAACCCATAGAAACAGGTGTAATCGAAGTGCCCCTAGATGGCGGAAAGATGCTTGAGCTTTGCAAAAAGCTAAACCCTGATTTTAAAGCTAGCATTGCCGATGTCGTACCTTACCAATTTAAGCTCCCAGCTAGTCCTTTTGTATCCAAAGGTGATACCAAACTTAGCATTGATTTTATTAAAGAAAAAAAAGATTTTTTATTAAAGTTTTGTGATATTTTGATTATTGAGGGTGCAGGTGGGCTTATGGTGCCTCTTACACTTGATTATTTTATGATTGACCTTGCCAAAGATTTACAAGCTCCGATAAAACTAATAACTCCAGCAAAACTTGGCTGTATAAATGATACTTTATTGTCCCTTGAAATGCTTAAAAAAGCAAAACTTAGCTTTGAATGGTATATTAATCTGCACAATAACAAAGAAGAATTTTGCGAACTAACTTTGCCTTTTTATAAAAAATATTTTGATGACTTAAAATTTATTTAAAATAACGAGCTTTAAGAGTGATTCCAAAAGAGCAATTTTGGATAAATCCAGATTGTGGATTAAAAACAAGAACTTGGGAAGAATCAAGACTTGGCATAAAAGCCTTGATTGAAGCAAGAGAAGATTTTTTAGACTAATATTTTTAAGCTAGGTTTTCTAGCTTAAAAATTGTATTATTTTATATTTTCCCTAGCTTTTTTTAGGTTGTCTAAAATGCCTAAACTTAAATATCTTTTTCTATTTAATTCTTTATCTAATTTATTTAATTCTTTTTCTTTGCTCTCGTTGCTAAGATTTGCATAAATTTTACTTACATTATCTAAGTATGCTTTTTTTGCACTTTTATAGTATGGTTCTATTTTAATTCGCATTTTTTCCATCGCCAAAGTTGTACTTTTTATTTGTTCTGTATTTTTAGATTTATATGCTTGTATTAACTCCGTTTTTAATGATTGACTTTTATTCAAAATTGTCAATAACTGTTTGTTCGTATAATCATTAGCACTTGGGCTACAAGCACTAAACCCTAAAATACCTACCAAAACTAAACCGCTTACTATTTTTTTAATTGTTACTTTCATTTGTTTTCCTTATTTTTTTAATATTTAAAATATTAAGTGACTTTTTATCATAAATTTAAAAATATAGTATTTATTAAAAAATATAAATTAGTTTAATAAGAAATTTTGAAGCTTATTTTTAGAATTTTTTTTGACTCAACTCTCCCTCCTTTTTTAAGTCTTTTCTCTTTTTGCATAAAAATCTTTTTTAAATTGCTTAAAAGAAGAGTTTATAATAGCCTCTCTAGCTTCTTTCATGAGGTTTAAATAATAGTATAGATTATGCAAAGAACTTAAACGAAAGTAAGAAATCTCCCCTGCTCTAATAAGATGATTTAGATAAGCCCTTGAATAGTTTTGACAAGTATAACAACCACAAGTTTCGTCAATTGGCAAAGGGTCATTTTTAAATTTTGCATTTTTTATATTTAGCCTTCCAAAACTTGTAAAAAGTGTGCCATTTCTTGCATTTCTCGTAGGCATAACGCAATCAAACATATCCACGCCTCTTTGGATATTCTCAATCAAATCCTCAGGAGTTCCCACACCCATCAAATATCTAGGCTTTTGTTCGGGCATAAAAGAAGTAGTCCATTCGACTGTATCATACATTTGCAAGTTTGTCTCACCAACTGCTAAGCCACCTATGGCGTAACCATCAAAACCTTCTAATTCGCACAAACTTTGCGCTGAGATTTTACGAAATTCTTTGTCAGTTCCACCTTGAATAATCGCAAAAAGATTTTGTTTTGTGCCCTTACCTTTTGACTTGTTTTCCTCGTGATAATCAAGTGCTTCTTTTGCCCAATTTGTTGTCCTTGTGATTGAAGCTTTTATTCGTTCTTTAGTGTTTGGCAAGGCTACTAAATCATCCAAAACCATCATAATATCAGAGTTTAAATCATACTGAATATCAAGAACTTTTTTAGGTGTGAAAAAATGCTTAGAGCCATCAATATGGCTTTTAAATTCTATGCCATCATCTTTAGTTTTGCTAATATCACTCAAAGAAAAAGCTTGAAATCCTCCACTATCTGTTAAAAATGAATTATTAAATTTAGTAAAACCGTGCAAACCTCCAAATTCTTTAATAAGTTCGCTTTTAGGTCTTAAATATAAATGATAAGTATTTGCTAAGATTATTTTTGCTCCAAGACTTAGCATATCATTACTATCAAGTGCTTTTACGGTAGCTTGAGTGCCAACAGGCATAAAAACAGGGGTTTGTATAGTGCTATGTGCTGTTTTTATAGTACAAGCCCTAGCTTTTCTATCTTTTGCATCAATATTAAAATCCATTATTTTAGTCCTTTAAAAGGCAAATTATATCAAATCCTTATTATGCTACGCTTTAATACAAAAAAGATATAATGCCAAAATGAAAAAAGTTTTACTTATCCTAGATGGACCAATCGCAAAAAAAATCTTACAAAGAATCTTAGAACCAGATACAAACGAAAATACTTACGATATTGTTTATCTAAATGAGCAAATTTTACCGCAAAGCAGACCTGAGCATTTCACTTTTTATCATTTTGACCCTAGTTCGCAATCTAAGCTAAATCTAGTGCTAGATAAAAATATTCATAATTTTGGGCTAATTGTGCTTGACAATCAAGATGAAACCAAAGATGTTGTTAAAAATATCAGAACGAAACACTTAAATCTAAATCTTTGCATTTATGATTTTTGGGGCATAGATTTTAAAAATGATAGTCATATTACTAGATATGACGCTCTAGAAGCTTTGGCAAATGGAATGCTTGAAAAACTTCCAAATACTCCAGTAACTGCTCAAAATATTGGGCTTAGACAAGGTGAGATAATGGAGCTTAGTATTCCTTTTGGTAGCTCTTACGCTTATAGATATATAGGCTCAATCGAGCAAAAAAATTGGAAAATATTTGGCTTGTATCGAAATGGACAATTAATAAATACAAGATTAAATCTAATCATAAAACCAAATGATATTATTTTGATAATAGGACAACCTCAAGTTTTGATGCAAGTTTACAAAGCCATCAAAAAAACAAGTGGGCAATTTCCTATGCCCTTTGGAGAAAATATTTATCTTTATTTAGACTTATATGTGATAAATGCAAAGCAAGCGATAGAGAGTCTTGAAAATGCAAAAATCTTACACCTAAGACTAAAAAATAAAAAATTACTAATAAAAATCACAAGACCTTCAAATCCAATATTATTAAATAAACTAAAAAATAAAATACAAACTATAGAAAATTCTAGCTTACAAATAGACTATGCAAATCTAGGCTTTGAAAAAAATATCAAAGCAGATACAAATCTTTTTAATATTGGCTTGATAATTTTAGAGCAAAATATTCTAAAAAAATACAAAAATAAACTTCAAAGAATTCTAAATCTCAAAATTCCAATCATGAAAATATCTAGGCATATTAGCGCTTCAAAATCTTCTTTTGTTCTAGTAAATGATGAGAAATCTTATGAACAAATTTCTCCTATGATTTTTGATATTTCTTCACAAATAAAATTAAAAATTAAAATTTGCGATTATAAACCTTTTGATAAAGATTATGTTAGTCAAAAAACCTTGGAACATTTTATAAATTTAGCTAAAATATTCAATCAAAGTTTAGAAACAATCAAAGGGGATAAAAATCCTATAAAAGAGCTAAAGAAACAAGGAAATATCTTACAGATTTTGCCTCTTAAGAAACAAATGTTTAAAAAGCGTTTCTTGCCTAGATTTTTTTATACTAATCAAGATATTTTAAGCTTTGACTTAAAGGGTATTAATCAAATCTTTATACCCGTTGTAGAAGATTAAGAAAAAAGAAACAAAGAAAAAGGAAAAAAATGGATTTTGAAAAATACCCCTTTGAAAAACTTAACGATTTTTTAAAAGACTCAAAGCCAAGCGAAGATTATACTTTAAGCAATCTAACTATTGGAGAACCACAATTTCAAACTCCAGAGTTTATTCAAAAAAAACTTTGCGAATTTGCAAGCACTCTAAACAAATATCCAAAAACTTCAGGTGAAGATTTTTTACTTAAAAGTATGTTAAATTTTATAAAAAATCGTTTTGATATATCACTAGATAAAAATCAATTACTTAGCTCTTTTGGCACTAGAGAAGTACTTTTTAACTTTCCGCAATTTTTACTTTTTTCAAAACAAAATCCTTGCATGGCTTTTACAAATCCTTTTTATCAAATATATGAAGGTGCGGCTATTGCATCTAGAGCAAAAGTATTTTATATAGATTTAGATAAAAAAAATAACTTTACTCCAAAGCTTAGTAAAGAAGAAATGCAAGCGTGCCACTTGGTTATTTTAAATTTTCCAAACAATCCAACGGGCAAAGAGCTGAGCTTAGAAGAGCTTGAAAATTGGGCAAAAGACGCTTTGAAATATGATTTCGTGCTTTTAAATGATGAATGCTACAGCGATATTTATTTTGACGCAAAACCTCCATCTTTGCTTCAAGCTAGTAAAAATATAGGAAATTCAAACTTTAAAAATATTTTAGTGGTAAATTCCATCTCAAAAAGAAGCTCAGCACCAGGCTTAAGAAGTGGATTAATCGCAGGTGACGCAGATATTTTAAGCTCTTACGCAAAATACAGAACTTATACAGGTTGCGCTTCTCCTGTGCCTTTACAACACGCTAGTGCTAGTGCTTGGAATGATTTGGAAGCAAATAAATATTTTAGGGAAATTTATAAAAAGAATTTCGCTCTAGCAAAAGAAATTTTAAATATCAAAATCCCAAATTCTAGCTTTTATCTTTGGCTTGAAGTTGGTGATGATTTAAGTTTTTGCAAAGCTTTATTTGAGCAAAAAGCCATCAAAGTTTTAGCTGGAAGATTTTTAGGTAGACTTGGCAAGGGAGAAGGTTATGTGCGAATTGCACTTGTCGAAAATCCAGAAAAAACAAAAGAAACCCTTTTGAGATTAAAAGATTTTTTAGATTCTTTTAAGAGTGAAGACAAGGGTAAAGGTAAAGGTAAAAAAGAATGAAAATATATCTTATAGGCATAGGTGGGATTGGTGTTTCAGCTCTTGCAAGATGTTTGCAACATAGTGGGCATGAAGTAAGTGGCTCAGATATAAAAACTACTCCTATAACAAAATCGCTTGAAGCTCAAGGCATAAAAATAAACTGTCCACATAATAAATCTAATATAAAAGATGATTTTGATTTTATAATCTACTCAGCTGCAATTAAAGCTACAAATGAAGAACTCGTTCAAGCTTGTGAAAAAAATATAAAAACTTATTCAAGAAAAGAAGCCTTGCCATTTATCCTAGGGGATAAAAAAGTTTATAGTGTTTGCGGGGCACACGGCAAAAGTACGACAACAGCAATTCTAGCTTCAATCCTAAATAGCTCAGCATTAATAGGTGCAATTTCAAAAGATTTTAATTCAAATTTTCGTTATGTTGATGAATTATTAGCTTTTGAAGCAGATGAAAGTGATGGGAGTTTTTTGTTAAGCAATCCATATTGTGCCTTAATCACAAACTGTGAACCTGAGCATATGGAATACTATAATCACGATTTAAAAAGATTTTATCATGCTTACGAGCAATTTATTTCTATGGCAAAAATCAAAGTTTTAAATGCTGAAGATGACTTTATTTCTAACTTAGATGTAAAAGGCATCAAGCTCTATCCTAGTAAAGACATAACAAATATTTCTTATACTTTGAAAGAAAATGAGCCTTTTACAAGCTTTATCCTAAAAGGTTTAGGAGAATTTGAGGTTTGGGGATTTGGGCAACATATCGCAATAGATGCATCTTTGGCAATTTTAGCATCTTTAAATGAGATGGATTTAGTCAGTATTAAAAAAAATCTAAGCTCTTACAAAGGTATAAAAAAACGCTTTGATTTGGTACAAAAATTTGATGATTTTGTGATTATTGATGATTACGCTCACCATCCAACAGAAATAGAAGCTACGATAAAATCGACAAATTTATACGCCAAACTTAAAAATATTGATAAAATAATAATTATTTGGCAACCACACAAATATTCAAGATTAAAGGACAATCTTGAGCATTTTAAAAAATGTTTCAAAGGCTGTGATGAGCTTATTATTTTACCCGTTTGGAGCACTGGAGAGAAAAAGATAGATATAGATTTTGAAGAAGAATTTAAGATTTATGAGCCTTGCTTTGCTGATAGTTTAGTCACTAAAGAAAAATCAATATCGATACAAAAAAATAACAAAATTATAAAAACATATTCAAAAGGTATCATTCTAGGGCTTGGTGCTGGAGATATTACTTATCAATTAAGGATTTAAATGTATTATTCAAAATCAACAGAAAAAAGCGAAGATGAGCTTAGAACTTCTTTATTAAAGATTTTAGAAAAATCAACTTTTGCCCTGCAACATGAGCATAATTTGCAAGAAAAACTAGAAATAAAAAATCTAAGTCTTGATACTTGCAAGATTTTTGATGTTTGTAATCCTTTTATAGCAAAAGAACTTTTAGATATTGATACGAATGCTTGCGTGCTTTTACCTTGCTCTTTGGTAATTTATAAAAAAGAATCTAAGCTTTATTTAGGATTTATAGAGCTTGCTAAAGTTTTAACAATGCTAAATCCAAAACTTGAACAAAGTGCTAAAAAATTAGAAAATGAGCTAAAACAGATAGTCAAAAACACCCTAGCTTAAAAGATTTTAATTTTTAATGGTATAATCTTAGCAGTATCACAAATAAAGGATAAAAATGATTGTTGATGATAAACTCATAAACAAATTGGCAAAATTAAGCTCTTTAGAACTTGATGAAAATAAAAAAGAAAGTATCAAAGAACAGCTTGCAAAAACTATTGATTTTGTAGAAAATTTAAATAGCGTAGATTTAGGCGATATTGATGAAAATTACAATCAAGAAGATGGAGCAAGTCCTTTAAGAGAAGATATTCCAAGTCAAGATAGAAGTATCGCAAAAAGTGTTTTAGAGCATGCGCCAAAAAGTGAAAATGGCTATTTTATTGTGCCAAAAATTATAGAATAAGGATTTTTATGCTTATAGTTTATGGCATTAAAACCTGTCAAAGTGTCCAAAAAGCTCTTAAGTTTTTTAAAACTAATGGTATCGAAGCTAAATTTTTTGACTTTAGAAAAGATGATTTAGATACTGATAAGATAAGCTCTTGGGTGCAAAAATCTGATATAAATATACTTTTTAACACAAAGGGGCTAAAATACAGAACCTTAAAATTAAAAGAGTTGAACTTAGATGAAAAAGGCAAAATATCTTGGCTAAATAAAGAGCCTATGCTTTTTAAAAGACCTGTCATAGAATATAATGACAAGCTTTTAGTTGGCTTTAATGAAGAACTTTATAAAAAAACTTTTCTAGACTAAAACAAAACTAAGGCGATATAAAATAAATATTGAGAGAAAAAGATTTTAATAATCTTGATTTTTTCTCATTCTTGCTAATTCTTTTTGAATAGAAATATTTATTTTTTCATTCGCCTTATAATCAAGATTTACATCTCTTTCATCATAATCTAACGAATTTAAAATAATTTTTACAGCTTCAACCCTAGCTTTATGCTTGTCATCACTTCTTACAATATGCCAAGGACTAAGATTTGAACTTGTTCTTTTTAGCATTTCATATTTTTTATCTGAAAACTCTTTCCATAAATCTTGAGCTTGCAAATCTACCTCACTTAGTTTCCATTGCCTAAGAGGGTCACTCATTCTTCGCTCAAACCTTCGCAACTGTTCATCTTTTGAAACTGAGAAATACAGCTTAACCAAAATAATATCTTGACGAACTAAATCTCTTTCAAAATTATTTACATCTTCCATAAAAATATCATATTCTTTTTTAGTACAAAAACCAAAAATTGGCTCAACCATAGCTCGATTATACCAAGACCTATCAAACAAAACCACTTCCCCACCTGTTGGAAAATGTTCAATATATCTTTGAAAAAACCACTGAGATTTTTGTGTATCGCTTGGTTTACCAAGAGCGACAACTCTGTAGTGTTTGTTGTTCATATATCTTGTAATCCGTCTAATCGCCCCACCCTTACCTGATGCGTCTCTTCCTTCAAACAAAATAATCACTTTTTTATTTGTAGCTTCTAAATAATTTTGCATCTTTATAAGCTCAATTTGGTAAGATTTTATTTCTTCCAAATCATATATTTTTTGAATACCTTCTCTTAATGTTACGGTATTTAGATTTTTATAAGTTCCTAAAATACCTTTCATTTTTTTGTATTCATTTACGATATTATCAAGATTTTGCGAATTTTTACTAAATCTAACAAGCCCTTCTTTGGCATTTAAAAACTGTCCCATAGGTTCTTCTTTTTGCAAAGAAGTTTTATAATCTTGCAAAACTTTATAAGCTTTTTCCAAACTTAGGCTATCTTTATTTGTATATCCTATGACTTTTACATGTCTTTTTCTATTGTATTGAAAACGCAAAATAAATTTATCGCCATAAATAGGATGTGTTTTTTTTGATACATAAAGACCAGAATACTTAGTTTTTTCAAAATCACTTAATTTCATCTGCGCCCTTCAATGCTTTAATTTCTTTTTCCATAATTTTAATCTCATCTTCTCCTGAAGATATTATATTTTTATCAAACTTTATTTTTTCTATTTTATCTTTATAAGCTATATTATCCAAGATACACTTTATACATTCTAGTCTAGCTCTTTGTTTATCATCACTTTTAAGCACAATCCAAGGCGCTATATTTGTATGGCTTGCCTTTAACATAGAATACTTAGCCTTAGTGTATTCATCCCACAATTTTTGAGATTTCTTATCCACAGGAGACAATTTATACTGCTTCAAAGGGTCAAGCTCTCTTTTTTTAAATCTTTTAGCTTGTATTTCTTTTGACACTGAAATATAGAATTTCAATAAAATAATCCCACTATTTACAAGCATTTTTTCAAATTCGCAAACTTGAATTAAAAATTCCTTATGCTCTTTTGGTGTACAAAATCCCATAACAGGCTCAACTCCTGCCCTATTATACCAAGACCTATCAAAAAATACCAACTCACCAGCACTTGGAAGATGGCTTATATATCTTTGGAAGTACCATTGCCCCTGCTCTTTGTCATTTGGCTTTTCCAAAGCTACAACTCTTGCGCCCCTTGGATTTAAATGCTCCATCACTCTTTTGATAGTTCCACCCTTACCAGCAGCGTCTCGCCCCTCAAAAAGCACAAGCATTTTAAGCCCTTTTTCTTTTGAGTACCTTTGTAGTTTTAAAAGTTCAATTTGCAAAACTCTTAATTCTTTTTGATACTCCAAGTCTTCTTTTTTAATCCAAATTTGTACTTTTTTCTTGTGCGCTTTTTTTTTCATAATTAAATCCTAAAGTAATCTCATAACATAATCATCAAATCCAAAATCTCGAAGAACTTCAAAATCACCTGTCTTTCGTGCATAAATCAAAGAAGGCAAATTTATCCCATTAAAAGTAGTAGTTTTTACAAAAGTATAGTGAATCATATCTTCTAAAATAAGTTTTTTACCAATTTTAAGCTCATCTTCAAAACTATACTCACCCAAAAAATCCCCAGCTAAGCATGAAATTCCACCCAAAATATAATCATAGCTTTCCCTTGATTTTAAAATTTCACCTCTAATTTTTGCCCTATAAGGCATAGCCAAAATATCAGGCAAATGTGTTTCAACACTAGTATCAAGTATGGCGATATTTTTTTCATTTTTTACTAAATCTAAAACTTTAGTTAACAAAATTCCACTTTGCCAAGCTACAGCTTCACTAGGCTCTAAATAAATCTGCAAATTTGGATACCTAGATTTAAATTTTTGAAGCAAAGTTATAAGCCCATCCGCATCATAATCATTTCTTGTAATATGATGGCCACCTCCAAAATTAAGCCATTTTATATTTTTAAAATACGGAGAAAAATTTTGCTCAAACTTATCTAAAACTTTTTCTAAGGCGTCAAGATTTTGCTCACAAAGAGCGTGAAAATGAAACCCCTCAATACCTTCTAAATCCTCAGCTTGAAACTGTGCTTTTGTGATTCCAAGCCTTGAATATCTTGCACAAGGATTATATAAATCTACTTCAACACTTGAATATTCAGGGTTTATTCTAAGTCCGCAAGAAACTTTTTTTAAAGCCCGTTTTTTAAATTTTTCCCATTGAGAAAAAGAATTAAAAATAACTTTATTGCTATTTTGTAAAATATCACTGAACTCTTCATCTTTAAAAGCAGGAGAATAAGTATGCACTTGCTTGCCAAATTGCTTGCCTAAAATACTTTCGTTAAGTCCACTGGCACTTATGCCACTTAGGTATTTTTTACAAAGTTCAAAACTAGCGGGCAAAGCAAAACCTTTAAAGGAAAGTAGTATTTTTACTCCACTTTCATCTTCAATTTTTTTTAAAATCTTAAGATTATTTTCTAGCAATTGCTCATAACAAACGAAACAAGGCGTAAGCAAATCTTCAAGATTTTTAAATCTTTTTAAAGATTTTAAAGATTTTGGCATTATTATTTCATAACTTTTATTTGCCAAGGAAGTCCTTGCGTATTTAATTCATCCATAAAAGGATCAGGGTCAAATTCTTCGATATTAAAAACACCTTTTTTATCCCAAAGCCCCAAGTACAGCATCTTAAGACCTATCATTGCAGGTACTCCTGTCGTAAAACTCACCCCTCCTGAGTTGGTTTTTTTAAAAGATTCTTCATGAGAGCAAATATTATAAATATAAATCTTTTTATTTTTGCCATCTTTTTTACCCTCAATTACACAACCTATATTTGTAAGTCCTTTGGTTTTGCAAGCTAGACTAGCAGGCTCAGGCAAAAGAGTTTTTAAAAATTCTAAGGGTATAATTTTTTGCCCCTTGTGATTTATTTCTTTTATTCCAAGCATTCCTACATTTTGCAAGCAGTTCATATGAGTTATATAAGAATCACTAAAAGTCATAAAAAATCTAATCCTTTTTACTCCTTTTATATTTTTACAAAGACTCTCAAGCTCCTCGTGGTAAAGTAAATATGAAGCTTTTTTTCCAATCTTTGGATAATCCCAAATGATTTTTTGCTCCAAAGGCTTCGTTTCTATCCACTTGCCCTCTTGCCAAAATCGCCCTTTTGCACTTACTTCTCTTAGGTTAATTTCAGGGTTAAAGTTTGTAGCAAAAGCATGCCCGTTATCTCCAGCGTTACAATCAAAAATATCAATATTAAAAATCTCATCAAAATGATGCTTTTGTGCATAAGCACAAAATACACCCGTAACGCCAGGGTCAAACCCGCTGCCAAGAAGTGCACAAATTCCAGCGTCTTTAAAAGCCTTATCTTTTTGCCATTGGAGTTTATACTCAAATTTAGCCTCATCTTTTGGCTCATAATTTGCTGTATCAATATAAGAGACTTTTGCTTTAATGCAAGCGTCCATTATGCTCAAATCTTGAAAAGGAAGGGCAAGGTTTAAAACTATTTTTGGTTTTATTTTTTCAATAAGTTTATAAGTAGCTTCACTATCATCAGCGTCAAGCTTAGCTATATCGATATGAATTTTATATTTATCTTTTATCTCTTTTTGTATAATTTCGCATTTTTTTAAGGTTCTTGAAACTAAGGTGATTTTTTTAAAAGTATCTATATTTTCTGCACATTTATAAACACCAACTCTTGAGACTCCACCCGCACCAATAATTAAAATTCCCTCTTGCATTTACAATCCTATTTATCTTTGATAAGATTATATTTAATTTTTAGTAAATTTTTAGTAAAAGCAAGCCTTAAGTTCATACAGAATCAAAATCTTAGTCATAATTTGACTTTTTGTATTCTTTTTATACTAAATCCAAAAAGCCTTTTAAATTTTAGCAAAATTATTGTACAATTATTTTTTATGGGGGTGACTTGGCTTCGACTGGAGTCACGAGGATTAGTTGCATGTAAGTGTGAACTACTTTTAAAAAGTTCAAATTTTTTAGACGCAAATAATAAAAATTACGCTCCAGCTTACGCGAGAATCGCGTAGGTTTATCATGGACTCGCCCTTAGGGGCTTGAGACCAGGAGACCTTTGCTGCATATTCTATCTAAGCAGAATTACAGAGGTTCATCCTTGATAGATTACCTTTAAAGACTTGATTTGACTTTTTAGGGACATTTAAAATCTTAGCTTTTTTCTCTGCTTTGCGAGTTGTGTTTGAAGAAAGTGAAATTTTACAACTCCTCTAAACATGTAGACGCTAGTAGTAGTGGGTTTAGGACTGGGATTCGATTTCCCACACCTCCACCATATATACTATTTCTATAATATCATCTAAAACAAAAACTTAATGAATTAATAATCTTGACTTTTCAATAAAAAAATAAACTATAAATTCTATTCCTTCTCCTTAAAATTTTTACCAATACTAATCGGGAAATTTAAAAAAATCACAAATATCCACCTCTAGCACATCGGCAATTTTTACTAAATGCTCAACATTAAAATGTTTATTATTTAAATATATTTCAGCCATTGACACAGTTCCCACAGCCTTATGCCCAATAGCTAGAGACAAAGCTAACTGAGATATTTTTTTTTCGTTTCTAATTCTTTTTACATTTAAGCCTATATTTTTATAGATTTTAATCATTTTATCATCTGAGATATTACAATTTTTCATATTTTACCTACCTATAGCTAAACTAACTATAAGTATAAAAAATATATAATTTTCATACAACTAACTATGGTTAGTTTTTATATTATCTTAGGAGTTTAAGATGGGTTGGAAATTTAAAAAAGTTGCAATTACGGCATTCAGAGAAAATAGCAGATTGGAATTATTGGAGCAAACAAAAGAAGATTATGCTTTAAATGGTTGGGAATTTGTCGAATATAAAGATAATGGTTTTTCTAGCTATGCTAGATTTAAAATAAAATTAGAAGACAGGCAAAAGAAAGCATCAACAAATATGTCATTTAAAAAAATATTATTAATAACTATATTTATTTTAATTTTGTTTATTATTCTTATGATAGTTATCGGCACAAATTCAGAAGATTCAAATGATAATATAAAAAATGATAATATAAAAATTAATTCAATAACTGTAAGTGATAATGCAAATACACTATACAGAAGGCAAGCAGTCACCATAACTTTATTGCAAGATAATGTTGATTGGATTTCATTATCTATCCAAAAAAATGTAATAAAAAAAGGATATGAATATGACAGTAAAAAGCGTAAAAATTTTAATCATCCTATAGATATTTCATCTGTTTTTAATGATAAAAGGTACAATTACACTGACAATAAATATGACTTAAAAATAAGATTTAAGGAATACAATAAAATAGCAAAAAAAGCTGTGATTGTCATCAACACTACGCTTACTAACGCTGACAATGAAGATGATACTATGGTATTAAAAAATATCAAAGTTGTATTAGAGGGTAAAAATTTTACTTTATTAACAAAAAAGTTTAAAATCAAAAAAAATAATAAACAATGCAACGAAAAGAAAAAAATATTTTACATGGACAAGAAACAGATGAATTTAATGGTTAAGATTAAGCTCACAAAAAGAAAAAATATTTGTGGAAACATATGGAATATATTATCAGATGAAAGAGATATTCATACTTATTGTAGTAAAAAAATTTTTATAAATACAAAAGAAAGAAAAGCACTAGATACTTGGTACAGATATTGCAATTTAAAATAATATGAAAGTTATAACTATATTATTTGCATTTATTTTAGTAGTATCTGCAAATAATAAATTTAAAAACTGTAGTCTAATTATAAATAAGAAAATTTATAAAGTTTGCTATAGCTACAAAAACAAGGGTGCTTTATTTGTATCATATACTTTAAATGGAAAGTTAGTTAATAGTTTAAATATTAAAAAAAGACAAAATTTTTATACTGAAAAAATTATACCAATCAAATATAGAAATAGTCCAAAAGATTATATAAAAAGTGGATTTGACAGAGGGCATTTATTATCTGATGCAAGTGCAGATTACAGCAAAAAATCACTTCACAAAGCTTATAGTATGGCTAATATTATCCCACAATATCCATCTATAAATAGATATACTTGGATTAAAACAGAGAAGTTAGAGCGAAAACTTGCAGTTAAATTTGGGAATATAAAAGTAGTAATTGGAGTAATATATGGCAACAATCCAAAGAAAATAGGAAAAGATAAAATAGCAGTGCCAATAGCATATTATAAAAAACTTTATAATGATAAAGGTTTTAAACAGTGCTATTATTATAAAAATAAAATTAATATTATTACAAAAAAAGATAAGCTAAAAAATCACTTAGTAAATTGTGATAGTTTGCACATCATGGCATTTTAAAGAAGATATACAAAAAAAGATAAATATAAGACATAACAAGCACAACGTTTAAGGTATAATAATATTTGAAATCATTTAAAATGCAAGAAATAAAAAATATCTAAAATATTTAGAAATAAAATACCTTTACTTATTTCAGAACCTTAAGCTAAATTTTGCAAATATTTCGTATAATGTAAGTCTTAAAAGTAGGAGTCCTTATGGCAAATAATATTTTAGATAAAGCAGAAATGGCGACTTATGAATATATGACTTTTGAACTAGGAAGTATGAAATACGCTATAGAATTACCAAAAATTAGAGAGATTTTAACATATCCTGAAGCGGTAACAAAACTACCAAATACTACAAAATGGGTAAAAGGCTTGATTAATCTAAGAGGTGAAGTTGTACCAATATTAGACATACGAATTAGATTTTGCACAGGAGATATAGTTTATGACACCAATACAGCCGTGATTGCAGTAGTAACTAGCGATAAACGAATGATGGGCATAGTAGTTGACAAAGTTGATGATGTTCAAAAGATAGACATTAGCACTTTAGCGCCTGTTTCGCAAATGGGTTCAGCCATTCCATCACAATATCTTAAAGGTTATGTAAGACTAGCTAACAATCAAATGCTTGTGATAATGGATATAGAAATGGTAGTTCGAAAAGAAGAATTATACGATTAAGATTAAGTAGCTTAAATTCTTAATATATTTTTATCAAATTATTTATATTTATATAGGCAAAATATAGCGTTAAATCTACATTTTGCCAAACTTGTTAAATCCTCAATAAGCTAAAATTTTAAAAGCATTTTACAAAAACTTACAAAAATTTTACAAAAATCCCAGCCACAATAACTGAAACAATAGTAACACTTACAAAACCACCTACAAGCATCTTAGGCAAAATTTCTTCTTTTAGAAACTCAACCTCTTCTTTATTTTTTCCTAAAGCGTTCGCAGCTTCAAGTGTTAGAATATAATTTGGTGGAAAACCATAAAGTGCATTTAAGCCAACTGCGCAGCTCATAGGCAAACTTTGTTTTAACACTTTTGCACTTATTAAGGCAAAAATCAAAAGTCCAATAACTCCTAAAATAATAATACTTATAAAAGGCACGGCAAGGTTAGCTAACATCGCAGGGCTTGATTTAGCTAAAGTTCCAAAAATAAAAGCCATCAAAGCAGTAATATAAAAACCAAAAGTTCCTGAAATATCAAGTGGTTTTCGCTCAATAAATCCAAGTTCAGCTGCAATAACTCCAAGCACTAAACCTATAATATATTTTGAGACATAATTGCCACTAAGGTATTCTAAAAATACACTGATACTTGCCAAAATTGACATTTTAAATAAAATAATATAAGTAGTTTGATAAGCTTTTGGCATAGCTGGTATCAATGTTTTATTTTTTTTATCAAGCTCTTCATGAAGATTTATATGTTTTGTTTTAAGCTCTTTTGCACGGAATTTTTTAAGTAATTTATTACCCTCAAGTCTTAGCATAAAAGCTGTCAAAGGATAGCCAATAAAACCTTGCATAACATAAACTAAAATTGCCAAAACTGACAAAGTTTCAAGATGTTTAGCCATTGCTGCTTGGCTCATAAGCAAAGCTGCTACTAATCCCCCTGTTAAAGGTGGTGTAGCAATTATTAAAGTTTTCATAGGAAAAAATAAACTTCCAAAAATTAAAACTCCAAAGCAAATACCTACGATTGAGGAAAGTGCAATAATTACAGTTTTGTATTGTCTTAGCAAATCTTTTATACTTAGCAAAGTTCCCATGTGAATTACTAAAAATAGCATTGAAAAGAAAATAATTGGTTTAATAAATCCAATTTGTTCTAATATATTTTTAGGAAATATTGTCCAATAGCCTATCAAAAACACTAAAGCACTTATAAAAACTGAGGGTATAAAAGCTCTTGTTTTTATAGAAATAAAATCGCCTATTGCTAGGGCAAAAATCACGCAAAAAAATGCAGTCGTCAAACTCATAATTAGTCCTTATATTATTTTATTATTTATTGTATATCTTTTTTATTCTTTATAAACTTTAATAAATTCTATCAAAATTTTAGCATTTGAAATTAAATCTTTTATGCTAATAAATTCTTCTACGGTATGAACTTTACTCATTCCAATAGCAAGATTTAGCGTTGGAATATTTTTATGATTATAAACATTGGCATCACTTGCCCCTGAAGTTTCAATCTG
This sequence comes from Arcobacter sp. LC1, assembly GCA_021378565.1. Taxonomy (GTDB): domain Bacteria; phylum Campylobacterota; class Campylobacteria; order Campylobacterales; family Arcobacteraceae; genus JAACJU01. The sequence continues at coordinate 34,381 of JAACJU010000005.1, read as the reverse complement.
CTCATAAGGCAAAGATAAATTTTCACAAGCTTGTTTTACTTTTTGTACCACTTCTTCATTTTCATCTATCATAAAACCATCTACAACTATTTTTACACTATGCTCAAAACTAGCACCAACTTTTTTACAAGTTTTTTCAAAAATATCAAAAGTTTCTTTTAATAAGGCATCAAGTTTATTTTTGTCTTGACTTCTTGCTTCATATGATATTTCAAGTTCAGGCATTACAATATTATAAGCCTCTCCACCGTTTATAGTCCCAAGATTCGCAGTTGTTTCAAAATCAACTTTTCCTAATTGTAAAGCACTTATAGCCTTTGAGGCAACAACTAGAGCATTTATACCTTTTTGAGGCTCTATTCCAGCGTGAGCTGCTTTTCCTGTGATTTTAAGCTTACCTTGTGCAATAGATGGAGCTTTGACAATCACTTTTCCAGGTGAACCAGAGCAGTCTAGTATAATTCCATAAGAGACATTATATTTTTCTATTTCAAAAGAATTTGCACCCAAAAGCCCAATTTCTTCAGCTATTGTAAATATTATTAATAAATTTGGATGTTCGAGTTTATCTTCTTTGATGACTCTTAGAAGCTCCAAAATTGCTACAATTCCAGCTTTATCATCACCTCCTAAAACAGAAGTTCCATCAGTTTTGATTATATCGTCTTCGATTTTTGGAAATATTGCTTCGCAAGGAACTACCGTATCCATGTGCGCACTTAAAAAAATCGTTTTTTTAGTTTTTTTAGTTTTCGAATTTGATTTCAAAAATCCAATAATATTTCCACAATCTCCACCTTGAATCTTGCCTGCATTATCTTCGCTTACTTCAAGTCCCAAATCACTTAAAACTTTTGTTAGATAATCTGCCATTTTTCTTTCTTTTTTAGAAGGAGATGATATTCTCACCATTTCCATAAAATTATTAATAACTCTTTTTTGGTCTAACATATTTTTCCTTTTATAGATAAAATGAAGTTTGAGTCTTTATTTGCTTGTAGTATGTATTTAAAATATAGCAAAGCAGATAATATTATTTCTTATCCTTTATGCTTTGTATATAAATTTTATTATAAAAGTTTTATCTTACTTGTATTATGAACGCAAGATAAACAAAAAGTAAAACTAATATCGCGTTTTATTTTCTTTTATAATAAAAGTGATTTCTTGTAGTTTTAAAGTGTCTTAAATATTCTAAATTAAAATATAAGACAAGCGATTTTTTGCTAGATGTTATTTTTTAGTTCTGAATAAAAAGTTTTATACTTCACTCTTAGAATTTACAAGTTCAATAAGTATCATACGCATGTCACTATCCACAAGTAGCTCCTAAAATTAAATTTTCAAACTTCAGTAAAAGTATAAGCCAAAAAAGGTTAAAAGTTTCTTAAAAGGCTAGACTTTGCACAATTTTATTTGTATAGTCTTTATAAAATGTACTTTTAAGCTCAAATTTTACACACAAGCTAAATATTTTAAAATTTAGCTTGTGTATTTTTATAAAAATTTTACAAAAACTCCAGCTATAATAACAGACACAATAGTCACACTTACAAAACCACCGATAAGCATCTTCGGTATTATTTCACTTTTTAAAAACTCTACTTCTTCTTCATTTTTTCCTGAAGTATTTGCTGCTTCTAGGCTCATAATATAATTTGAAGGAAAACCATAAAGTGCATTTAATCCAATAGCACAAGACATAGGTATACTTTGTTTTAAGACTTTTGCACTAATCAAAGCAAAAATCAAAAGTCCAATAACTCCTAAAACAATTGTGCCCACAAAAGATGAAAATAAGTTCATAACCATAGTAGGACTTGCTTTAGATAAATTACCAAAAACAAAAATCATCAAAGCTGTCATATAAAAACCAAAAGTTCCTGAAATCTCAAGCGGTTTTCGCTCAATAAATCCAAGCTCAGCTGCAATAACTCCAAGCACTAAACCTATGATATATTTTGAAACATAATTTCCACTAAGGTATTCTAAAAATACACTCAAAGATGCTAAAATTGACATTTTGAACAAAATAATATAAGTAGTTTGATAGGCTTTTGGCATAGCAGGAACTAGCTTTTTACTCTCTTTTTTAACCTCTTCTTTTTTTATTTCCATCTCATGGTTACGAAATTTTTTAAGCAAGCTTTTACATTCAAATTTTAAAGCAATAGATGTTAAAGGATAGCCAACAAAAGTTTGCATAACATAAACCAAAATTGCTAAAACTGCTAATTGGTCAAGGTGCCTAGCAATAGCCGCTTGACTCATAAGTAAGGTTGCTACCAAACCTCCTGCTAGAGGTGGAGTTGCAATTATTAGCGTTTTGGTTGGGAAAAATAAACTTCCAATAACCAAAGTTCCAAAACAAATGCCCAAAATCGAAACAAGAGAAATAATTACAGTTTTATATTCTCTTATTAAATCTCTTATACTTAGCATTGTTCCGATATGGATAACCAAAAATATTAGTGCAAAAAAACTAATAGGTTTTACGATACCAATCTGCTCAATAATATTTTTAGGAAAAATAGTCCAATAACCTACTAAAAATAATACGGCGTTAACAAAGAGCGAGGGAATCATACCCCTAGTTCTAACCGAAAGAAAATCACCCACAGCAAGGGCAGTAATTACACAAAAAAATGCAGTTGTCAAGCTCACAATAAATCCTTATTTTAAAATTTTGAATATTCATCTTATTATTTAAATCTTATTTTTGATACTTTTGAGTCTAGTCTTCTAAGTCTTTAACAAATTCAATCAAAAACTCAGCACTTAAGCTCAAATCTTTTATAGCTATAAATTCTTCTACAGTATGGATTTTGCTCATTCCAACAGCTAGATTTATAGTAGGTATGCCTTTAGCACTATAAATATTTGCATCACTTAGCCCTGAACTTTTGAGTCCTTCGTAAGGTAAAGACATTTTTTTAGATATTTTTTTCATTTTTTGTATAACTTCTTCGCTCTCATTCAAAGCAAAAGTATTTGCAACTAGCTTAACATCATGTTCAAAAGTAGCTCCACTTTCTTTGCAATATTTTTCAAAAATATCAAAAGTTTCTTCTAGCAAAATATCTAGTTTTTCTTTGCTTTGACTTCTTGCTTCATAAGATATTACAAGTTCAGGCAAAACAATATTATAAGCTTCTCCACCGTTTATTGTTCCAAGATTTGCAGTTGTTTCAAAATCAACTTTTCCTAATCTTAGGAATCCTATTGCTTTTGCTGCCACGACAAGAGCATTTATACCTTTTTCAGGTTCTATCCCAGCATGTGCTGCTTTTCCTGTAATTTTTAGTTTACCTTGAGCAAGTGCTGAAGCTTTAACTACTGCTTTTCCAGGATTGTCAGGATTATCAAGAACAAGCCCATAAGAAACATTATATTTTTCAATATCAAAAACATTTGCTCCTAAAAGCCCAATTTCTTCAGCTATTGAAAATACAACTAGCAAAGTTGGATGTGATATTTTATCTTCTTTTATTACTTTTAAAAGCTCCAAAATAGCTGCTATTCCAGCTTTATCATCTCCGCCCAAAACAGAAGTACCATCAGTTTTGATTATATCATTCTTAATTATTGGATTTATAACTTCGCAAGGAACCACTGTATCCATATGCGCACTTAATAAAATCGTTTCTTTATTTTTAGAGTTTGATTTTAAAATTCCAATAATATTTCCACAATTTCCACCTTGTACTTCACCCGCATCATCTTCACTCACTTCAAGCCCTAAACCATTTAAAACTTTTGTTAAGTAATCCGCCATTTTTCTTTCTTTTTTAGAAGGAGATGATATTTTCACCATTTCTATAAAGTTGTCAACAATTCTTTTTTGATTTAACATAATCTTATCCTTTTTCATACATAAAATTTGATTTTCAAGCATTTTACATATTATTATTTTTAATACAAGATATGATAACAGATACTATTATTTTCTATCTTTCATATTTTGTCTAATAAATAAATTTCTTTAAGATTAAGTTTTAGCTAAAGCCCTAAAAACTTATTTTTAAGAGCTTTAGTATATTATTTGTATGTAGAAAAATAGAAGTTGTTTATAGAAATTTCATAAAAATCCCAGCTACAATAACTGAAACGATAGTAACACTAACAAAACCACCGACAAGCATCTTAGGTAAGATTTCTGCCTTTAAAAATTCCACCTCATCTTCAGTTTCCCCTAAAGCATTGGATGATTCTAATGTCAATATATAATTTGAAGGAAAGCCATAAAGTGCTGTTAATCCAATTGCGCAACTCATAGGAAAACTTTGTTTTAAAACTTTTGCACTAATTATTGCAAAAATTAAAAGTCCGATTACTCCTAAAACGATAATGCCTACCAAAGGCACAGCTAAACTAGCTAACATAGTAGGACTTGCTTTTGATAAATTTCCAAAAACAAATGCCATTATAGCTGTTATATAAAAACCAAAAGTTCCTGAGATTTCTAATGGTTTTTTTTCTATAAACCCAAATTCAGCAGCTATTACCCCTAATATTAAGCCTATAATATATTTTGATACATAGTTTCCTAAAAGATGTTGTATAAAAACACTCAAAGATGCTATAACCGCAACTTTAAATAACATAATATAAGTAGTTTGATAAGCTTTTGGCATAGCTGGTATTAATCTTTTATGTTCTTCTTGAGCTATTTCTTTTTTTATTTCAATGCTGTTTTTACGAAATTTTTTAAGTAAACTTCTACATTCTAATCTTAACAAATAGCCTGTTAATGGGTAACCAATAAAATGTTGCATAACAAATACTAAGATTGCCAAAACTGACAATTGTTCTAGATGCTTTGCTAGTGCAGCTTGGCTCATTAATAAGGCTGCAACTAAGCCCCCAGTTAAAGATGGAGTAGCAGCTATTAGCATTTTATTGGGAAAAAATAAGCTTCCAATAACTAAAGTTCCAAAACAAATACCCAATATTGCAAAAAGTGCAATAATTACAGTTTTGTATTGTTTCAATAGCTCTTTTATGCTAAGCATAGTTCCCATGTGAATGACTAAAAATAATATGGAAAGAATAATAAGTGGTTTTATAAAACCAATTTCTTGCACTATGTTTTTAGGAAAAACAGTCCAATAACCTATTAAAAAAACCAAAGCACTGATAAAAACCGAAGGTATGTAAGCTTTTGTTCTTGCAGAAATGAAATCACCCAAAGCAAGGGCAAAAATCACGCAAAAAAACGCAGTCGTTAAACTCATAATTAATCCTTATTTTAATTTTTTTATAATCTTAATCTTCATAATTTTTTATGAATTCTACCAAAATTTTGGCATCCATAACTAAATCTTCTATACTTATAAATTCTTCTACAGTATGAACTTTACTTGTACCAATAGCCATATTTATAGTAGGGATATTTTTATTATTATAAATATTCGCATCACTTACTCCTGAACTTTTAGTTTTTTCAAAAGGTAGGGATAATTTTTTCATAATTTTTTGAATACTTTCAATAATTTCTTCATTTTCATCTAAAGCAAAGCTATTTGCAATTATTTTTACATCATGAGTAAATTTTGCGCCTTCGTCCTTACAAGCTTTTTCAAAAATATCAAAAGTTTCTTTTAATAATTCATCAAGTTTTTGTTTATTTTGGCTCCTTGCTTCATAAAGCATCTCAAGCTCAGGCATAACAATATTATAAGCCTCTCCACCATGTACTGCTCCAATATTAGCAGTCGTCTCAAAGTCAACCTTGCCTAGTCTCAAAGCTCCTACCGCTTTAGATGCCACAAGAAAAGCATTTATGCCTTTCTCAGGTGCTAAACCAGCATGAGCAGCTTTGCCTGTGATTCTAAGCTTTCCGTGTGCAAGCGATGAAGCTTCAACTACTATTCTTCCAGGTTTGCTAGCATTATCAAGAACGATTCCATATCTAATATTATATTTTGATATATCAAAAACATTTGCCCCCAAAAGCCCCATTTCTTCTGCAATTGAAAATATAATTAATAAATTTGGATGTTCAAGCTTATCTTCTTTTATAACTCTTAGTAATTCTAAAATAGCTGCTACTCCAGCTTTATCATCTCCTCCTAAAACAGAAGTACCATCAGTTTTGATAATATCATTTTCAATTTTTGGAAATATTGCTTCACAAGGAACTACTGTATCCATATGCGCACTTAATAAAATTGTTTTTTTATTTTTAGAGTTTGATTTTAAAAATCCTGTAATATTTCCGCAATCTCCACCAATAATTTCACCAGCATTATCTTCGCTTACTTCAAGCCCTAAACCATTCAATACCTTTGTTAAGTAGTCCGCCATTTTCCGTTCTTTTTTAGAAGGAGATGATATCTTCACCATTTCTATAAAGTTGTCAACAACTCTTTTTTGATTCACCATAGTCTTTTCCTTATTTTAAAAAATGAAGTTAGAAGCATTAAATTGCAAAATAATATGCATTTACAGATAATGAAAAACAAATAATGAAGTTGTAGTTTTTTTATTATAGTTTTTAAAATACTTCAAATATCTTAAAACAAATATAAGTCAAGCGATTTTTTTAAGTGGTATCAACAAGTTTCGCACTTCACTCTTAAATTTTACAAGTTCTTAGATATTTTGTAAATACCACAATCTATCAGCATCTCTTAAAATTAAATTTTAAGCTTCATAAAAAATTATAAGCTAAAAAATATTAAGTTATACTTAAAATATTAACTTTTAAATATTTACTTATATTGCCTATACTAATCATTACTTTTAAACTCAATATTCTAGAAAAGATATAAATTTAAGAACTATATCTTATCTATTATTTAAATATTATTAAAGTTTATTTTTATAAAAGTTTTATGTAATTTTAGCGATACCAATAGAAATAATAAACATATTGCTTAATGGCTTAGTGCTAATCAAAATAAATTTAAAAGCTAGATAGATTATTTCGTAGGTTTATTTTAGAAATCAAAATATAGCTTATTGAAACTAATTAAGGTTTTTAGGTAATCTAAAATCTAGCAAGCATTTTGCTAGATTTTATTTGAAGAAAAATTAGAATCATTATGAATTTATTATAAAAAGATTCCCAATCGCCTATCAAATCTGAGGGCATAAGAGCTTTATTCTTACTCTTTGTAGCCTTTTATAAACTCTATCAAAATATTAGCATTTGAAATCAAATCTTTTATACTAATAAATTCTTCTACGGTATGAACTTTACTCATTCCAATAGCAAGATTTAAAGTTGGAATATTTTTAGTATTATAGACATTTGCATCACTAGCCCCTGGAGTTGAAGTCTGGACAAAAGGCAAAGATAATTTTTCGCAAGCTCGTTTTATATTTTTTACTACTTCTTCATCGCTACCTAACTCATAGCCAAATACTGTTTTCTTTATAGTGTGTGAAAAATGTGCACCCTCTTCTTTGCAAACTTTTTCAAAAATATCAAGAGTTTCTTTAAGTAAATTTTCAAGTTTTTCTTTACTTAGACTTCTTACCTCGTAAGACATTTCAAGTTCAGGCATAACAATATTAGAAGCCTCTCCTCCAGTTATTTTCCCAATATTAGCTGTAGTTTCGAAATCTACTCTTCCTGCTCTTAAAGACACTATTGCTTTTGCTGCCACGAATAAAGCGTTTATTCCTTTTTCAGGCTCTCCTCCGGCATGTGCTGCTTTTCCTGTGATTTTAATCTTACCTGATGCGCATGTTGGACCTTTTACTATTACATTTCCAGGTTCACCTATACAATCTAATATAAGTCCGTAAGAAACATTATATTTTTCTATTTCAAAAGCCTTTGCTCCTAAAAGCCCTATTTCTTCAGCTATTGTAAATATTATTAATAAATTTGGATGTTCAAGCTTGTCTTCTTTTATGACTCTTAAAAGTTCCAAAATAGCTGCTACTCCAGCTTTGTCATCTCCTCCTAAAACAGAAGTTCCATCAGTTTTGATTATGTCATTCTCGATTATTGGAAATATTGCTTCGCAAGGAACTACCGTATCCATGTGCGAACTTATAAAAATAGTTTTTTTGTTTTTAGAGTTTGATTTTAAAAACCCTACAATATTTCCACAATTTCCACCTTGAATCTTACCCGCATTATCTTCGTGTACTTCAAGCCCTAAATCATTCAAAGCTTTTGTTAAGTAGTCTGCCATTTTTCTTTCTTTTTTAGATGGAGATGATATTTTCACCATTTCCATAAAATTATCAATAACTCTTTTTTGGTCTAACATATTTTCCCTTTTATAAATAAAATAAAGTTTGAGAAATTAAATTACAATACGCTATGCATTTACAGCATAATATATCAAGATAATATAATTTTATTCTTATTTAGTGTAGTTCTTAAGTATATAATAAATATCATAATCGTTAAATCAACAAACTTCTTATATAGAATAAGTCAAATATTGTTAATATGTTATTAATATTATATTTTAGTAGGATAAACTATTAATATTTTTTCCAAAAAGTTACATATAATACTTTTTGGAAAATTTCTTATCTAATTATTTTTTAGTATCATTATTTGTATTTTAAAATAAAATCTAAACATAAATTTGAATATCAATTCTAAACATTAAATCGAAAATGCATAACATCAGCATCTTGCACCACATAATCTTTACCCTCAAGTCTAAGTTTACCTGCAGTTTTTGCACCGTGTTCACCTTCATAAGTTATAAAGTCATCATAAGAAATAACTTCAGCTTTTATAAAACCTTTTTCAAAATCATTGTGAATAACAGCGGCTGCTTTAGGTGCTTTTATTCCTTTTTTGATAGTCCAAGCTCTAACTTCGATTTTTCCTGCTGTAAAATAACTCATAAGTCCAAGTTTTGAAAAAGAAGCTTTTATAATTTGCTCTAAGCCTGAGTCCTCAGCACCTAACTCATTTAAAAAATCTTTAGCTTCATCATCTTCAAGCCCAATCAATTCTTCTTCTACTTTTGCGCAAAGAACTATAACTTCTCTGTCGAGTTTTTTTGCATATTCTTTTAGACTTTCAACATAGTCATTTGAGCCCTCAGCTAAACTTTCTTCATCTACATTTGCTCCATAAATCATCTCTTTATTTGACAAAAATCTAAGCTCTTTATCTAGCTCTAAAAAATACTCACTATCTTTTTGCTCAAAGCTTCGCACAGGTTTTAGCTCTTCAAGATGTTTAAGTAAATCTTTTGCAATACCAAGAATAAGCCCAGCTTCTTTTGAGCCCTTTAATTGCTTGGAGAGTTTTTCAATTTTTTTCTCAAGTTGTGATAAATCAGCATAAATTAGCTCTGTTTCGATAATCTCTAAATCCCTTTTAGGATCAACAGCGCCTTCAACATGAGTAATATTTTCATCATCAAAACATCTTATCATATGAAAAATTATTTCAGATTCTCTAATATTTGATAAAAATTTATTTCCAAGCCCCTCACCCTTACTAGCTCCACGCACTAGCCCTGCAATGTCAATAAACTCAATAACTGAGTTTTGAATTTTATCAGGATTTACGATTTTTGCTAACTCTGCTAGTCTAAAATCTGGCACCTGCACTATTGCTTTATTTGGCTCAATAGTACAAAACGGATAATTTTGCGCTTGAGCATTTTGTGCTTTTGTTAGAGCATTAAAACAAGTTGATTTTCCTACATTTGGTAAGCCTATTATTCCTACACCTAATCCCATTTTCTGCCTTTGTTGTTTTTATTTATTGTCCAAGTTAATTGTCCACATTATAAGCTAAAAACCCTAGATATTTGCTAAATACAAAAATAAAGATTTTAACTTAATTTTTACTTAAATTATTTTGATTTTATTTTTTCTAATAAGAATTATTATTCTATAAACATTAAATTACAAAATTCTTTTAAAATTTAATGCAAACTTAAGAAAATTTTAAGTGGAAAGGGATAGATTGCCGATATTAGTCATCATAAGATTAATAATAAAAACTTATAAATTATTCTATATGTCTAATATTTTAGTGTATTTAGAATATTTTATAAATAAAAAAGGATAGAAATATGGATAAGCAAATAGCAAGTGCGGTGCAAAAAGGTTCTGAGGTAGATGTATATGATGAAAGAGGATCACGATTATTTAGCAAAAATGGAGAATTACAAGGTTTTACATCTACTACTGTTTCAATAAAACGAGATTCTTATGTAACTACATATGATGCAAAAGGAAGTTCGAAATTCAGCAAAAAGTGCAGTTGAAACCATTTTTAGTCAATTTAAGGAGAAAATATGGAGAAAAAAGAAATAGGGTATGCAATACAAAGAGGCAAAATTGGATCAGGCGGTGAGTACGTACTTGTATATAGTCCCAAAGGACAAGAAATATTTACCGTATGTGGAGAATTGACAGGCTCTAGTTCTGGCTGTGTTTCAGTAAAAGTAGGTGATCATGCAATCAATGTATTTGGTGCAGATGGGCGAACTGTAGGTACTTATTCTGTATAGAATTTGTCATAAGCGATGGTTTCTTATCATTGCTTAGCTCTAGCTAAATATAAATCTACTTATTATAGAAATTAAAAATTTGGATTCAAATTTTTTTAGGTTTTGCCTAGTCTGAGAAAATCTAAGACTAGGCATTTTAAATATAATATTTAATAACTAATTATTTAGTCATTTGCTTTAACTTCTTTAACTATCAACTACTTAACTAAATTTTTTATAAATTCAACACTCATTCTAAGCCCTGCTCCAGTTGCTCCACTTGGATTGTATCCCCAAGATTTATCTGTAAACGCAGGTCCCGCGATATCAAAATGCACCCATTTATTTTTATTTTTTTCATAAATAAATTTATCTAAAAAGCAACCTGCGGTAATTGAACCACCATATCTTGTACTAGAAATATTACAAATATCAGCAATATCACTTTTTAGCGTTTTTTGTAAAAATCTATTAAAATGAAGTGGAGTAGCATTTTCACCTGAAAAAGACGCATCTTTTAACACTTGCAATTTTAACTCTTCATTGTGCCCCATAAGCCCAGAAGTATACTCTCCAAGTCCAACCACGCAAGCACCAGTTAATGTTGCGTAATCAAAAATATAATCAAATTCTTTTAGTTCATCTTGGATATAACATAAGCAATCGCAAAGAACCAAACGGCCCTCAGCATCAGTATTTTGCACTTCAATACTTGTACCATTTTTTGCGATTAATACATCATCAGGTTTATAAGCATCTCCACCAATCATATTCTCAACTGCACCTACAACACCATGTATTTCAACAGCAAGTCCAAGTTCAGCTACACTTTTTACTATACCCATAACAGCTGAACCGCCACTTTTGTCTGATTTCATAGAAACCATTGAACTACCAGGTTTTAAAGAAAGTCCACCACTATCATAAGTAACACCTTTTCCAACAAGCGCAATTTTGATTTTTGCATTTTTTGGTTTATAGCTTAGATGAATTAATTTTGATCTATGAATACTAGCCTTTCCTACTGCTAGCATTGCGTTCATAGAATTTGCTTTTAAATAATCTTCTTCTAAGATTTTACAAGTGATGTTTTTATTTTCTTTAGCAATTTTCTTTGCATCATCAGCCATAGTTTGAGGAAAATAATCTTGTGGAGGAGTATTTGCAATATCTCTAACCATATTTACATTTTTACAAATTATTTCTTTTTCTTTTAGTTTTTCTTCATATTCTTTAATATCTCCGACACAAGAAATATTTATTTTTATATCCTTATTTTCAGGTTTTTTTGATTTATATCTATCATAAGAATAAGCTCCAAGCATCAAACCATCAAGTAAAGCAGAAAAACCATATTTGCAATTTTTTGCTAAAAGTTTCATACTTTTATAGTTTGTACTTTGTACTTTTCTAATAGCACAAGACGCTGCAATTCTAAAAGAGTCAAGCTCTGTTTTTTCACAACCCACATAAAGTTTAGCAAGTCCAGCCAAAAGCACAACTTCTTCATCTTCACCTTTAAAGCCTATTTTTTTTAAAACATCTTTATCTTCAAGTTCATTTAGTTTTTTTTCAAAAACAAAAACAACTTCCAAATCTCCTGCAATATCTTTAAGATTTTTACTAAATAATTCAATATTCATTTTTTCCCTTTCTTTTTGAAAATTTTAATACATAAAAAATTACAACTACAAATGCGATAAGAACAAAAGGTAAGGCATAATACCAATGAGCTTTAGCCCAATCTATGACTAAAAATACTTCTTTACCAAAGTACCAAATAGGAGTAATACTTACCCCTGCCCAACACATTGAACTTATCAAATTTATAAATGCAAATTTTTTATTGCTATATCCTGTTATCCCGATAGCTATTGGAATGATAGTTCTCATACCATACATATATCTTTGCATAAATATAATAGGCCAACCGTGCCTTTGAAGCATAAGGTGTGCAAGAGCTAGTTTTCTTCTTTGTTTTCTAAATTTTTTAAAAACATAGGTTTTGTTATATCGCCCCAAATAAAAATATAATTGGTCTCCACAAAAGCCCCCAAGTCCAGCGACAAAAATCGCTAAATAAAGATTCATAGAACCATTATGGCTCATAAGTCCAGCCATAATCAAACCTAGCTCGCCTTCTAAAATGCTCCATGCAAACAAGATTATATAACCATATTCCTTCAAAAGGTATATAAATTTATTTTCAAAGCCCGAAACTGGAGTATTATAAAGTTTAAGCCCTAAAAATACCAAAAAAACTATTACAATTATACTTATTAATTTACCTGGATTTGCTTTTAATAATTTGATTATTTGTTTCATTTTTTTCCTAAGCTTTTTTATCAAAATCTAGTAAAGTTTTTGCTTGAACCATATCTTTATCGCCTCTTCCAGAGAGGCAAATAAGCACACTTTTTCTGCTCAAGTATTTTTGTGCTTTTTTTAAATAAGCAAGTGCATGTGAACTTTCAAATGCAGGAATTATTCCTTCAATTTGACTAAGCTCCACAAAAGCTTCCAAAGCCTGCTTGTCATCTATAAAATCATATTCTATATTTTTATTTTTTTTGTGATAAGCATGTTCAGGTCCAATTCCAGGATAATCAAGCCCTGCGCTAAATGAATGTGCTTCTTGGATTTGTCCTTCTTTATCTTGCAATAAATAGCTAAGTTGACCGTGCAAAATACCAGCTGAACCTTTAGTTAGGCTTGCCGCATGTTTTTTAGTATCAATTCCCAAACCTCCTGCTTCTATGCCTATGCAAGTAGTATTTTTCTCATTTAAAAAGTGTGAAAAAATCCCCATAGCATTACTTCCACCACCTATACAAGCTAAGACAAAATCAGGCAATTTTAGATTTTTTTGCCTAAATTGCTCTTTGGCTTCATATCCGATAATCGCTTGAAAATCTCGAACCATCATAGGATATGGATGAGGGCCTGCAACTGTGCCTATGATATAAAAAGTATCTTTTGAGTTTGATATCCAAAATCTTAAAGCTTCATTCATAGCGTCCTTTAAGCTCTTGCTTCCACTTTTTACTAAAACAACTTTAGCTCCTAAAAGCTTCATTCTAAAGACATTTAATTCTTGTCTTTTAGCGTCTTTCTCACCCATAAAAATAGTGCATTCAAGTTTTAATAAAGCCGCTATTGTAGCAGTCGCGACGCCATGTTGCCCTGCTCCTGTTTCAGCTATTACTTTTGATTTGCCCATTTTCTGCGCTAGCAAACCTTGGCATATCGTATTATTTATTTTATGCGAGCCTGTATGATTTAAATCTTCTCTTTTTAGATAAATTTTCATACCATAATTATCACTTAAGTTTTTGGCAAAATACAAAGGTGATGGACGCCCAACAAAATCTTTTAAAAGAGAATTTACCTCACTCCAAAAACTCTCATCAAAACGATATTTTTTATATTCTTTTTCAAGGGTTTGCAAAATAGGAACTAAAGGCTCAGGCACATAACGCCCCCCAAAAATATCAAAGTGTCCTTTTTCATTGGGGTCATATTTGCAAAGTTGTGGAATATAATCTTTCATTTTTTCTTCTTTGTCTTTATCTATTTTTTAAATATCTCTAAACTTCTAAAATATTGTAAACAGGTGCATTTTTTTGAACTTTTTTAAGTCCTCCAAATTCTTTGAGATGAATCAAAAAACACATCTCAACTAAATTTGCATTTGTTTTTTTTATAATAGTTGAAGCTGCTTTTGCAGTTCCCCCAGTTGCTAATAAATCATCAATCAAAAGCACTCTTGGATTTTTTATTGAACAAAAAGCATCTATATGAATCTCAACTTCATCAAAGCCATATTCAAGCTCATATTTTTCACAAATTGTAGTTGATGGAAGTTTACCTTTTTTTCTAACAGGCACAAAACCTATTTTTAATCTATCAGCTAAAGCAGCACCAAAAATAAATCCTCTTGAATCAATTCCTGCTACAAAATCAAGATTATAACTTTTATATCTTTGTTCTAAATGCTCCATCAAAAAGTTAAAAGCCTTAGCATCATTTAGCAAAGTTGTAATATCTTTAAAAATTATTCCAGGTTTTGGAAAACCTTTTATATCTCTAATTGTGCTTAATAAATATTGCTTTTCTTTTTCGCTTAAAATTACTTCCATTTTCTTCCTTTATTTTTGTGTAAAAGCTAAATCTACACAGTGGCAAATACTATGAAAAAACAAAATATGCATTTCTTGAATTCTAGGAGTATCAAAACTTGGAACAGCTAGATTGATATCGCAAAATTCATTCATAGCCCCACCATCACTTCCACTAAATCCTAAAATTTTAGTACCTATTTTTTTACCTTCCTTAAAAGCTTGTATAATATTTTTACTATTTCCACTTGTCGAAATACCGATTAATAAATCATCTTTGCACCCCAAAGCTTCAACTTGTCTTTTAAATACCACGTCATAAGAATAATCATTCGCAATAGCTGTTAATGCTGAAGTATCAGTTGTCAAAGCAAGTGCACCCAAAGCTTGTCGCTCTAGCTTATATCGTGCAGTTAATTCAGTTGCAAAGTGTTGAGCATCTGCTGCACTTCCGCCATTACCAAAAATTAAGACTTTATTTCCCTCTTTTAAAGTTGCAATCACTAAATCTGCGGCCTTGCTCACTTTGACTGCTAAGTTATGCTCTTGTACTGCTTTTATTGTCTCAAAGTGCAAGTCAAATTCATTTTTTATTATATCTAACATATTATTCCTTTTTTGTATTTTCTTTGTTTGCTGTATTTTCTCTATTGCTCGAATGTTCTAAGTGCCCTATTTTTTCTATGATTGAAGTTGTACTTTTTCCATCAACAAAATCAACCAAACGAAGGTCAGAAACTAGCTCACTACCAACTACATTTTTATTTTTATAGTCTCCACCTTTCACAAGCACATCAGGTTTTAGTGTTTCTATTAATTTAAGTGGAGTATCTTCACCAAAAATAACCACATAATCAACACTCTCCAAAGCGCCTAAGCAAAATGCTCTGTCATCTTGGCAATTTATTGGTCTAGTATTTCCTTTTAGACGCCTAACTGAAGCATCACAATTTAAACCGATAATCAAAATATCACCAAAACTTTTCGCTTTTTGCAAATATGAAATATGTCCTTTATGAAGTATATCAAAACAACCATTTGTAAAAACTATTTTTTGCTTGGCTTTTTTTAGCCTTTTGGTAATCTTAGCTAACTCTTTTAAGCTTTTAATACTATTTTCTATATGTTCTTTAGATATATTTTCTTGATAAGTTCGAATTTCATCTAAATTTGCACTTGCACTTCCTAATTTAGCTACAACAACTCCAGCTGCTAAATTTGCAAAATTAATTGCAGATAAAATATCATCATCAAAGCAAAGATAAAACCCAAGAGCTGCTAAAACAGTATCTCCAGCACCTGTCACATCATAAACCTCTAAGGCTAAAGATTTGCAAGTTTGGACTTTTTTGCCATCATAAAGTCCAATTCCATCTTCACTTAATGTTATTAATGATTTTTCAAGTTCTGCTAAATCTTTGATTTTTTTAAGTGCATGTTCTAAACTTTCTTTATTTCTTATTTCAAAATCACAAACTAACTCTGCCTCTTTTTTATTCGGAGTTAATAAATAAGCACCTTTATATTTAACAAAATCTTTCCCCTTAGGATCAATTAAAACTTTTTTATTTTTAGTTTTTGCAAATATAAGAATATCTTTTAAAAGTGCTTTTGTTAAAACACCTTTTCCATAATCTGATAATAAAACTAAATCATAATCATCCAAGCAAGCCTTAAAACATTCCAAAACTTTTTCTTCACTTGTCTTGTTTATATTTTCTTTGCTTTCATTGTCAAATCTTAAAATTTGTGAATGTGAGGCCATTACTCTTGATTTTTTTGAGCTTTTTCTATCCTCTTCTTGAATTAAATCAAAAGAAATATTTTCATTTTTGCCTAGCAAAGCACTAAGTTCTTTTGCTATTTCATCAAATCCTAAAACACTAATAACATGAACTTTTGCTTCAAGTGCTAATAAATTATTTACTACATTTCCAGCACCACCCAAAAGTGCAGTTTCATTTTTGATATCCACAACTTGCACAGGCGCTTCAGGAGAAATTCTATCACAAGTCCCCCATAAATAATGGTCAATCATCAAATCACCTAGGACTAAAATCTTAGCTTGCTTATTTCTAGCATTAGTAAATTCTAGCATTATTTTTTCATCTCTTTATCAAATAGTCTTTTAATTTCTTCTAAATAATCGCTTATTCCATCTTCTAAAGAAAAGCTTGGAGAAAAGCCTAAATTTTGCTCACTTTGAACAATATCCGCTTGAGTAAAAAATTGATATTGTCCAAGATAAGGATTTGGAATATATTCACAATTATAAGTTGTGCCAAGCTTGGCTTGCAAAATATCAGCAATATCTTGAAAACTTCTAGCAACTGCCGTGCCAATATTGTAAACTCCAGATTTTTTTGGGTTTGCGCCTAAAATATTTGCCTTCACAACATCTTTTATATAAACAAAATCTCTAAAAATCTTATCTGAATTTTCAAAAAGTTTAGGTGCTTTTTTAGCCAAAATTTGGTGAGCAAATTGTAAAACGGTTGAAGCAGTTTTGCCTTTGTAAAACTCACCTTTTCCATAAACATTGAAATATCTTAGCCCAACAATTGAAATATCTAAATCATTTTTTAAATATTCATAACTTATATTGTCCATCATAAGCTTTGAAAAACCATATATATTTTGAGGTGCTTCGCTTCCTAAACTTTGAGGCGAAGATGCATCTCCATAAACAGCAGCTGAACTTGCATAGACAATATTTGCCTTGTGTTTAATAGCAATTTTCAATAAATCTTCGTAAGCATTTACATTTATTTGAAGCATACAAGCTTGCTCTTTAACTGTAGTATCTGAGATTGCAGCTTGGTGAAAAATATAATCAAATTTATATTCATTTTCTAGTTTTTTCAAAAGTGTTTTGTCATTTATATTTCCGCTTAAAAGCAAACC
Source organism: Arcobacter sp. LC1 (assembly GCA_021378565.1). GTDB lineage: Bacteria > Campylobacterota > Campylobacteria > Campylobacterales > Arcobacteraceae > JAACJU01. The sequence continues at coordinate 16,929 of JAACJU010000005.1, read as the reverse complement.
TTTAAAACCTAGAAGATTTTTAAAATGCCCTAGTGCTTTTAGGTTTCCATTTGAAAAATATTCATTATTTCTAAAGCAATCTATGGCTATTATTTTAGCTTTAGGAAAATTCTCTTGAAAATAAAAACAAAGGGCTGAGCCTATAAAACCTCCAGCACCTGTGATTAAAATAGTTTTATCTGAAAAATCTTGTTTTTCGGGCATTTATTATCCTAGCTAGTATTTAGCTTATTTTATCTTAAAAATCATTACAACAATATAATGCTTTTTATTTCTCTCAAATTACTTATGCAAAAACTTGGGGCTGAGTGTAAATCCTTAGCAAAATCTTTACTTTTAAACAAAATAGTATTTTTGATTTTTGCATTTTTTGCACAATTAATATCTGAGTCCTTATCTCCAATAAGCCATGAGTTATTTAAGTCAATTTTAGGGTATTTTTGTAAAATATTTTCTATCATTTTAGTCTTTGGTTTTCTACACTCACAATTTTGGCTAGGCGTATGAGGGCAAAACTGGACATCTAAAATATTGATATTTTTATTTTTAAGTTCATTTAGCATATATTTTGTGAGCTTTAAAAAATCATTCTCGCTGTAATATTTTCTATTTATACCTGATTGATTTGTGATAATAAAAAGTAAATATCCTAAGTCTTTCAAGTATTTTAAAGTGTCAAAAATATCTTCACAAAACTCAAAATCTTCTATTTTATAAACATATCCTTTATCAATATTTATAATCCCATCTCTATCTAAAAAAATTGCTTTTTTAATCAAAATAAGATCTCAAAATTTTCTTTCCATCTTCAACACCTGGTTGATTGTAAGCATTAATATCAAACAAAATTGCCACCAAACTAGTAAGTAATTCATAATAATAAAAAAGCATTCCAATGGAAGGTTCATCAACCCTAGGGATTTCTAAAATATCCAAAGCTATATCAGCATTGGCTTTTAAGGACTGTATAATTGAATCAGCTTGCAAATTTATAAGCTTAGAAAAACTCAAAGAATTTATAAAATTTAAGTCTTCATTGAATTCAATATTAATATCAGGAATTTTAAGCTTAGATTTAAAATCTTTAATCTTAATAAAGCTAACACTTTTATCCCTTTTTCCTTGCATAATAAGTTGCAAAAAGGAATGCTGATCACTAGGCCCAATCAAGCCAATAGGAGTTAAACCAACATTTAAATCTGAGTGAATTTGTTTTTTCCCAAGGCTCTCGCCCCAAAGCTGAACATACCAAGCGTTGAAAGATCTAAAAACTTCTGAATACGAAAATAAACAATTAATATTTATTTTATTTGAATTTTTAACATAAAATCTTGCTTTTGATATAAGTTTAGTATAAATCTCTCCGCAAGAAAAAAACTCATCTTTAACTTCTTTAGCACCCCTCAGTAAGGCTTTTATGTCAACTCCAAGCAATGCCAAAGGCACAAGTCCAACTGCACTTAAAACTGAAAATCTTCCTCCTACATTTTTAGGAATTTCAAAAAAATTTATTTTGTGTTTTTGTGCTAATTTATCAAGCGGTGAATCTTTGTCACTAATAAAAGCAAAATTTTCTTGTGATAATTCTAGTTTAGATAAAAGATATTTAAAAATTGACATGGTCTCAATAGTTGATCCTGATTTTGAAATAAGCAAAAAAAGTGTATCATCAAAATCTATTTTTTCTAAAGATGCATTTAATAAAACAGGATCTGTACTTTCCAAAAAACAAATACTTCTAGAGAATTTATTTGAATATTTCAAAAAATTATAAACTGCCCTTGCACCCAAAGCACTTCCACCAATTCCTAATAAGGCAATATTATTTTTTTTAACTTTTTTTGCAAAATCTATAATATTTAAAATATCTGCCTCGTTTGTATCAGGCAAGCAATAATAAGCACCCTCTTTACTTTGCTCTAAAATTGTTTTAAATAAAAGAGGATTTTCTTTATATTTTGCAAAGTATTGAATATTTTCTAACACCTTATTCTCCTAAATCATATGTTTTTGACACTAAGCCACTTTGCACTAATTTGGTGCAAATATCACCAGCATTTTGATTAATGCTTAGAACTAAACTAGGGCTATTAAGATTACTTTTTATTTCTATACTAAGACAAGGTTTTTTATCTATAAATTCTACTTTTTTATCTTTAATATCCCAAATTTTAGGATTTAGCTCTATTACATCTGATATTTTATTAAGGCTAGAATTTAATAAATAATGCGTTCTAATAGCTGATATTATACTTTTTGTATCTTGCTTAATACTGGTGGCTTTTGCAAAATCTTTAGTGGCTAGTAATTTTGGAATTCCAATGCCTGCGATAATTCCAATAATTACAAGTACGAAAATAAGCTCAAGCAAAGAAAAAGCTTTAGAAAAACGCATTTTAGCTCCTATTTTTTAGTCTTTTAATCTATAAACTTTAGCCAAAGGATTTAGCACTACAGGCACAAATAAATCTTTATCATATTGCTCCAAAACAAAAAGTTGTATATATAAAGAATTATATAATTTATCATTCAAGACTAAAAATTTATGATAGTTTTTCATATAAATGACTGACAAGACTCCATCTTTGTGTATTTGTTGTATATTTGTATGTAAATTCATTTTTTTATCATAACTTGTTATTGCAAAATTTTTAATAAATACTTGTTGTTTTCTTACTTGCAAAATACCTTGTTTTTTTAGTATTTTAATACCTGAGCCTAAATTTATAGTATCGTTATCTTCTTTGTAATTCTCGCTTTGATAGAAAAATGATGAAGTATTTTTTTTACCTGTCATTAAGTCAAGGTTTGAAAAAAGCTCAATAGTTGGCAATATATTTAGCATACGATTTGGAAGATATAAAAATATTCTTCTTTTATTTTTTATCGTATCTGTATTCGTTTTTAAATAAGATATAAATTTATTCGTATCCTTAAAGCCATATTTTATAGTCATCTTTTCTATTAAAGGCTTTAATTTTCTTCTAGCATCACTTGTTCCATCAAGATTTGCTTGTAGGTTTTTTCTGTATCTTGCATCTGTATATTTTACATCCAACCTTGCTAATTTAGCCCCAATATCTTGTGGATTTGTAAGAATATATGATAATAAATAATTAACATCACCACCATGAATACCCCCATCAGCTATAGTTTTAACACCAGCAAAATATCTTAAAGGATATCCATAATCCCACCAAGACACAGCGTAATCATCTTTATTTGAAACTTTTTTTAATTTATCTAAGACTCTAACCTCATCATGTGTAAAAACTGTGGCAGATTTATAGGCATAAATATGCATAATATTTGGAGCTAAAATAGCCAAAGTAGCAAGAGTTAAAAATATATAACGAAGTTTTGACATTAAAGCGTCTTGAGATGATTTTTTAGTTTTTATATAGCTTGAAATCCAAACTATCAAAAATCCAAGCCCTAAAGCACAAACAGGCACAGCGTAAATAGTAAATCTAAGTCCCCCAGTAAGTGATAAAATTCCAAGTCCTAATAGTGGAAGTGAAAAAAGTAAAATTCTAAATCTATATAAAAGTAAAACATAACCAATAAGAGCTAAAACAAAAGTAGGAATTGAACCGCTAATTCTACTTGCAAAGATTTTAAAACTCATATGGCTAGCTTCTTTTATCGTTTGAATTACAGCGAAAAAGTGAAGTTTCAATCCAACATCTGTTTGCAAAACATTTCTACCAAAAACATAAGTTTCAAGCTTGTTATAAACAGGATTTAAACCTCCGCTTAGTAAAAATACAATCACTACTAAAATAAATATTATAAAGGTAATTTTTAGAGTTAATTTTGCTTTATATTCTTTGTAAAGTGTATAAAAAACTAAAATGATTATTAATCTTGCTAAAATTCCAAAACCCATCACAGCAAGAAGGATAAAAGAAAGTAAAGCTAATAAATAAACAATATTATCTTTTTTGATATATTTATAAATTACAAAAATTGCCAATAAACCACTAAAAGCAAGATCAAGAGAATAACTTGCCGGATACCAAGTTCTATACAAAAGTACATCTAAAGCTGTTATTAAAATATAAAAATCTTTTTTTTCTAGAACTGCCCCAGATAAAGACCAAAGAAAAATAATAGGAAGAACGATAACTAGCATATCGGTATCAAAATAGCCTGCCATTGTTCTGTTATAATAACTCCACGCAATAGAAGCTAAAAGTGCGGCTATAAAACCTGCTTTTTCTATTTTTAACGTTCTAGCTAATAGCATTATAGGTACAACTATTAAAGAGCTTAGCACAACACTCATCCAAAGCATAATATGCTCCAAAGAAAATGGAGTTATTTTATAAATAAAGGCACTTAATTTTGGCAAAGCTAAAGTAATAGGAGAGAGATAAGCATTTTTAGCATGTTCTATAATATCTCTTGCACCTTGAGCCCAATAATAGCTATCATTTGTAGTAAGCATCAAAGAATGATGAAAAGTAAATTCTTTTACATTATGAAACTCATAAATCCAAATATACCTACAAAGTATTGAAAAAATAAAGGCTAGGACAATAAGTCCTAAAAAAACCTTCAAATTTAATTTTTGCTTTTCTTGCATGTTAAAAACTCCTTATAATCTTTATAAAATATCAGGCATCTGAGCGTCTGTATCTTTATTTGTATCCATATTATTATAAATAATCTCCAAAGTTGGGTTAGTTTTATCTTTATCTTGAAATTTGGTATAAGATTTCTCAAAATTTAATTTCACCGTTCCAATTGGCCCATTTCTTTGCTTACCAATAATAATCTCAGCTTCTTCTATTGCGCTTTCTTTAAATTTTGATTTATATTCCTTACCATCATCTTTAGCTTCTTTTTCTTTTCTTTTTTCATCTCTTTCTTTATACACATCATCACGATAAACAAATATAATAATATCAGCATCTTGCTCAATAGCCCCTGATTCTCTAATATCACTAAGCATTGGTCTTTTATCAGGTCTTGATTCAAGTCCCCTATTTAGTTGTGATAAGGCAATTATGGGGATTTTGAGCTCCCTTGCTAACATTTTTAAACCCCTTGAGATTTCTGAGACTTCCAAGTGTCTATCTTTGTTTCCAGTTCCTTGCATAAGCTGAAGATAATCAATAATTACTAAAGAAATTTTATTCTCATCATTGGTTACTAGTTTTCTAACCCTAGCTCTTAATTGATTAATATTTACACTTCCGCTATCATCGATAAAAAATTTCTTAGTTCTTAAATTCTCAACAGCCAAATTAAGCTTAGTCCATTCATTATCTTTCAAATCGCCTTTTCGTAAAGATTGCAAAGGTATAGATGTTTTTGATGAAAACATTCTTAGCATAACTTGATCAGCTGGCATTTCAAGAGAAAAAATAACAACACCTTTATTTAGTTCAATATTTTTTAAAGCCATATTAAGAGCGAGTGCAGTTTTTCCCATAGCTGGTCTAGCTGCGATTATTACTAAATCCCCAGCATTAAATCCAGTTGTTTTCTTATTTAACTCTTCAAAACCTGTAGTCTCACCTGTTAAATACTCGCCTCCTTGTTTTTTCATTCTTTCTACATACTCTAAGGCACTAGTAAGAACTTCTTCACCATCTTTTAACTCACTATTTGCGCTATCAATTGTAATATTGTAAAGCTCATTTTGCACTCTATCAACAGCTTCAGCAGCGCCTAGCTCATCTTCACTTGTAATATTTTTTATGCTAGTTGCTAAAGAAACTAATTCTCTTTTTATTGCCCCATCTTTTATTTCTTGTACATAGGCATTTGTATTTGAGATTGGATTTGCTGAGAGAATTTCTATTAACACACTTTCATCAAAATCTTTAGAGCCAAGTCTTTTTCGTATAAATTCTTCATCTAAAGGCAAGTCTTCTTTATGAAGTTTTTCCATAACTGCGAAGATTTTTTGATGAGCTGGAAAGTAAAAATCATTATATTTTAAAATCCCTAAAACATCTTCAATCTCTTCAGGGTTAAATAAAATAGAGCTTAAAACTGCTCGTTCAATATTTATACTATAAACGCTATCCATCATTTTTCACTTTGTCTACTTCAATATCAATCTCTTGCATAAATCTATCCAATAATTCATTGGTTTTAAGCCTAGCGATAATTTCACCTTTTTTTATAATAAGCCCAGAGCCTTTACCAAAAGCAATAGCAACATCAGCATTTTTAGCCTCACCCAAAGCATTTACAACACATCCCATAACTGAGACATTCAAAGGAGTTTTTATATGCTTTGTTCTTTTTTCAACTTCTTTAACAGCAGATACCAAATCAGCCTCAATCCGTCCACAAGTTGGGCAAGATATGATATTTAATCCATCTTTTAAAATCCCCACATCTTTTAAGATTGCTCTTGCAACTTCTATTTCTTTTTCAAGCTCACCCGTAATTGATACTCTCATGGTATCGCCAATACCTTGCAAAAATAAGCTTCCAAGAGCGATAGAAGATTTTATAGTTGAATGAAAAAGTGTTCCAGCTTCAGTAACTCCTAAATGAAAAGGATAAGAATTTAAAGGTCTTAAAAGTGTATAAGCCTCCACCGTTCTTTGCACATCACTTGCTTTTAAAGAAACCTTTAAATTTGTAAAATCTAAATCCTCAAGTAATTTTATATTATACTGCGCACTTTCAACCATACCTTTTGGACTTTGTCCGTATTTATTTTCAAATTGTTTTTCCAAGCTTCCTGAATTTACCCCAATTCTTATAGGAATATTTCTTTGGTTACAAGCTTTTACTACTTCTTTTATTCTGTCTTTACTACCTATATTTCCAGGATTAATTCGAATACAATCCACACTTTCCGCCGCTATTAAAGCTAAGCGATAATTAAAGTGAATATCAGCAACCAAGGGCAAGGGGCTTCTTTTTTTTATCTCAGCTAAAGCTAGCGCCGCTTCTTCATTTGGCACAGCAAGACGCACAATATTTGCACCTGCAAAATGAAGTTTTGTAATTTGCTCCAAAGTTCCTTCAACATCAGCAGTTTTTGAAAAAGTCATAGACTGCAAGGCAATAGGAGCACCGTCACCAATAGGAACGTCACCTACATAGATTCTTTTTGTTTTAACTCGTTTTATCATAAAAGATTATATCTAGTTTTTTATTAATTTGCCTAAAAGATTTTTTAAATAATATCTAAGTTAAAGAAAAAAACTGCTAGAATAATTTTCAGCAAAGAGAAAGATTCAAAAGATTTGAAAAATTCAAAAAAACACAAGGAAAAAAATGAAAACTATAAGATTAATTGCAATATTTTTAAGTTTAAGTTTACTTAGCTTATTTGCTAGTGATATACAAATCAGTAAAGCTTATGTAAGAGCAATGCCTCCACAAGCAAAAACAAGTGCGGCTTTTATGCTTATAAAAAATAACTCGGATAAAGATATTTATTTGCTTAGTGCAAAAAGTAATATTTCAAAATTTGCTGAGCTTCACAATGTACGCCTAAAAGATGGAATGATGGCTATGTATCAAGTGCCAAAAATACTTATAAAAGCACATTCTACTACAAGCTTAAAATCAGGTAGTTTTCATATTATGCTAATTAGTCTAAAAACTAAATTTTTAAAAGCTGGGCAAAAAATAAAACTTAATCTTAAATTTTCAAATACTCAAATGATAGATTTGATATTGCCTGTTAAAAAAATTACTATGGGACATATGAAGATGAAGATGAAAAACGCTCCAAAATGCAAAGCGTGCAATATGGAACATTCCATGAAGAACTCTATGAAAAAAATGTAATTTGAGTTGAAGTGAAAAAAATCCCTTTTATCCCAATACTTATTATACTTGTTATTGTATTGGGATATTTTTTTATAAATTTTACAAGTTTATATAATTCTTTTTCACCAAAGATTGATTATAAAACTCAGGCGAAAACTTGCGATTTGCACAAAGGCTCTTGTGAAATTTCTCTAGGGAAAGGGCAAAAAATTAGCCTTGAAATTTTTCCTAAAAATATTCCTTTGATGAAAACATTAAGATTTAAAATAACAAGCACAAAAGAGCTAAAAAATTTACCTACTTTAAAGATTTATGCAACAAATATGTTTATGGGAGAATTTAAATTAAAATTTAAAAAAATCAAAGACAAAATTTACCAAGCAAAAGTTATCTTACCAACTTGTAGCGTAGGTGGAATGAAATGGAATGCTGATATAAAAGTATCATCTCTTGGTGCTAGATTTCAGTTTTAGGCAAAAGAAATTTAGAAATTTAGAAAATACAAAAAACAAAGTGAAAATAATATGAAAAAAAAATTAATCAAATACTTACTTAGTATAATCATAGCCCTTTTATTAATCTTTTTAATAAATCCTTTTTATCAAAGTTATAAACTAAAAGAAAAATATAATTTCAAGGTTCAAAGTCAAAATGCGAAGCTAAGCTTAGATAGTTTTAAAGGTAAAGTCTTAGTTGTTTATTTTGGATATATGTCTTGTCCTGATGTTTGCCCAACTTCATTGCATTACTTATCTCAAGTTTTACAAACTTTTCCAAAAAAAGATCAAGATGATTTTAGAGGACTTTTTATAAGTCTAGATCCCACAAGAGATACTCTAAAAAATCTAGTTTCTTATACAAAATATTTTAATCCTCATTTTTTAGGAGCTACTACAAATACAAAAGATATAAATAAAATAGTGAAAAGATATGGTGCACACTATGAAAAAGTTTATTTAAAAAATTCAGCCTTAGGATATTCAATAGCGCACACAAGTTATTTTTATATTTTTAACAAAAAAGGTAAATTTATAGCTCAAATAAATCATTTCGTACAGCCAAAAAAACTAAGAAAAATCTTAGTTAAGTTATTTAAAGAATAATTCAAAATTAAAATTATGACTCGACTAAAACCAAAGGCCAAAGGTATTTTTATTTTTGGCTTAGGTATTTTCACATAAATTTTTATAAAAAATCTAAAGTATAAAAATCATCAAAGAAATAATAGTTAGTAAAATAACTCCTAAATTTAACTCTTTAAACTCACCCTTTGCAAGTCTTATAAGTGAATATACGATAAATCCAGCTGCCACTCCGTTTGTTATAGAAAACGTAAAAGGCATTAAAAGCACTATAAAAAAGCAAGCTGCGCTTGTCGCTAAATCACTTCTTTTAAATGATATTTTTCCAAGCTCAACAAACATCAAAACCCCAACAACTACAAGCACAGGATAAATAGCCACTTCAGGAATTGACTCAAACAAAGGCAACATAAAAAGTGTAAAAACAAAGAATAAAGCTGTAAATACAGCAGTTAATCCAGTTCGCCCTCCTTGTTCTATTCCACTAGCACTTTCAACAAAAGGTGTAGTTGCACAAACACCTACAATACTACTAGCGATTGTAGCCACAGCGTCAGCTTCTAGGGTTCGCTTCATTAGCTTATCATCTTTTTTATCTCCTTGAAATATTCCTGCTCTTGCTCCAACGCCCGTCAAAGTGCCAAGAGTATCAAATAAATCTGTGATAAAAAAAGTGACAATTACAGGAAACAAAGACAAAGTTAGAACACTTTTTATATCAAGTTTCATAAATATAGGTGCTATAGAATTTGGAAGTGAAAAATATTCTTTAGGCATATTTGCGCCAAGTGCCCAAGCCAAAATAGCAGTTAAGGCAATTGATAAAATAAAAGCACCCTTTAATCTATAAGAATAAAAAATAAAAGCTAAGGCAATCCCAAAAAGTCCAAGAAGTACATTTTTATCCCCTAAATTCCCCAAAGCTACCAAGGTATCGTGATTTGGAACTATGATATGCAGTTGTTTTAGCCCTAAACAAGCAATAAAAGCACCAATTCCCGCACTTATTGCTCTTCGCAAATCAAGTGGAATGGAAATCATTATCCACGTTCTAAACTTCGTAAAAGATAAAACTGCAAACAAAACCCCAGACATAAACACAATACCCAAAGCACTTTGCCAAGGCATGTGCATACCTTGAACTAAGCCATAAGCAAAATAAACATTTAAGCCCATTCCCACGCTCATAGCTATCGGAGTATTTGACCAAAAGCCCGAGATTAAACAAGCAATTATAGTAATAATCGCAGTAGCACTAACAACTGCAGCCATAGGCATGCCAGCGTCAGCTAAAATAAATCCATTAACTGGGACTATATACATCATTGTCAAAAATGTTGTAAAACCAGCGACAAACTCAGTCTTAACATTTGTACCGTGTTTTGCTAAATCAAAAATCTTCATTTTTTACCTTTTATCTAAATCGTAGCCTAAGCTTTTTAAACCTTTTGCGTCTTTACTCCAAGCTTTTTTTACGGATACAAAAAGTTCGAGATAGCATTTTTTTTCACTCAAAATCTCTATTTTTTCTCTTGCACCTTTTCCTATCCGTTTTATTGCCCTTGCGCCTTTGCCAATAATCATGCCTTTTTGGCTATCTTTTTGAACTATTATCGTGGCTTTTATTACATCGATATGCTCTTTTTCTTCAATTTTGTTTATCAAAACATCACTTTCATAAGGAATCTCATCACTGATATTATCAAAAATTGCCTCACGAATAAATTCTTTATAAATATCTCTTAGATGCTCACTGGTTAAAATCTCTTCATCAAATAAATAAGGGTGCTCAGGTAAATATTTAACTAAAGTATCTAAAAGCTCTAGGCCCTTAGAATTTTTTATACAAAGTGGATATAGTTCCTCATAGCAATCTTTATAAACTTCATATTCTTTAATTTTTTGTGCTAAAGCATTACTTGAAATTGTATCAACCTTACTTAAAATCAAAATATGCTTAGTTGTTTTTTTTAGCTTCTTAAATTCTTCTAAAAAATCTTCATAATAAGATATTTTATCACTAGCAGGAGCTAAAAAAAGTGCCAAATCACAATCACCCATAGCCTTCAAAGCTTCGCTTAGCATAAATTGATTTAACAACTTTTCAGCCTTGTGAAGTCCTGGCGTATCTACAAAAATCAGCTGATTTTTTTTGTGCATAATTATTATATTTGCTCTTTTTCTAGTAGCATTTGCCTTGTGTGAAACAAGAGCTAATTTTTGCCCTAATAAGTAGTTAAGCAAAGAACTTTTTCCCGCATTTGGGCGACCTAAAACCGAAATAAAACCACATTTATTCATAAATTTACCTCTTATCTTTTTCTATAACTTATACTTTTTAGCACATGCGAACTCAAAATATTATCAGAATTTTCCAAATCAGCAATAGTTCTAGCAACTTTTAAAATCTTATTTAAAGAACGGTAAGAAAGGGCAAAATTTTGTCTAGCCTGAGCTAAAATATTCTTAGCATCTTCGCTTAAAACACAATATTTTTTAAGTTCTTTATCACTTAATTTGCCATTTAAATTCTCTTGTCCTCTTTGTTTTTGCTTCTTAAAAGCTGAAATTACTTTTTCATGCATTTGCCTTGAGCTTGTTGTACTTTTAGCATCAATTTTAGCTTCATTCATAACAACATACATATCAATTCTATCCAAAAATGGCTCAGATAATTTTGCTTTATATCTGTTAATTTCAAGTTCATTACATCTACATTTTTTTTCTAAAGACAAAAGATTACCACAAGGACAAGGATTTAATGCAGCCGCAAAAAGAAATTTTGTTTTATATAAAATTTTAGAATTTACCCTAGAAATTAAAATACAAAAATCTTCCAAAGGCTCACGCAAAGCCTCCAAAATCATCTTAGGAAAATGTGGTAACTCATCAAAAAATAAAATCCCATTATTAGCTAAAGCTATTTCACCAATTTTCGCACCAAAACTTCCACCACCAAAAATTGAAGATTTTGTTGAAGTATGATGGGGGCTTCGTATTTGCCTTTTTGGACGAAAACTTGGCTCTTTGTTGTCAAGTGATTCAAGCTTTGCAAATTCTAATATTTCTTCTAAACTCATAGGAGGCATAATATCTTTCATTCTTTTTATAATCATACTTTTACCGCACCCTGCGCTTCCTTCATAAATGATATTATGCTGTCCAGAAACTGCGATTAGCGCTGCTTCTAGTCCTAAACTTTGACCTTTAACTTCGTTAAAATCAGCATCATATGATAAATCATAATAGTATTTTTGCTTATCTATCTCAAAAAATTTAAAATCAAGACTAGTATTTTCATAAGGCTTTAGACTTGTTTTATCTATAAAAAACTCACAAGCTTTTTTTAGCGTTTTAGCATAATAAATATTTATATTTGGAATCAAAGAAAGCTTAGCTACACTTGCCTCAGGTACAAAAATATTTTTTATTTTACCAGCTTTTGCAAGAGATAAAACCAAAACAAAAATATCTTTAGTATCTTTTAAACTTCCATCAAGTCCAACTTCTCCAAAAACAAAAAAATCTTCAAAAATATCATCTTTAGGCTCACTATGCAAAGCTATCAATAAAGCAATTCCTAAGTCATAAAAAGTTCCAGATTTTGCAATATCTGAAGGCGATAGATTTATAGTTAATTTTAGAGCTGGAAATTTAAAAGAGTTAACTAAAAGTGCAGATTTTACTCTTTCTTTTGATTCTTGTATCGAAGAATTAGCAAGTCCAACTATTATAAAATTTGGCAATGCCCTTATAAAACTAGCTTCAATATCAATAGCTAATGCGTCGATACCTTCCAAAGTAGCACATTTTATTTTTTTCAAAACTAGCTTGTCTTTTTTACTTTTTGCATTTTTTTATAATCTTTTTCGAATTTTTGTCTTTTATTGAAAGATAGTTTTTCTATGAATAAATGCCCTATCAAATGCTCCATTTCGTGTTGCCAGACTACGGCTAAAAAACCACTAGCTTCCATGCTTTGTTTAGAGCCAAATCTATCATAAAATTCAACTACGATATCACTTGGTCTTTTAACTTCAGCATAAAATTTAGGGATTGAAAGACAACCTTCTTTAAAAAGAATTTCTCCATCTTTTTGCTTAAGTACGGGATTTATAGCTTCGATTAAGTTTTTCTTTTCTTGCAAGCCTTCTTCATCATCATTTGGCAGATTTATTAATAAAATATTTTTTAAAACTCCGACTTGCACAGCAGCCAAACCAACCCCAGATTTTGTTATCATAGTTTCATACATATCATCTAAAAGAGTCCGAAGTTCATCATCAAAATCCACAACAGGCTCAGACTTTTTTCTAAGTATTGGGTTTGGATAAGTTAATATTTTTCTTAGCATTCTTTCTCTTTTATTATTTGCATTTTATTTATGTTTGATTATGACCTCATCAATAAGACCATATTTGCAAGCCTCATCTGCACTCATAAAATTATCTCTTTCTGTGTCTTCTTCAATAGTTTTAATCTTTTGTTTTGTTTGCTTAGCCAAAAGAGCGTTTAACATTTCTTTCATTCTTAAAATCTCTTTAGCCTGTATCGCAATATCAGTTGCTTGACCTTGAGCACCACCTAAAGGCTGATGAATCATTATCCTAGCATTTGGAAGAGAAAATCTTTTTCCACTAGCTCCAGAACTTAGCAAAAATGCACCCATTGACGCCGCTTGACCTATGCAAATAGTACAAACATCAGCTTGAATATAATTCATAGTATCATAAATGCTCATTCCACTTGTTATCACGCCACCTGGAGAATTTACATAAAGATAAATATCTTTTGCAGGATCTTCAGCTTCTAAAAATAAAAGCTGCGCAACAATCGCTGAAGAAACTGCATCATTAATCTCTCCACTTAGCATAATAATTCTATCTTTTAAGAGCCTAGAATAAATATCATAGCTTCTCTCACCTCTTCCACTTTTTTCTACAACAAAAGGAACATAACTCATAAAATACCTTTACTTCTTACTTTCTTTTTTTTCAACTTTTGCCTTAGTGCTTGTAGTTTTTTTACTAGCTACTGGCGCTTTTTTCACTTCTTTTTTTGTTTCTTTTGGAGGTGTCTTTTTGACTACCTCTTTAACTTCTTTAATTGATTTATCTTCTTTTGCAGGTGTTTTTTTAACTACTTTTTTTGTTTCTACTTTTAGCTCTTTTTTAGGCTCTTTTTCTATTTTTGTTTTATCTTCACTTTTTGGACTTTTAGCCAATTTCTCATCAAGCAATTTTGTAATAACTTTTTCTTCAAGCATAGATATTTTGATAGCCAACAAATAACCATTTTTACTATAATTTTCAAAAGATTCTTTGGGATCAGCGCCTCTTTGCATAGCTTCATAATAAATAACTTGCTGAACTTCTTCATCTTTAACTTCTACATTTTCAGCCTTAGCAAGAGCGTCAATAATAAAAGTAGCTTTTACACTTTCTTTAGCACTTGGTTCAAGTGTTTTTTTAAGTTTTTCAATTTCTTTAGGGTCATCTTTTAGCTTAGTCAACTCTTCTTCGCTCATTTCTCTTGCTTTATTGTTTAAAGCCATGTCAAGTTCTTGATCCACAATCGTTTGAGGCAAATCAAATTTAAGTTCTTTAACAAGTTTAGCCATAAAAGTTGGTTTTAAATCTTCATTATAATATTTAGTTTTCTTTTCATGCTTTATTTGCTCTTTTATTTGTGTTTTTAGTTTTTCCAAACTAGCATCTTTTTCATTTGGAAGCATTTTTTTAGCAAATTCATCATCAATTATAGTTTTTGCTCTTGTTTTAATCTCATTAAGTTTGATTTTAAAAATACTTTTTTTACCTGCTAATTCCTTAGCTTGGTATTCTGACGGAAAATTAACTTCGATTTCTTTATCATCACCTATATTAAAGCCAATAATTTTCTCTTCAAAACCTGGAATAAAAGAGTTTGAACCAATTTCTAATAAATGATTTTGCGCTTTAGCACCATCAAAAGGTTTTCCATCAATAAAACCTTCAAAATCAATCTCTACAAAATCGCCTGATTTAACAGCTCTTTTAGTTTTAATTGGCTCTAATTCACCCATAGATTTTGCAAATTCTTCTATTCTGTCGCTTACATCTTTTGCTGTAGTTGCTTTTTCTTTAACTTCGGGTAAAAGCTCTTTATAAGCGCTTAAATCCATCTCTGGTTTTACAGAAATACTAATCTCAATTTCAAGTCCGCCATCATCTTTTTTGTCATATTTTTTAATATTAGGCTGAGCTAAAATATCACTTTCAATTAATTTTAATTCCTCAAAACTACTAGAAATAATTTCTCTTAAAACTTCAGCTTCGCTATCTTCTCTTAATTTATCAAGATGTCTTTTTTTTACTTCTGAGACAGGCACTTTACCTTTTCTAAAACCTGCTATATCCATAGTTTTAGCCGCATCTTTTGCCATCTTGTCAATATGTTTTTCTATATCTTGTTTTGACATTTTAGCTTTTACTAAGACATTTGCTCCGTCTTGCTTTTTTGCATCAAATTCCATAAGTTAATACTCCATAAATAGTAAATTTTTAAGTATTCTAGCTAAAACTTACTAAAGTGCTTATAAAGTATTTTTTTTAAGCCCCATTTCTAAAATATTTTAATTAGCATCTTTGAATTTTAGTGCTTATGTTATTTTAAAACTCAAATACAAACTTATTGTTTATCCTTTATAGAGTAGTTTAATTGTGGCTCTTCAATCTCTAAAGAATCATAAATAAATTTATATTTGAGAGTATTTGGTTCGTATTCAAGTGAGTTTCAATATAAATATCTTTTTCTATCTCTGTGCTTTTTTAAAAAAATTTTTATTTTTACATATAATTTTTTTAATTTTTTCAACAGCAGCATCTCTCAATAATAAATCAAACTTATCTGAGTCTTTTTCTTTGAGCTCAAGTAAAAATTCACTTAAAAATTCAATCCAAGAGCCCACATCGTGTTCTTCATAAAATGTAAATCTAATAGGAGTCGTGTATGTTAAATCCGCATTATCATGTATAGAATATGTTATTTCGCAAGAACTTTGATTTTCATCACTTATTATTATAATTAAAAAGAAAAAAGAAATATTTTGCAATGCATCATAAATAAAAGAATATAATAGCTCTAAGGAAAATGAAATGAAAATTATTATTGATACTAATATTTATTATGCTTTATTAGGATTATGTCCAAATAAAAAAGTTAATAAAAATGATTTGATTAATTATTCAAAATTTATTACAACTCCAACATTATATGAAAGTATTATTAAAAATAAAGATGTTTTAATTAACTTAAAAAAAATTACCAGATCATTAATAAATAAAGATTTTGAATTATTATCAGAAGGGCATATACCGTTAGCAAATGAGTGTATTTTGGAAATACATCATGCCGATAAGCTAGAAGATATAAGTTCATTACTTAACGATATTCTTGAGAAACGCATACAAAAAGAAAGTGAATTTGCTCGATGGATCTTTATGCAAATAATAGCTATAATATTAGGAGTAATTATAGACGAAAATTATTTTTTTAAAGAAAAGGAAAAATTTGATTTATTTGCTAAATCAGTAGGATGTCTAGTAGAATCACACGAAGATAATGTATTAAATAGATTAAAATGTACCCTAAAAAAATCATACAAAAATAATGATACGGATAAGAAATTTAAAGAAATTTTTTATCAATTAATAAATGAAATACTATGCGAATTTATAAAAAAATATTGTAAAATAAAAGAGAATACTAATGATAAATTTTTTAAAAAATATAAAATAAAAAATGATATATTTTCTATTTTATCAGAAAAAAAATACAAAACTTCACTAGAAAAAAATATTGCTTGCATTACAAATAATCTTGCAACAAATTATTACAAAAACAATCTAAGTGATAGCGGAAGATTATTTATTATTGCAAAATTTAAAAAAATCTTTTATGATCATTCTAAGTTATCTAAAAATGACATATTTGACTTTTTGATTTCAATGACAATCAAAGATGAATTTAAAATAATAAGTTTAGATAAAAAATTTATGAATATTATAAATAAAATTGATAATTATAGTTATGAATTAGCAAAAAGGCTTAAATA
>JAACJU010000004.1:124201-128302 GCA_021378565.1 Arcobacter sp. LC1 | reverse complement strand
TGACATATAAAAGGAGTTTACGCACCGAAATGTGTCATCCTCCACGCGGCGTTGCTGCATCAGACTTTCGTCCATTGTGCAATATTCCCTACTGCTGCCTCCCGTAGGAGTCTGGACCGTGTCTCAGTTCCAGTGTGACTGATCATCCTCTCAAACCAGTTAAGCGTCATAGTCTTGGTAGGCCATTACCCCACCAACAAACTGATACTGTACAAGCTGATCTCTAAGCTATAAATATTTCCCTTGCAATCTTATGATTTAAAGGCATATGAGGTCTTAGCAGTCATTTCTAACTGTTATCCCTCTCTTAGAGGCACATTACTTATATATTACTCACCCGTGCGCCACTTAGCTGACAACTTAAGTAAACTTAAGTCCGTTCTCGTTCGACTTGCATGTATAAAGCACGCCGCCAGCGTTCACTCTGAGCCAGGATCAAACTCTCCATAATTAAAAAGTTTTTCTTCTGACTTTATTGTATTTCTACAAAATTATCACTCATGTTTTAGACGAGAATTTGTATATTCTCTTGTTTTTGTTTACATATTCGGTTTACAAAGATTACTTTATAAACCATATTTTTTAAAGAACACAATTTTAAAAAGCTTAACTGAAAATTACCAAGAAGTTTTAAATAAACTTAGTGTTTTTTATGTTCGGGCTTGTCTTAAATTGGAGGCAAATTATAGTAAAAACCAATAGTTTTGTCAAGGAGTTTAGTTGAAGAGGAGCTTAAATATCGGAATTTGCTTGGAAGAGTTTCTTAAAGTCCTAATAATAGACTTTGGTAAAGTTATGTTTATTTGTTTATTAAAAACAATATAAGATAGCAAGGCATTACATTGATAGTCTCTAATATGCTTAATTCTTAAAACATTTAAAGGACTAAAGCCTTGGACTGTCTAATAGCTTAAAAACTAAATAAGTATTTAAAGCTATGGTTTGATAGTTTTTAGGTTTTAGAATTTATTAAAAAAATTCATCTTAAAATTCTACAACTTCACCATTAAGAATAATAAGTTTTACATGCTCACCTGTACTTGAGTCTAAGATGCTGATATCTTCAAGAGGGTTTTTATCTAATAAAATTATAATTGATTTGATTAAAAATTATTAATTTTTTTATTTTGTTTGATAGTTTTATTGTTATGTATTTAGATATATTTTAGGGTAATTCTAAATACCCAAAAGGAAATGGGTAAATTAAAATTTATATATAATTTTATGCTTTTAAGTTTTTTAGCTTCTTCAAAATACTAATCATAAAATCAGCACTTGTTTTAGCTGAAGAATGCAAAAATTCATCAAAATCAAAAGTACCACTTTCATTTGCAGTATCTGAAATAGAACGCAAAATTAAAAAAGGAACATCCAAGTTATCACAAACAGTCGCAACGCTAGCGCCTTCCATTTCTAAAGCATCAGCATTAAAAGTTTTTTGAATGAATTGTTTTTTCTCGTTTGAACTTACAAATTGATCACCTGTTGCAATAATACCTTCTGAAACTTCAAGTTTATTTTCTTTTGCAACTTCTTTAGCTAAAGATAATAATTTTTTATCACAGGGGGTAAAAACTTTACCACCTGGAACAAAACCATACGGATGTCCAAAATCTGTAATATCAAGATCATACTGACAAAGCTTAGTGGCTAAAATCAAATCACCAATTTTAAGCTTAGGATTAATAGCTCCTGCAACTCCTGAAAAAAGCAAAGTATCGCAAGAAAATTTTTCTATTAAGGTACTAGCTGTTAAAGATGCAAAAACTTTACCAATTTTTGAATACGCAATTACTACATCTAAGCCCTCGTAGGAGACTTCATAAAATTTATTATTAGCATATTCAATAGTATTTACTTTAGAAAAATGCTTTAAAAGTGGTTGTATTTCCTCTTCCATAGCTCCCATAATTGCTATTTTATTCATTGATTTTTTCTCCTATTTTTTCTAAAGTTTTCATATCACTAACATTAAATGTTGGTGTTTTTGTTATTTTTCTATTCAAGCCTTTTAAAACAAGAGAATTTCCAAATTCTATAAATAAGTCAACATTATTAGCATATTTCAAAATCGCTTGTTTATATTTCACAGGAGAAATTAACTGCTTTGTCAAAAGCGTAATTGCTTTTTCTTTGGAAGAATATTCTTCTGTGCTTACATTTGAGACTATAGGTGCGTTAAAACTATCTTTGACAAATTTTTGCAATAAAGGCTCTAATTTAGGAATTGCAGGTTCTAAAAGTTCACAATGACTAGCCACGTTCATATCTAAAACTATAGCTTTTTTAGCCCCACCTTCAATAAAATTAGCACTAAAATCTTCTAAATCTTTTTTTGAACCAGCTAAAACAACTTGTCCGTCTGTATTAAAATTTGCTGTCCATATTTGTTTATTTTCTTCTCTTGCTTTTAAGCAAAGTTTTTCAATACTCTCATCATCAAGACCAAGAACAGCCATCATTCCTGCATTTTTATTTAAGCAAGCTTCACTCATAAACTGCCCTCTTTTGTGGACTAGTTCTAAAGCATCTAAGAAATCTATTGAACCACTTGCATAAAGAGCTGAAAATTCTCCCAAAGAGTGTCCTAAAAAGAATTTAGGTGAAATATTATATTTTTTTTTAAATAACTCAAGTGCAATGGCTGAAACCAACAAAATAGCTGGTTGAGTATATTTAGTATCGCCTAACTTATCATTTTTTTCAAAAAGTAATTTTTCAAAATCTACATTTAATCTTGCACTAGCTTTTGCAAACATATCTTTAGCTAAATCACTTGAAGCAAAAAAATCTTGTCCCATACCAAAGCTTTGACTTCCTTGTCCTGGGAATATAAAAGCAATATTTTTCATCTAGTACCTTTTAAATGTAAATTTTCTTAGCTATTATTCGTGTCCACCACAACCACAACTACCTTTTTCTTTTTTAGCTCCATCATCAGAACAACATCCGCCACCATCGTTTGAACCACAACCACAACCTGTGTCTGAGCCAGCTACCATACCTGTTTGTATTTCTTCTTCACTAGCATCTCTAGTGCTTAAAAGTTCAACATTAAAGTTTAATATTTTTCCAGCTAAAGGATGATTGTAATCGATTGTTACATCTTTATCATTAAAATTTTTTACTAAAACTTGCACAGTTTCGTTGTTTTCTCCACTTCCGTAAAGTGTCATTCCTTCGCTTAGCTCAACTCCTGCAAACTGCTCAACAGGTAAAGTTTGTATAGCGTCATCGCTATATTCTCCATAAGCATCTTTTGCTTCAACTACCACTTCAGCCTTGTTCCCTTTTTTCATTGTAAGAATTTTTTCTTCAAGACCTGGAATAATTTGACCTTTTTCAGTTATGAATTCTAAAGGTTTTGCACCTACATTAGTATCTAACTGTTCTCCTGTTTTTGCATCTTTTAGTGTATATTCAATTGAAATCACTTTTGCCATATTATTCTCCTGATATGTTTATTTTTTTAAATATTTTCTAGCTAATGTCGCTTCTTTTGATTTTGGATATAAATCAATTAAAGTTGAATAAAAATTAGATGCATTTGAAGCATCGCCCATTCTTGAGAAACCTAAAGCACTATGCAACATCAAACGAGGCATATAAGGAGCTTTTGCATCCAAAAGTGCTGATTTTTTATAATAAATTATTGCATCTTTATAGTTTTGTCTATGATACCAAATTTCTCCTAAATAATAATCGACTTCTGGAGTTTTGTAATTTTTTGTTAAAAGATATTCAAACATTGTTACAGCATCATTAAAATAAAACTTTCCAAAGTCTTTTTTTGCCTTAGCATAAATAGCACTTTTACTCATATTTTTAAGATTTAATTTAGATTTTTTTTGTTTACTTTTTTTAGTTCTTTTACTTGTTGTATGTTTTTTACTTTTTCTATATTTTGAGCTTGGTTTTCCACCAAGTTGTGAAATCATTCTAGTCAAAGATTTAAGCGCATCTTTTAAGTTTTTAATATTTTTTTGATTTCGCTTATTTTGTTGGGTTTGTATGGTTATTAGTTGATTAAGTACTTTTTTTAGATCTTTAATATCTTTAGAATTTTTATTTCCTAAATTTGTATTGTCTGATATTGTTCCG
>JAACJU010000004.1:0-124150 GCA_021378565.1 Arcobacter sp. LC1 | reverse complement strand
TCATAAATAGATTGTAAGCCTTGAAATCTTTGGTTTAACCTAGAAAAACGATCTTTTAAATCATCAACATTTTTCTTATTGGCTAATATAATTTTCTCACTCTCATTGAGTCCATAGGGGTGTTTAGAATTTAAATTGCCAGCAGAGAAGACTGAGACTTCATCTGCAAAACAATTAAGTGTAAGTAATAAACAAGCTACAAAAAGGTACTTGATTATGGTAAGACCTTATAAGCAACTCTTCTGTTTTTTTCCCAACATTTTTTGTTATGTTCAGTACAAACAGGATTTGATTCTCCATAAGATACTAAAGTAATTTTACTTGGAGGAATACCATCAGCAATTAGTTCATTTTTAGCTTCTTTTGCTCTTTTTAATCCTAATGCATAATTATATTCGTCACTTCCCCATTCATCACAATTACCTTCTAGTTTGATTTTATTGTTTTCATCTAACATTGAAAGTTTTCCTGAGTTATCTTTAGAAATGATTTTCATAGGTTCATTTAAGATATATCTATCAAAAGCAAAATATATATTTTGCAAGAATACTTTTTCCCCATTAATCATAACATAATTTCCGTCACTTCTTAAAGAAGAGTCTGTCGTAGCAGCAGTAGCACCTTCATCGCCCGTAGCATTTTGAGTGCTACCACCATTATCTAAACCAGCAGGTTGTTGTTCTTGTTGTCCACCTTGGTTGTCATTTGCTGCTTGTTGTTGATTTGGTGCGTCAACATCCACATTAGTCTGAGCACAACCCGCTAATAAAAGCACGGCAACTATTACTGATAAAAAACTAAATTTTTTGATATTCATTATTCTGTCCTTATTGCATATTTTACAAATTTTACAAAAACTTAACTTAATTGCATATTATATAAGCTATTTTTTGACCATAAATTTCTAGTAAAGAATAAAATCTATACTTTACTAGCCCAAAACTACCAATCTATTGATTGGAGTTTACCAACTTTTAAAGGAAAAAGAAAGGATTTATTATAATTTAATCTAATAATTCCTAGTGAACTTTTTCCTGCATAGTTTTTTGTGAACAAAATAGACTCTCCATCATTGGAAAATTTTGGAAATTGATTTTTGCCATTTAGCGTTAATCTTCTAATATAATCACTTTTTGTCGAAATAAGATATAAATTAAAAGTATTATTGCTAAATTCATTATCAGTTTCCCTACTTGTAAAAACTATATAATCTTTATAAGTTGTTACTGAAGAATTGTTTTTTCCATGATAAACTAATCGTTCAACTCCTTTTTGCTTTAATCCTTTAGCAAAAATATTTGGATAGCCCAATCTATCTGAAATAAAAACTATTTTTTTATCATTTTCAACAAAATGACCACCTACATCAATACCTGGGTAAGATGTAAGTTTAGTTTTAATCTTTGTTTTTGTATTATAAAGATAAATGTCAGGCTGACCACTTGGCGCCATAGTTAATAAAATTTTATTGCCTGAACGACTTATGTCAGAGCATACCATCATACCATACGAACTTATAATTTTCTTTTGGCTTCCTGTGTAAAGATTTACTTCCATCAAGGTTGGCTTTCTGTAATTATAAGTAGTGTAATAAAATGCACTCTGCTTAGAGTTTGCCCATTTTGGAAAAATATTTAAGCCTCCTTTTACTATGGTTTGTTGAAAAGTCAAGGTATAATCAGCGACTACAATTTCACTTTGCTTAGCTGATATATATCTAGCAAATATAACAAATTTTTTCATCCAATTAATGTTTGGCGCTTTAATATAAGTATTTAACGCAACTGAAATTCTATGTCCTAAAAAAGGATATCTATTCATAACTTTTGAAGAATATGAAGAATGAAGTACTTCTTTTTGTTTATTAATATCAAAAAGCTTTATTTCCACTATATATTTTTGTAACTTATCTTGATGAACTTTTATATTTACTAATAAATCCGTCTTTTTTTTACCTTGAGTAACATAATTTGGCGAAGATGAAAAGTCTAAACTGTCATCTGCTAATTTTACATCAAAATGCCCACTTACTAACAAATCTTGATAAATTATATGCTCAATTTTTTTGGCATAATCTTTATCAGTTGTTTTATTTGATACATTTATTAAAATATTAGGTAAATTTGTACCTTTTTTAATAATCTCCATACTGGCGTCAGTTGCAAATAAATAAGTATTTGCTAATAAAAATAATACTAATAGTATTCTCACTATTT
This sequence comes from Arcobacter sp. LC1, assembly GCA_021378565.1. Classification (GTDB taxonomy): domain Bacteria; phylum Campylobacterota; class Campylobacteria; order Campylobacterales; family Arcobacteraceae; genus JAACJU01. The sequence goes on along the minus strand of JAACJU010000004.1, from coordinate 121,934 downwards.
TTCCTTTGTCTTAAATGTAAATTCTATATCTGTACTTCCGCCCTTGGCAGAGATTGGAAATTTTTCCTTAACTTGACTTTTTAAAAAAGCTCTCAAAGAACCATCAAAAATCTCATTTCCAGAAGTTCTTAAAAATTTATAAGAAAAAACTCCTCGTCTGTTAATAGTTATTAGAACTTTAGCAGATAAACCATTCATAATAAATAAAGGATTCCATCTACTTGATAAAATATTATAAATTTTAGAATAATACTTATTTTTTTTACCTGATTTACTAACTAAAACCATAGGAGTAGTTTTCGTTTTTACTGAATTTAGATATTTTGATATTTTTGAAATATCACCTTTTTTTCTTTTATTGAAGCGTGATTTTAGCCTTGAAGCTAAATTATTTCCTTCTTCATTATTTACATTATCTTTTTCAATCGTAGAATCTTCTTTAGTATTTACCTGAGCAAATAAAGACTTTAGCTGTGTTTTTCTCTTAACAGAGACTGAACTAGAATTTTTTACTAAAGTGTCCATCTTGTCTTCATCTTCTGATTGTGAGACATGTGTATCGTCATTACTTTGTAATTTATCACTTACTAAACTAAGTTCCAAAACAGAAACTCTTTTTCCAGCATCATATCTAACTGTTTGAGATGATTTTAAATAAATTAAAACAATAACAAATAAAATAAAATAAATTAGAAAAGAAGCAATTCCTGAAATATAAAAAAAATTTTTATCTCTCATTTTAACCATCAGTTACTAAAGATACCTTTAGAAATCCTGCTTCTTTAACAGATTTTAAAATATAAATTATTGTGTCATATTTTAAATTTTTATCAGCTCTTATATAAACTGGCAAATTTCTGTTTTTATTTTTTGCAAATAAAACAAAACTATCAGCAAAATTTATGTACTTATAGTGATTTTTATTAACTCTTACTGTTTGCATATTCGAAATTGTAATGTTTATCTTCTGAACTTGTAGTAATTTTTTTGTTTTACTACCTCTTGGAAGATTTATTGGCTCTTGGTATTCCATAACGGGTGCTGTTACCATTAATATTGCTAAAAGCACAAGCATTATATCCACTAAGGGCGTAATATTTAATTCGGGTTTTTGGTCATAATCGTACATTTTAGTTTCTTGATATTAAAATATCGGCTTGAGCCTTTATGTACGTATGTAATTCATAAACTCTTCTACTTAATAATTGATGGAAAGTATAAGCAAATATCGCTACAAAAATTCCAGCCGCAGTTGACACTAATGCTTCACTAATAGCAGGTGCGATTACAGAAAAACCAACATGTCCAGCTGAAGAAAATTTTGCGAAAGATTCCAAAATACCTATAACTGTTCCAAATAAACCAATAAAAGGAGAAGTTGAAGATATAATAGAAAGCCACGAAATACCTGTGGATGCTTCTCTAATAAGAGAAGTTTCCCCTGCGCTTAGCAGTTCTCTTGAAGCTATTTGGTCTACTTTAATACATTTTCTTAAAGCAGAAAGTGGAGAAATAAAAGAATTTCTATCTATTAGTGATTCTAATGAATCTTTTTCATTTTTTATAAATCTAACAAGCAAAGTATTCTTATAAAAGAATATCCAAAACGAAAATATTAAGTACAAAGATAAAGCAAGTAATACCAATAAAGTAACTGCCCCTGCACTTGCTAAATAATCTAAAATTGTATCAATCATCTTAACTCCTCTTAAGCAAAAGAGTTAATTTGAGATTCAACTAACGCTAGATGACTATTAGAATCTTTTACTGAACGAATTAATTCTTTTGCTTTGTCAATATTTTGTGCGGTTTGAGAATCGCTACTTGGAGTCAGAGAAACTGCCCCATCAACTAAAACATCAACACTGTTTGGATTAACTTTTACATATCCCCAATTAATCGCTACTGCTTCACTTTGTTCAACTTGTTCTATAACAATTACACCAACACTCAAAGATGATAATAATGATGCGTGCCCTGGCAACACTCCAAATTCACCTTCTTTTCCAGGAAGTGTAACACTTTTTACGTCTCCATCAAAAATCATACCATTTGGTGTGACTATTGATAATTTAATTTTGTCCATTTTTAACCTTATTCCATTTTTTTAGCTTTAGCTAAAACCTCGTCAATTCCACCAACCATTGCAAAAGCAACTTCAGGAATATCATCATACTCACCTGCTAGGATACCTTTAAATCCCGCTATTGTATCACTTAATTCTACATATTGTCCAGGACTTCCTGTAAAAATTTCAGCAACAAAGAAAGGTTGAGATAGAAATTTTTCGATTTTTCTAGCTCTTGAAACAGTAAGTTTATCTTCTTCTGATAATTCATCCATTCCAAGAATTGCTATAATATCTTGTAAATCCTTATATTTTTGTAAAACCCTTTGAACATTTACAGCTACTTGGTAATGCTCATCACCTACTATGTCCGCTGATAAGATTCTAGAACTTGAATCAAGTGGATCAACAGCTGGATAAATTCCTTTTTCTGCAATCTTTCTGTTTAAAACAGTTCGCGCGTCAAGATGGGCAAATACTGAAGCAGGAGCTGGGTCTGTTAAGTCATCAGCTGGTACGTATACAGCTTGAACTGAAGTAATAGAGCCTTTATTTGTTGAAGTAATTCGTTCTTGCAATCTTCCCATTTCACTTGCTAAAGTAGGTTGATATCCAACAGCTGAAGGAATTCTACCCAATAATGCAGACATTTCTGAACCTGCTTGAGCAAATCTAAAAATGTTATCGATAAACATCAAAACATCAAGCCCTTTTTCATCTCTAAAATACTCAGCCATAGTAAGACCAGTTAAAGCAACTCTGTTTCTTGCCCCTGGTGGTTCACTCATTTGTCCATAGCACAAAGCAACTTTTTCAAGTACGTTTGAATCTTTCATTTCATAATAAAGGTCATTTCCTTCTCTAGTTCTCTCACCAACACCTGCAAAAACTGAATACCCAGAATGTTTATAAGCAACATTATGAATAAGCTCCATAATAATAACCGTTTTTCCAACTCCAGCACCACCAAATAGTCCAACTTTTCCACCTTTTGAATATGGAGCAAGTAAGTCAACTACTTTAATACCAGTTTCGAACATTTCAGTTTTTGTAGATTGGTCTTCAAAAGCAGGAGCTTCTCTATGAATAGACCATCGTGGCGTACCTTCTTTAACAGGTCCTCCACCATCAACAGGGTCACCAATAACATTAAAAATCCTACCAAGAACTTCATCTCCAACAGGCACAGTAATAGGCCCACCAGTTGCTAGGCATTTTTGCCCTCTTTGAAGTCCATCAGTTGTATCCATTGCAATAGTTCTAACTCTACCATCTCCAATATGAGCAGCAACTTCTAAAACTAATCTATCTTTACTTTTATCTTTTAAATCTACGTCAATTGCATCATTTATTGCTGGCAGATACCCACAAAATTCTATATCAACAACTGGACCCATTACTTGAATTATTTTACCTTCCATTCGGGCAACTCCTTTTTTTATTTTAGTGCTTCAACACCAGAGATAATTTCTATTAACTCAGTTGTAATTGCAGCTTGTCTTGCTTTATTATATTCTACTGTCAAGGTATTTACCTTATCTCTTGCATTATTAGTCGCAGAATCCATAGCTTGCATTCTAGCGCTATGCTCAGCAGCTAAGGAATCTAGTAAAGCATAATACATATTAAAATGTACATATTTGCTTGTTAAATCAGTTAAAACACTTTCATCATCATCAGGCTCAATCTCAAGCATAGAATTATCATCTTCACTTTTTTCTAAGCTATTAATTTCAACAGGAAGAAGGTTTTTAACATATATTTTTTGCGTTAGCATATTTAAAAAGCCATTATGTACCAAAATAACTTTATCAGTTTTTTCGTTGAAAAAATCATTTACAGCACCATCTATAAAATCAGTTGCTCTGTCATAATCAGGACTAGATGACAAGTCAGCCACGCTGTCCAAAATGTCAATATTTATAAAACCTGCTTTTACTTTACTATGATGTTTTCCTGCTTCTTTTAATAATTTTTGCCAAAATTGCTCTTGAAACTTAAAGTATTCCAAGCCTTTTTTTCCAGCAATTCTAAGTCTAACTGTAGCACCCAAGGCTTCATATTCTTTCATTAATTTTAATATTTTCTTAATAGTAAGTATATTAAAACCAGCACAAAGACCTTTATCAGCAGTTACAAAAACAATATCTACGATTTTTGGTTTAGAGTTTTCTAAAAAAGCTCTATTTGTGTTGCCACCTTCTTTAAGCTTTGCAATTCTATTTGCAATATCACTTAAGACTTTATTTATTTTTTTCTCATAACTTTTTGAATGCTCAAATAGCGTTCTTGCTCTTGTTAACTTGGCTGAAGACACAAGCTTCATAGCTTTTGTTGTCTTTTGTGTATTCTTTACACTAGCAATTTGTAATTTAATTTCTTTCAAGTTAGCCATTGACTAATCCTTAATGTGCATTAAAAATAGTTAAAAACTCTTCTAAAGCAGATTTTAACATAGCTTCTGTATCAGCTTCTAGTTTCTTTTTAGTTTTTATATTCTCTAAAATATTTGAATATTTTTGTTCCATAAAAGTATGGAATTCACTTTCAAATTTAACTACATCATGTACAGCTATATTATTTAAATATCCTCTAGTTCCAGCATAAAGTATAACAACTTGTTGCTCAATAACCAAAGGTTTATTTACACCTTGTTTTAAAACTTCAACCATTCTTTGCCCAAGTTCTAGCTCTTTTCTAGTAGCTTCATCAAGGTCAGATGCAAATTGTGCAAAAGCTTCAAGTTCTCTAAATTGTGCTAAAGAAAGTTTTAGTGTTCCTGCAACTTGCTTGGTGGCTTTAATCTGTGCAGCTCCGCCAACTCTTGAAACTGAAATACCTACATTAATTGCAGGTCTAATTCCTGAGTTAAATAAATTTGTTTCAAGAAAAATTTGTCCATCAGTAATAGAAATAACATTTGTTGGAATATAAGCAGCAACATCACCAGCTTGAGTCTCAACAATAGGTAAAGCAGTCATTGACCCTGCACCCATATCATCACTCATTTTTGCAGCTCGCTCAAGCAGTCTTGAATGTAGATAAAAAACATCACCAGGGAAAGCTTCTCTTCCAGGAGGTCGTCTAAGAAGTAAAGACATTTCTCTATAAGCAACAGCGTGTTTTGATAAATCATCATAAACTATTAAAGCGTGTTTTGAATTGTCTCTAAAATATTCTCCAATAGCAACACCTGTATAAGGTGAAAGATATTGCAAAGCAGATGATTCTGAAGCTGAAGCATTTACAATAATAGTATAATCCATAGCCCCTTTTTCTTCTAAAGTTCTAACTGTTAGAGCAACTGAAGAAGCTTTTTGCCCAATTGCTACATAAATACAAACAACACCTTCACCTTTTTGATTTAAGATAGTATCAATTGCAACTGTAGTTTTTCCAGTTTGTCTGTCACCAATAATTAGCTCTCTTTGCCCTCTACCTATTGGAACAAGTGCATCAATTGCTTTTATACCAGTTTGCAAAGGCTCATGAACTGATTTTCTTTGCATAATTCCAGGTGCTTTTTCTTCTACTAATCTAGTTTCACTTGCCTCAATAGCACCTTTATCATCTATTGGTTCACCCAAGGCATTAACTACTCTACCGATTAAAGCTTCTCCAACAGGAGTCTCAAGCAGTCTTCCAAGCCTTTTGCAGGTTGTTCCCTCTCGTAGTCCTTCTCCATTGCCTAAAACAACTATACCAACTGTAGCCTCTTCTAGGTTTAGAGCAAGTCCTCTTTGACCGTTTTCAAACTCAACTAACTCACTTGCCATAACATTTTTTAGGCCATAAACTTGCGCTATACCATCTGCAAAAGAAATAATTTTACCTGTTTCGTTTACATCTATTTTTAATTCAAAATTATCAATTCTTTCTTTGATAATAGAACTTATTTCATCTGCTTGTATCTTCATACTCATTCACTTTCTCCTTTTTAGCTTTAAATTGCTTGTAAGATATAAGATGTCATTTGTGATTTTAACCTATCTTTGGAAAATCCTAATTCCAAACCTAGCGCATCAATATCAACCTTAACACCATTATAATCACATATTTCTTGTTTTAAACTAAGTTTAACATCTAGCTTTTTTGAAAACTTTTCTTCAATAGATTTTAGATACTTTGAAGATATTTCTTTTTTTGTATAAACAGTACCTTCAAATTCATTATTTATTTTTGAAATTGCAAGTTTTAATTCTTTAACAATATCAGGAACAATTCCTAATCTTTTTTTAACACTCAAAAGTTTAATAAGGTTAATAAGAGGTTTTGAGTTTTTTTTAGAAAAAGAAAAAATCAATTCTTCTTTTTTTTCTTTCAAGATTTCTGGAGATGAAATTATTGTTATAAATTTTTTATCGTTATAGGCCTCGGAAATAAAACTTAATTCTTTTTCCAAAGAAATAATCTCTTTAGTATCTCGCCCTTCTAACAAAGCTTTTGCATATTTTTTTGCTAATAAATCAGTCATCTAAGCAACCTTTTTGATAATAATTTGGGCTAATTCATCTTGAGTTAAAGATATATTTTTATCATCAAATAATTCATCAAGCACTTCACCTAAAGCTTCGTGTTTAGATTTTTTACTTTGAGATTGCATTCTTTGCTCTTGGTGTTTATTTAAAATGTTAATCTCTTCTTTTGTATTAGTTTCAACCTTTTCTTCTATTAACTTAACATCAGATGAAGCACCTTCTATGATTTTAATCGAAAGAATTTTTGCATCTTCTAGTTTTTGCTTCGCTGCTAAGGTTTTGTCTTCTGAAGCTTTTAACAAATCTTGAACTTTATCAAGTTGTGCTTGAATACCTTCTTTTCTACCTGCAAAAAAAGCTCTTAATTTTGATGCTAATAAATACCACATAATAATAAAAAATACTACGAAGTTTAAGCTTCTTGAGATTATATCAGTATGCACAGAAGAATCAGAATTTGCAAATAAAGCCAAAGGAGCAAAAAGACCAGCTAGCAAGAGTAATAATAAAATCTTTTTCATTTTAATCCTTAAATCGAATCTAGTTTGTGTTTCAAACTATTTTTAAATTGGGGAATTTGCCCTCTTAGAGATTCTTTAAATTTAGATACATCTTTCTCTAAGTCTTTAGTAAATTGTGTATATTTATTTTCCAAATCTAGTTTTACGCCTTCAAGAGTTTTTTCTGCTTTTTGCTTAGCTTTTTCGCTAGCTTTTTCAGTTATTACCAAAGCTTCTTGTTTTGCTTTTACGATAATTTTGTTAGCTTCTTTTAGCGTTTCATCAACATTTGCTGAATTTAACTTTGCAGATTCTAAATCATCTTGAATAGATTTTGTTCTATCATCCATATGCTTTAATAGAGGTTTAAATAAAAGTTTATTTAAAATCACTAAAAGGACTAGAAATATTATAGCTATAGCAGCTATTAAAACTGGATCTAAATCTAACATTTGTTCCTCCATAGTTTTATAACTCAGATAAACTGAAGCTTCAAGATTTTAGCAAAGTTTTTTATAATTTGTTATTAAAGATTTTGTAAATATAGGTTTTATTGAAGAATATTAAAATATTTAGATAGTTTTTCCACATCTTCTTGATTTTTTATGTCAATTTTTAAATATTTATCACTAAGTTTTACTTTGAGATTATCTTTTTTTAACAAGTCTAAACCTTTTTGCAATAAGTCAAAATTTAAACTACTTTGAATTTGTCTAGATCTTTTTGGTTTTTTGACTTCTTTTAAATCTTTGACTAATTTTTCAGTTTCTCTTACTGATAGATTAAATTTAACAACCTTATCGCAAATCATTTTTTGCTCTTCTTCACTAAGTCCTATTAAAACTTTTGCATGTCCTGCGGTGATTTTATTATTTCCTAATAATTGCTGAACAAAAACACTAAGTTGTAATAATCTTAAAGTATTTGTAATAGCAGTTCTACTTTTTGAAAGTTTTTTTGATAAATCTTCGTGAGTTATGGAGTGTTCGTTTAATAATTTTGCATACGAATAAGCTAATTCTATGACATTTAAATCATCTCTTTGAATATTTTCTATTAAAGCTACTTCTCTTAGCTTGAATTCTTCGATAGAAGAAATAATTGCAGAAATTTTGTCTAGTCCTGCTAGTTTATGCGCTCTTAATCGCCTCTCGCCTGAGACTAAAATATATTTATCGTTTTTATCTTTTATAACCGTGATTGGTTGAAGCAAGCCGTGAGTTTTTATAGACTCACTTAATTCTTTAATCTTTTCTTCATCAAAAACTTTTCTTGGTTGGTTAGGGTTTGCACTAATTTCGTTTACATCAAGTTGTCTTATACTATTTTTATCACTTGTTGTCATAGAATTATTATAAGATGTTTCGACCTCACCTAATAATTCACTAAGCCCTCTACCCATTGCCATAAGTCTATCCTGTTATTGCTTTTGCTAAATTCTCATAAGCTTTTGTTCCTGATGAAAAATTATCGTAAAGCATAATAGGTTTACCAAAACTAGGAGATTCAGCTAATTTAATATTTCTAGGAATTACTATATAAGAGTCTTTATTTACTCTAAATAGTTTAGATTCAAAATGCTGAGCTAAATCTGAAAAAACTTGTTTAGATAAATTATTTTGCGCACTATACATTGTAGGCAAAAAACCTCTAATCTCTAGGCTAGGATTTATAGTTTGCTGAACTAATTTTATAGTATTTAATAACTGCGCTAAACCTTCAAGAGCGAAAAATTCGCACTGAATTGGAATAAGCACAGAATCAGATGCACTAAGTGTGTTTATTGTGATTGGTCCTAGTGCTGGTGGTGAATCTATGATTATATAATCATAGTCATCTTTTACAGGATCTATTGTTCGTTTTAATACAAGTTCTCTATCTGTTTTGCTAGTATAAAAATCTTTTTCAACCCCGACTAGTCCAATATTTGATGGAGCTAATTTAAGATTTTCAATATCACTATCTAAGATTATGTCATTTAGTTTTTTTGTACCTATCATAACATGGTAAATATTGTATTCGTAGGTATCTCTATGAAAACCTAAACTTGTAGTAGCGTTTGCTTGTGGGTCAGCATCAACTAGAAGTACTCTATTTCCTCTTAAGGCAAGTGCAGCACTTAGGTTTACAGCCGTTGTCGTTTTTCCTACTCCGCCTTTTTGATTGGCTATTGCTATTATTTCTGTCATCTTAAACTATAGACCCTCTTTCCTTGAATTATTATAGAACCATCTTTTGCTAAAACACTATCAGCTAAAGAAACCTTTTCTTCTTTTATTGTGGACTTAAAACTTTTACTCTTGTAAAATTCTAGCTTAAATTTGCTAAAAATATACTTCCATGATATCTTACTTTCCAAACTTTTAAAATATTCTTCTAACAAGCTCAAAATATTTATTTTAAGGTCTAAAACACCATAGGCATTTGATGTAAAGTTCAAATTCATTCCAATCCCACAATATATCAAATCCTCGCTTAAAGTTGTTAGTACTCCGCCAAGTTTTTTGTCATTTACATAAAAATCATTCGGCCATTTTAGCCAAATTTTTGAACCTTTTTTTTGTAAAATATCAGCCAAAATATAAGCAAAATAAATAGAACTTGATTGTAAAGGTAAGTCTTCGTTAAGGCAATTTTTGGCAAAAACAAAAGATATAAATAGATTTCCTTTTTCTCCTAGCCAAGTATTTCCTCTTGAACCAATCCCATCACTCTGCTCTTTTGCTAGAATACACAAAGGATTTTGATAGCCATTTTTTTTGATATAATTTTTTAAATAAGTTTGCGTTGAATCAACATTTTCTAGTTTAATTATTTGCATAAATTATTATACAAAAAATTTAATAAAGCTAAGATTTACTTGGAAAAATTTGGCTAAAAAAATCTTTTCTAAGTTCTAAATTTTGAAAAGCTTTAACAAAATCTTCAAATTCAAGCATCTTTTTTGAAGGCATTTGCAAGGCTTTTATTTTAAGTGAGCCTTTTTTACAAGCTAAAATCATATAATCTTTTTTAAGTTCCATAATTTCTCCTGCTTTGTTGCTTGAATCTTCTTCATAAATTTCTAAATTTCTAAATTTCAAACCATCTTTGCTAAACACTCCAGGCCATGGATTAAAAGCAAGATATTTTAAAAAGCATTCTTTTGCATCTAAAAAATCAAGTATTCCTGCACTTTTTTGGATTTTTTTGCAATAAGAACTTAAACTTTCATCTTGGCTTTTAGCTTTTATTTTAGAAAAATTATCTAGTACTTCAAGAGTTAAATCTCTAGCTATAATACTTAAAAGCCGAAAAAGCTCAAATGCTCTTAAGTCTTTTATTTTAGCATATCTAAAGCCCAAAATATCGCCACAATCAAGACCCTCTTCCATAAGCATCGCAGTAACCCCACTAAAATCTTCATCTTGCAAAATTGCCTCTTGAATAGGACTAGCTCCCCTGTATTTGGGCAATAAAGAAGCATGAAGATTAATGCAAGGGCAAAGTTGCAAGATATTTTTTGGCAAAATTTGTCCATAAGCAGCTACAATTATAAAATCAGGATTTAAGTTTTTTATATCGTCAAAAGATTCTGTGTTTTTTAAATTTTTTGGCTGAAAAATCTTGATGTTTAGATTATTATCATCAATAAATTGCTTAATATGTGGAAAAGCTAATTTCTGCCCTCTTCCTATTTTTTTATCTTCTTGGGTAAAAACTGCTAAAATTTCTATATTGTCATTTTTTAACAAGCCTTCTAAAATTATTCTAGCATACTCAGGTGTTCCCATAAAAATAATCTTTTTTTTCATATCTTGCCTTTAATCTTTTGTTTTAAAAATAGTACCGCCGTTATGCTCGTTTTCTAAAAAATATTCCTTAGCATAAGTTAAATCAAAGCCTGAACTTAAAAAAGTAGGTATATTTTTTTCTATTAAGAATTTTGCTGCTTTTAACTTTGTAGCAATTCCGCCTTGAGCAAAACTTGAGCTAGCTTGATTTGAGCTTTGCGAATACTTTTGCTCAATTTTGTAAATATATTTTTGTAGTTTTGCATCAGCAAAAACTTTTGGATTTTTATCATAGAAACCATCAACATCTGTTAAAATCATTAAAAAACTCGCATTAAAATGATAAGTAACATTTGCGGCCAATTGGTCATTGTCGCCAAATAATAGCTCCGCAACTGCTATCACATCATTTTCATTAATAATTGGGATTATATTTTGAGACAAAAGTACTTCAATGGCATTTTTACTGTGAGCTATGCGATTTTTTGCTCTAAAATCATCAGCAATCAATAAAATTTGAGCACATTTTATAGCTAATTTTTCAAATCCCTCATAATAATATTTCATAAGCAAAGGCTGTCCAAGAGCTGCTAGGGCTTGTCTTTGCGCTAAATCACTAATGTCTAGCTTAAGACTTGTGTATCCAGCAGCGACTGCGCCTGAACTTACTAAAATAACTTCATAATCTTTTTTTCGCAAAAGTTGGATAAAATTCATTAAATTATCAAGCCTAGTTTTAGCCAAAAGTTCATCTTGTGTTAAGACTGCACTTCCAACTTTTATAACTATGCGTTTCACTTAAGCAGGCCGATTAAATCATAAAGTACAAATTTCAAAGGTTTTATATTTCTGTGGGTTACTGAAGAAATTGGTAAAATAAAAAATGGTTTGGTTCTATCGAATTTTTCTAAAACCATATCTTGCATAAAATAATTTAATTTTTCTTCAAAACCATAAGAATTTTCTTTGCCAAGTTTAAGCCCTAAACTTTTGATAAAATCTTTTAAAATAGCGTTTACATCTTCATCTTTTTTTGTATCAATTTTTGTAAAAACTAAGCCAAAAGGTTTTTGTGCAAGGGCATCTGAAAAATGACTTATTTCTTTTTTTAGCGTTTCAAATTGAGCATAAATATCTCTATAACTTGAAATATCAATCATAAAAAGTAAGGTTTTAGTTCTTTCAATATGCTTTAAAAACTTAAGTCCTAAACCTTTTCCTTCGCTCGCTCCACCGATAATACCAGGAATATCAGCCATCAAAAAAGATGAATATTCACCAACCTCAACAAGCCCAAGCTTTGGTGTCAAAGTTGTAAATTCATAATTTGCTACCTCAGGTCTTGCATTTGAAATAGTTGAGATTAGAGTCGATTTTCCTACATTTGGAAAAGCTAGCAAACCTGTATCTGCGATTAATTTCAGCTCTAATCTTATATTTTTTTCAACTCCTTTGAGCCCTGGTTGAAAATATGTAGGTCTTTGGTTTCTTGAATTTTTAAAGTGCGTATTTCCAAGTCCACCTTTCCCACCTTCTAAAAAAGTATATTCTTTATCAAGCACAAGTAAATCAAGTAATAATTCATTTGTATCATCATCAAATACTTGCGTTCCAGGAGGCACAATAAGTTTTAAAGTGGAGGCTGATTTTCCAGTTTTATTTCGCCCCATTCCTCCTTTACCGTTCTCAGATCTTAAAATATTTTTACCTTTATACCAAGCAAGAGTATCAGTATTTTGTGAGACTAAAAATGCCAAATCTCCGCCTCTGCCTCCATCTCCTCCATCAGGTCCGCCTTTTACTACAAACTTTTCTCGCCTAAAAGAAGAGCAACCTGGCCCTCCTTTTCCTGAACTTACTAAAATTTTTACACTATCTATAAACACTTTATTACTCCATTAAATAAAAAAAAGGGTACTAGCAAACTAGCACCCTTTTTCGTAAATTTGATAAACCAAAAACTATGAAGCGCAGTAAACTGAAACTTTTTTTCTTTTTTTATCTTTTATTTCAAATTTTACAACACCATCAATGAGTGCATAAATTGTGTGGTCTTTTCCTATGCCTACATTATTTCCAACATGCACTTTCGTACCTCTTTGTCTTATAATAATATTTCCAGCTCGAACAACTTCTCCACCAAATTTTTTGACACCTAGCCTTCTTCCTGCTGAATCTCTATTATTCTGCGTACTTCCTTGACCTTTCTTGTGAGCCATTTGCTATCTCCTTTTTATGCAGCGATTTTTGTAATTTTGATTTTAGTAAAACTTCGTCTAAAACCTCTTTTTAACTTACTATCTTTTCTTCTTCTTTTTTTGTAAATAATTATTTTTTTTGCTCTGTTTGTACCAGTCCCATCTAAGATAACCTCAGCTTGAACCTTAGCATTTCCAAGCTTATCAGCTAGTTTTAACTCTCCGTCATTGATAGCTAGAATATCTTTAAGTTCGATTTTTTCTTTTGCTGGTTTTCCTAGATAATCAATATCTAAAATATCACCCTCTTGAACTTTGTATTGTTTCCCGCCATTTTTTATTATCGCATACATATTTAATCCTCTAAATTTATAATAATTTCTAATGCTAGATTATTGAAGGCAAATAATACTAAAATTTCCTTTAAAATAAGTTTAAGCCAAAACTTTAAGACCTATTTTGCTTGGAAATTTTAGTTTTTCTAATTTTTTTTTAGTTTAATTGAGCGATAGCTTCAATCTCAACAAGAGCATCTTTTGGCAAAGTTTGCACAGCAACTGTACTTCTAGCTGGTTTATGGTCTTTAAAAAATTCTCCATAAACTTCATTTACATCAGCAAAGTCATTCATGCTTTTTAAAAAAATTGTAGTTTTTATCACTTCTTTTAAACTACTATCTCCAGCTTTTAAAACAGCTTCAAGATTTTGCATTACTTGTCTTGTTTGCTCTTTGATACCTTGACCTATCATTTGTCCATTTTCTTTCAAAGGAATTTGTCCTGAAGTATATAGAAGTCCACCCAATTTAATAGCTTGAGAATATGGCCCGATTGCAGCTGGTGCTTTATCTGTATGAATAATTTGCATTTTAATCCTTTTTTGTATTTGTTATCTCATTTTACTTAGTAAATGCTTTGGACTTGCTTGTTTTAGATAAAAGAATTAAGTATTTTTTATTTTTTAGAGACTAAAAACCAAATTTTAGGCTCATTAAATCTTTGATTTTTTCTTTATATTCTCTAGCTTTAAAACCAGTTTCTTTAATACTTAAATTTTGCTCTTTTAATTTTGTTATTTTATCTTTATAAAATGGTACTAACATTTTGACTACTTGCATTTTTAATTCATCTTTACTTAAAACTTTTATATTTTCTTGTAATAAAATTCCTCGTAGATGCTCATCTTTATTTTTAGATACAAGCATTTCAAATTCGTTCTTGTGCGTTTTAAAAACATTTGAATTTAAATGCTCTAAAACAATATCTAGCCAAGTTGGCTTTTCAAGTAAGGTTTTTATAACTTGCAATTCTGCTAAATCAAGCCTTACTTTTTGCTTGATGTTTTGTGAACTATTTGTGCTTTGACTTTGCACTAACCTTATATTAATGCTTAAAGCTCTTGCAACATATCTAGAATATTCTTCTTGAAGTAAGGGGCTTAAGCCTTTTAAATAAGCGTTCACGTCATTTAAAGCTAGTTGTTTTTGCTCAGGAAATGATATATTATATAAAGATATTTTATAATCAAGCACAAAAGGCACAAAAGATTTTGCCTTAAAAAACAAGTCTTGCAAATCTTTTATCTTCTTAGCTTTTACCATATCAGCAGGATCAAAACCTTTTTCAAATATTACAACACCACCTGCAAAATCTCCATGAGAAAGTAAAATACTAGCTTTAAGCGCAGCATTTAATCCAGCATTATCTCCATCATACGCCATAATTATTTTAGCTCCTGCTCTTCTTAATAAAGGAAGATGCTCTTTTGTTAAAGCAGTACCTAGTGTTGCAACTGAATTTGTAAAACCTGCTTGGTGTAACATAATTACATCTATATAGCCCTCGGTAATGATTATCTCTTTTTTCTTAAAAATCTCTTTTTTTGCCAGATTGTAGCCATATAATAAGCTTGATTTATTAAATATTTGCGTTTGAGGGGAATTTATATATTTAGCATTATGATCTGTTATGGTTCGCCCACCAAAGCCTACTAATTTATCATTTTGATTATAAATTGGAAAAATTATTCTATGAATAAACCTTGCATAAAGCCCATTTTCTCCACTTGCTATTAGACCCAAATTTTGCGCATCGGCTAGGTTATAAAAATTACTTTTTAAAAAATCTATGCTTTGCTGTGAGCTTGGAGCCAAACCTAACTCAAATTTTTCTAAAGAAGACTCAAATACACCCCTATTTAGCATATAATTATTTGCCTCTTGGTTTGAAATAAAAAGTTTTTGATAATACTTTAAAATATTTTCTAAAACTTTTGTATCTTGCCTTTTTTCTGAGCTTGTATATTCTAAATCAAAATTACACATAGAAGCTATTTTTTCAATAGTTGGGACATAGTCTAGTTTTTCATATTGTTTTACAAACTCAATAGCGTCACCTCCAACCCCACAACCAAAGCAATGATAAATCTGTTTAGCTGGGCTTACTACAAAAGATGGTGTATCTTCGCCGTGAAAAGGGCAACACGCTTTAAAATTAGCTCCTGCTCTTTTAAGTTCAATGAACTGAGATATTACATCAACTATATCTATATGGTTTTTTAAATTTTGTATTGAGTTTTTTGAAATCATTTAATTATTATACAGTATTAAAGTAAAAATAATTTTGCTGAGTTGATTTTTATAGTAAATATGCTATTATTACTTATAACTTCAGATAAAAAAGGTTTATTTTTGAATGGTTTATTCCTAAGTTATAGAGACCCTCTTTTGGGTCTCATAACCCTTGTAGCATTTGTTTTTGCCATATCTTTTATTACTTATTCTTTTTCTCTTTACAAAGAAAAAAAAGCAAGAGGAGAATACAGAAAATTACTAAAGCGCTTTGAGCTTGGCAATTTAAAAGAAGATGATTATGTGCATTTATACGCAACTTATAATCTTCCTTTTGACTCAATAGTGCTTTTAGCATCTACTTTTCTTTATAAAGGAGAATACAATAAAGCTATTAGCGTTTATCAAGCTTTGTTAGAACATGTAAATGATAAGGTAAAAAAAGAAGAATTGCTAGAATTGCTAGGAAAAACGTATTTTAAAGGTGGTTTTTTACAAAGAGCTAAAGATATTTATTTGCAAATTCTAAAATTTTCTCCAAGAAATGAAGAAGTTCTTACTTATCTTTTATATACCTATGAAAAACTTAAAGAGCTAGAAAGTGCAAAAGCTATTTTAAGTTCTTTAGAAGAATTAGGACAAGATATTAAGCTAGAAAAAGCTTATATAAACGCTTTAGGAGTGGCTTATAATCCTATTTTATCATTTGAAAAAAAGACAAAAAAACTCTTTGAACTTTTTAAAGAAAATGCTTCTATTGAGCGTTTGTTGGTTGGATTTTTACTAAGATTTAACAAGCAAGAATTTTGGGAAAATTTAAAGATTTTTGATTTATCAAAACACCTTGATTTATTATGGTTTTTAGATTTTAATGATGTGGATTTTGATTGTGTGAGTGAGAGCAAACTTCTTAGCGAATTATATACAGCAAAAGCTTATATAAATGCAAAAGAGCAAAGTGATATTTTTGTGCTTGATGTATTAATTGCACTTAGAAAAAACCATTCCAAGGCAAGAGCAGATTTAAATTTTGAATTTATTTGCCAAAAATGCAAAAAAGTTTTTCCTATGTACAACACAAGATGTCCGCAATGTCATAGCATTTTAAACAGCAAAGTTCAAGCTGTTTTAACTAGGAGTTTACTTGAAAAAAATCAATCTTTACAGTGACGGCTCATCTTTGGGTAACCCTGGCGCTGGAGGGTACGCAAGTATAATAAAATATGAGGGGCATGAAAAAGAAATTAGTGGTGGGAAAGAAGAAACAACAAATAATCAAATGGAATTGTTAGCTGTGATTGAGGGCTTAAAAGCACTTAAGGAAGCGTGCATAGTCGAAGTTTTTAGTGATTCAAAATATGTAGTAAATGGTATAAATCTTTGGTTAGCTAATTGGCTTAAAAATGGCTTTAAAACTGCAAATAAAACTGCAATTAAAAATCAAGATTTATGGCAAGAATACTTAGAAATTTCAAAGCAACACAAGATAAAAGCAAATTGGGTAAAAGGACACGCTGGACACGCTGAAAATGAGCGTTGTGATGAACTAGCGAGGAATGAAGCTACTAAAATACAAAAAGGGAGCAAAATGAAATGAAAAAGCATCAGTTTTTAGAAGAGTGTTTAGATTATCAGTTTAAAGATGAAAATCTAATAATCGAAGCACTCACACATAAAAGTTACAAAAAACCCTACAACAATGAACGTCTAGAATTTTTAGGAGACGCAGTACTTAATCTTATTGTTGGAGAGTATTTATTTCAAAAATTTCCAACTTCAGATGAAGGGGAATTGTCAAAAATAAGAGCCTCTTTAGTAAATGAATCAGGCTTTACAAAACTTGCTAATTCTATAGATTTAGGAAATTATCTTTTTATATCCAATGCAGAAGAGCGAAACCAAGGAAGGCTAAAAGCTTCTTTGCTCTCAGATGCTTTTGAAGCTGTAATGGGCGCAATTTATATCGAAGCTGGGCTTGATATATTAAAAAAAATAATTTTAAAACTTTTAGACAAAAATTATGAAGAAATAAGTCTTGAAGTTTTATTTTCTGATTATAAAACAGCCTTGCAAGAAGTAACTCAAGCACAATTTGGGACTATTCCTGTTTATAAACTCGATAATTCTTATGGACCTGACCATAAAAAAGAATTTGAAGTTTCTATTTGGATAAATGAAGAATATTTTGCAAAGGCTTTAGCAAAAAGTAAAAAACTTGCTCAGCAAGGCGCTGCAGAAAAAGCTTTGGAAAAATTAAAAGGCCTTTCTTGAATAGCTTTGGAGTAAAATTTAGATTCACAAGTTTTGGGCAAAGCCATGGCAAAGCTTTGGGCTGTATAATTGATGGTGTTCCTGCTGGAATAAAAATTGATTTGGAGTTCATTCAAGAAGAATTGAACAAAAGAAAGCCTGGACAAAATGAATTTGCAAGTCCTAGAAAAGAAGATGATAAAGTAGAAGTTTTATCAGGACTTTTTAAAGGACATTCTACAAATACTCCTATCGCTCTTGTCGTTTTTAATCAAAATCAAAAATCAAAAGATTATGAAAATATAAAAGATATTTTTAGACTTGCACATGGTGATTTTACTTATTTTCATAAATACGGACTAAGAGATTACGAAGGCGGCGGGCGAACAAGTGCGCGTGAAAGTATAGCTAGGGTTTGTGCTGGAGCTGTGGCTAAACTAATGCTTAAAGAACTTGATATAAAAATCTTAGGTGGAATTTGTCAAATAGGAGATATAGAAGCTAAGGAATTTGATTTTTCTTACGCTAAAACTTCGCAAATTTTTGCACTTGATAAAAACTTAGAAGAAAAGCAAAAAAATAAAATCTTAGAAGTTAAAAAATCACATGATAGCATAGGTGGGGTTGCACTTATAAAAGCTTTATCTTGCCCTATTGGTTTAGGTGAGCCGATTTATAATAAACTTGACGCTAGAATTGCTTTTGCTATGATGAGTATAAATGGTGTAAAAGCTGTAGAAATAGGCGCAGGAATTAAAGCGCCAAAATTAAAAGGTAGCCAAAATAATGATGAGCTAAGTTGTGATGGTTTTAAGACAAACAATAGCGGAGGCATTTTAGCAGGTCTTAGCAATGGCGATGATATTATCGTAAAAGTGCATTTCAAACCAACGCCTTCAATATTTATAGAACAAAACACGATAAATACAAAAAATGAAAATACAAAATACAAAATAAAAGGCAGACACGACCCTTGCATAGCGCCTAGAGGAAGTATAATTGCGCAGGCAATGTTAGCTTGCGTTTTGGCAGATTTTGTACTTTTAAATACAAGCTCAAATATATCTCAAATAAAAAAGGTTTATGAAAATAATGAAAATAGCAATATTTTGTAGTTCAACGCACAAAGAAAAAGATTTATACACAAGCAAATGCTTGGAGCTAATAGATGAGTTAGCAAAACATCAAAACCAAATAATTTATGGGGGCAGTAAATCAGGTCTTATGGGAATTATAGCTGATAGAGGACTTGAGCATAATCTAGAAGTGCATGGCGTAATCACAAAAGATTTATCACACAAAGAAACTGAACACAAAAATTTAACTTCTTTAGTGCTTACTGAAAATATGAGCCAAAGAAAATACAAAATGTACGAACTCTCAGATGCTTTTATAATCTTACCTGGTGGCACAGGAACTATGGATGAATTTTTTGAAATCTATACACTTTGTCAACTAGGGTATCAAAGAAAAGCGATTTTGATTTATAATATCTTGGGATTTTATGATAAATTACTAGACTTTTTAGATGGTATGGTTGAAAATAATTTTCTTGATAAAAGATTTAAAGATATGCTAATTATTGAAGATAATCCAAAAAATGTATATGAATTGCTAGAAAATTATAAAGCGCCTAGAGCAAAATGGAGTGAAAAATAAATGAAAAATATAATCAAAACTTTTATTAACAAAGAGGCTCTTAGTGGAATAGTTTTATTTTTTGCAACAATCTTAGCTTTGATAATTGCAAATTCTAGTCTTGGCGCTTATTATCTTGATTTTTGGAAGAATCATTTAGGGCTTAGCTTTGGAGGAAAAGTTTTGAGCCTTAGTCTAAAATCATGGATTGATGATGGTTTAATGGCAGTATTTTTTCTTATGATTGGTTTGGAGATTAAAAGAGAAGTTCTTTTTGGAGAGCTTTCATCTATAAAAAAAGCGTCCTTACCGATAATTGCCGCAATTGGGGGCATGGTAGTGCCCGCTTTGATTTACTTTCTTTTTAATACAAAAGCACCCTTGAGTTCAGGATTTGGAATACCGATGGCAACTGATATTGCCTTTGCGCTTGGTGTTTTGATGTTGCTTGGCAAAAGAGTACCAATTCAGCTTAAAATATTTTTAGTTTCTTTGGCTGTTGTTGATGATTTAGGTGCTGTTTTAGTCATTGCACTTTTTTATACAAAAACTTTGCATTTTGAGTATATTTATATATCTTTTGGAATAATGGTACTTTTATTTATCCTAAATCGTTTGAATGTAAAATCTTTAATTCCTTATTTAGTTCTTGGAGTTTTTCTTTGGCTTAGTGTGCATGATTCAGGAATGCATGCAACTATTGCAGGAATTTTGCTCGCAATTTTTATACCTGTTAGACCAAAGCTTAAAGATGATAGTTTTGTAAATACTTGTAAAAAATCTTTAGATATTTTTATAAAAAATAAAAATTCTAAACCGATTTTAGCGCAAGAACAAGAAGAAGCCTTAGAAGATATGATAAAAGTCCAAGCTCAAGTCCAAAGCCCCATGTCAAAATTAGAGCATTCTTTGCACGATTTTAGTGCTTTTATAATTATGCCTTTATTTGCTTTTTCTAATGCAGGCTTTAGTATAAACTTTTCAAATATTGCTTATCCTAGTGTAATTTCAGGGATTATTCTTGGACTAGTTATAGGTAAACCTTTGGGTATTATTGGCTTTTCTTTACTAGCAATTAAGCTTAAAATTGCAAAACTTCCAACGCAAATCACAAGCTTAGGGCTTGTTGGACTTGGAGTATTAGCAGGTATCGGATTTACTATGTCTATTTTCATATCTCAGCTTGCTTTTGACAATAGCTTAATGATTGCTAATGCAAAACTAGCTATTTTGTTAGCTTCTTTTTTAGCTGCAGTATTAGGAAGCTTGATTTTACTAAAAGCTGGAAAAAAAGTTCTTTAATTTTATAGCTTAATATTGAGTGCTTGTGGATTTTTAACAAATAAATCTACCTTAAGTTTTAAAAAAGATATGAATCATACCCTAGCATTTACTTGGTATGGCAAGGATACTAAAAATTTAGGCGATATTGGACTTGGGTTTGTAACGGGCAAAGATTTTAGTACAAATGCAAAATGCTTAAGTGATACTTTTTCAAAAATTCCTGTGGATTTAGTCATAACTTGCAAAGCAAGCAGTAAAACTATTCAAACTCCAAAACAGGACTTTACTTGCACAAATAATTTAAATAGTAATAGCAAAACTATTGTTATACCAACAGACTCAGTTTTAAGCCTAGGGCAGACTTCTAAAATTGACAAAAAAAATATTATAAATATTTCTTTGACGAGCTTGGAATATATAAATAGCTTGAATAAGGTTAGTGGTATTACTTACTAAAAATATGATAAGTTTATATTTTGCCTTAAGAGTAAAAGTACTCTTAAGGTTTTAAATTTAGTGTCTAACTTCAAGCTTATGTGTTTTTATTGTTGAAATAAATTTTTGCATTTTTTCAAGCTTTTCGTTTTCTTCTTCGAAGAAGTGTTTAGCTTCAAGATTAAAAGTAGCTAGTTTTTTATCAAAATACCCCGTATCAAATTTACCCTCAATAAAATCAGGATCTCTTACCACTGCTCTATGCAAGGCTATGTTTGTAGGTATTCCTTTTAGATAAAATTCGTCCAAAGCTCTTCTTGCTTTTGCAACCACGCCTTCCCAATCAAGCGCCCAAACAATCAATTTTGCAATCATAGAATCATAATAAGGTGGAATTGTATAACCCGTATAAACGCTTGAATCCATCCTAACTCCAGGACCACCAGGTGTAATATAAGTCTCAATTTTTCCAGATGAGGGAGCAAAACCTTTATTCGGATCTTCTGCATTTATTCTAAATTCAATAGCATATCCTCTAAAACTTATTTCTTCTTGCATAAATTTTAATTCTGAGCCCTCAGCGATTCTAATCATTCTTTGGATAATATCAAGCCCCGTGATAAGTTCAGTTACAGGGTGTTCGACTTGAACTCTTGTATTCATTTCTATAAAATAAATATTGTCATCTTTGTCAACTAGAAATTCTATAGTTCCGACAGATTCATAGCCTAATTTAAACATAGCTTTTGTTGAAACCCTAAAAATCTCTCTTCGTACTTTTTGATTAAGTCTTGGAGATTGCGCTATTTCTATAACTTTTTGATGTCTTCTTTGGATTGAGCAATCTCGCTCTCCTAGATGAATAACATTTCCGTATTTATCAGCTATAATTTGGACTTCGATATGTCGTGGATTTTTAATATATTTTTCTACAAACATTTCACTTTTAGCAAAAAATTTCACAGATTCTTCAGTAGCACTTTGAAAAAGCTTTTCAAAATCTTTTTCTTCATCCACTATTCTCATGCCACGCCCTCCTCCACCAAAGGCAGCTTTGATAATAACTGGAAAGCCTATTTCTCTAGCTACTTCTTTTGCTTTTTCTAAATCCTTGATAGGCTCATCAGTTCCGCCTAAAATTGGTACTCCTATCTTTTTCATAGCATTTTTTGAAGCTATTTTATCTCCAAATAAAGCAATATGCTCAGGCTTTGGACCTATAAAGATTATACCTTTATCCTCGCAAGCTTGAGCAAATTCAGGACTTTCAGATAAAAAACCATAACCAGGATGAATAGCGTCACAATTAGACTTGATAGCTAAAGATATTATTTTTTCATAATTTAAATAAGCTTGAACGGGATTTCCCATAATAGGATAACACTCATCAGCTTTTCTAACCCATACTCCATCTATATCAGCCTCAGAAAATATACAGACATTGCTAATACCCATTTCTTTGCAAGCTCTTATAATTCTAAGAGCGATTTCGCCTCTATTTGCTATTAATACTTTTGAAATTTTTTTATTCATTTGTCTATCCTTTATAATATCTTAGTAAATATAATATTATATATTATTGACTTTTAATAACTAATAAACTGTAGCCTATTAGTGCCGATAAAAGGTCTTAATATGCAAATAAACAAAATATTCTTTAGTATCCTTTTATTGTCTTTTTATTAATTGTATATTTGCAAATGATTAATTACTAGAGTATATAATACTTTTATGAAACGAGTAACAAGCAACTTGTTTCATAAAGATTTTTTAATCTTTCCTCCTTATCTAGAAAAATCCTAAGCATCTTTTTGATGCTTTGAGATTTATACTTAATTTCGATAGATTATATTTAAAAATAGAATTTATGATTTTAGAAACATATTACTCAAGGATGTCATGTTTAATTAATTATTTTTGTCATTAACTTTTTATTAATCTTATATTAGCAAATGATTAATTACTAGAGTATATAATACTTGTATGAAATGAGTAACAAGCAACTTATTTTATAAGAGATTTTTTAATCTTTCCTCCTTATTTTGATAGAAAATCTTTTAATTCCCTTTTGGGAATTTTTTTTACCTAAAATTATAAAATTACTTGAAAATTTCATTTTTATAAGTTTAAAAGTATTTCTTATTATTCTTTCATTAACTTTTTATTAGCAATATATTAATCCAAGAAGAGCATAATTAAAATATAAAATAAGAAAAACAAGCAGCTTATTTTATAAATTTGATTTTATCGACAAATCCTCCTTATTTTAGAACAAATCTTTTTTAGAATGCCTCTTGATTTAAGAGGCATTTTTTAATTATAAGAAAATTAATGTTATCAACTTACTTAAATTTTAGTCTAAATATAATATAATTGAAAAATGAATAATAAAATTACTTTTAATACAATAATTAAGCTAATCTTTTACAAAAAACCTGCTCTTATATGGGGACAAGTTGCTATTTTTATGGCTATGCTTGTTTCTGTGCCTATTCCTTTGATGCTACCAAGAATGGTCGATGAAGTTCTTTTACATAAACCTGGAAGTTTTGTTTTGGCTATTGACCATATTTTTGGCAAGGGCTCGGCATTTTACTACATAGCCCTAGTTGGCCTTGGAGTTATAATACTTAGAATCCTCAGTTTTGCTTTTACTGCTTTAATCTCAAAAATTTTCACAAAAATATCAAAATTTGCCACCTTTGAAATAAGAAAACAAGTTCTTAATCACTTAAAAAAAGTTTGCATGAATGAATACGAAATGCTAGGAAGTGGTAAAATAGCTGCAAATCTAATAACAGATGTTGAAACACTTGATGCTTTTGTGGTAGCAAGTGCAGCCAAATTTGCCTCAGCAGTACTTACTTTACTTGCAATTGCTATTGTTTTATTAGTAATTAGTCCTGTTCTTGGATTGATGATTTTGGTATCTCAGCCTTTAATTATTTTGTTATCAAAAAAAATAGCAAGCGTAATAGGAGGCTTAAAAAAAGAAGAAAACAAAGCCATAGCTTCTTTTCAAGACAATATCAGCCAAACTTTGGAGCTTTTTGGGCAAATCAAAGCTAGTAATAAAGAAGATGAATTTTTTGAAAAAGCAATAGAAAAAGCTGACCATATACAAAAAACATCAAATGCCTTTGGGTATAAAAGTGATGTTTATCTAAGATTTTCATTTTTACTTTTTTTGATTTCTTTTGCAATATTACAAACAAGCGGTTTAATACTTGTGTCTTATCATCAATTATCAATTGGGCTTGTTTTTGCTATGTTTGGATATATTTGGTTTTTGATGACACCTATACAAGATATTTTAAGTATTCAATATTCTTATGCGAATGCAAAAGTTGCATTAAAAAGACTAAATACAATTTTTGATTTACAAGCTGAAGTTAGTGGAGATAAAATTTTAGATACAAAAAATGGGCTTGATATTTGCATAAAAGATTTAAGTTTTTCTTATTTAAAAGATAAACCGCTTTTACAAAATATAAGTTTTAATATAAAACACAAAGAAAAAATAGCACTTATTGGCTCAAGCGGTAGTGGTAAAACAACGCTTGCACAAGTTTTAGCAGGATTTTACCACAAAGACTCAGGGGAGATTTTTTACAATGATGTAAAATTAAGTGAAATAAATAAAAAATCTCTAAGGGAATCTATTTTTTTAGTACTGCAAATGCCGATTTTATTTAATGACACTTTGAGATTTAATATAACTATGGGAAATAAAAATATAAGTGATAAAGAAATCATGAACGCTATAAAAACGGCACAGTTGTATGAAATAGTAGAGAAGATGCCAAAAAAACTTGATACCTTGGTGGGTAAAAATGGAGCAAAACTCTCAGGTGGACAAAGACAAAGATTATCAGTTGCTAGAATGCTAATAGCAAATCCTTCTTTGGTTATTTTTGATGAATCAACTTCTGCACTTGATGTACATACCGAAGCTAAGCTTTTTCTGGCACTAAAACCAATACTTGAAGAAAAAACTGTTATCACGATAGCACATAGACTAAGCACTGTTAAAAATGCTGATATGATTTATGTACTTGAAGATGGAAAAATAGTTCAAGAAGGTAAACACTCAGTCTTAGAGCAAGAAGATGGGCATTATTTAAACTTTATAAAACAACAACTAATCTAAAAGGAATAAAAAATGAGTTTTAATACAGCTGACATTTGTGATGATAATATGAAAGAAAACTTGCAAATACTTGCACCAAATTTCAAAAACTATGGAGGCAAGAAAAAGTGCCGAGGTGAAGTGATTACTATAAAACTTGACAAAAGTAACTGGGGTTTAATCGATTTACTAAAAAGTGGTGATGGCGAAGGTAAGATTATCGTAGTTGATAATGCTGAGTATTTCTTTGGTGTTGTTGGAGATAAATTAATGGCATTAGCAAAAGAAAATAATTGGGCAGGTTTTGTAATAAATGGCTTTGTTCGTGATATTGAAATGACCAAAGATATAGATGTTTTGCTTTATGCTCTTGGAACTTGTCCTTTAAGAAATTTTGAAAAAACAAAATCTGAATTAAAAATACAGCTAAGCTTTGGCGGAATAACTTTTAATAGTGGTAACTATCTTTATGCTGATAATGATGGCATCTTACTTTGTCAAAAAAAACTAAATTAACTAAATCAAACTCAAATAAAACAAATCCTAAGTATAATCTTAAAAAGAATGCTTAGATTTGAAATAAAAATTCAATATTTATAAAATCAATAGTATATACAATATATTTGCTAAAGTGTTACAAAGAGGCATACCTATACGAACCTTAACAAGATATTTTACTTTTAAAAATTATATTTCGATTTTTTTTCGATTTTTTCGTTACAATAATTATATTATTATGATTAAGAACAAGGAGTTTAAATGAAAATTTTCGTACTAAATGCTGGGAGTTCGTCATTAAAATATCAATTAATCGACCCCTTAACAAAAGATATTTTAGCTGTTGGAATCTGTGAGCGAATCGGAATTGATGGTAGTTTTTTAAGCCACAAAACAAGAGACAAACAAATAAAAATAGAGCAAGCTTTTCCTACGCACAAAGACGCTATTGACCTCGTGTTAAAATCACTTACAAGTGGAGAAGCAAAAGTCATAGATAGTGTTAATGAAATAGATGCGATAGGACATAGAGTAGTTCATGGTGGAGAATATTTTGACAAATCAGTTCTTGTAAATGATAAAGTAATTGAACAAATCGAAGAACTACTTCCTTTAGCACCTTTACATAATCCTGCAAATTTAATGGGCATAAAAGTTGTTCAAGAATTAATGCCTGGCAAACCAAATGTTGCTGTTTTTGATACAGCTTTTCATCAAACAATGCCTCCAAAAACTTTCCTTTATGCAACACCTTATGAAGATTATGAAGATTTTAAACTTAGAAAATATGGATTTCATGGGACAAGTCATTATTACGTCTCAAATGAAGCTATTAAAATGCTAGGAAATAAAAAAGAATCAAAAGTTATAGTTTGCCATCTAGGGAATGGTTCTAGTATTTGCGCTGTTAAAAATGGTAAATCAATCGATACTTCTATGGGATTAACTCCACTTGAAGGGCTTGTTATGGGTACAAGATCTGGAGATATTGATCCTGCGGCTATTGAATACTTAATGCAGAAAAAAGGCTTTGATATAGGTGAAGCGATTAATTATCTAAACAAAAAATCTGGACTTTTAGGAGTCTCAGGAGTAAGCTCAGACCTAAGAGAAATACTAGAAGCCAGTGACGCTGGAAATAAAAGAGCAAAAGATGCGATTGATTTAGTAAGTACAAGACTGAAAAAATATATTTGCGCTTACGCTGGAGTTCTGGGTGGCGTTGACGCTATATGCTTTACAGCTGGTATTGGAGAAAATGCAAATATAATTAGAGAAAAAACTTGCGAAGAACTTGAGTTTTTAGGTGTTGAATTTTGCAAAAATAAAAATGACAAAAGATCAAGTGAAGCAAGAGAAATATCAAGTAGTAAATCTAAAACTAAAGTTTTCGTAATTCCTACAAATGAAGAGTTTGTTATCGCTCATGATACTTATAATTTAATCAAATAACTACAAAAACCTTAACAAGTTTGCTTTTTTTGCAAGCTTGTTAAATCAAATATTTTTCAAAGGACTTATAGTGAATTTAATAACAAAAATCAAAGCAAAAGCAAAAGTAAATTTAAAAACAATTATTTTACCTGAGAGTGAAGATGAGCGAGTTTTAGAAGCTTGCGGAGTAGTTTTAGAAGAAAAAACTGCGAATCTTATATTAGTTGGAGATGATCAAATCATCAAAGCAGATGCAAAAAAACACAATGCAAATATTGACGGCGTCAAAATAATAAATCCAAAAACATATAAAAATATAGATGCTTTTGCAAATAAATTATACGAAGATAGAAAAGAAAAAGGCATGACTTTAGAAAAAGCTAAGGAATTGATGCTAAACGAGCCTAGATTTTTTGCTTGTATGATGGTAGAATTTGGAGAAGCTGATGGTATGGTAGCTGGTTCAAACTCCCCCACTTCAGAAGTTTTAAGAGCTGCAATACAGATTATAAAAACAGCGCCTGGCACAAAAACTGTTTCATCTTCGTTTATCATGGAAACTTCTGCTACAGATTATGGAGAAAATGGACTTTTACTTTTTGCTGATTGTGCTGTTTTACCCTTGCCGACAAAAGAGCAATTAGCCGATATTGCCATAGCTACTGCAAAAACAGCTAAAAATGTAGCTTCGATTGACCCAAAAGTTGCAATGCTTTCTTTTTCAACTATGGGAAGTGCTAAGCACGAACTTGTTGATAAAGTTAAAGATGCAGTTGAAATACTAAAAAGCAAAAATGTAGATTTTGAGTTTGATGGTGAGATGCAAGCAGACGCTGCTATTGTTCAAGCAATTGGTGCAAAAAAAGCTCCAAATTCAAAAGTAGCTGGAAAAGCAAATGTTTTGGTATTTCCTGATTTACAATCAGCAAATATAAGCTACAAATTAGTTCAAAGATTTGCAAAAGCCGCAGCACATGGACCTATTATCCAAGGATTAAATAAACCTGTAAATGATTTATCCAGAGGTTGTAGTGTTGAAGATATTGCAAACTTAATTGCAATTACAGCAACCCAAGCAAATTAAGAAACTGAAAAATTACACAAGTTAAATAAGCTCTCAAAGAAGGAAGCTTATTTAATAGACTCTTTTATCCTTTTTATAAACTCTTCATTGTTTTCAAGATTTTCTAAATCAAAAAATAAAACATCAAGTTGCAATTTTGTGCTTTCATCTTGCCTGAAAAATTGATAAGAATGATCTTCTAAATTGCCTTCATCTTTAGGGTAAATAAGATATAAATTCGTGCAATCTTTATATTTTGTTCCATAAGCATATAACTGATACATATCTGTTTGAGAAACACCTTGATGAGCCTTATCTTCACTTAAAATCTTCCATTTTGTATCTAGTATTATTTTGCCATTATTTATTACGATATCTGGCTTTAGTAAAAATTTTGCATTTCTGTCATCTAAATAAGCCAAATGATGAGTGGTGTCTTGCGCAGTAATATTTTCAAATTTTCCATTTCGTCTTAAATAGTCATACACATAACTTTCAAAAAGTAAGTTCATATCAAAAAGAAGTGCAAATGCAATATCATTTCCCTTGTACGGTGAGTATGAATTCTCGAGCAAGAAAGTTTTAGACCATAAAAGAACTTGCTCATAATCTTTCATTTGTCTATTTAATATCACTTTAGAAAAATCATTTTTTATATTAGTCGATATTTCTATTTCATCAAATACAAAAAGGAATTCTCTTATTCTTTGTTGATTTTTATTTGATTTTGCCTTTTTATATAAATAGCTCAAAGTACTTTTTATAAGTTTATTTTCAACTCTATTGCTCAAAAATTCTTGAAACTCTATAAAGAAACGCTCTTTATGAATATAATTCTTTTTTATTTGTTCATTTATTTTAAGTTTTCCTTTTAAGAATTTTGCATTTTCTTCTTTTGTAATATAGTCAGATTTTAAGCCTTTTTGTATAAGTTTTGTCAATTCTTCTAAAAACATAGTAATGAAAATTTCCAATAGTGGCATTTTTGAAGATTTCAGGTTTGCCATATTAAAGTTTCTAAACGGAGATTTTCTAAGTGTTTTTAGCATTTTTATTAAAATTTCTTTTGATATATCTTTTTCAGGGTTTTGAACTTTTGGTAAAATCTCTATGGTGGTACCATCTTTAGTTTGTATAGCACCCACATAATTTTGAGCTTGTAATACTTTTCCAAAATATTTTTTTGTAGTTATTTTTAAGTATTGAGCTACTTCTTCGTTATCTAACACAAAATTTTCCAATAATTCAAAAGTTTCTTTGCTGATATAGGTATTCTCATTATCGCTGTCTTTTATATAATGAAGAAATTCAAATTCTTTTATGGTTATAGTTTTTTGCATAATCTCAAATAAGTCTCTTTAGTAAATGATTCTGGATTGACTCTATATTGTTTAGTTCTATCTTCAATATCCTCATAGTCAAAACCTAATATATCTTTTTCAACCACCTTGGCACTCTGTATAAATTTATCGTATTCTTTATCTGTATCTTCATTGATTTGCTTATTATGATCCCCTAAAACAATTTGAATTTTTCCCCAATCATCATAAAAGTATTCTTGAAGAAGAGGAATTATTTTTTTTCTAAATATATTATCCAATTCTTCAAATTTCTCTTTTTCTGTATTTATATTCTTTAAGCTCATAAAATAAGCGTGTCCAATAGTATGATCTCTATCATAAAGATATTCGATTCTTTCATTGATAGTTTTTAGAAGTTCATCTATTTTAATATTGCCAACTTTAATATCATTTACTGCCTTTAAATCAGGCATCATCTCAACAAATTCAAATCTTCTTCTAAGTGCTGTATCCATCAAAGCGATACTTCTATCGGCTGTATTCATAGTTCCTATAATATAAAGATTTTTAGGTACTGAAAATTTATCTTTGCTATAAGGAAGTGTAATTTCTACGGCTTCATCATTTCCGAATCTTTTATTATCTTCAATAAGAGTAATTAATTCTCCAAATATTTTAGAGATATTTCCGCGATTTATTTCATCTATTATTAAAACATAGTTTTTTAGTTTTTCAACTTCTATTTTTTTTGGCTCTTCACTCTTGATTTCTCTAAATTTTTTAATTATTGGGAAATAATAAGAAGGATTTTGTCTAGGTTTTCCATCACCATAAACCTCTTCTCTTAGTTCTGTTACATTTTTAAAGTCAATATTTTTTTCTAATAGTTTATATAATGTTTCAATATCTAATTTAATTTGCCTTTGACTATCTTCGCTATCTATAATTATATTCTTTTTAACAAAGTTTTCAATAGTAAATTTACCGCCTCTTGCCTTCTCAAATTCTTCTTTTTCTTCTAAGCAAGCATCTAAAAATTCATCAATTCTTTTTTTCAAATCCTTTTCTTTTGAAAATTGCTTTGAATCTTTCTTGCTATTATTATAGTTTAGTTTTGCCATGTCTGATATATTTTTGAATATACCATCTTCTTTTTCATATGTAATTTCACCATTTTCACTTGTATCTGCTTTAATACCCTCTATAAATTCTTCATAACCATAGCTTTGATGAAAAGTTATAAACTCAATTTGTTTAAGAGTTGTATAATGTTTGAATATAGTATTTAAATCTTTTCTTCTGGTATTATTACTTGGTAATACAGCATCTTTATATGAAAAATATTTTTCTACTTTGCCACTAAAATCGTATTTATTCCTTTGCTCATCCTCCGAATCTGCTCCCTCAAAAATAATTTCTAAGGCTTTATTGATAGTACTATATGTTTTTCCTGTACCTGGAGGCCCGTATAGTATTTGATTTAATGGATTTGTTTTATCACTTGACATAATATACTTATTCCTTTTAGTTTTTAATTGTAGATATATTTTAAATTATCTTATCTACCTGATAATGTATCTTAATAAACTTAAAGATTTTTAAAATTTGATTTAAATTTTATCTTCTGCGAATTGCAACAATAAAATAAAAAAATTATTTTTATTATTCAAGACTTATTATATTTTTTTATTCTTTGCTTACCTAAAATTTTCTTTCACGATTTTAGCAAATCTATTTCTTATTTTTTTAAGGAATAAAAACAAAAGTTAAAAACTTTTATACTTTTTTCCAAATTTGATTTTTGCAAAAAGTAAACTTAAAATTCCAATACCTAAAATAAAGGTTGTTAATATCAAAGCTTCATCGTAAGAGTGAAAATGCTTTATTAAAATGACAGAATATAAAGGTGCGCTAACTTGTCCTATGCCATAAGCTGAAGTTAAAGCGCCCATTAAAACTAAAGGATTTTTACGAGCAATTTGTCCTCCTAGATTTAAAAATAAGCCAACGAGACCCACAAAAGTACCACCATATAAAAGTCCGCCCAGTACATTTAGGTATAAATTTGAGCTAAGTGTTGGAATTAAAATTCCCACAGTTTGAAAAAGCATTGCAAGTATTATGATATTTATGCTACCAAATTTATGCGCAAGTCTTAGCCATATTATGCAAGTAAAAATCCCTGCAAAACCTGCTAAATTCCAAGTCAAAGCTCCAAACCCAACAAGTCCTTTTATGTTATTTATAATATCTGGCAAGAATGTAGCTTGAACCACCATGGCGATTCCTTCTGTGAAATAAGCAAAGATTAAAACAAATACAAAAAAAGAAAAAATAGATTTATCAAAGCTAAATTTTGATGTTTGATTATTTAATTCTTCTTCTTTCTTTTTTTCAAAAGATAAAATATAAATGCAATAAATACTAAGAATCACACCAAAAAAAGCTAAGATTATCCAAGTTTGCTCCCAAGTAAACCCTAGTTTATTTGTAATTTTGACTAAAATATCAGGTAAAAAAATAGAAAAACCTATGCCACTAAAATGAATGCCCATAGCCTTTGTTTTATTTTTCATATTTAGCTTAGTCATTACCAAAGATGAGCCAACCACTAAAGCCATAGCAGAGCCAAAGCCAGCTAAAACTCTTGAGCCAAACCAAAAAAATTCATTATGGCTAAGTCCTAAAACAAAAGTAGCGACTAGGCATAAAAATAGTCCAAAGCGAAAAAATTTAATTTTTAGATGTATATCTTGGATAAAAATAGCAAGAATACTACCAGCAAAATATGCAAAATAATTACTTGATGCTAAAAGTCCTGTTAGTGTAACTGATAAATAATCTTTTAACATAAAAGGCAAAAGTGAAGTAAAAACAAATCTAGAAATACCAACGCCCACAATAAGGCTTAAAATTCCAGCTAGAATAATAGCACTATTTTCATTTTTATCTAGTAGCTTTATTTTCATAGTTATCCTTCTTGGTATATTAAATAAAAAATCCTCTTTTTGATATTGTTTGATTTATTTTTGTATTTTTTTGTTAAGTCAATATAAATTTTTAAGGCGTAAATGCCTTAAAAAATAGATGTTAAAGATGAAGCAAAAGCTAAAGAAACTTTGCTTGAAATTTTTTGACTTAATTTATCAAAAAAAGTATTAGTTTTACTTTCTTTTTGCCATTTTGGATATTTTATTTTTGCAAATCTAAGAAGTTCATTTTTTGCCAAAGTCATATTGCCAACTTTGTCAATAAGTCCAACTTTTAAAGCTCCTTTTGCTGTAAAGATATGTGCATTTGCGAAGTTTTTGGCATTTTTAATATTTAAGCCTCTTGCCTTTGCCACATCTTCTGTAAACATTTTGTAAGTATTATCTAAAATTTTATTTAATTCTTGTTTTTCTTGGACGTTCCAAGCTCTTCTAAAAGTGCCTGCTTCTTTATAAGTTCCCCTTTTTAACACTTGACTTTTTATTCCAAGTTTTGCTAAAAGCCCAGATATATCAGTTCCTTCAAAAATAACACCAATTGAGCCTAGTAAAGCACCTGGATTTGCTATAATTTCTTTAGAATAAATAGAAGAATAATAGCTCCCACTTGCCATTGTCCCACTTGCGTAAGCAACGACAGGTTTAATTTTATTTAATTCTTTAATAGCTAAGGCTATTTCAACTGAAGGTGCAACTGCACCTCCTGGGGAATTTACAACCAATAAAACACCTTTAATATTTTTTTCTTTTTTTAGCTTGTCAATTTGGCTTAATAACAAATTTGAATTTGTAATTACTCCATAAAGATTTAATCTTGCAATATTAGCCCTAGAATTTGAGTTTTCTGCTTTGGGATAAAATATCACTAAGAGAATAAGCAAAAGCACAAAAGTTTTAAAATATTTTTGTATGTAAGCAATAACTTTTCCTAAAAATAAGAAAATTACTTTAAGCAATTTGAATAATCCGAAAAATCTAAACAATCTAAACAATTTTTTCTCCTAAAATATAAGAACTTTTTACAAACTTTGTGTGTAAAATAATTTGCAAGGCTAAGTCTTCTTTTTTACTAATTCCATTTAAAGAGCAAAGTATAAAATCAGCATCTTTTCCTGCTTTTAACTCACCTTTATTATCAAGCCCTAAAGCTTTTGCTCCATTTTTTGTACTAAAGTGAAGTAAATCTTTGGCCAAAGTATTTATATCTTGTTCATCATGAACAAATAAAGAATATCTTAATTCATCAAATAAAGAAAGACTAAAATTTGAGCTTAGCCCATCAGTTCCTAGACTTGTATCTATGCCTTCTAGCTTAGCTAGATTAAGCTTATTGCTTAGTAGCAGTCTATTTGACCTTGGGCAATGATTGATACTAGCATTTAGCTCTTTTATGTATTCAAGTTCTTCTTTACCTGCTTGAACGCAATGAGTGAATGAAAGCTTAGAAAGCCCTTTGAATTGCTCTAAAAATTCTTTTGGTTTTATAAGTGCTTTGCTTTGGTTTAGAAATTTTTTGAAAAAGCTTACAAAACCTCCCTTACTTTTTTCAAGCCATTCAAGCTCAGCTTCACTTTCACAAAAATGTGCACTTACTGCGCAATTTTCTTCTCTAGCGATTTTCAAAACTTCTTTTGTCAAAATTGGATGTATCGAATAAGGAGAATGAATAGCAAGAGCTGGAAAAAATCTTGAAGATGCAAAAGCTCTGGAGTTTTCAAACCTAGCCTTTAAATCAGCAAAAAGTGTGTCAACCATCTCAGGCTTTGAACCAAGGGCTTCGTTAAAATACACGATATTTAAAGCGCTAGCAACGCAAGCTTTTAAATCAAATCCGTAAGAGCTAATAGCGCCTAAGCTAGTTGTTCCTGTTTTTGCAATAAAATCCAAACTTTTACTAAGATTTTCATCATTTAGCTTTTCCATCAATTCTTCTCTATGTGTCATTACTGAATCAAGCCATCTTAGAAAATCTCCATATCTAAGTTTTGAATTATTTTCTAAAAACTCAAGATGAATATGAGAATTTATAAGCCCTGGTAAAAGCACGGAATCTGGCTTTGTTTGTACAAGCTCAGCCCCTGGGTATTTGAGCTTTAAATCCTCAGCCTTAGCTACTTCGATAATTTGCTCAGAAAATACAAGCCCTCCATCTTCTATGATGGAGAATTCATCATCACAAGTTAAAATCCATTTTGCAAGTATTAGTTTCATTTTTTTGCTTGTTTTGCCTCAGCTTCTTTCATAGCTTTTATTTCGTTAAAAATCTGAGTCATTGACATCAAAGCTAGATGATAGCCAAAAGGTCCAAAACCACTAATAATCCCTGTACTAGCACTTGCAGTCACACTTTTTTGTCTAAATTCTTCTCTTCTGTAAAGATTGCTAATATGCACTTCGACTGTTGGCAAATTTATAGCTCTTAGCGCGTCTGCTATAGCTATTGAAGTATGAGCGTAAGCAGCTGGATTTATGATAATCCCATCAGCGACACCTAAGCATTCTTGGATTTTATCCACAAGTTCACCTTCAAGGTTTGATTGGAAAAACTCTAGCTCAACATTGCTCTGTTTTGCAGCATCACTCATTTGTTTGTGGATTTGCTCTAAGCTCATCGCTCCGTAAATATGTTGCTCTCTTACACCTAACATATTCAAATTTGGTCCTTGAATAACAATAATTTTCATTTCATCTCCTAAATTTATTATATTTTTATAATATTTGAGTAATATTATATTGAAATATTATTTAACAAGGGATAAGCTTATGGAACAATATATACTAAAAGATGAAAATGCCATATATTATGAATGTGGATTTTCTTGCGACAATGTTATATTTTTAAAATTAGGTGAAGAAAAATACTTTATAACGGATTCAAGATATGTTCAGGAGGCTAAAGAGAATGCCCCAACTTGTCAGGTAATCCAAGCTAATGATGGCTTAGAAAATGAGCTTGTAAGTTTTTTGAAAAAAACAAGCGTTAAAGAGATTATGTTTGATCCTAGTGATTTTACCCTTTCATCTTTTTCCAAGATAGAATCAAAATTGAAAATAAATTTTATTCAAGAACTTCATTTTTCAAAATTGAAGCGAATCATAAAAAGTGATGAAGAAATCAAACTTTTAAGAAAAGCTTCGGTTTTAGGTAAAGAAGGATTTGATAGGTTAGCAAAATATTTAAGAGCTAACGGTGAAGATAAAAGTGAAAAACTTATACATTTTAAAGCCAAGCAAAATCTAAGTGCAAATGGTAAATATGGACTTAGTTTTGAGCCTATTATTGGAATAAATGAAAACGGAGCAAAACCTCACGCACTTCCTAGTAAAAATTGTTTAAAAGATGGAGATATTCTTTTAGTTGATGCGGGTATCAAATATAAAAGGTATTGTTCTGATAGAACTTGCACTTCTTATGTTGATTTTGAAACGATAAACTTTAAAAGAAGTCAAACATTCAAAAATCCAAAACATCAAAAAATCTATGACTTGGTTTATAAAGCGCACCAAAATGCAGTAGAAAAAGCAAGAGTTGGTATGAAAGCAAGTGATATTGATAATTTGACTAGATCTGTGATTGAAGAGGCTGGTTATGGCAAGTACTTTGTTCATTCAACTGGTCATGGAGTTGGGGTTGATATTCATGAATTTCCTGTAATTTCAGCTAAAAATACTGATGTTGTTATCGAAGATAACATGGTTTATACTATTGAGCCTGGTATTTATCTACCAAATGAATTTGGAGTTAGGATTGAAGATACCATTGTTATGACTGACGGAAAAGCACATATTTTATAAAACTAATTAAATTTCTAATAAAAAGGATGGGGCAAAACAAGGCTCCATTTTTAAGCATTAAATCTAAAATAGTATTCTTTAAAAAATAAAATTGAATATAAGATGGTTTTAAAAAATTGCTTAACAATCTTCAAAAAAGAAGAAGACTGCTAGAACAAAAGAGCTATTCTAGTTTATAAATCCATGCTCTTAATGTTTGTATATCTTTAGGCGATAATTTTGAGTTTCTATGAATAAGTTTATAGCTTCTAATTGGCATAGCTGCATAAACTGCTTTATACATTTTGTTTAACTTTTTCTTTTTTTCTGTCTTAGTGTATTTATTCCAAATAGAAAAGTTTACCCATCTTCTACCATCGTGGACATGTCTTTTTACACTCCAAGAAACTGGCGCAATATAGCTGTACCATGGCCAAATAGTTTTATTTGAATGGCAATCATAACATGAACGTTTCAAAATATTCATAACAGCTTTTGGAGCTTTCACTTCCAAGTTTGGATCTGTTTTTGGATTATTTTTATCAACTTGAATAAATTGTATTAAAATAAATAAAACCACAACAATTAAAAATGCTCTTTTCATCTCGCCCCTTAGGATTTAAAATTTTAGTATTATAGCTAAAATTAAAATGTAAGGAGCTTAATACAGCAAAAATTAAAGCAAGTCAAAAGCTTGTTTTAAATCAATCTTGCCTTCATAGAATGCTTTGCCGACAATAATGCCCGAAATATTTCCACTTTCTTTACATTTTATTATATCTTCTAAACCTTTTAATCCTCCGCTTGCTATAGTTGGGAGTTTGCAAGATGCTGCAATTTCTTCGCTAAATTCTAGGTTAATGCCACCTAGCATTCCATCTTTTGCAATATCAGTGCAAATCACAGCCTCTAGCCCAACATTACAAAAACGCTTAGCTAAATCATTAGCAGATATTTTGGAAACTTTTGCCCAGCCTTGCACTGCTACCATGCCATCAAGGGCGTCAATACCTAGAACCAAAGGATATTTTTTTGCCATTTTTTCTACAAATTCTGGCTTTTGCAGGGCAATTGAACCAAGTATTAATCTTGTAACACCAAGGTCAAGATACATTTTGATTGTGTCTTCATCTCTTATGCCACCACCTACTTGGATTTTTAATTTTGTATTTTTTCTGATTTTTTTAATCTCTTGTAAATTTGCAGGTTTTCCTAAAAATGCACCATTTAAATCCACAATATGCAAATACTTAGCACCTAAATCTTCAAACTCTTTAGCCAAAATACTTGGAGCTCTTGAGTAGATTTTAGCTTCAGACATTTGCCCTTGGCTTAATCTAACAACTTGTCCATCTTTTAAATCAATAGCTGGAAAAATATCCAAAAATAATCCTTTATTTAAATCTATTTAAACTTTGCAAAATTTTGTAAAATCTTAAGTCCATTATCATGAGACTTTTCAGGATGTGGCTGAAAACCATAAATATTATCTTTTTGTACAGCGCTTGCAAAATCATAACCATAAGTAGTTGAACCTAAAATATATTTATCTTTAGTTTGCACATGAAAAGAATGAACAAAATATAGATATGGATTGTTAAGTTCTAAAAAAAGCTTAGACTTTTTATTAAAAATTTTATTCCAGCCAACATGGGGAATCTTGTATTTTTTTATATCAAACTTAGTTTTATCAAAAGCTATGACTTGTCCTGGTATTAGCCCAAGTCCCGTGCAAGTTCCAAATTCTTCGCTTTTATCAAATAAAAGTTGCATTCCAAGACAAATACCTAAAATATCTTTTCCTGATTTTACAAAATCTAAAACAGCTTCATTCATTCCATTTTTATTCAAACTTGCCATTGCGTCTTGAAAAGCACCAACACCAGGCAAGATTAATTTGGAATAATTTTTAAGCTCATTTGGGTTTGCTTCAATCTTTGCCTTAATATCTAAAACATCAAAAGCATTTTTAACAGAAGCTAAATTTCCAACACCATAATCAACTATTGCTATCATTTTACCTCTTTGTTTGGCTTTTTATTCTTGGCTTTTACATTTATTTGCTTTTACATTTATTTGCTAATTTTACTATCTTCTAACGTCAGCCAAGCTTAGAGCAAAACTAATCTTGCATGAATTTTTCTCCAAGCTTTGCTTTGCCTCTAAAAGTGTAGTCCCACTTGTAACAATGTCATCAACTAAGACAATATTGCTTTTATTTTTTATATTATTTACTTTGCAAATAAAATTTCTAGGATTTGCTTTTCTAAATTCTAAGCTTTTTCCTGCATATTTTACCCTAGTTTTTGCTCTTAATAATCCATATTTTGCTTTAAAATATTTATTTTGTAAGCTTTTTGCTAAGATTGCACTTTGTGAAAAACCGTGCATTGGATAATCATCTATTCCAAGAGCTGTAAAATATTTTTCATTTTTATAAGTTTCTAAATAAGTTTGGCTAAAAGGTTTAAAGGAATTTTTTGCAAGTATTTTATAAACCTCATCTCCATATTTTTGATATTTTGAATTAAGCAAAGATTCTATTTCACTAAAGGCATAAAAAGAATAAACAAAAAAATCTTTTGCTAGAAATCTTTTTTTTATTTTTGGAGTTAAAAATTTTTCTTGACAAGACTTGCAAATTATCAAAAATGATATGCTTTGACAAGTCAAGCAACGCATAACTAAGCCATCTTAGCTTGCTAATTATCTAGCTTCAAAACAGCCATAAAAGCTTCTTGAGGCAAGGACACCTTGCCTATAGCTTTCATTCTTTTTTTACCTGCTTTTTGCTTTTCTAGAAGTTTTCTTTTTCTTGTAATATCTCCACCATAGCACTTTGCAGTTACATTTTTACCCGTTGATTTGACAGTTTCTCTTGCTATAATTGTAGTTCCTATACTAGCTTGAACTGCTACTTCAAATAATTGCCTAGGGATTAGTTCTTTTAGTTTTTTTACAAACTCCTTGCCTTTACTAAGTGCTCTATCTTCAGCCACTATTATAGAAAGCGCGTCAACAACTTCTCCAGCAACTTTAACATCAAGTTTGACCAACTTACCCTCTTCAAAACCAATAGGCTCATAATCAAAAGAAGCGTAGCCTTTGGTGCAAGATTTTAGCTTATCATAAAAATCCATTACAATCTCATTCATAGGAATATCATATTCAAGCAAAACCCTTTTACCTAAATAATCCATCTTTACTTGTCTTCCTCTTTTGTCATTTAATAGCTTAATAATATTTCCCAAAAATTCATCAGGGCTTAAAATCGTAGCTTTTACAAAAGGCTCTAAAATTCTAGAGATTTTATTTGCAGGTGGAAGTTCGCTTGGATTTTGTATGGATATTCTATCGCCGTTTGTTTGCACTACTTCATAAATAACTGTTGGCGCGGTTGCTATTAAATCAAGGTTAAATTCTCGCTCTAGCCTTTCTTTTATAACTTCCATATGAAGCATTCCTAAAAACCCTACTCTAAAACCACTTCCAAGTGCAGTTGAGCTTTCAGGCTCAAATGAAATCGAGCTATCATTTAATTGTAGCTTTGATAAGGCTTCTCTTAATTCTTCAAATTTATCAGTATCAATCGGATAAAGTCCAGCAAAAACAAAGCTTTTAGCAGGCTCAAAACCAGCTATTGCTTCTTTGCATGGATTTTTATTATCACTCATTGTATCGCCAACTTGCAAGGCATCAAGAGTTTTTAAACCAAGAACAACTATGCCGATTTCTCCAGTTTTAAGCTCTTTAGCGTTTTGGGGTTTTATAGGATGTGGATACATCAAATTTAGCACTTGATGTGAGGCTTTTGTTCCTAGTATTTGAATAACTTGACCTTTTTTAATACTTCCATCATAAACTCTAACAAGAGCTAATGCACCTAGGTAATTATCAAACCAAGAATCATAAATCAAAGCCTTAGTTGGAGCTAGTTCATCTCCTGTTGGTGCAGGTATTCTATCAATAATTGAATTTAATAATTCTTTTATTCCTTCTCCTGTTTTAGCTGAGACTAAGTTATGCTCAGTGCAGTCAAGCCCTATTGCTTCTTCAACTTCTTCTAAAACTTTTTCAGGCTGTGCACTTGGCAAATCTATTTTATTTACCACAGGCAATAGTTCAAGATTATTATCCATTGCTATATAAACATTAGCAATTGTTTGAGCTTGCACGCCTTGGGCTGCGTCAATTACAAGCAAAGCTCCCTCACTTGAAGATAAACTTCTGCTAACTTCATAAGAAAAATCTACATGCCCAGGAGTATCTATAAGATTTAATATATAATGCTCTTTATTTCTAATGTAGTCAAGCCTAACGCTTTGGGCTTTTATGGTTATTCCTCTTTCTCTTTCTATGTCCATTGTATCCATCATTTGCGCGCTTAATTCTCTTTTGCTAACTGCCCCACACTCTTGGATTATTCTATCTGCTAGGGTGGATTTTCCATGATCAATATGCGCTATAATCGAAAAATTTCTTATATTTTTTTGCAAGTAACTTATCCTTGTTTGATATTAAAGTGTTATTTAAATCTATTTTATCTTATTTTAGCATATTCTTGAGTCTTTTAGATTATTTGTGATTATTTTGTTTTGCTTAGATTTGTTTAGATTGATTATTTTAGTATTTTAGTATTTTACAATTTTCAAACTAACTATATTAAAATATATATTTAGTATAGTTAGTTTTTAGCTATTTACTTATATTTAAACTGCAAAAATATCGTTTATAGATTCATTATTATAAATTCTTCTAATAGTCTCACCTACAATATCTGCAGCACTTAAAACTGTGATTTTTTTGTGTTTTTGTTTTAGTGGTATAGTATCTGAGATTACTAAACCATCCAAAGCTTCATCATCAAGTCTTTTAAAAGCAGGACCACTAAGCACGCCATGAGTACATGACGCAATGACTGATAATGCGCCTTTTTTCTTTAATGCAGCTGCAGCTTTTATTAGCGTTCCTGCAGTATCAACCATATCATCAACTAAAATCACATTTTTACCTTCGACTTCACCTATGATATTCATAACTTCAGATTGATTTGCTTTTTCTCGCTTTTTATCTACAATCACAAGGTCGTAGCCCAATTTATTAGCGTAAGACCTGGCCCTTGCAACTCCACCTATATCAGGGCTAGCGATAATTGCATTTTCAAGTTTTAGATTTCTAATATAATCAACAAATAAAATAGAGCCAAAAAGATTATCAACAGGGATATTAAAAAATCCTTGAATCTGAGCAGCATGTAAATCAATAGTAATAACTCTAGTAACTCCAGCACACTCAAGCATATCAGCTACAAGTTTAGCTGATATTGGAACTCTTGGAGCGGCTTTTCTATCTTGTCTTGCATATCCAAAATACGGAATAACTGCATTGATTGAGTTTGAAGAACTTCTTTTTAGAGCATCCACCATAACAAGCAATTCCATCAAATTATCATTTGTAGGAGCACAGGTTGGCTGGATTACAAAAACATCTCTTCCTCTTACACTTTCAGTAATTTGAACACAAACTTCTCCATCACTAAATTTAGTTAATTTAGCAGCTCCGATTTTAGTACTTAGATATTTAGCAGTATCTGCGGCAAATTTTGGATTTGCACTACCGCTAAAAATTTTGTAGCCTCTCATTTTTTATCCTCTGAATTTTAAAAGTATAAAGAAATTTTAACACAAAACACTTTAGAGTTTATTAATAAATCTAAAATAAATAGAAAAAATCAAAAGCTTTATTTTTTCAAAGCTTAAATAATAAAACTATTTACTTGTCTTAATCCAAGCAGAGCCTAGAACCTTATCTTTATCGTAAAAAACTGCTAGTTGCCCAGCTGCTACACCAAAAACTGGCTCTTTTAGCTCTATTGTTGCTGTATCATCTTTTAATTTTACTTCACAAGCTGTAGCTGTACTTCTATATCTTAGTTTTACTTCGCAAGTTAAATTTTTATCATTTATATACATATTTAAACCGCTTGCGATTATATGTTTTACAGCTAAATCTTGCTTTTTTGACACTATAAGCTCATTGGTTTTTGGATTAATTTGCTTTACAAAATGTGGCTCATGCGCACCATCAACGCTAAAACCTCGCCTTTTGCCTATGGTATAATGTATATAGCCTTTATGTTTGCCTATTACTTTTCCTTGTGGACTCAAAACATTTCCAGGCATATCAATCTTTGCGTGCTTTTTGATAATATCAGTATAAATTGTATCTACGAAGCATATTTCTTGGGATTCTTTTTTTAGGGTAATTTTTTTATAAATTGGAGATAATTTTTCTGCAAATTTTATCATATCTGCTTTTTTATATTCCTCCATCGGAAAAATCAAATATTTCAAAGCTTCTTTTTTTAATTGAGCCAAGAAATAGCTTTGATCTTTTGTCAAATCATTAGCGACATAAAGAAATTCTCCATCAGTTTTTACGTAATGTCCTGTTGCTAAAAAATCAATCCCTAAAGATTTAGCAAAATCAAGCATCGCTCCAAATTTTATCAATCTATTACATCTAACACAAGGATTTGGAGTAATTCCTTCTATATATGAATTTACAAAATAATCATAA
Organism: Arcobacter sp. LC1; assembly: GCA_021378565.1. GTDB lineage: Bacteria > Campylobacterota > Campylobacteria > Campylobacterales > Arcobacteraceae > JAACJU01. The sequence continues at coordinate 78,973 of JAACJU010000004.1, read as the reverse complement.
ACTTGCGCTTTGAACTCTTCACTTAAATCAAGTACATGGTATTTTATTTTTAAAAAATCTGCGACTTCTTTTATCGTTTCTAAATTTTTCTCATGATAACCAGCTCTTAGATTATGAAGTTTCATATAAACGCCTTGCACTTCATAGCCCTGTTTTTGCAAGAAATAAGCACTTAAAGATGAATCTATGCCTCCACTCATTCCAACTAATACTTTTTTGGACACTTTTTTATCCTTTGTAGGGGTATAATCACACTAGCTCTTTTACTCCAAGCCTTGTGAGGGATTTGTAAATCCTTAGTTTTTATTTTTTTATTTCCAAAAAAAATAATATCTATATCAAGAGTTCTCGGGGCATTTTTAAGTGTTCTTTGTCTTTTAAATCTAAGTTCGATTTTTTGCATGAGTTTGAAAAACTCTTGTACATATAAATCTGTTTTTAAAACAATAACAGCATTTAAAAAATCCTCTTGCTCTTTGAAACCAAAAGCAGGATTTAGCAATAAGGGGCTTGTTTGAACTACATCAAACCTTTTATTCATTTTTAAGTTTAATAATAACTTATCAAACCTTTGTTTTACCTTACCTATATTTCCGCCAATTCCTATAATAACTTCATAAGTTTTTTTTGAATTTTTGTTTAAAACTTTGGGAAAATTTGAAGAATAAAAAAGCTTTAATTCTTCACTTAAAATTTGTTTCATTTAGTATTTTTCTAGGATATCTGCCAAAATAATAGAGCTTAAACCCCAAATAATTTCATTTTCAATCTCATAAACTAAAACTTCATGCTTATTATGTCCCCAAGGTTTTTCATAATGCTTTGGTAGATTTAGCTTTTTGCTTGGGAAAAGCTCTTTAGTATTTCCATCTTTATCTATAATACTTGGACAAATTTCTATTCTTAATTTATAAGATATTGCACCTTTTTGCTTTAATTCATCGACACTAAATAAAAAAACTTTAGCTACTTCACTTGTTTGGATATTAAGATTTTTTTTATAATCTTCATAGTTTATTAGACCAACAAAAACTTCAAGCACCTTGCCAATTGGGGCAAAAAATGTATCCATCTGCCCTAAAAATTTAATATCTTTTTTTCTAAGCCCAATTTCTTCATAAGTTTCTCTAAAAGCAGTATCTAAAAAAGTTTTATCCTTTGTTTTATCAAAAGAGCCACCAGGAAAACAAATATCACCGCCTTGACTAATACTTTCAGCCCTCTTTTCGAAAACAATAAAAAGCTCTTCTTGTTTTTGGACAAATAAAACCATAACTGCTGAATTTGGATATTTATTCCTTGTCATTAATCCTGGAGTTTTGGGGATATTGGATATAAAATTGCTTAGACTACTGCTTGGACTTTTATTTTCTTTCATTTTTTAGCCCTTTTTCGACAAATTTTAAAGCTTCAATCATGGTAGTTATTATTTTTTTTAAATCTTTTTCACTAATTGTATAAGCAACAATAGCATAAAATAGATTTGAAAAAGGTCTTAGCCAAACGCCATGACTTACACAAAAATCTTGCAAAAGAGATGCATATTCTGTTCTTTTTAATTCAATCACTCCAATTGCACCAATATTTCTTACATCTTTTACTAAAGAGTTAGTTTTAGCCTTAGCTAACTCTATTTCAAAAATTTCTTCAATATTTTTAAGTCTTTTTTCCCAAGGAGATTTTAGTAAAAGCTTTAAACTACTAAGTGCAACAGCGCAAGACAAGGCATTTGCCATAAAAGTTGGACCATGCATTAAAGCTTGTATATCTGATTTTGCACCTTGTTTAGAAATCATATCGCTAATTTCTTTGTTTGTAAGCATTACAGCAAGGCTTAAATATCCGCCTGTTAAAGATTTTCCCAAAAGCATAATATCAGGTTTTATTTTAGCGTGTTCACAAGCAAACATTTTACCCGTATGCCCAAAACCTGTAGCAATCTCATCAGCTATTAAAAGTACATCATATTTGTCACAAAGCTTTCTAGCATTTTGCAAAAAAATAGGAGAATAAATTCTCATACCGCCAGCACCTTGAACAATAGGCTCTAAAATAAGAGCTGCACTTTGTTTGTGATATTTTTTTAAAGTTTGCTCTAGTGCTTCTATGGCTTCTTCACAAGAGCTATCAAAGCCTAATTCTGGCGCTTTAGTAAAGATTTGTTTTTGCACGTAAGAGCCATATATTTTATGCATGGAATTTACAGGGTCACAAACACTCATAGCTCCTAAAGTGTCGCCGTGATAAGCATATTCTAAAGATATAAACTTGCATTTTTTTTCATCTGCTTTAACGCCCAAATTTTCAGCCCTTGCTTTATAATATGAAATTGCAGTTTTCAAAGCAACTTCAACAGCAACTGAGCCACTATCACAAAAAAATACACTAGGTAAGCAAGTTAAATCACTTAACATCTTAGCAAGAAGTGCGGGTTGTTTATGGCTTAAGCCTCCAAACATAATATGTGGCATTTTTTTTGCTTGTTTGACTAAAGCTTTTTTTAGTTTCGGATGGTTGTACCCATGAATTGCACTCCACCAAGAACTCATACCGTCAAGCAAAACTCTTCCATCTTCTAAGTAAATTTTTGTTTTTAAGGTTTTTTTAACAGCTAGATTTTTGCCGTTATAAGGCAAAGAGGCGTAAGGATGCCAAACATGTTTTTTATCTAAGTCTTGCCAAGAATCCATCTTAAATCCTAGTGTAAAAAATGCCTAAAGCCTGAAAAATATAAAGCCATTTTATGCTCTTTTGCAGTGCAAATTACTTCATCATCTCTTATGCTTCCACCTGGCTCAATCACGCAAGCAACACCTGCTTCAAAAGCAGCGTCAATCGAGTCTCTAAAAGGGAAAAATGCCTCACTAGCTAGACAAGCCCCTTTGATGTCAAGACCTTGACTTTTTGCTTTTGCAAGTGCTGCTTTGCTAGCATCAACTCTTGAAGTCATACCCATTCCTATGGCTACGAGTACGCAGTCTTTTACATAAACCACGCAATTTGATTTTGTAAGAGCTGCTAGTTTATAAGCTATTAACATATCTTGTTTTTGATTTTCATTTGCTTGCAAGTTTGTTTGTGCCTTTGCCTTTAAGACCTCATCATTATTTAAAATATCACTATCTTGGTATAAAAATCCACCATTTAAGCTTTTAAAACTTTTAGGCTCATTTGCAAGAGTAATGTATTTTTTATCCCCACCTTGTTTAAATAATTTAATTCTTTTTTTCTTAGATAATTCGCTTAAGGCTTCAGGAGTAAAATCAACAGCGTAAATAAGTTCTAGAAAAATTTCATTCATTTTTTTAGCTAAGTCTAAATCAATAATTCCATTTACGCAAGCAACACCACCATAAGCTGAAACGCTGTCACAAAGCAAAGCTGATTCATAAGCTTCAAGCAAGGTATTTTTGATAGCAAAACCACAAGGATTTGAGTGTTTTACAATACAAACGGCTTTTTTGTCTCCAAAAGTTGCGACAATCTTAGCACAAGCGCTAATATCACTCATATTATTAAAAGAAGCCTCTCCTTTTAAGCTTAGGAAATTTTTCGTAAAGTGATTGGAATTTTCATATAAAGCACCTTTTTGGTGGGGATTTTCTCCGTATCTTGTATCAAATACTTTTTGTCCGACAATGAATTTTTTTTCTCCAAAATCACTTGAGAATCTTTTATTCATATAATTTGCAATCATGCAATCATAACTAGCAGTGTGCTCAAAAGTTTTTATCATTAAAGAGCGTTTAAAGTCTAAGTCCACACTTTTATTCTCTAGTCTTTGCAAAACTTCGCTATAAGAAGATTTATCACAAATACTTAAAACATCAGCAAAATTTTTAGCAGCGCTTCTAAGCATTGCAGGTCCGCCTATGTCTATATTTTCGATAATTTCATCAAAGTCATTTGTTTTTTTTATAGTTTGCTCAAAAGGATAAAGATTTACACATACTAAATCTATAGTGCTAATGCCTAATTCTTTAGCTTCTTTGGCATGGGCTTTTCTTTTATGTAAAATAGCTCCGTGAATATAAGGATTCAGTGTTTTTACTCTACCCTCAAAGCACTCAGGAAAATTTGTCAAGGAGCTCGCTTCAAGAGCTTTAATATTATGCTTTTTTAAAAGCTCATATGTTCCACCCGTACTTATAAGCTCATAACCTAATTTTACTAAGCTTTTAGCAAAATCTACCAAGCCTTCTTTGTCACTTACGCTAAGTAATGCTCTCAATTTTAATCCTTTGTGTTCTTTTTCAGCCTCTTTTAACCTTCTACTATGATGTAAACTTTTCCATTTTTAAGTTCTACATATAATACTTTATCCCCATCAAAGCCATATCTTTTGGTGTGATAAGATTCACCCATAGCAACCCTAAAAATTCTTTTATTGTAAGAGTTTGGGTAAGGTGAGATATTTATTCTTGATAATTTAATAGTCTTTTTTTCTTTTTGTTTAAATAGTCTTTTTTTATATCTTGTAAAAGATTTTATACTTTTGCCTTTTGAACTTTTAAAATCTTTCGAATAATAAGAAATATAAGTATTAAAATCAGAATCTTGCCAAGCACTTTTCCATGTATAAACAAAAGCTAAAATAGAAGCAATCTCATCTTTACTAGCTTTTTGAAAATGCCCACTATTTATCAAAAGTACAGATTTTCTGTAATTAATATCTCCACCTAATTTTAAAAGAGCATGATTTTTTAGAGCAATACAGCCTTTAGTATAAGCATTTCTTGTAGTGTTTGCGTCAAGTGGATAGCCATGAAGCCAAATTCCATAGCCACTTTTATGCTTTGTTCTATCAAGCATATTAGGATAATCGGTTACAAAAGCTAGAGGTCCATAAAAATGTCCCATATCTTTTCTTACACTTTTTAAATCATAGACACCTGTTGGAGTTTTTAAATCGCCTTTGTCTTGTTTGTCGCCTTCATATTTTCCAACTATAACTCCATGATTTAAAATCTCGTTTAATTTATAAGATTTATTGTCAAATACTCTTAACTGCTTGGTTTTTTTATTTGTAAGAAGTATATATCTTACAGTTTCGTAATAACCTAAAGTTACATTTTTATTTTGCAAATACCCAAGCCAATATGTCTTATCTTTTAAAGCACTTTGTAATTCTTGCTTTACCTTTGTAATCCCTTGTTTTCTATAAATATCTACGTAGTCCTTAGCGTACAATGAAGATAAAATGAAACTTGCTAATATTATTTTTTTCAGCACTATTTTTGCCCTTATTTGTTTTTTAAGTCGTAAGATTGTATAATATATTCCCTAAGTAAAAAATTAAGTAGGTAATTTAGTGCGTTTTTTAATAATAATTTGTTTTTGTATAAATCTTATATATGCTTGTATGCTCAAAGAAGAGTCTTGGAATGATGGAGAAAGTTTTTTGCTTTTCTTGCAAAGACATAATATAACAACACAACTGTATTTCGGTCTTGATAAAACTGAACGAGAATTATGCTCAGATATTCAAGCTGGAACTACTATCCAAGTTTTATATGGAGACAATAGCAAAAAAATTAAACAAATTCTTATCCCTGTAAATGAAGATTTGCAAATTCATATCTACAAAAACAATGGTAGATTTGCTGTTGAAGTTATTCCTATTGAATCCATTACAAGAAAACAAAGCATAAAAATAAATATAATAACTTCTCCTTACAAAGATATTCTAAGTGCTACAAATAATAGATTTTTAGCCTATGAATTTGCACGAGCCTTTAAGAAAAAACTTAACTTTAAACAATTAAAAAAAGGCGATTATATCGTTCTTGACTTTAGTCAAAAGATAAAACTTGGCTCATATTTTGGAACTCCTGATATTTATGCAGCCCTAGTAAGTGAAGGAGGTAAAAAATATTATTTTTTTCAATATGATAAAGATAGTAGATATTATGACCAAAGAGGACGAAGTTTAACTAGGTTTTTTCTAAAAGTTCCACTTAGATACACAAGAATTTCGGACAGATTCACAAACAAGCGTTGGCACCCAATATTAAAGGAATATAGAGCTCACTTAGGCATAGATTTTGCAGCACCAAGGGGCAGAAAAATTCATGCAGCAGCTGATGGAGTAATTATCTTTAAAGGCAGAAGAGGTGGGTATGGAAATGCAATAATTATAAAGCACAAAGATGGATACAAAAGTCTTTATGGACATATGGAAAAATTTGCCCATGTAAGAGTAGGAGAATGGGTTAGGCAAGGAACGTTAATAGGCTACGTAGGAAGCACGGGATTAAGCACTGGGCCACATCTGCATTTTGGACTTTATAAATATTCTCGTGCAATCAATCCAGCCAAAGTACTAAGAATCACAAAAAACCATTTAGAAGGTAGAAACTTAAGAAAATTTTTGGCAAGTGTTGTGCTCTATAAAGAGAATTTGACAAAAGCTAGTAAAGACAAGGTCTTAAAACTTAAGAACATGAAACTTTCGAGTAAAATAAAATTAGCTCCTTTAAAAAGAAGTTTAAATGACAAGCAATGAGAATATTGTAAAAGATCCAAAGGAGCTTTTAAAGGCTCTTGACACCTTGCACCCAAATGATATAGCAAATTCTTTAAGAAAAATTGCAAATGAAAATATAGAAGATTTTTTCGATATTTTAAGAAAAATCTCAGAAGATAGTCTAGGAGAAGTCCTTTTAGAGCTACCAGATGCACTAAGAGAAGAAGCTTATAAAAATCTTTCTATTGAAAAATTAACCGACGCAGTTGATGAGCTTGACTCAGATGATGCGACTGATATTATTCAAGAACTTGAAGAAATAGATGAGTCAAGAGCTAGAGAAGTTTTTGAAGGACTTGAAGAAGAAGACAAACAAGATATTTCTTGGTTAAAACGCTATGAAGATAATGAAGCAGGCTCATATATGCAAACTGAGCTTTTTTCTGTTTTGCTAGATGAAAGCATTGGCTCTTCAGTTTTGCGTTTAAAACAAATGAAAGAAGAAGGTTTAGCAAAAAATATCCATCAAGTTTTTGTAGTAAATGAACATAAATCTTTACAAGCTGCTATTTATCTTGAAGATTTAATTATTTATGATTTTGATAAAACTTATGCTGATGTGATAAAAAATGATGAAAATAATTTTAAAGCAACTTCTGTTCAAGATGATGAAGATATTACTAAAGTAGCTCAAATTTTTGAAAACTATGATTTAGCTGTTGTTCCTGTGGTTGGCTATCAAGGTATTTTATTGGGGCGTATTACTTCTGATGATATCTTGGATGTTGTTGAGCAAAATGCAACTCAACAAATATACCAACTAGCAGGGGTTGATGATGAGTATGAGCATGAAGATGACTTATTTCACACTAGCAAAAAAAGAGCTACTTGGCTATTTGTAAACTTGCTGACTGCAATTTTAGCATCTTTAGTTATTGGGCTTTTTGATAAAACAATCGAAAGTTTTGTAGCTCTTGCTGTGCTTATGCCAATAGTTGCCTCAATGGGCGGGAATGCGGGAACGCAAACTTTGACTGTTATGGTAAGACAACTTGCCCTTGGCTTAATCGATTATGATAATAGCAAGGCAGCTATAAAAAAAGAAATTTTAGTATCTTTAATCAACGGATTTGTTTTTGCTTTAATAATTGGGATTGTTGCTTATTTTTGGTTTCATATTCCTTTACTGGGACTTGTGATTGCACTTTCAATGATAATAAATCTATTCTCAGCTGGGCTTTTTGGTGCTTCTATTCCTTTGGTTTTAAAAAAGTTCAATATTGACCCTGCAATAGGAAGTACAGTTTTACTCACAACAGTTACTGATATTGTGGGCTTTTTTAGCTTTTTAGGGCTTGCTAAACTTATACTTCTGTAAAAGATAGAGTCTCGAAATAAATCCAAAGCAAATTTAAAATAATCCTAGAAAAAATCTCAAAAAAATAAACTTTCTAAAGTCCAAAAAATAAACTGTAAAAATATAGCTTAAAAAAAATATCTAGTTTATTTAAACTCTTGAATATTAAAAATTCATATGTTATTATTTACATATGAAAAAAACTACATATAAGAAGGAAAACTATGAAACAGACATTTAAAGCAAAAAATATAGCTTGCTCATCTTGCGCAAATTTGATTAAAACTTCACTTAAAAAAGAATTTGGAGAAATTGAAGTAAATTTGGACGTTGAGCCAAGAGAAGTAAGCATTGACCTAAAAGATGAAAAAGAGAAAATAAATTTTTCTCAAAAAATGCAAGACTTAGGCTTTGAATTAATAAAAAAATAATGCAAAAAAAACTTATTCGTTCTTGTTGTGAGGGAACTTCGCACTTAGATGAGATTATAAAAATCTTACCAAAAGATGAAGAACTTTTGCAAACTTCATACATATTTAAAGCGCTTGGTGACAAAACAAGATTAAAAATTCTTTTTGCCTTGATTGATTACGAGATTTGTGTTGGAGAAATGGCAAGGATTTTAAACCTTCCTCAGCCTCAAGTCTCACACCAGCTAAAGATTTTAAGAGAAAAAAATATTGTTAAATTTAAAAAAGATAAAAAAATGTCTTTTTATTCTATAAAAAATAAACAAGTTGAAAATATTTTAAAACTAATCTTGAAGATAAAAAGCATAGAAAAAGGACTGTAGTGGCAAAAGAAAAAATAAAACTAAATGTCTCAGGAATGAGTTGTGTGAACTGCTCAAATGCTATTGAAAAAACGACAAAAAAACTAAAAGGGCTAAAAGATGCTAAGGTAAGTTTTGCTTCAAGCTCAGCTGAGTTTGAATTTGATAATAAAATATTAAATAAAGCAAAAATAATATCTGCAATTCAAGGTCTTGGATTTAGTGTAGCAGATGATTTAAAAGAATTAGAAAAAAGTAAAAACAAAGAGCACAATAAACTAAAAACTTTGTTTTACACCGCTTTGGTTTTTACTTGTTTACTTATTTATTTTATGTTTTTTCCTATAAAAAATAACAATTCTTATTTACTTTTTATTCTCGCAACTTGTACGCAATTTTATTCAGGAAGTAGATTTTATCGCTTAAGTTTTAAATCCTTAAGACATAGAAATTATGATATGAATGTACTTGTTGCACTTGGCACAAGTGTTGCGTATTTATATTCTAGTTTAGTGGTATTTTTTCCGCATATTTTTCCACAAAATTCAAGATATTTATATTTTGATGGCGCAAGTATAATAATAACTTTTGTTTTATTAGGAAGACTTTTAGAAGAAAATTCAAGAACTAAGGCTAATGATTTTTTAAAAAAATTAATGAACTTAGCACCAAACTTAGCAAATAAAATAGAAAAAAATGGTGAAATAATAGAAGTTAAAGCAAAAGATTTAAAAATTGGAGATTTAATTCTTATCAAAGCTGGGGAGAAAGTACCAAGTGATGTAGAGATTACAAAAGGTGGCGCTGATATTGACGCTTCTATGGTAAGTGGTGAGTCCTTGCCTGTGTTTAAGGGCTTGGGAGATAAAATAAATGCAGGAACTATAAATATAAATGCTAGCATAGAAGCTAAAGTTTTAGAGCTTGCTCAAAATACAAGCTTGGCTAAAATCATAGATTTGCTCAGCAAGGCACAAAGTAAAAAAATGCCAATAGCTAGACTAGCTGATAAAATTGCCAATATTTTTGTACCTCTTGTGATTTTTATTTCCATCTTGACATTTGTTATTTGGTACTTTCTAAGTGGAGATTTTTTAAGCTCGCTACTTAGTGCAACTGCAGTTTTAATCATTTCTTGCCCTTGCGCTCTTGGACTTGCTACTCCAATTGCTATAGTTAGTGCTGTTGGAAAAGGTGCGAAAGAAGGCATACTTATAAAAAATCCTGAAGTACTTGAAATCATAAAAGATATAAAATATCTTTGCTTTGATAAAACGGGTACACTTACAAAAGGTGAGCTTAAAATCAAAGAAATGGATATAGAAAATTTAAAATATTTAGGCTTAATTTATGGGCTTGAACTTCTAAGTGAACACCCTATTTCAAAAGCTTTTGTAAGATATGCAAAAGAAAAAAATATACAAGCAGAAAAAAATTTCAGTGATATTAAAACTTTAGCTGGACTAGGAATAAAAGCCTCTTGGGAAAAATCTAGCCTACTTCTTGGTAATTTAGAGCTAATGAAAAATGAAAAAGTAAAAATCACTAAATACTTTGATAGTAAAATTAAAGAGCATTTAGAGCATGGATTTGGACTTGTGATTTTTAGTTTTGATGGCTCTGTAAAAGCAGTATTTTCTCTTGAAGATGAGATAAAACCTCATGCAAAAGAAGTCATTCAAGCGTTAAAAGATAAAAATATAATTCCATTTTTACTAACTGGAGACAATACAAAAACAGCAGAAAATCTAGCTAAAGTTTTAGGAATAGAAAACGTGCATAGCCAACTTTTGCCAGATGAAAAATACAATATTTTAAAATCTTTGCAAAAAAAAGGTAAAGTTATGTTTGTAGGAGATGGAATAAATGATTCTTTGTCCATAAAACAAGCTGATATTGGGGTAACACTAGATTCAGGCTCTGATATTAGCAAAGATGCTGGAGATTTGATTTTGATAAACAATGACATAAAATCAGTCATAAAAAGCATAAATTTGTCAATTTCTAGTATGAATATAATAAAGCAAAATCTTTTTTGGGCATTTTGTTATAATATCATAGGAATACCTTTAGCTGCTGGAGCTTTGTACCCTTTTTTTGGAATAAGCCTAAGTCCAATGTATGCAGGAGTTGCTATGAGCTTTTCATCATTTATAGTGGTTTCAAATTCTTTAAGATTAAAGTTTAAAAAATTATCAGATATCTAAACTAAGGCTATTTTGCTTAGCTTGTTCTTTTTTTCTCTTAATTAGCTATTTTCTAAAAGAATTTGAAATTATACTTAAAAATTCATCTTTAGTTTTTTTCTCTTTTTTAAAAATGCCTCTAAGTGCTGAAGTTACAGTTGTAGAGCTAATTTTTTGAACTCCTCGCATTTCCATGCACATATGCCGTGCATCAAGAACCACAGCTACACCTTTGGGTTTCAGATAAGTATTTAGTGCATCTGCGATTTGTTCTGTCATTTGCTCTTGAATTTGTAAGCGTCTTGCAAAAACATCAACTACTCTTGGGATTTTTGAAAGTCCAACCACTTTACCATTTGGAATATATGCAATATGTGCTTTTCCTATGATTGGAAGCATATGATGCTCACATAAAGAATAAAATTCTATGTCTTTTAAAACCACCATTTCATCATTTGTACTTGTAAAAAGTGCTTGTTCTATTATATCTTTTGGATTTTGCTTATACCCACTACATAAAAACTCATAGGCTTTTTTTACTCTACTTGGAGTTTTTACTAGTCCTTCTCTGTTTTTATCTTCACCAATATGGCTTAAAATATTTTCTATGGATTGCTCAAATTTATCGCTCATTTTTTAACTTTCATATTGATTTATTTTTTTTAATTATTTTTACTTTCTCTTAACTTGCGTAATTTTACCCTAAAAAAATTTACTTTTTAATAAAATAAATATTCCAAGTAAAATATTGCTTTATTTTAGCTAGAAATTACTATAATTACTTAAAAAATAGGACAAGATTGAAAACTATAAGAAAAGCCAAACCTTTTGATTATGTACTTTTAGTCATACTTGCAGGATTTTTAAGTTCTAGCTTTTTTTTAATTAAAATCGCTCTTAATTACATGCCCTTGTTTTTTGTTGTTTATTTTAGGCTTTTAATTGCATTTATATTTTTACTAGTTTTGGTAAAAATAAAAAAACTTAGCTTTCCAAGAAAAAAAAGTTTTTGGATAAATGTATTTATCTTGGGAATTCTTGGAAATATTGCGCCATTTTATCTAATAACTTGGGCTGAGCAAACTATTTCAAGTGCTTTAGCTGCTTTATATATGTCTAGTATCCCAATATTTGCTTTATTTCTTGCACATTTTTTATCTCATGATGAAAAAATAAATATCAAAAAAATACTAGGACTTTGCATATCTTTTGTTGGACTTATTATTTTATTACACAAAGATTTAACAAGCTTGTCTTTTGGCTTATTTGCTCAACTAGCTTGTCTCTTAGCCGCTTTATTTTTCGCCTACTCAAGAGTAAAAGCAAAAGAAATTAGCGAAGAAGAGCCTCTGGTGACTAGTGCAGCTACGCTTTTAACTTCGCTTATAATTTTAAGTTTTTATTTGCCATTTGGAGCTTATAAAACAAGCGATTTTATTTTAAGCTATGAAGGAATTTTTAGTATTGTTTTGCTTGGATTAGTTCCTACGGCTATTGCTTTTGTGATTTTATACAAGCTTATAAATAATGTTGGTGCTGTTTTTATGCTAAGTGTTAATTATTTAGTTCCTATTTTTGGGCTCTTTTGGGGGTATGCACTTTTAGGCGAACAAATTGCGCATAAGTTAGTTTTACCTTTATTTTTAATTATACTTGGTATCTTTTTTGCCTCAAAATAAAAATATCTTATTAAGTAGATATTAAAGAGCCGAAGTCCCAAAGAGGTAAAAATAATCCTATAATAAGCCATAGTATAAGCAAAGAAATTACTATAAAAAAACTAGGTTCAATAAAAGAAATAAAAGTATCGACTTTAGCAAGGAGGATTCTTTTGTGGTTTTGTTGAATATTTTTAATAGGCTTTTTAAAAGCGCTTGTACTTTGTGCTAGTAAAATATGTCTAAGACTTACTTCGTCAAAAATATCAGCCTGGCAAAATGCTAAATAAACACTTGTGCCATTTTTTATTTCTCTTCTTAGCGTGGATAATTTTTTATATAAAAATTTGTTATCCACAACTTCTAAACTTTTTTTGAGTCCATCTTGAAATGTATATTTATTTTTTAAAAATATATCAATCTTCAAAAAGAATAAATACAGATAATAAAAACGCAATATTTTACTAAAATATGGTATTTTTGTACATAAAATTTTATCTATATTATAAGAAACTTTTTTAAATCTTTTGATATATTTATAAACTATAAGCAAAACTATAAGAATAAAAATAAAGCTTAAAAAAAGTGAAAAGAAATGCTCTTTAAAACTCAAAAGCATTTTCGTGGCAAGTGGAAGTTTAGCTCCTAAATTTGAAAAAAGATTTTCAAAGCTAGGTAAAACAAAAGAGAAAACTCCGAAGAAACATAAAAAAAGACTAAGGAGTAAAAATAAAGGATAGGCAAGAGCCTTTCTAATTTTTTGTTTTAAAAAAGATATATTTTCTAGATGCTTAGCAAAAAGCTTTAGAACGCCTTTAAAATCTGAGCTTTCTTCTGCTAGTTTAAAAAATAAAATTGTGTTTTTATCTAAGTTTTTTTTAAAAGTCATTAGGCTTTTTGAAATCTTTTCTCCACTTTCTAAACTCTTATAAATAGTGCCTAGTATTTTGGTATCTGCTTTGTTTTTTGAATGTTTTAATAAAATCTCAATACTTTCTTCAAAACTTAGATTAGATTCTAGCATAGAAGATATTTCTTTGATTAGAAGCAAGGTTCTAGCTTTTTTATTAAAAGAAATATCTTCAATGTTAGAATATAGTTTTTTAAAAAATATAGAAAAATCCTTGCTTATCTTTTTCTTTTTTATAATATCATAATTTTTTAGTTCGTCTTCATAGATTTTTTTAACTAATAATTTATTATTTTCTTGATAAAAAATCTTATATTTTTTCATATGTTGATTGCCTTATAAATCTCTTCAAGACTACAAAGTCCTTTTTTTAATAACTCATCTTTTAGTTCATCAAAAGGCCTAAAATCTGTACTTTTTATATAGTCTTTTATGGATACATCTTCTCTTGCAATTAAGCGTTCTAAATGCTCATCAATCTCTAACACTTCAGCCAAAATCACTCTGCCTTTGAAGCCACTCATATTGCACTCCAAACAAGCCCCCGCTTTATAAAAACCATTTATCTTTTTTTTGCAATTTGGGCAAAGTTTTAACACAAGTCTTTGCGCTACTATGACTCGTAAAACACAAGATATTAAAAAAGGTTTTGCTTTTAAATCATAAAGCCTTGAAATTGTTGAGCTTGCATCATTTGTATGCAAGGTAGCTATAACCAAATGCCCAGTTAGGGCTGCTTGGATAGCAATTTGCAGGGATTTTTCATCTCTAATCTCACCAATCATCAAAATATCAGGATCTTGCCTTAAAAGGTTTCTTAATATCTCGTGAAAAGACAAGTTAAGCTCTAAATTAACGGCAATTTGTTGGACATTTTTTATTTTATATTCGATAGGATCTTCAATAGAAATAATTTTTTTTGAGACGCTTGCGAGCTCCTTCATGATAGAATAAAGTGTAGTAGTTTTCCCACTTCCTGTTGGTCCTGTTACTATGATTAATCCTGAATTTCTTTTAATATTTTTTTTAATGAGTGCTAATTCTTTGGGCAAAATATTTAAATTATCTAAATAAAAACTATCCAAACTATTATCAAGTATTCTAATCACAATAGATTCTCCGTCAATTATAGGCATAATCGAAATACGAAAATCTATTTTTCTAGCTCCAAATTCTAAACTCAAACGACCATTTTGAGGTAAGCGTTCTTGAGTAATATCAAGCTTACATTTTAATTTGATAACCGAGGAAAGTATGGAAAAAAATTTCTTAGGCAAGGTGAAAAACTGCTGTAAAATCCCATCAATTCTAAGCCTAATTATTAAGCTTTTTTCTTTTGCCTCTATATGTATATCGCTAGCTTCTTTAGTCAAGGCAAAGGAAAATAAAGAAAACAAAAATTCATCGAGTAAAGTTTGAGAAATTTCAAAGCCTTCTAAACGTTTGAAGCAAAGTTTATAGATTTTTAGTTTTTCTTTAAAATCATTTAGAAAAAATAATATATCTTCTTTTGGTACAAAAAGTTTTTTGAGTGGCTTAGTAGAAATTTTATCAAGACTTAATAAATCGCAATCTTTTGCACAAATTATTTCTAAACAAAGTTCTGTTTTTCTAAGCGGAATAAATAAATATTTTTCTATTTCTTTTTTATGCTTTGTTAAGAGCTTAAAATCAAAAATTAAATCGTTAATTTGCGAATTCATTAAATATCCTTAGTAAAATATTTTTTCCTTTTTTACTTAATACTACTTCATTGTTATTTTTTTTGCTTATTTTATAGCCTTGAATTTTAGAACCTATTTTGTACCATATTTGATTTATTTTGACATAATTTGCAAGTATTGCGAAAAGCTTTAAAGTTTGTTTTCTTCGTTTATAAAAAATTTTATGCATGCTATATTTATAATGAAGTCTTAGCATATAAAAATTATTTTGTCTTGTAAAATTTATTTTACTTAATAAAATATGCTTATTAATTTTTTGACTTTTTCTTAGGAATGATAAAAAAGAATAATTTTTAGTTCTTAAATTTACATCCAAAGAAAAGTCAAAAAGTTTAGAATCTAAAATCAAAATAGAATTTTTACTAGCTAGACTTTCAAATTTTCCTAGAAATCTTTCGGCGTTAAAATGTTTTACTTTTAGTCTTATTTTAGATTTTCTTCCAATAAAATTTTTTTCTTGTACTTTGCTTTGATTTTTTAGATAATAATAGCTAGGTAGAGAAAAAATAATAAGAACAATAAAATGAACTTCAAAGATTTGAAATAAAGATAAATCTCTTAATTTTTTATTTAGAAAATACAAAAGCTTCATAATTTTTCTTATCTTGTAAATAGTTTATCTCTTTTAAAATTAGTTTGTATTTTTTAAAAGAATTAAGTGCCTTTAAAATCTTATCTTTATCCTTGCTTCTTAAAATTAAATCTATTCTTTTTCCAAGTTTTACTTGTCTTAATTCTATACCTTGGCTTAGAAAAAACTCTTTAAGGTTTTGAAAAATTTTAACTTGATTTTTACTTGGAATATTAAGACTTATTTTTGTTTTATTTATTTTTTCTTTATGAATAAATAAAAATTTATAAGAAAAAAATCCGATATTAAAAGAAAATAAAAGTACAACAAATAAGCTAAGAACTTTTATTCTTTTAAAATTTTCAAAACTCAACACTTTAAGCCCCAAAACTTCAAATTTATACTTTTTCTTAACTTGTAGTAAAAAATCCTCTTTTGCCTTTAGAAGAAGTTTATTATTTATTTCAAATGTTTTATCTAAATTAAGTTTTAAATATTTTTGAACATAGGATAAAATATCAGCTTTTGAACTTTGCTCCTTTTTATTTTTTACAAAAATTAAATTTTTATTTTCAAAAATTGCAAAAAAATCTTCACAAATATAAAGTCTTAGATTTGATTTATTTCTTTGCTTAGTAAAATCTTCTAAATAACTTAAAAATAAAGCAGGAAGAAAAAACTTTTTCTTTGGATTTAAAAATACAAAAATATGATAATTTTGAATATTTTGTGCATAAAAATAAATAACTTTAATAAGTGGACTTGGTTTTATATTGTTAGTTTTTAGAAAAGTAGAAAAAAATTGCTTAATATTGTGTTTATTAATTTCTTCACTTACTTTAATATCAAATTCAAGCACAGATTCTTTGTTTAGCATTTTATTTCCAAATTAATGTTTTAATAAAATTATAACATTAATTTGATATTTTAGCTTAAAATTAATATATTATTTTTTTAAAATATCAATTTCCCAGCAAAAATCAATCCACATTTTTGCTTCTTTTACATAAAAATCAGGCTTTAAAATAGAAGTTTTTTTGTAAAAAAGTGCAGCTACCTTAAACTCACATTTTGGATATTTTTGTTTTAAAAGCTTTAAAATCTCACTCATGCTTTCACCACTATCAACAATATCATCAAGAATCAATACTTTTTTATAATCGCTCAAATCAGGAATATTAAAAATCTTAAATGTATCAAGTTTTTTATCCTTATTATAATGTATGGAATTTAAGGCAAATAAATTTCTAGTATCATAGACATAAGCAAAGTATTGTCCAAGCATTAATCCACCTCTTGCGATAGCCAAGATACACTCAGGTTTAAAAATTTTAGTTTTTTCTATCAAAATCTTAGTGTCTTCTAAAAACTCTTTATAATCATAGTAATACTTTTGCAAATATTATCCTTATTTATATTTTTTACATTATACTAAATTTAAAATTAAATTCAATAAGCAAAATATTTAGTCAATTTAAAAAATACTTTCTTTGTTTTATTATCTTTTGACTAAAAGTATTATACAATCACTTAAAATATTTAAAAGTGGGACTTTATGGGGCATAAATATATAAAATTAATATTCTATGGCTATATAACAATTATAGCCATAGGTGCTGCCTTGCTTTCCTTGCCAATAGCACATAATGGTGCTTTAAGCGTAATTGATGCTTTGTTTACTTCTGCCTCTGCTACTTGTGTTACAGGGCTTATAGTAAAAAGTACGGCACATGGATTTACTTTTTTTGGTAAAATCATACTTTTAGTGCTTATCCAGATTGGTGGAATTGGATATATGTCTTTAGTTAGTGTGTTTTTTGTTTTCATAAAATCAAAATTAAATATAAGTGAAAAAAGAGCGATAAAAGAATCTATGGATTTGCCTGATTTGCATGTAATAAATTTTTTGAAAAAAATTGTAAGTGCTGTTATTATTATTGAGGGACTTGGTGCAATTATTTTGAGTCTTAGATTTTATCAATATTATGATTTGAGCACTTCTATTTGGTATGGAATTTTTCACTCAATTTCAGCTTTTAATAATGCAGGTTTTTCACTTTTTGATTCAAGCTTAGAAAATTTTCAAGGCGACAGCATAATCTTAATGACTATTTCTTTACTCATTGTTTTGGGTGGTATGGGTTATGTTGTCTTGGTTGAAATATATGAAAATAGAAGATTGTTACAAAAATTTTCTTTGCATACTAAACTTATGCTTTATGGTACTGTGATTTTGATTGTATTTGGGGTAATTTTATTTTTATCAACTGAATGGTCAAATCCTGAAACTTTTGGAAATCTAAGCATCTTCCACAAACTCACAAATGCTATATTTCTATCGGTTAATTTTAGAACAAGTGGATTTAATAGCATAGATGTAGGTGGCTTAAAAGATTCATCTTTGTTTTTCTCAACTATTTTTATGATGATAGGAGCTGGGCAAGGCTCAACTGCTGGAGGTATAAAAGTTACGACTGTTGCACTTTTAATTGTAGCAGTTATTCATGTTTTCAAAGACAATGGACAAGAGCCAAATATTTTTTCACGAAGAATTGAGCAAAAGGTAGTAAATAAAGCGCTTGCTATCATTCTTTGTGCTTCTTTTTTAGTGCTCTTAGCAACACTAATTTTAGAAGAAACTCAAGATTTGCCACTTTTACAAACACTGTTTGAAGTAGTCTCAGCCTTTGGAACAGTCGGAGTATCTACAGGAAATGGTGGGATTTTGAGCTTTAGTCAAGAGTTCAATGTACTTGGAAAAAGTATAATAATAATTTTAATGTTAACAGGAAGGCTAGGAGTTTTTGCTCTTGGTTTATTTTTAGTAGGAAAAGTTAAAAAACAATATATTCAATATCCAAAAGGGAGAATAATAATATGAATAATACCTTAGCAGTTATAGGACTTGGAAAATTTGGCTATTACATAGTAAAAAGTCTGGCAAAAATAAAAGATTTTACTTTAATAGTTGCTGATAATGATGAGCATAAAGTCCAAATTATAAGTAAATATGTAGAAAATGCTTTTGTTTTAAACAGCACAAGTAAAACAGCTCTTGAAGAAGCTGGGATTTATAATCTTGATACAGTTATTGTAAGTATTGGAGAAAATATTGAAGCTAGTATTTTAACAGTTATGGCACTCAAAGATTTAGGAAATAAAAATATAATTGCAAAAGCGATTACTTCAGTTCATGGAGAAATTTTATCAAAAATTGGTGCTTTTAAAGTGATTTATCCTGAAAAAATTGCAGGTAAAAGACTAGTAAATAACCTAGTTGAAAATATTACTTTTGATGAAATTGATTTAAGCAATACTATGAAAGTCATCAAATTTCTTGCTACAAAATCAATAGTAGGGCAAAGTATAATAAATATTGAAACTGAAGATGTTTTAGCAATTGCACACAAAAGAAACGGCACTTGGACTAATAAATTAGGAAATAAAGATATTATCATAGAAAAAGATGATATGCTTGCTTTTTTAGGAGAGAAAAAAGAAACTGATATTTTTTATAATAATATTATGGATTAAGAATATAATTTTTTCTAGATATTTTAGCTAGCCCTGCTTCTCTAAGTTTAGGATTTTAGCTTTTGCCTTATAGCTTAAGCTTTCTAAACTTATTTCGTCATTTATGCTCAAATCTTCTAATCTAATTATTTGATTATTTTTTAGTAATTGCACAAAACCTTTTTTTTCTTTTTTACTATCTTTTTGCATAATAAAATATCTTAGCATTTCTTCTAAATTTTTTGTTTTATCTTTTAAAATAGCAGAAAAATTTAGCCTAAATTGTTCTTTGATATTTTTTACTTCTAAGCTTGAAGAATTAAAAGATTTCAAAAATGAATTTTGTGCAAAAAGTGCTGAATATTTTTCTAATTCTTTTGATTTTTTATCTAAAATTATTTTTGAACTTTTATCAAAATCATCATAAATAACGTCAAGGTACAAAAGCAAATCTTTAGAATTTGGCAAGGCTAGCTCAATAGCGTTTGAGGGTGTTGATGCTCGCAAATCTGCCACAAAATCACTGATTAGGAAGTCATTTTCATGTCCAATCGCACTTATTATTGGTTTTTGGCTTTCATAAATTGCCTGTGCTACGCATTTTTCATTAAATGCCCATAAATCTTCTAAACTCCCCCCACCTCTTGCTAAAATAATAAAATCAATGTCTAAGGTGTTTGCAAACTTTATGGCTTTTACTATATCTTCTTTTGCGCTTTGTCCTTGAACTAAACAAGGAATAATTTTAAGCTTACAAAGTTTATATCTTGAATTTGCTATTTTTTTCATATCTTCAATAGCAGCGCCTGTATTAGAAGTTATTATTGCTATATTTTTAGGAAATTTTACTAAAGGTTTTTTTATGCTAGTTTCAAAGTATCCTTTGTCTTGCAATTCAACTTTCAATTGCTCGTAAGCTAGTGCTAGCCCTCCTTTGCCAAAGGGCTCAATAAAGCTACAAAGTATTTGGTAAGAGCCTCTTGGAACATATAAAGTAAGTGAGCCTCTTATTTGGACTTTCATGCCAAGTTCTAAACGAAATTTTAGATTTTTTGTGTTTCCTTTAAACATGACGCAAGACACAACAGAATCTGCATCTTTTAAAGAAAAATAAATATGTCCACTTTTGTGATAAGTTAGATTTGAGACTTCGCCTTGAACAAAAATACTCACAAAAGTAGTTTCTAGCAAAGACTTTATTTGAATATTTAAAGAACTTACACTTTGAGCTTGCATTTAAATCTTTTTAGCAATTACCAAAGTAGAAATATTCATAGAAAAAGCTTTGGTATAAATCACTTCAAATCCTGCATTTTTAAGCTCAAAGCAAAGATTTTGAGTGCTTAAAAAACCTTCAATAGAATTTGGCAAATAAGTGTAGGCTTCTTTGTTTCTTGAAATTATTCCACCAAGAAAAGGCAGTATTTTATTTAAATAAAAATCACTAAGATGATCAAGCAAACTTGATTTTGGATTTTTAGTAAATTCTAGTATCACAAGCAAGCCCTCAGATTTTAATACTCTCGCAAATTCTTCCAAGGCCTCTTTTCGCTTTATTACATTTCTAAGTCCATAAGAGATTGACATTAAATCTGCACTTCTACTTTTAAAAGGCAATAAATCTGCACTTCCTTGAACAAATTTTATATTTGGTAGTTTTTTTCTAGCAAGTTCAAGCATATTTGCACTTGGATCTAGCCCTATTATTTGCTTTACATTAATATCTCCGACAATAGCAGTTTTTTGCCAAAAATCGCTCATATCTCCTGTGCCACACGCAATATCAATTATACTTTGAATTTCTTTTTTACCATAATATCTATAAGCTAAATTGCAAGCTTTATTTCTCCAAGTTCTATCTATTCCCATACTTAGTATTCTATTTGTTATATCATAAGTGCTTGCAATTTCATCAAACATTGATACAATTTTTTCTTGTTTATCCAAATTCTTGCCTTTTTAAAAAAAAAATTTTCCTACTAATAGCCCTATAATGAAGCCAAAATTTAGAGCTAGTAAAACTCTTAGTGTTGTTACTTTGCTATTCATTTTTGGAACAATATTTATTATTTCTTCTTGTTTGGTAAATACTTCATCAAATTTTGCAGATGAATTTTCCATATCTTTAATGCTTCTTTTTAAGCTAAGTTCACTTAATTCTATTTTTTCGACAAGCTCTTTTGCTTGTTTGAAGCTCATTTCGCTCATGGCTATTTTAGGCTAATCCAATTATCTAAATCATAAAAAACTTTATTTAAAACATTTAAAACATAGTCTTTAGCTTCTGTTTGAACTCGCCTAAAAAATAAAAATCTTCTAGCACTTTCTAAGTCTCCTGCATCTTTAGCATCTACCGCTTTTTTTGCAAAATCTGTATCATTGTAAGCCATTTCCCAAACTGTGCTTCCTAAATATCTGCTCATTGTGATTACTTTATCATTTCTTACAGGAAAATATTTAGGATTTTTAACATAATCACAGATTGCGTTATTATTTTTTAAATAAGGGTGTCCAAAAAAATTAATAAACTGTTCTTCTAGATAATCTTGCTCCATAGAGATTGATCTGTTTAATGCAAAAATTATATTTTTTTCAGGGTTATCTTCTATTTTTCTAATTTTTTTTATAGTAGTTATTGCATTTTTACCGTCAAGCTCACCATCACCTAAGGGTACAATCCATAAAATATTACCAAAAGATCCAACTTTTTTGATTTCATCTAAAACTAGGCTTGAAGTTTTGTTTCCTCCAACATCAACAATAATTTCATGATTATCATCAAGCAAAATAAGCTCATCTAATTCGCTTAATTTATTTGTGCCTAGCATTTTTTTATTTACTATTTGCGTTCTTGTAAAAGATTGACTATCATTGTTTTCGTCATCAATTTCAATATAATTTATTTTTTTTCCGTGTTTTTTATAAAGATAAGGTGCAAGTATCTGCATAGCAACAGTAGACTTGCCAACGCCTCCTTTGGTTTGAGGAACAATTATCATTTCATTTACCTTTTTTCATATACTCGACAATCTTTCCATGAAATTTACAATATATTTCATTTAAAGAAAGTTCACGCCCATAAAGTTCCTTTATCTTATCGTAATTTTCATTAATTCCATATTCTAACCATGCTTTTAATTCGTCATAAGATTCAAATTCATAACCAAAACTTTTAAGCAAATTATTTGTATATTTATCAACTACCATTTCATCTTGAAAGCACACATAAGCGCAAATTCCATCAGCACTCTCAGGGCCAATTCCTTTTTGCTCTAAAAGCCAAGTTCTTGAAACGCTATCTTTAAAAGTTTCAAAGTCTCCAAAATCTTGGAGAATATTTGCACAAAGTGCTTTTATATATTTTGATTTTTGATTTTTAAAACCACTTGGTGTTATAACTTCGATTAATTTTTCTCTTGGAACTTCGCTAAGCTTTTCTAAGCTTAGAAGGTTTAGTTTTTTAAGATTTTCAATAGATTTATTTGCATTTTGCCATCTTGTATTTTGTCCTAGAATTGTAGAAACTAAACATGTGAAAGTTCCAGCTTCTGGCCACCAATATTTATCAAAAGCACTCAAGTCGACTTTTTGCTTTAAGAATACGAATAACTCATAACTAGAGTTCACAAAATGCCTTTGTTAAAATCTCCTCTTGTCTATCGCAATATTTTTTTATTTTAAAAGCTTCAATAGCTTTACCGTTATCAATATCCACTACTAGCATTTGTAAAATAGTTTTGCAAGTATTTGGAACTTCAAAATGCCCGTTTAAGCCCGTCATTGCTCTATAAATTGGCATTTTTTTATCCATTCCTATAACATTGTCACGGCACCCAGTTAGTCCAATATCACTAAGATAACAAGTGTTATCAGCAATTTGCAAATCATCAGTGCCAACGTGAGTATGAGTTCCACAAAGGACTGAAATTTGCCCTTTTAGCATCATAAATAAAATTCTTTTTTCACTACTTGCTTCAGCATGAAAATCTACAAAAATATTTTTTATGCCCTCTTCTTTTAGTTTTAAAATTAGATTTTTTGCATGGTTAAAAGGATTTAAAACCATAGGCATAGTAAACACACCCATAAGATTTATAATGGCAAGTTTTTGCTCATTAACTGTGGCTATTGCAAGGCCTGTTCCTGGTACTTCGCTTGGATAATTATCAGGTCTTAGGACTTTTTTTTGCTCTAACAAAGTCAGCATATCACTTTTTTTATCAAAACTATGGTTTCCACCTGTTAGCATATCGATACCATAGCTTCTAAGTTCATCACAGTTTTTAACACTAAGTCCAAAACCATGACTTGCATTTTCACCATTTGCTATAACATAATCAATATTATATTTATCTCTAAAAATACTCAGGTTTTCTTTTATTATTTTTCTAGCAGGGCGACCTACAATATCACCTATAAAAGCTATTTTCAAGCCAATCCTTTAGCTTTGGGCATTATTTTCATTAGATTTTTCTTTAAGCATATTATCTAACATAACAAATACTCCCATACTTGCATCTTCGAGTTTTTTTATTTTATCATTTAATTCAAATGTTAAAAATACATCTTTTTTATTTTGCAGTTTAGAAGCTAAGAAATTTGCATTTTCATGTACGGCTCTGTGGTAAGGCTCTAATTTTGAATAAGAAGATAAACCAGCAAAAGTGCTTTTTCCAAGCCCTTTTTCATACCATTTACCAAGTCTACAAGAATGATAGTCAGTTTCTTTGAAATTGTGTTCTTCGTTAAATAATAATTTGTATAAATTATCTTTATAAATCATATGATCTAGTTTTGCCAAATCTATAAAAATTTTATTATTTATATTCACAACTTCTAAAACAATTTCTTTAGAATTGCCTTGAAATTTACCCATAAGCAAAGATAAATCATTGATTCTTAAAGTATTTTCTTTGATGGCATTTGAGACTTTGTCAGAGCCTTCTTTTATTCTTAACGTTTCATTTTGTATTTTATTAACAACTTTTTTAATCTCTTTTGCAGCATCAGCACTTCTAGTAGCTAGATTTCTAACTTCAGCGGCAACGACAGCAAAACCTTTTCCTGCTTCTCCAGCAGTTGCAGCTTCAACTGCGGCATTTAAGCTTAAAATATTTGTCTGGAAAGCTATGTCTTGGATTATAGAAATAACTGAAGCAATATTTTTAGAATTTTCTACAAGATTATTTATCATATTATTTTCATCTTGCATAAATTCTTGCATTTTTTTAGTGTCTTCTACTATTTGGTCATTTAAACCTAGCCCTTTTTGAGAACCTTCGTTTGTTTTGTTTGCTCCCTCCATCAAAAGTCTTAAATCATCCAAAAGCCTTACATAAGATTCTTGGGTATAACTCATAGAAGAAGCTACATTTTTGCCTCTGTATTCTGTGACTATATTATTTTTACGGTTTCTTATGGTATTTTGATAGGATTTTACGATATTTACATCAGAAAATTCTAATAATTCCAAAACTACTGTAAAATCTTCTAGTTCTAGTATTTCTTCACCTTTTTTAACAGTTTCTATTATTTGAGGTATATGACTTTCTAAATGATTTTTATTTACATCATTTTCAAAAAGCAAATTATAGTTTTTATCAAAAACGATAATACCTTCTTTGCTTGAAGAATTAATAATTTGTCGATAAATTTTTTCATTTTTTTGGGCTTTATTAATTTTATCTTCGTATTCAAGCCTTAAATGTTCTATTTCCTCTTCTTGGGCATTTTTTTGCTCAGTCACTTTATCTTCTAAAAGAATATACTTATCTTTTAGCGTTTCATATTTTATTAGGTATTCTCGGTTTTTTTTGAAAAACATTATCACTTAACCTCCACATTATTAAGCTATTTTAACAAAAAAAATATTAACATAAGTAAATTTTTTATTGATTTTATTTTTTTTTAATTTTTTTTAAACCTTTTTGAACCTTTTAATGCTTTTCTAGCTATTATTTTTTATTTAAATACCTTGCACACTTAAATGCACTTGCAAAGGCAAAATGCAGATTATATCCACCTAATTGCCCTGTAACATCCAAAGCTTCACCTAAGAAAAAAAGATTTTTTTGCTTTTTGCACTCAAAATTAATATCAAGCTCTTTTGTATTTAAACCGCCCTTGCTTACCTCAGCTTTTAAAAAGCCAAGATTGCCAGCTGGAGCAAAATTATAAGATTTTAATTTTTCAAGCTTTTGTTTTTCTTCTAAATTTAGCTTATTAAGAGGCTTGTCTGCCAAATCAATGCTAAGCAAAAATTCTTGCAAAAATCTTCTTGGCAAAGGAAGTGCCTTACTTATTAGCATTTGTTTTTTATAAAATTCATCAAGAGTATTATTTGGCAAAAAATCAAATTCCAAAAAACCTTTTGACCAATAAAGCGAGGCATTAAAAACAAGTGGTCCACTAAATCCCCTGTGAGTAAATAAAAGTTTTCCTTCTAAGTTTTTGTCCTCTATTTTTAGTTTTGCAAATAGTGAAATACCGCTAAGATTTTTAAACCAAGCTTGTTCTTTTTGTAAGCCAAGTCCTACTAAAGCTGGAGTAAATGACTTAAAATCAAGTTTGAATTTTTGTGATATTTTTGTCAAAATCTCGTAATCTTTATCTTCAAAATGAGCATTAGAACCACTTGCTATCACAAGATTTTTAGCCCTGATGTCTAGATTTTTAGAATTTTTTATACAATATTTTCCATCTTCAAAACTTACATCTTCTACGCTTGTATTTAAAAATAATTTTATTTTTTTTGTAAGCGTAGAAAAAGAAGATAAAACTTCTTTAGAACTTTTGCAAAAATAAGCGCCTTCTACCAAGCGTTCATCTAGCTTTGGGCTAAGCTCTTGGCTTTCTAGAAAGTCTAAAAGTTCTTTGGTGCTAAAATCTTTTAGTGCTTCTTTTACAAATTTTTCATCTCCAAGATATTTTGAAAAATCTAAGTATTTATTTGTGATATTGCACTTACCACCACCACTTAAGATAATTTTACTACCTATTTTTTCTCTAGCTTCAATAATGCAAACTTTTTGGGGATTTCTTTTTAGCAAAGAAGCTAGCATAAGCCCGCTAGCTCCTGCGCCAATTATTACAAGGTCATAATTTAAGGATTTTTGCATATAGTAAATAAATTTATTTTGTCTACATAATCATATTTTAGACTATAAGAATTTGCATTTAAAATATTTTGAATCATACAAAGCCCAAGTCCAAAAAGGCTTTCCTTTTCATCTATATCATATGCTAATTCAAGATATTTTTCTAACTTTTGTGATAATCTATCGCCTTTGTTTCCAAAAATAATATCTTCATCCTTGTTAGTTCTTATAAACATAGAATTATCACTAGAATACTTTACAGCATTATCAATAAGATGTTTGATTGCAAGAGTAAAAAATTTAAAATTTACCTTTAATCTTATGTTTTTGTATTTACTTTGAATTTGTTTTGAATCGTAACTTAAACTCTCAGTTGCTGAATCTACAATATCAGCAAGACAATAAGTGCTTCGCTCTAAATAGTTACTTGAAAATATTAATTCTTCGGTTGATATAAATTCTCCAACTAAATAATCAAGTTTTTTAAATATTTTTTCAATGCACTCGCAATTTTCTTCATCTTTTTCCAAGTTTTTGGATAAAACATTGCCCTCAACTATATTTTGTTTTAAGCTATAAACTATATTTTTTATGAAAATATGTCTAGTTTTCTTTAAAGATTCTAGTTTTCCAGCACTATTTTTTAGCTCTCTTGCCAAAAGTGAGACTTCATCATGACCTGTCAATTTACAACAAGAAAAATCAAAATCTTCTTCAGCTAAGCTTTTTACTTTTTTTCTAATTCTTTTAAGTGGCAAAAGTTTTTTTATAGTTGAATAAAAAGCTAAAATAAGTATCAAAACAATAAAAATAAAAATACTTACAACATACATTGCATTATCTTCGTTAATTTTTGTTTTATCTTTAAAAATAAATCTAAGATTAGGCGCTTTGATATAAACGTAATAAAATCCATGATGTTCCAAAACTCTAAATAAGAGATTGCTTTTAACCTGATTTATTTCTACTTTTGTATGAGGATCTCTTAAAATTCTATTCATTGATTTGTTATCAATAAAAAGTTTTAAATTAAATTTTTTTAAACTAGTTTTTAGCTGTTTATTAAAGCCACTTCTTCTAATACTTCTAGCGATTGCAAAAGAAAGAGGATAATATTTTTTTTGTAGTTTATGTTCTAGATTGTGATGTATATTTAACATAATAACTGAAAATGCAACAATAGAAACTAAAAGCGAAATAAAAAAAGCTACGCTAATACTAAAAAAAACTGATCTTGTTTTCATCTAAATGAAGTCCTCTTTTTTGTATCTAATTTGTATTTTAAGAACTCTTTAGCTTTGAAGTTTTAATGTCTAGTACTTAAAATTAGAAATACATAATAAATATTATTAAATTCTAGCATAAATATTCAAAATATTGGCAATGGACGAAAACTTAAGGGAGATTTCTTAGGAATTTTAATGTAGTTTTTATAATATCATCATCATCTTTACTTGGACTTTTTAATGTGCTTTTATCGCCATTATTTCTTAGAATATTTATATTCATCTCATAAGAGCTAAGACTTTTAATATCGTTTTTAAGACTCAAAACTTTTATAATAATAAGCTCCAAAAACTGCTTTGTAGGAATATCAAGCTTACCAAACCTATCAACTAATTCTTCTTCAATCTCATAAACCATAGATACATCGCTAGCCTTGCTTAGGCGTCTATAAAGCTCTAGCCTAATCCTATCTTCTTTTATGTATTCTTTTGAAATATAAGCAACAATAGCAAGTTTTATATCCACGCTTTTATTTTCTTGACTAGGACTTTGACTAAGACTAGCTAGAGCTTGTTCTAACATTTTAAGATAAAGCCCATAGCCTATTTGCTTAATATGCCCACTTTGTGCCTCGCCTATGATATTCCCCCCACCTCTAATCTCTAAATCTTGATGAGCTAAAGCGTGACCTGAGCCTAGATAGGAGTTTTTCTCTAGGGCTAGAAGTCTTTTTACAGCACTGCTACTTAATTTGTTTTTATTTTCAACTAAAAAATAACAAAATGATTCTTTTGCGCCTCTACCAACTCTACCTCTTAATTGGTGTAAATCTGCTATACCAAAGTTATTTGCTCCATCAATTATTATCAAGTTAGCGTTTGGAAAATGTAACCCTGATTCTACAATTGAAGTTGCTAATAAAATATCGAAAGCACCTTTGCCAAAATCTTCTAAGATTTTTTGTGATTTTACTGCACTTATTTTTGAATGAATAATTTCTATTTTTATTTTAGGAATCAAAGCTTGAAGTTCTTCTTTTTTTGCTTCTATTGTAGAAATATTATTATAAATATAAAAAATCTGCCCAGCTTGTCTTCTTTGCCTAAAAACAACTTCTTTAATAAGTTTTTCATCAAATTCTTTGACAAAACTTTTAACCCCTAGCCTTTCTTGTGGAGCTTCAAACAAAGAGCTCATTCCTTTTATTTTCGAAAGTGCAAGATTTAGTGTTCTTGGAATTGGAGTTGCACTCATAGAAAAAATATGCACATCTTCTCTCAAAGATTTTAATTTTTCTTTTTGTTTGACTCCAAATTTATGCTCTTCGTCTAAAATTACGAGAGCTAAGTTTTTAGATTTTATTTCTAAAAGTGCGTGAGTTCCAACTAGTAAATCAAGTTCACCATTTTGTAATGCTTGTTTTATTCTAAGTTTTTCTTTAGCTGTCGTTTTGCCATCTAATTTTTCTATTTTAAAACCATATTTTTTAAATCTTTTTGAAATACTTACAAAATGTTGCGCTACTAAAAGCGTAGTTGGGGCAATAAAAAGTGTCTGAAAACCATTTACCAAACAAGCAAAAATCCCATTCATTGCAACTTCAGTTTTTCCAAAACCAACATCTCCACTTAGTAGTCTGTCCATAACAAGCCCAGAATCTAAGTCGTATAAAAGTTCTTTTATGCTTTTATCTTGGTCTTTTGTGTAAGTAAAATCTGCTGCGTCTTGAAAGTCGCTTATAGTTTTTGAAGGAATATTAACACGCAAGCCCTTGCTTAATTGTCTTTTTGCACTGAGCGCTATTATTTCATTTGCGATTACAAAAAGTTTATCTTTTAATTTAGCTTTAAGCTTAGCAAAAGAGCCTTTTCCTAGACTATCAAGCGAAGCAATAGAGCCTGAGTTTGCGATATACCTATCTATTAAATCAATATTTTCAACAGGCAATAAAAGTTTATCATTGTTTGCATATTTTATACTTACAAAATCTCTTAGCCCTCCCATTACGCCAATTGGTTTTATTCCTTGAAACTGACCAATTCCGTGAGTTTCATGCACTACAAAATCATTTTCACTCAACTCATCAAGAACAAATTTTAATCTTTTTTTCTTCCTTTTTGGAACTTGCTTATTTAGCGATAAGATAAGCTCATCATCTCCTAGCAAATTTATAATAAAAGGTACGATTTTAAAACTTATATTTTTTTGGCTTAAATCGAAATTATTTAGCTTTAGTCTTGCTTCACTTGAGCTTAAAATTATGATTTTTTTATCTTTATGAAATTCTATAAATTCATGGATATTTTTTGTAAATACCTCGTGATATTCATCACTACTTGGCAAGACTTTAAGCTTTAGTAAATCCTCTTTAGGTATTTTTTTTGTTTCATTTATATAAACTTCATCAAGCTCATCAAAGGCATCTTTAGTAAAAAATGTATTTAATTCTTTGCTTAAAAAAGTACCTAAATCATCTAAAAACCAAAATCCCAAAGAATGAATATCTTTTACAAAAGTATCACTATCAAATGCCTGAATTTTTTTGTCAATTTTGTCAAATTCCAAAGAATCAAGAGCTAAAAAAGCTGGGCTTATTTCTATATTATCAAGCTCTTCTTTAAACGATATTTGCTTGTCAATATCAAAACGCCTAATACTTTCAAGCTCATCATCAAATAAAGATAATCTATATCCATGCTCGCAACCAAGCGGACAAATATCTATGATGTCACCCCTAAATGAAACCTCGGCTTCACTACTTACAATGTCAACAAAATAGTACCCCCAAGCATAAAGCTTGTCTTTTAACTGAGTAATATCAACCTTAGCGCCAAAACTTAGATTAAAACTAGAAAAACATTTCTCTTTAGGCAGAGCAAAAGTTATAGTTCTTAGTGGAGAGATTAGGATTTTTTTAGTACTTTTGCACTCATAATATTTGCTCAAAGCATCAAGAGTTTGATTTAGCTCCTCACCAAAAGAGAGTAAATCATCTAAATAATTTGCCCTAAAATCACTTAACACAAAAGGTTTAAATCCTAAATAGGCTAGTACGTCATAAGCTTGTCTTGCTTGTCTATCATCAGCTACAAGTAAAAGTTCGCAAGGAGGATTTTTTTTAAAATAATTATAAATATCTTTCATGTTCTTTTTTTATCATAAATTCTTTCTAATTTTTGTCTATTTTTTCTAATTTCTTAAATTCTTTGCTAAGTTCATCAAAAATATATGTTTCAAAAAGATTATTACCAATTTGAAAAAGCATTTTAAGATTTTTAAGTCCTAATAAGCTAGGAACTTTTTGAAATATTGCTAAGATGTAAGTTCTTGTTTGGATTAAACTTGTATTTGTTTTTCCTAAATAAGTAAAATCTTCGCCATTAACTTGGCCGAAGCCAGCTTGCTCCAAATAAGATTTACAAGATTGTTTTATTTCTTTTGAGAGTTCAGAAGGGGTATCTAGCAAAACTAAAACTTCCAATAATAACCTTTGTTTTAAAGAAAGAAATTATATCATAAATAATTTTTCTAAACAAGCAAGATAAAATTATGATAAAATGATTAAGAAAAGCAAAAAAGGCGCAAAAATGAACTTATTAGATTTACAAAATAAACTTTATGAAAAAATTCCTATTACTAAAATGATGGGTTTTGAGATTCTTAGCTTTGATAAGTATGCCCTATTAACTAGGATTCCACTTGATTTAAATATAAATGACAAAGGCACTGCTTTTGGAGGAAGCTTGAGCAGTTTTGCTACTATTTCTGCATGGGTTTTGCTTGAACTTTTGATAAATGAACATCAAGATAATCATGATATTTTAGTGGTTTCAAGTTTATGCACTTTTAAAGCACCCTTGACAAGCGATATAAACTGTACCGTTTTTACCCCACCAAAAGAAGAGCTTTTAACTTTAAGAGAAAAACTTAGCTCTAAGGGCATAGGTTCTATAAAAGTAAATGCACAAATAAGCGAAGTTGGCGAACTTTGTTTTGATTATGAAGGGAAATATGCTGTAAGAAAAAAAGAATAAAAAGTAAATATTTTTATGGTATTTTTATTGATTTTTTATGAAGCTTAAATCTTAAGAGGGATTTGGAACTTTTGCAAGTGCTTTTTCTAAATTTAATTTTCCGTAAGCACAATGCTTACTAAAACCTGCTGAGTCGTAATTGCAAGTTTCTAATCTCATTATAGGATTTCGTTTCGTTCCTAAATTTTCTCTATAAAAGCTTATTTTGTCGCTAGTAGAATGCAAAATATTTATAATCTTAGGTCTTGTTAAATTTGGATTTTTTGCTAAAATTAAAGCAATAGCTCCTGATACTAAAGGTGCTGATGCTGAAGTTCCTATAAATGAATTTTTGCTATTATAATAGTAGTAACTATTATTAAAATGGCCATATAATGTTGGAATACCTAGCATATCAGGATGATAATATCCACCTCCAGGAGCTACTAAATCAAGATTTTCTCCATAATTGCTATAATGTGCAATTCTATTAAAAGAATTGCTAGCTCCTACGCTTATAACTTCAGGAATATTGGCTTCATTTGAAATGTCAACACCATAATTTTGACCATTTTTGTTTTCTCCATTGCCACTAGAAAAAACTACATTTACACCATTAGGGTATGTTAATTTACCATTTTTGTTTTCACCTTTTGCAACACTTGCAATGGTTGCTCTATCATAAGGCGATAATCCTCCTCGCTGAACAGTTCCCCAAGAACAAGAAATAACTTGAGGATTCCAACTTTGAACTTTTCTAAAAATTTCAGACGTAGTATAAATTTGATTTTTTAGGCAGGCATCATCAAAACACATTTTTACAAGTATAAATTGATAATTAGATGTAGTTGCAAGTCCCATAATACCAACATTATTATCTCTCGCTGCAATTATTCCAAGTGTTGCTGTACCGTGATCCTCTTTATTATTTGGATCTTCACTAATATCTTGACTAGGGTCTGATGTAGTTGAATTATCATAAGAATAAGCTGTATTCCATTTTCGTATGACATTTAAACCTTTTAAATCTTCATGATTAAGATTAAAACCATCATCAAGAATAGCTATAGTTACTGTATGTCCACCATTATTTCTTATAAGACTAGCACTTGCATGTATGCTTGGATTTCCAAAAATTCCATGATTTGCATGCAAATCCCATTGCGTCTTCCATAAAGGGTTTGAATTTCCATCATTTTGAAAAATATCTCTAGAAGCAAAACCAAAAACATAATCAGAAGAACAAACACTTGCGTAGGAGTCTGAATCATCATCACTTCCACAAGATGCAAAAAACAAAGAAGCAATAAATAAAATAATTATAAGATATCTTCTCAAACTTCAACTCTTTTCAAAATAAAATCTAATATATTCTGAGTATAGCACATTTTTGCATTTAAGAAAAATTAAAAATAGTTTTTATTAAATATTTTATTGAAGTTTAAGTGCTTGAATAAGCTTTGGTTGCGCAAAAAGTATATCATTTTTTTTACTTAGTTCATTTGCAATACCCAAAGTCTTACTTTTATCTAGGCAAGAAAAAACATACATTTTTAAGCCTAAATCTTTTATAAAAGTAATGTGATAGGTATTTTCATATTTTTTTAGGTTAGTCAAGTCTTTAAATCCTACCACCAAAGTATTATCAATACCCACTCTAGCACCTGAATTAAAAGTATAATAATCAACCGAAGAATTAGAACTATTAGGATTTTTAGAATTTAAACTATTTACTTGTAATTGCTTGTTACTTTGTGTAGGTTGTACTTTTTTTAACATTATTTTTTTATTATTTTGCATATAAAAATAATTACTTGCAAAAAGAAATCCGCAAAAAATAAAAAGTAAAATAATAATCTTTTTCATATTTTTCCTATTTTATATAATTACTAAGAATTAGCATAAGCTAGATTCTATAATATAAGTCATTATATATTTTGTGAGCTTTAGCTAAGATAAAATTATTAGAATTATTAAGATTTTATTTCAACTCAAACATTAAAATAAAAAAGCAAATAACTAACTTATAAAAGCGCTTAGAAGTCCAATAAGCCCTCCAAAAATTCCACCCCAAAGCACAAGCCAAGAAAGGTGTTCTCTTATAATGTTTTGAATCATTTGTTTAACCATCAAAGGGCTAAGCTCATCTAGGCGATTTTTTATAAGTTTAGAAATTTGTTTAAGCAATTCATCGCTAAAATCGAGTCCTCCTTGATTTTTAAGTAAAATATCTTGAAAAGCTTTTGAGCCTAGAATAGAAATAATTGCTTGTTTTAGTTTGGAAATAAAAGGTTTTTTTAAAGGCTCAAGTACACTAATTCCTCCAAACATATTTAGCATACTAGCAAAATTTGATTCTAAAATCGTATCTTTTAAGCTTGTAAATGTCATATCAAAATCAAGCTTTTCTAAAACTTTTGAAAAATCTTTTTTAAGTATTCCATCTTCTGCACTTGCTTCAAAAAATTTAATTATATTTTCTTTTTTAAAAAATTCATCCATAATAAGCGAATAAATTGCCTCTTTAAATTCTCCAAATTTATTTACAATAACCCCACTACCATAAATAAAAGGCACTCTTTCAAAAATCATATAAATTGCAAGATAATTTGTAAGTGCGCCACTTAAAGCAAAAAGCCCAATATATAAGATAATATGATTTGGCAAAAAATACCCCAGAAGACTTAAAACTAGAGCTAAAAAATTTGTTAAAAAAGACTTATTAAATATTTTCATCAAGCTTATTTATTTTTATTTGTCTTAAAATCTTATTTCCACTTTCATCAAATTCTTGTTTGGTTTCAGTATTTTTTTGATTTATAACTATATCTCTAGGCTCTTGCTTGACTTCTTCTTTTGCTCTTTCATCCTGTGGTTTTATATCTTGTGATACAGTTTTTTGTGCTATTGCTTCTTTATTGGTGTTTCCTCTTGCATCTTGAACTATTTTTTTAGCTATTTTATTAGCATCACTTGCTAAAACATTTGTTTTATCTGCAATTTGCGCGTTTTCTCTAGTATCTTTACTTATGCTAACTATTTTTAAACTTAAGTTTTTTATTGAGCTATTTTGCACTTTTGAAGATAAAGCAACTTGTTCTATTAATTCAGTAGTATTTGCAATATTTTTACTAAGTTTTATATATCCTTCTTTCATTTTTCCAGAAATTTCTTTACCAGCTATTGTTTGCGTACTTGCACTTTGAACTAGCTCCTTAATCTCTTTAGCAGCTTCAGCACTTCTAGTAGCTAGATTTCGAACTTCAGCGGCCACAACAGCAAAACCTTTTCCAGCCTCTCCAGCAGTAGCTGCTTCAACTGCAGCATTTAAGCTTAATATATTAGTTTGAAAAGATATTTGATCAATAACAGAAATCGCCTCACTTATGGCTGAAACTTTTTCATTTATTTCATCCATTGAATTAGAAGTATCATTCGCAAGTCTTTCTCCATCTTTTGAAGAAGATGCTACATCTTTTGAATAAATTGCCATTTTTTCAGTATTTTGCGAGCTTTTTCCAATGCCAGCTAAAACTTCATTTAATTCTTTTGATATACTTTCAAGAGTATTAGCATGTCTATTTGAAGTTTTTGCCAAAGAATCTACATTTATACTAAAAACATCAGAAATCTCTTGTAAGGCTAAACCATTTTTAAGATTTTGTGAGCTTAGTTTTACTAAAGTTCCTCCAAGATGATCAATTTGTAAAAACAATTCTTGCATTTGCCCTTTGGTATGTCCTTTTGAATTAATCCTTTTAGAATAATCGTCTTTACTGTAAGCATCTAAAATACCCAAAACTCTAGAAATATTATAAGACAAAGAGGAAATTAAATTATTGATAATATCATTTAGGTTATTTATTGAAGGGTTATTTGAATCTGCATTTATTTCAATATCCAAATTTCCAACTTGTACTTCTTTGCAAATTCTTGATGTTTCTTCTATTGCTTCATGGTCTTTTGTCAAATTTAGACTAACTAGACTTATGCTATCATTTATTGATTCTACCATTTCGCCTATTTCATCTTTTGAACTTACATTAATTGGCTCTATTGTGTCTCGTTTTTTTAGTATAAAATCAAAGAATAAATTTAAATCTTTTTTGAGATTTTTAAGCGGCAAGGTGACTCTTTTAACTATTAAAAAAACAATAATCAAAGTTATAATAATCGCAATAAATGAAATAAGGAGCAAAATATAAGAAAAGTTTTTTATTCTAGTATCAGACTTACTCAAATCAAATTTCAAAGAAATTATTCCTATAACATCTCCAACTTTTTGATTTGCGTGGCATGCTAAGCATACAGAACTTGCTATCATTGGTCTTAGTACTTTTATAAAATGCGAACTACCAGAATAATAATCTAGTACTTGTTCCTTTTTATTCTTAAAAACTTCTTTTACATTTTTATCTTTTGATTCTCTTTCTTTTGGAGAATACAATTCCATAGTTTTTTTACTTTTGTATACTGTAAGATTATTTAAGCCTTTTATTTTGGCCCTATTGGTAGACTCAACTTCTGAAATTACTTTAGGATTGCCTGTATTCATAGCGTCTCTTAGAGAAATAAAAATCGAATCCGTTAGCATATCTAGGGATTCTTTGGAGTTTTTTTTATTCATTGTTTGCATATTTGAAACTATTAAACTATGACTTACGACATTGCTAATAATTAAAATTAAAATTATAGGAAGAATTATTTTTGTGCTTACTCTTAATTTATTTATCTTATCAAACATTTCAGTTATCCCTTATTTTACTTATTATATCACTTGAAATATGAAAATTTATTTAATAAAAATATTAATTTAAAAATATCAATTAGAGTTTATCATAAATAATATTATAAAACATTTTTTTATAGGCTAATTTTCTTTTATTAAAAGAAGATTTAAGCATAGCGTTAGAAGAATCCAAGATATCAAAAGCCAAGCACTCTTCTCCGCTTCGTCCAATTCGCCCAAGATATTGAACTAATCTTGCATAAAATGAAATCGGTGTAGCAAAAATTATAGTGTTTAAATGCGCAAAATCCATACCCTCTCCAAAAAATGATGAAGAAGCCAAAATAAGCTCTGCACTTCCTGCTTCTTTCATGGCTTTTTCTTGAACTTTTTTAGCTAATTGCCCATGTAAAACTAAGTGTTTTTTTCCTAAGATTTGAAGCTTTGCACTCAAAATATTAAGATGTTCTATTCTGTCGCTCAAAAGAAGTATTTTTCTTTCTTGATTTTTTAAAATCAAATCACAAAGCAAAGTATTTCTTTTTTCATCTTTACAAAGCGCTGTTAAAAGACTAGCAAAAGAAGAAAAATCTCCTCTAAAATCACTTTTAATAACAAAAACCTTATTGTTAAAAGTTCTAATATTTTTATGCTCATAAGATATTTTTCCAAGCTGATGATAAAGGATTTTTTCCAAGCCATCTTTTCTCATAGGTGTTGCGCTAAGTCCTAAAAGATATTTTCCACAAAAATTTTTTATAATATTTTCAAAAGAAAAAGCAGGAATATGATGACATTCATCAACAATAACAAAAGAATAATTTTTTATTAATGATAAGGAATTTTTAAGCGATTGCATGGAGGCTACATCAAGCTCACCATTTAAAGTATTTTTGCTCTTAGCCAAAAATCCAATATCTTTTTTTTCTAAATTGAAGTATTGCATAAAACGCTCAATCCACTGCTCAAGCAAGATATTTTTATTTACTAAAACCAAAGTTTTTACACCTCTATTTGCTAAGACACTTGAGGCTAAAAAAGTTTTTCCAAAACCAGGAGGCGCAACGCAAACGCTAAAATCATATTTTAAAATATTTTTTAAAGAGATTTTTTGCTCTTCTTTTGGGCTGAAAACTAAGTTTAATATCTTGCTTGATTTTTCATTTTTTCGCTTATCTAAAATACTATATTTTAAGCCCAAATCTTCAAAATAAACTTTTATTTTATCTAAGACTCCTCTAGGCAAAATAAGGTATTTTTCATTTTCTTCAAAATCTTTTAGTATTCTGTCTACTCCAAAAAGTGGTTTTCTAAGTTTTAAAAGTATTTTTATTTGTGGGTTTTCAAAGCTTACAAGATTTTTTAGATAAAGGCTTATTTTTTTATTTAGGTATTTTTGAGATAGATAAATTCTATCGCTTAGCTCTAATATTAGCTCTTTATTTTTCTCAATTTTATTTTCATCTTCACTTTGCTTGTCTGCTCTCAAATCATAAAAGCCTAGCAAGGTTTTTAATTTTTCACTTTTATTTCTTTTTACATTATCCAAAAATGCCCAAGTATTTTTTATAGGTTTTTCATTTTCTATATCAAAAAATATAGTTTCAGACGCTTCTCTTCTAAAAAATTGCAAAGGCAAAGCTATGACTTCGCCAACTTCGCTTGGACTTGTAAAAGTTTTGGAAGGATAGCTTGGAAATTTTGTTTTTAGTTTTGAGAAGATTAAAGCACAAAAATTTAGCAAATCACAAGAGCTTATAAAATCATCGAAAAATATCCAAGCATGAAAATAATTAAGCGATATTTTTTCATAGTAAACAAAAATTTCCAAATCTTTTAAAAGAAAATCGAGTTTTAGCTTCTGTGCCTTTGGAGTTTTTAACACTAGATATTTACTTTCATTTTTTTGATTTAAAATGTAAGTGGCTAAAACTACTTTGCCAAGTAAATGCTCTTCAAGCATAAAATCATCTAAAAATAAATAATCCTCACCCCTGAAAGTTTTTGTTGCAGGGTAAAATTTTTGTATATTTTTATCCTTACTTTGCCAAAGTTTAGCGTATTTATCAAAGCGATTAATAAAAAGTTTAGAGAAAATATTTACTCTATCTTGCCTTGAATATGTTTTTTGTATTTTTTTTTGAAGAGTGGTAATTTCTTCTTCAATAATATTTTTTTGTTTTTGTAGCTCTTTTAGCCTTGCTAAGTTTTTTTCTAAGTTTGTCATCTTCGTAAAAATATATATGTATTTAAGAAGTATTCCACGCAGAGAAATGAACCAAAAACAAGATATTCTTTTTGCTTGTCAATGCCTTTAAAATCTTCGAAATCAAGATTTAATTTTTTCAATACTTTGATTAAATCTTCTTTTTTTGCCATTTTATCATTTTGAATATCCAATAAAAATACTTTTTTTATTATGGGTTTAAGAATTTGTAAAACCAAAGCGTAGTCTTTAATTTCTAAAGAAGCATAAACAAGATTTATTTTTTTGTCTTGAAATTCTTTTAGCAGAGCTTTTGCGCCTTGGGGATTGTGCCCTACATCAATAGTGATATTTTCATTTATTTTTTGACATCTTCCAAATATTTGACAATCTTTTAATAAATCAAGGTCAATCTCAATGCCAAGATATTCCAAAGCACTAAGTGCTGTATTTAAATTTTGTTTTAAAAATTTTGGAAGTTCTAGACTAGAAGTGTCAAATTCTTTAGCCAAAAAATAATCATAATCTTTAGCAAGCTCCAAAACTTCAGGAAATTCTTGGAGTGCTAAAAGCATTTTGTTATCACACGCTCTAAGCTTTGTTTTTGTAATTTCTTCTATTGTATTTCCTAAAAATTCTTGATGGTCTAGCCCAATTTTTGTAATAATACTTAAATCATTTTTAACTACATTTGTAGCGTCATATTCTCCACCAAGTCCAGCTTCAAGAACTAAATAATCTTTTTTTGAACTAAGAAAAATAGCTAAAAGTGTAGTGTATTCAAAGTAAGTAAGCTTTTTTAAAAGTTTGGCATCAAAAATTTTTTGCAAATTTTTATGTGCTAATTCAAGACTTAATTCATCAATATCTTTACCATTTAGCCAAATTCTCTCACAAAAATTTAGTATATGTGGAGATGAATAATGTAAAACCTTAAAATCTTTTTTATGTAAATAATGTGCTAAAAATCTTCCCGTACTTCCTTTACCATTTGTGCCAACTATATGAATAACAAAGGGCAAAGTTATATGTGGTTTTAAAAGCTCATAAGCTTTTGCTACATAAGAAAAATCAATTTTATCATAAAATAAACTTTTGTTTTCTAAAAAACTTGCTAAGTCTTCAGATTCAAAATTATTTTGCATTATACCCTCTAAAGGCTAGTAAAGATACCATTTTATTTAGCGCTTTTTGTGCTGCATTTTTTATCGCTGTATATCTTTGAATAGCTGAGATTGTGCTTCCTCCTTGGATAGAAAATTCTTCGCTAGAACTTTTACTTATACTTCCTGTTTTTCCTTTGTAGGTATAGCTTAGATTTAAACTTATATTTGCTCTATAAATATTTACGTAGCCATTCGCATCGTATTCAATAGGATCAAAAGAAATAGAATTTAAAGAAATATTCATAAAAGTATCAGCCTCGCTTGCATTTGATACCAAAATAAGATGAAATTGATTCAAGATAACTTCATCAAGGGCGTCTTTTAAAGCAACGGAGTTTTTAGGATCTTCTGCATTTACAAGCACCTTGGCATAAACTTTTTTTCCAAGAACTTGAGAGACATAAACGCTTGAAGGCTTATAAGCACAAGAGTTAAGAAGCAAGATTGAAAATAAGGCTCCAGATAAAGCCGCCAATAAAGGTATAAAAAGAAATTTCTTGGTAAAAAGTTTATTTTTCATTTCACTACTTTAGGACAAAATTTACCAGTTTATTTGGCACATAGATTTCTTTGATTAAGGTTTTACCCTCAAGATATTTTTTTGCTTCATTCTTGGCCAAGCTTAAAACTTCTTCTTTGCTTTGTTTTGGACTGATTTTTAATTCTAGTCTTTTTTTACCATTTATCGTAAGCGCAATATTAATAAAATCTTGCTCAAAAACTCCATTTGGAATCCCTATTACAATATTTAAATTTTTAAGATTAAAAAGTTTTTGGCTAATTTCATAACAAACATGAGGAATAATAGGTTCTAAAATTTTGCTTAGAACACAATAAGCTTCTAAAAGAATAATTTTATTTTCTTGAGCATTTAGAGCGTTTAAAGCTTCCATACAAGACGCTATTAAGGTATTGAAAGCATAAGTTTTAGCGAAGACGTCAAAAGATTTTTCTAAGGCTTCATAAACTTTTCGCCTTGCATATTTTTCTTCAGTATTTAGGCTCGCCTGGTCTATATTTTCAAGCTCAAAAGCTTCTTTTTGAAAATCTCCACTTTTAAAATCTTTTGCTTCAAGAATAGTTGAGCGTTCATAGAATTTTTTGATAAACCTAAAAGCACCTTCTAGCGCGCTATCATTCCATTCTAATTCTTTTGTTGGAGGTGCTGCGAAAAGTATAAAAAGCCTAGCAGTATCAGCACCATATTTTTTGATTATATGGTCAGGATCAACAACATTTCCTTTTGATTTACTCATTTTAGCGCCATCTTTTAAAACCATTCCTTGCGTTAATAAAGATTTAAAAGGCTCGCTAGAATTTGTATATCCTAAGTCTCTTAAAGCTTTGGTAAAAAATCGTGCATAAAGAAGGTGCAAAATAGCATGCTCAATGCCTCCAATATATTGGTCAACATCCATCCAATAATCAGCATCATTTTTGTCTATTCCTATATTTGGATATTTTTTATATGATGTTGCATATCTTAAAAAATACCAAGAACTTTGCACAAAAGTATCAAGAGTATCAGTTTCCCTTAAAGCCCTAGACTTGCATTTTGGGCAAGTATCTTCTTGCCACGTTTTATGTGAGCTTAGTGGATTTCCCTCTCCTGTTAACACAATATCATCAGGTAAAGTAATAGGTAAGTTTTTTAAATCTTGTGGAACAAGTCCGCATTTTTCACAATGAACAAAAGGAATAGGTGCGCCCCAATATCTTTGTCTTGAAATACCCCAATCTCTTAATTTATAATTTATTTTTCTTCGCCCTAGATTATTTTTTTCAAAATAAGAAATTATTTTTTCTTTTGCTTCTATACTTTTAAGTCCTGAAAAGTCCCCACTATTTACCAGTATTCCTTGATTTGTGTAAGCAGTTTTTAGATGTTGATTTTCTTCTTGATTTTCTTTAGGATTTTGGATAACTACTTTTATATCAAGATTATATTTACTTGCAAATTCAAAATCTCTTTCATCATGAGCAGGCACAGCCATAACAGCACCGCCACCATAAGTATTCAAAACAAAATTTGCAGTCCAAATAGGTATTTTTTCTTTAGTTAAAGGATGAAGAGCATAAATATCTAAAAAAACTCCCTCTTTATCCTGAGTTTGTAAGGCTTTTGCACTAAGATTTTGCATAGCTTTTATACTTTTAATTTTTTCATCGCTTAGAAGCTTATGACTAATTAAATATTTTACAATATCATGCTCTGGTGCTAAAGCGCTGTAAGTTAGTCCGTAGATTGTATCTGCTCTTGTTGTAAAAACGCTGTAAGTTGTGAAGTTATTTTTTAGTTTTTCTTTGCTTTTTTCTTCAAGAGTAAAATCAAATTCCAAGCCTTGACTTTTTCCTATCCAATTTTTTTGCATATTTATTACTTGCTTTGGCCAAGTGTTTTCTAAAAGCTTTAAATCTTCAAGTAACTCATCTGCGTATTTAGTGATTTTAATATAATATCCTGACATTTGCTTTTGAGTAACTTCGCTAGAACATCTCCAACAAAGCCCATCTTCAACTTGTTCATTTGCTAAAACAGTTTGACAAGAATTACACCAATTTAAGGTGCTATTTTTTCTATATAACAAGCCTTTTTCATACATTTTAATGATAAATTCTTGTTCAAATTTTGTATAAAGTTCATCAGAAGTTGCAAATTCTTGGGTCTTACTAAAAGAAAGTCCAAGAGAATTTAACTCTTTTTTCATATAAGCAATATTTTCGTAAGTCCATTTTTTTGGATGAAGTTTGTGTTTTATTGCAGCATTTTCAGCAGGCATTCCAAAACTATCCCAACCTATTGGATGAAGTACATTAAAACCCTGCGCTCTAAAATGTCTAGCAAAAGCGTCACCTAAGCAATAATTTCTAACATGC
Source organism: Arcobacter sp. LC1 (assembly GCA_021378565.1). GTDB lineage: Bacteria > Campylobacterota > Campylobacteria > Campylobacterales > Arcobacteraceae > JAACJU01. The sequence continues at coordinate 36,501 of JAACJU010000004.1, read as the reverse complement.
CCCATATGAATCTTACCGCTGGGGTAAGGAAACATACTTAAAATATATTTTTTTTTCTTAGTTTTATCATCTGAAGGCTCAAAAGCCCCAGTTTCTTGCCAAGTATTTTGCCATTTTTTTTCTATTTCTTGCGGGTTATACTGCATATTATCTCCATATCTCAGATAGTACCTTTTTCATACATAGCTCGCATACGCTCTTTTTCTTTTCTTCTTTTAATTTTTGCAGTTTCTTTGGCTTTAAAGTTTTTGATTGAGAATTTAAATACCACCAACAATGAAGCGGCTACAAAAACTGAAGAATAAGTTCCTATAATTACGCCTACAAGCATTGTAAAAGAAAAACCGTGAATGATTGCGCCACCAAAAAGATACAAAGTAAGAACAACTAAGAATACAGTCAAAGATGTAAGCATAGTTCTTGAAAGCGTTTTTGAAACAGATTCATTGATCACTTCTTCAATAGTTTCATCTTTGCATGTTTGTAAACTCTCCCTTACTCTATCAAAAACTATAATAGTATCATTTAAAGAATACCCCAAAAGCGTCAAAATTGCGGCTAAAATAGGTAAATTTATATCAACAGAAAATAATGATAAAGCGCCAAGGGCTATAAGCGTATCATGTGCTAGGGCTATGACTGAAGCTATGGCTGAACGCCAATCAAAGCGAAAAGAAACATAAAGCATAATAACTATTAAAGACAAAATAAAGGCAGTAATTCCGTCACTTCTTAGCTCTCCTCCAACTTTTGGCCCCACCATATTTACTCTTCGTATTTCAAAGCTTCCGCTTGGTTTTAGTAGTTTTTCCATAGTTTTAGATAAATCACTTTTAAATGAGCTTGAACTTCCATCTAAACGGATAATCACTTCATCATCTGAGCCAAATTTTGAAACACTTGCGTCAGGCATAGTTTTATCAGATTTTAAAAGAGCTCGAATCTTATCCATAGGTGCTTTTGCATTATATTTCACCTGAACAATTGTTCCACCTTCAAAATCTATACCATAATGCAAACCTTTAGTCATCAAAAGAGCGATTGAAGCTATAGACAAAATAATTGAAAATCCTAGAAACATCGTCCTTTTATTCATAAAGTTATATATTTTATGTGCAGAAAAGAAAGTCATATTTTTACTCCAAACAAAGCATTGTATTTTTTGCTTTTAGAAATTTTTGGCATTAACATCTCATAAATTCCATGGGTCCCTAAAATCGCAGTTATCATTGATACTATAATTCCTATAGAAAGTGTAATCGCAAAACCTTTAATAGGTCCTGTTCCGTAAATATACAAAATCACAGAAGTTAAAAGTGTAGTAATATTTGAATCTAGTATCGCTCTCATTGCATTTTTATAGCCATCATCAATAGCCTTATTCAGTGAGCAACCCTTCCATAAAAGTTCCCTAATCCGTTCATTTATTATTACATTTGCATCAACTGCCATACCAATCGTTAGTACAATCCCCGCCATTCCAGGCAAAGTAAGCGTGGCACCAAATAAAGCCATAACTGCAAGAATTATAAATAAATTAGCAACAAGAGCAATATTTGCAATTAGTCCTGCGTATCTGTAATAAAGCAACATAAATAAAACAACTAAAATAAATCCCGTTGCTAGAGCGTATAGTGAAGCTTTTATAGAATCAGCTCCAAGACTAGGTCCAACGCTTCTTTTTTCTAAGATTTTAATTCCTGCGGGTAAAGCCCCACTTCTTAGTGCAATTGCTACATTTCCTGCTTCACTCATAGTAAATCCACCTGAAATTTGCCCAGAACCTCCGCCAATTCTTTCTCTAATATTTGGAGCAGAATAAACTTTTCCATCAAGCACAACAGCTAATCTTTTACCGACATTTTTAGCAGTAAAATCACCAAAAATTTTAGCTCCACTTGAATTTAGTGTAAAATTTATTATAGGTTGATTTGTTTTGTCAAAAGCTACTTTAGCATCAACAACTTGAGAACCGTTTAAAATAGGTATTTCTTTTACTAGATATTTTGTCGTTGTTGAGCTTGAAGATGGCAAAATCAAATCGCCGTATTCATGTGCTGTAGCTTTAGTCATTGTATAAACATTACTAGCTCTTGCTTCATCAACAGCCATAAGGTCTAGCACTGCTGGTTTTGCTATTAAATCTTTTGCTCTTTCTTCTTCAGCTTGGTTTTTAATCCCAGGAAGTTCGACTACAATATCGTACTTACCTTGTTTTGTAACACTAGGCTCAGATAAACCAAATTGGTCAAGTCTATTTCTAATAGTCTCAACAGCTTGACTTACAGCCATTTTTTTTGTCTCTAAGATTTCGCTTGGAGTTAATTTGATTGTATATTTCAAACTTTGTGTTTTTGTTATATTTAAACCCTTGATAGTTTTTAACATCTTATCAATGTTTTTAGTATCATCTTTATCAAGAAGCTGAAATGTTAAGTTTGTTTTTGAGATTAGTAAATTTTGTACTAAGATATCATCTTTATTTGTTAGATAGTTAATAGATGTCGCTAATCCTTTTATTTTTGTAGTAATTGCGTCATTAACTTGCACACCTAAAAGCATATGCAAACCACCTTGCAAGTCTAATCCAAGGGCTATCTTTTTACCAGTGTTTGTTTGTAAAAAAGATGGCATAGAAAAAACTACTCCAAAAACAAGTGTTATTACAAAAATTATAAATCTATAATTAAAAAATTTCAATTTTTTCCCTTTAAATCTAGGTATTTACAAATTTACAAGGCCTTCAAAAAGGGCTTGTAAACTTAAGAGTTTTGCTCGTATTGTTTTGCAACGTGAGTTTTTATCAATTTAAGTTCTGAACCATCAGGGTTTTTAACTTTTAAAAAGTCTTCTTCTACCTTAATAATTTCAACAATTAAGCCACCATTTGTTACAATGACTTGACCTTTCTTTAACTCAGAAAGCATTTTCTTATGATTCTTAGACTGTTTTTGTTGTGGTCTAATAATTAGAAAATAAAATATTGCGAAAAGCGCAACAAGAGGCAATAATGAACCTAAAAGATTTGAACCGTGTCCACCCATGGAGTTTCCTTTATGTATTTGGTTTTTTATGTCTAGCATAAAACGAGGCTATTTTAACAAAACAAATATAAGAAATGGCTTGATAATAGCAATTTTACTAAGCTTAATACCTTATTTGGAATATTTTTCAATTTCTAATAAATACCTAAATTCTTTACTTGGACTTTTGGCGATTTATACGCTACTAAATTTAAAAAAACGAGCTGATTATTTTTATACTGGTTTTTTTGTAGGAATTATGTGGTTTTATTGGATTAGCTTTAGTTTAGTTTATTATAAACTTGAGTTTTTGATACCATTTGAGATTTTAGGGCTTGGGATTATTTATGGTTTTTTATTTTTTATTTGTGGATTTTTTTCAAATGTTTTTTATAAGGCTTTTGCCTTTTTAGTGCTAAGCTCTTTTGGACCTTTTGGTTTTGATTGGTTTAAATTTGAAGTTTTATTTGCAAATAGTGTTTTTAATATTCATAAAATATATATCATTTTACTTGTATTTATAATAGCGAGTTTAATATTTCTAAGAAACAATAAAAATATAAATTATATTAAAACTATGAGCCTAGTTTTGATTCTTTGCTTGGGTTTTTGCATAAATTTTACAGCACAAAAAAAAATAAATACTAAATTGAAAATTTATCTTCCAAGTTATCATATAAGTCAAACCCTAAGATGGAAAGCTAGTTTTTTAGAAAAATCAAAGCAAATAAATTATGAAAACATCGAAGAAGCGATAAAAAAACACTATGATTTAGTGATTTTACCTGAGACTGCCTTTAGTATTATTTTAAATGCAAGCACTGAGGATATGCTAAAACTAAAACAATTTTCAAAAAAAATAAATATTATCACAGGGGCTTTGAGCGAAAAAAATGGCAAGTTTTATAATAGCTTGTATTTATTTTCAAAAGGACAAGTTAAAATTGCGAATAAAGTCGTGTTAGTACCCTTTGGAGAAGAAGTGCCTTTGCCAAAATTTGCAAAAGATTTTATAAACAAGATATTTTTTGATGGAGCTAGTGATTATGCAAGTGCTAAAAAACCCAGCACTTTTAAGATAAAAGATACTTCTTTTAGGGTGGCTATTTGCTATGAGGCTACAAATAAAATATTGTACCAAAATCTAAAAAATACCAAGCATTTTATAGCCCTTTCAAATGATGCTTGGTTTACTCCTTCAATCATGCCTACTTTGCAAAGGCTTTTACTATTATATTATGCAAAAAGATACGATATAAAAATATTTCATGAAATAAACGGAAGTAAAAGCTATATTTTAAATCCTTAAAAGATAATCATAAGATTTTAATTATTCTAAAAGTTTTATTTTAGTATAAATTTGTATTTCTTAATAAACTAAAGAATAACCCAAAGGATAAAAATGAAAAAGCAATTTTTAGCGAGTGAATATAAATACGCGCTTTTGGCTGTACTTTTATGGTCTAGTGTCGCTACTGCTTTTAAGATTGCGCTTAGGAGTTTTGAGCCTTTTGAAATGGTCTTTTATTCCATCATAGTTTCAAATATTTTTTTCTTTTCTTTGCTAATAAAGCAAAAAAAGCTATCTTCTTTTTTTCAATTTTTAAATAAAAACAAACTAAGTATTGCTTTGTCTTCTTTTATTAGTCCTTTTGCTTATTATTTGATACTTTTCAAAGCCTACTCTTTACTTTTAGCACAAGAAGCGCAAGCAATAAACTATACTTGGGCTTTAGTTTTAGCTTATCTTGGCGCAATATTTCTAAAGCATAAATTAGGGCTTAAAGATATTTTAGCAGGTTTTATTTGCTATTTTGGAGTTTTATTAATCTCAAGTAAGGGAGACCTTTTGAGCTTACATTTTTCATCAAAGCTTGGAGTATTTTTTGCCATACTTTCTACCTTACTTTGGGCAAGTTATTGGATAATTAATACAAAAAATAATTTTCCTCCAATCTTTAACCTAGCAGGAAATTTTTTATTTTCCTTAGTTTATATAATCTTATACATTTGTTTTTTTAAAGATTTTAAAATGCCACACTTAGAAGGAATTTTAGCATCTATTTATATAGGATTATTTGAAATGGGACTTACTTTTCTTTTATGGTTAAAAGCCTTGCAAGTAAGTAAAAAAATAAGCAATATTTCAAATTTGATTTTTTTATCTCCTTTTATATCTTTAATCTTCATACATTTTATTTTAAAAGAGAAAATTTATTTATCTACAATTATCTGGACTAATTATTATAATTTTTGGGCTAATTATCCAAAAATTTAATAAAAAATAATAATTAATTATTAGTACAAAATTAATCTTTTTATAAGTTTATTTATGTAATTCTTTAAATATAATTTTCTTTAAGGAGTTTTCATGAAAAGCAAACAAAGTATTGTTAAGTTGATTTTAGGCACAGGTATAGGAAATGTAGTAGAATGGTATACGTTTTTAGTTTATGCCTATCTAAGTCCGCAGATTTCTACTTTATTTTTCCCGCATGAGCTAAAAGCTGAAGCAGGAATTTTAACTTTTTTCATTTTTGCGATAGGATTTTTGGCAAGACCTCTTGGTTCTATTATTTTTGGTTATTTAGGAGATATACTTGGTAGAAGAAAAACTTTAATACTTTCTCAAGCTTTAATGCTAATAACAAGTATTTTCATAACTTTTTTGCCAACTTATGCAACTCTAGGAATAAGTGCTGCATTTTTACTTGCGTTTCTCCGTATAATTCAAGGACTTTCAATAGCAGGAGAATATACAACTTCTTTGTGTTATTTAGCAGAAGTTTCACCAAACCATCAAAAGGGTAAATGGGTAAGCACCGTGCCTGCTTCAACTGCTTTAGGTATTTTAGTAAGTTCTTTAGTTGTATTTATTTTTAGAGAACTTCTTGGAAGTGCGGAAATGTTAGCTTGGGGTTGGAGAGCTTGCTTTTTTATAGGAGTTTTGATTTGTGCTACAGGAGTTTACCTTAGAATAATACTTCCTGAGAGTGAAGTATTTTTAAAATTTAAAGAAAAGAAATTGAAATATTCGTTTTCAAAAGAAACATTAAAATCTATGCTTTTTGTGGGCTTAGAAGTCGTGGCGTATTCGTACTTTTATCAATTTTTATTTATTTGGCTTCCTATTAGTATTTTTCCAAAAAACATAGATAACCATTCAGCTACTTTATTAATAAATGCTATAGCTATGCTTATTTTTATGGGCTCTACTATTTATGGTGGGCATTTAGCTGACAAAGTAGGACATAAAAAAACTATGCTTTTAGGTTCAATTTTAATAGTAATTTTTATTTTACCTGCTAGTTATTTGCTTTTAAATTATAAAACTAATTTGAATTTTGCTTTGTTTGAATTTGTATTTTCTTTAATTTTTGGACTTTTTGTAGGAAGTGCATCTACATATTTTGCCTTAGTGTTTAAACCTGTGCAAAGATCTTCGGCGCTTTCATTATCATACAACATTCCTTATGCTATTTTTGGAGGACTAAGTCCTGTTGCATTATCGCTATTAAATGCACATTATCAATTCCTTAGTATTTCATATTTGAGTATTTGTATATTTTTACTTGCCTTTGTTTTAATATTTTTCTTACCAAAAGTAGCAAATAATGAGTAATTTAAAAAAAAATTACTTAAAGTTATATTTTAAAAATATTTTAAGTTTAAATATGAAATAATATTCAAAAGGCTACAACAAGTCTTTAATCTAAGGAGAAAATATGAAAAGAACACTCGGATTTAAGTTGGTACTAGCAAGCTTAATTTTAAGCTCAAGCGCATTATTTGCACATGGTGTTATCAAGATTGGCGTTCAAGCTCCAATTACTGGTAAATATGCAAGTGAAGGTCAAGCAATTGATAATTTTGTAAGACTTATTGCAAAACAAGAAAATGCAAAAGGTGGAATTATTGGTAAAAAAATAACAGTCCTTACTTGTGATGATGAAGGTAAAAGTCAAAAAGCAGCAGTTTGTGCTAGAAAATTTTCTGATGCTAAAGTTTTAGCAGTTATTGGTTCTTACACATCAAATGCGGCTCTAGCAGCTCAAACAATTTATTTTAGAAATCACATACTTCAAACAACTGATGGAACAAGTAATAAACTAATAGCAAAAAAATATTGGACTTTTTTTAGAAATTCTTATCCAAACTCAGCTGAAGGTAGCTTTACAGCTAAATATCTTGTAAAAGATAGACATTTCAAAAAAATTGTAGTCTTATCTGATTATTCTTCTTATTCAAATGGTTTAGCAAATGCAACAGAAGCTTCTATAAAAGATATTGGTGGAAATGTTGTATATAGAGGTAAAATCAAATCTGGTACTCAAAACTTTACAGCGATTTTAACTAAAATCAAAGCTTTAAAACCTGATGCTATTTATTTCTCAGGATATTTTAGTGATGGTGGATTAATAAGATCACAACAAAAAGAACTAGGTATTAAAGCAGTTTTTGTTGGTGGAGATTCAAACGACAATCCAAATTTTGCAAAACTTGCGGGCGACGCTGCTAAAGGAAGTTTGATTATTAATTTCCCTTCACCTAAAACTTTGCCTTATAAAATTGCAAAAACTTACATAAAAGCTTATAAAACAGCTTATAAAACAAATCTTCCTTCAATATTTCCAGTTTTAAATGCTGATGGATTGAGAGTAATTTTATATGCAATAAAAACTATAAAAAGTACAGATACTAAAAAAATATCAAACTTTTTACATAATCTAAAAAATTACCCAGGAATTACAGGGCCAATAACTTTTAGAAACGATGGAGAAAGAATCAATGTTAAATTTTTAGTTTATCAACTTCAAAAAGATGGTTCTTATAAAGTTTTAAACAAATAAGTTATTGTTATTATTGCAATTACTATTCTAGAAGCCTAGTGCTTCTAGAAGTTTAAATATATGTAAATTATAATTATTTTATTTCTTAAGAAATAACAGTATAGAGCTTAATAAGCTCTTAGATATCACAAGGTAGAAAATGGATATATTTCTTCAACAATTAGTAAACGGATTAACAATAGGTAGCTTATATGCTTTGGTTGCCTTAGGTTATACGATGGTATATGGGATTATGAAATTAATAAATTTTGCCCATGGAGATTTGGTTGCACTCTCAGCTTATATAGGACTTAGCGTATTTTCAGAATTTTTTGGTGCGTCTTCAATTAATCTTTTTAGTGTTTTGACAATTTTTATACTGACTACAATAATTATCGCAATGATTGGAGTTCTTTTAGAAAGAGTGGCTTACAAGCCTCTAAGAACAGCTCCACGACTTAGTGCGGTAGTTTCAGCACTTGGAGCATCTTTGCTTATTCAAAATTCTATAATGCTTATTTGGGGGCCAAATATGAGAATATTTCCTTCACAAATTTTTCCAAACACCACCGTATTAGTATCAGGAGTGGTTTTTTCTTACACTCAAATCGTTATTTTGGTACTTTGCGCAGTTTTAACACTTTCACTATATTTTTTTATACATAAAACAAAAATAGGAACAGCCATAAGAGCAAGTGCAATTGATAAAGAAGCTGCTGCTTTAATGGGGATTAATGTAAATAAAGTTATTAGTATTATTTTTATTTTAGGTTCAGGTCTTGGAGCAATAGGTGGACTTTTTATTGGAATCTATTATAAAGGACTTACTTTTGATATGGGTTGGCTGTATGGATTAAATGCTTTTATTGCAGCCATTATAGGAGGTATTGGAAGCATACCTGGGGCTGTGTTAGGAGGCTTGTTGCTTGGACTTTTCAATACTATGATTTCAGGATATGTGTCAACTGAATGGTCTGCAACTTTTACCTTTATTTTGCTAATCGTGATTTTGATTTTCAGACCAAGAGGAATCTTGGGCGAAACTTTCATAGAAAAGGTTTAAGATGAACAGAAGAACAAAATACTTAATTATTTTTTTAATTATTCTAGCATTTCTACCTTTTTTTCTAAGCTCAGCTTGGCTAAGTTTGGCAATTACATTTTTGATATTTTCAATTGTGGCTTTCTCAGGAGATATAATCCTAGGTAGAGCTGGAGTTTTTAATATGGGGCATGCTATATTTTTTGGGCTAGGTGCTTACGCAACAGCTATTTTAAATACGCATTTTCATTTTAGCATTATAAGTACCTTGCCATTTGCCATAATATTGCCTTTAGTAATTGCTTATCTAATAATTTCTCCAATTATTCATTTAAGAGGTGATTATTTATTGGTTGCAACAATTGGCTTTAATATAATTTTTGAGCAAGTTTTATCAAACAATCCTTTTGGACTAACAGGAGGGCCAGATGGAATCTTTGGTATAGATTTATTAAATGTCTTTGGCTTCACCTTTAGCTCACAAATATCTATTTATTATCTAGCTTTTGGGATTTTAGTACTTAGTGTTCTTTTATTAAAAGCACTTAATAAATCAAAATACGGAAGAGCACTTTTTTATATAAACAAAGATGAAATTGCTGCAAAATCTATGGGTATAAATATTAGTCAATACAAGCTTTTTGCTTTTGGTTTAGGTGCTAGTATGGCTGGACTTGCAGGCTTTGTTTTTGCTTTGCAAAATTCAGCAGTTTCACCTGAGTCATTTAACTTTATGCAATCAGTTATGTTTTTTGCCATAATCTTAGTCGGTGGTGGCGCTTCTATGCCAGGAATTTTAGCTGGGACTTTTATTATGTTTATTTTACCTGAGCTTTTTACTAGCTTTAAAGATTCAAGATATTTGATTTTTGGTGCTGCAATGATTTTAACTATGATTTTAAGACCGCATGGGCTTTTACCTATGAAATTTGGCGATATTCCTAAATTTCTAAAGCCAAAGAAGGAAGCTTAGATGAAAAATATTTTAGAGATTAAAAATCTATATAAATCTTTTAGTGGCTTAAGTGCCTTAGAAGATATCAATCTAGAGCTTAAAGCTGGGCAAATTTATGGACTTATTGGACCAAATGGAGCTGGAAAAACTACGCTTTTTAACTGCATAACAGGAATTTACAGACCTGATACAGGAAGTATAAAATTCCAAGGGGAAGAAATTACCAAATTAGAACCACATAAAATAGCACAAAGAGGAATACTTCGAACTTTTCAAAATATTAGACTTTTTGGGGAAATGAGTGTGGCTGAAAATATCGTAGCAGGAACACATACAAAATCTAAACAAAGGTGGTACCATAGTTTTTTTCATGATAATTTTTATAGAAAAGATGAACGAAAACTTTGGGAGAGCACAAAAGAATTGATGGAGTTTTTTAATCTTAGTGCTTACGCTTTGACTCCAACTAAAGATTTATCTTACGGAAATCAAAGAAAAGTAGAAATGGCAAGAGCATTAGCCGCAGAGCCTAAACTTTTGATTTTAGATGAACCTGCAGCTGGATTAAATGAGCAAGAAAGTGCGGAGCTTAGTGAGATTATTTTAGAAGTTAAAAAACTAGGACTTGGGATTATGATGATAGAGCATGATATGGATATGCTTATGAAATTAAGTGATTATATAAGTGTTATTAATTTTGGGAAAGAAATATCTCAAGGCATACCTTCTTTTATTCAAAATGATCCTAGAGTTATTGAAGCATACTTAGGTACAAAAGATGAGGACGAATAAATGCAAGAGATTTTATTAGAACTTAAAGACTTATTTGTATCTTATGGTGCAATTTCAGCCTTAAAAGGTATTTCTTTAGAAGTTAGAAAGGGTGAAGTGGTTACAATACTTGGTGCAAACGGAGCTGGAAAATCAACTACATTAAAAACCATCTCTGGGCTTATCAAATCAAAATCAGGGAGCATTATATTTGAAGGTAAAGATATAAGCTCAACTTTGTCGCACAAAATTGTATCACAAGGAATTGCGCATTGCCCTGAAGGCAGGCGAGTATTTTCTACATTAAATGTAGAAGAAAATCTTTTAATGGGTGCTTATAGTCTAAAACATATAGATAAAGAAACCTTAAAATGGATTTATGAAATACTGCCTCGCTTAAAAGAACGAAAAAAACAATTAGCTGGAACGCTAAGTGGGGGAGAACAGCAAATGCTAGCTATTGGTAGAGCCTTAATGTCAAAACCAAAATTGCTTATATTAGATGAGCCATCTTTAGGGCTTGCGCCTATTTTGATTAAGACAATTTTCAAAGCAATTGAAGAAGTTGCTAAAAAAGGAACTACAGTTTTATTAGTAGAGCAAAATGCAAGAGCGGCTTTAAAACTAGCAAATAGAGGCTATGTTTTGGAGCTTGGAAAGATAACACACAGTGGAAATTCAAAAGAACTTTTGGCTTCAAAAAGTATTCAAGAAGCATACTTGGGCAAACAAGCTAAAATATAAGGAGAGGAAATATGGAAGATAAAGTTTTACAAAAAGAGGCAATAGCCCTCGCGAAAAAGTGGCAAAATAGAGCAAACGAATTAACAAGTGCATTTGACAAAAAATTTTATGTAAAAATGAATAAAATGTTAGCACATCCTGAGGATAAAGCGCTATTAATCGAGCTTATGGATCAAAGTTTTAGAAGTAAAAATAATGTAAGAGTGGCTGAGCAAATTTTGTATTTATTAGAAAAATATAAATACGCACATTTTTTTACCATTAAAGATAAAATACTTTTATGGGGATTTAAAAGATTTGCTTTGCTTATGCCAAATTTATGTGTGCCTATGTTTATTTCTTATATAAGGAATGATACAAAAACAGTAGTCATTAAAGGTGAAAAAAAATATTTTTCAGAATTTTTACAGAAAAGAAAAGCTGAAAAAATCAAAGTAAATGTAAATTTAATAGGTGAAGTAATTCTAGGTGAAGATGAAGCAGAACAAAGAATGAATAAATATTTAGATGCTTTAAAACAAAAAAATATTACTTATATTTCTATAAAAATTTCTACTATTTTTTCACAAATAAACACGCTAGATTTTGATAATACTGTTAAGATTTTAAGTGATAAACTAACTTTACTTTATAGAGCTGCTAAAAAAAATACCTTTATAGATGATAAAGGTGAAAAAAAATATAAGTTTATAAATCTTGATATGGAAGAATATAGAGATTTAGTCCTAAGTATAGAAACTTTCAAAAAAACTCTTGATAAACCTGAGTTTAAAGACCTTTACGCGGGAATTGTACTTCAGACTTATTTACCAGATTCTTCTCTTTGGCAAAAAAATCTAACTACTTGGGCTAAAAAAAGAGTTAAAAATGGTGGAACTCCTATCAAAATAAGACTTGTTAAGGGTGCAAATATGGAGATGGAAGAAACTGAAGCTTCACAAAAACACTGGGATTTAGTAACATATAGCGATAAAAGTGATACAGATTCAAATTATAAAAGAATGCTTCGCTTTGGGCTTGATAAAAAGAATGCTCCTTTTGTACATATTGGAACTGCTTCGCATAACCTTTTTGAACAAGCATTTTCTGTTGTTTTAGCTGAGCATAATAAAACAAGCCAATTCCATACCGTAGAAATGCTAGAAGGCATGAGTGATGGAGCAAGACAAGCTATCAAAGAATTATCTCAAGATGTTATTTTGTATGCTCCAACATCTAAAAAAGAACAGTTTACAAACGCTATTGCTTATCTTGTAAGACGACTTGATGAAAATACATCTGAGCAAAACTTTATAAGACATTCTTTTGGACTAACAGTTGGTTCAAGCTCTTGGAATAAACAAGAAAAACTATTTTTGAAATCTTTTGAAAATGAAAAAACATCTTATATAGGTGTAGTAAGAAAACAAGATAGACAAAAAGAAAAATTTACAAGATTTAAAAATTCTTCTTTTGATACAGGAACTTTTCAAAATGAACCTGATACAGATTTTACTCTTGAAGCAAATATTGCTTGGGCTCAAAAAATATTAAAAGATTATGAACCTAATGCAAATACAAAATACAAAACAATAGGTCCAGTAATAGCTGGAAAAGAACTTAGCGGAAGCAGAGAAACTATTGACGTTTTTGACAAATGCCAAAAGAAAAAAATCATTGTAGGAAAATATAGACTTGCTAGTGAAATTGATATAAAAAAAGCTATCAAAGCTGGAAAAGATGATGTCGATAAATGGGCAAAAATGAGCCCAATCAATAAACATAAAATTTTTAAAAAAGTTGCTATTAATCTTCGAGAAAGAAGAGCTACACTTTTAGCTTTTGCTGCATTAGAAGTTTCTAAAACCTTGACTCAAAGTGACGTAGAAGTGTCTGAAGCTATTGACTTTGTAGAGTTTTATGCACATAGTTTAAGATATTTTGAAAATTATAAAAATCTAAAAATGAAACCAAAAGGGCTAGGACTTATAGTCTCACCTTGGAACTTTCCTTTAGCTATTCCACTAGGCGGAATGGCAGCTAGTTTAATAGCAGGAAATACTACAATTATCAAGCCTTCTAGTTGCGCTGTACTTTGCGCTTATGAATTATGCAAATGCTTTTGGGATGCTGGAGTTTCTAAAAATACCTTACAATTTTTACCTTGCTCTGGAAGCTTAGCTGGTAAAACTCTAATCCCAAGCGAAGATGTAAAATTTGTCGTCTTAACAGGTGGAGAAGATACAGCAAAAGCTATGTTAAAAACAAGAGCTTCTTTACACCTAAGTGCAGAAACTGGTGGAAAAGATGCAACTATTGTCACATCTTTAGCAGATAAAGAACAAGCAATTAGAAACGTTTGCCATAGTGCTTTTGATAACCTAGGGCAAAAATGTTCATCAACTTCTTTACTTATTTTGCAAAAAGATGTTTATCTAGATAAAGATTTTAAAAATGGTTTGGTTGATTGCGCAAAATCTTTTTCTCAAGGAAGTGTTTGGAATCCTCAAAATACTATAACTTGCATGTCAACTAAGATAGGTGCGAAACTTAAAAAAGCTGTTAGCACTCTTGAAGCTGGAGAAACTTGGGCTTTAAAACCAAAAATTTTGGAAAAAAATCCTTATATGATGACTCCTAGTATTAAATATGGAGTAAAAAATGGAAGTTTTACTCATATGAATGAGCTTTTTGGACCAATGTTAAGTGTAATGAGAGCTGATAGCTTAGAAGAAGCGATTGAGCTTGTAAATGCAACAGGATATGGTTTAACTTCTGGTCTAGAATCTTTAGATGAAAGAGAAATTTCTCTTTGGAAAGAGCATATAAAAGCTGGAAACTTATATGTAAATAGAGGAACAACTGGAGCTATTGTATTAAGACAACCTTTTGGTGGCATAGGAAAAAGTGCGATTGGCGCTGGACGAAAAGTTGGACATTATAATTACATAACTCAATTTATGGACTTTAAAGAAGTAAAAGAGCCTACTATTTCAAGTAAAAAAGATTATAAAAATACAGAGCTTTATAAAGATTTTAAAATCCTAGCAGGGCATTTTAAAGAATATAAAGCAGATTTTTCTAAACTTGATATTGCTTTAAAATCTTATTTTGATGCTTATGAAAGTGAATTTTCTATTCAAAAAGATTATTGCAAAGTACGAGGCGAAGATAACTATTTTAAATATCTAAAAAGACAAAAATTAGCACTAAGAATTACTAAAAAAGATAGTGTTTTTAACGCACTTGCTAGAATACTTGCTGCTAGAGTTGCACAAGTTAAATTCACTCTAAGTATAGAGCCAAAAACAAAAGTAGAAGAAATACTAGCAAAAATGCCTAGTATACTTGGAAGTAATATTCAAAAAATCCAAAGTGAAAAAGATTTTATATCAGAGCTTTCAAGCTATAAACAAATAACTTATGCAAATATTTCAGATATTTCAGATAATGTGTTTAAAATTTGTGCACAAAATTTAGTATATTTGAGCAAAATGCCTGTCTTTAGCGAAGGTAGACTTGAACTTTTAAACTATTTTCAAGAACAAAGTATTTCACATTCTTATCATAGATATGGAAACATAAGTGCAAGAGAACTTCAAAAATCTTAATTTTAAGAGCTAGGTTTTCCTAGCTTCTTAAGATATAAATTTTAAATTTATAATTTCATAAATAAAAGAAAAACTACTATTTCGCAAATTCTTTTTTCACAAATTCTAATAAAATATTTTTCTCTTCAGTTTTAGAAATTTGTAAATCATAAGCAAAATCTAAAATCTTTTTGAAGTCTTTTGAAGGCTTAAATCCAAGAGCTAACAAGTCTTTACCGTTAACCACAGCTTTTCTGGGATAATTTTGCACGCCTAAGGTTTTAGCTCTATTTAAAAAATCCAATAATTTTTTATTATCTTTTAAAAATATATTTTCAAGAAATTTACAAAGCTTTTTTATATTAATTTTTTTTGCTAAAATTTTTATATCTTTATCACTTAAATTACCAAAAAAATCAAGTTTTTCGTAAAATTTTACAAGAGCTAAAACCTTATTTAAAAGCTTTTTATCATTTGTTAAAAGTATTAAAAAATCTTTTGATATTTTTTGATTTATAAGTTTTTCATCTGAGAAAAAAAGGCAAGTTCCTGCTAAAATAAAATATAATTTATCTCCATCATCTTCGTTTAAATTTGCTAGATTATTTATGGTAATTTTCATTTCTTCCCAAGCTTTTTTATTTTCATTCAAGGCTTTTAAAGGAGGGAAAAAATCCAAAAGAAGAAGCTCATCCATTAAATCAAAAGCCAAAGCTGGCTTTGGTGCTTTTAATAAAAACTTTTTAAACTCTTCAAAAATTCTCTCTTTTGGTAAGGCACATAAATCATCTTTTATGCTTTTGCAAAGAGTTTTAGTTTCTTTACTTAAATGAAAAGAAAATCTAGCACAAAAACCAATACCCCTATAAATTCTTAGAGCATCTTCGCAAAAACTTTTTGCATTTACAAAGGCTAAATTTTTATTTTCTAAATCTTTTAGCCCACCAAAAAAATCTAAAATTTGCTGTTTTTCATAGTCATACATTAGAGCATTTATTGTAAAATCTCTTCTTGAAGATGCCTGCTCTAATTTTAAGTTTTTGTGAGTTATAACCTTAAAGCCTTTATGTCCTTTGGCTATTTTTGTTTCAGTTCTTGGCAAAGAAAAATCATACGTTTTTACTTTATTGCTCACTTTAATGCTTAACTTATAGACTCCAAAATTCTTGCCAAGTAGTCTTAAACTACCAAATTTTTTAAGGTATTTTTCTAATTCAATTTCACTAATATTAAAAACTTCAATATCATAATCTAAATTTTTAATGCCCAACAAATAGTCTCTTACGCAACCGCCTACTAAAAAAACTTTAGCAGACTTGCTTAGTAGGTATATTAATATTTCTTCTAAATCACTAGGAAGAGGAATTTTTACCTGCAAGGGTAATGATTTTTTTTGATACTTCATTTATATTTATTTCTTCTTTTTTTAGGGTTTTTCTATCGATTAACTCAACTAAGCCATCTTGTAATTTTTTACCAATAATTAAAGCAAAAGGGAAACCTATTAATTCAAAATCACTTATTTTAAAACCAAATCTTGCATTTTTTCTATCGTCAATTATAACTTCGACACCGTTACTTTTAAGCTCTTCGTAGATTTTTATCCCAGCTTCAAGCTCTTCTGTTTTTTTTGCATTTGAAACAATAATATCTATAAAATATGGAGCAGTAGCTCTAGTCCAAATGCAACCTTTATCATCATGACTTTGTTCTATAATTGTAGCTAATAACCTGCTTATTCCTATCCCATAAGTTCCCATTAAAAAAGCTTTGGCCTTTCCATTTTCATCTAGAAAGTTTGCTTCTAAAGCTTTTGAATACTTATCCCCTAAAAGAAAAATATGCCCTGCTTCGATACCTTTTGTATGATATAATTCACTTCCACATTTTATACATTTATCTCCAGCTTTTACAGATAATAAATCAGTAAAATTAGCTTCGCTTAGACTTGAAAAATCTTTTTTAACTAAGTGATAGTCTTTAATATTTGCTCCACAAATTATATCTTTTCTATCTTTTAACTCTTCATCAAGAACAATTTTTATATCCTTTGGCAAAGAAAATGGACCGCAATATCCAGCCACAAGATTGGCCTGCTTAATCTCTTCTTCACTAGCTGTTACTAGCTCCAAAGCGCCTAAGTATGAGCTTGCTTTTGTGTTTTCAAGCTCACAATCTCCACTTATAAAAAATATTACAAGTTCATTAAAATCTTCATATATTGCTTTTTTAATTACAGCTTTTATGCATTGAGATTTTTCTACTTCTAAAAAATTTGCCAAATCTTCAATAGTAGTTTTATTTTCAGTTAAAATCTTTCCTTCATCAAAGCTTTTTGTTTTTAATATTGGTTTTTGTCTTTTTGCAGCTTCAATATTTGCACCGTATTCACAAGTTTTGCAAACTACCAAAGTATCTTCTCCAGCCTTGGCTAAGGCCATAAATTCCTTGCTTCCACTTCCACCAATTGCACCTGAATCTGCAGCAACTATTCTAAAATCAAGTCCTAATCTTGTAAAGATTTTTTTATAAGTTTGCTCCATTAAATCAAATTCTCTTTGTAAATCTTCTTTACTTGAATGAAAAGAATAAGAGTCTTTCATCAAAAATTCTCTAGTTCTTAAAAGCCCAAATCTAGGTCGTGCTTCATCTCTAAATTTTGTATTTATTTGATATAAATGCAAGGGCAAATCTTTATAAGAAGTCACTCTATTTTTAAGTAAGTTTACCATGGCTTCTTCATTTGTTGGGCTCAAAACAAAATCATTATTTTTTCTATCTTTGATTTTTAGCATTTCTAGACCCATTTGAGAAGCTCTTTTACTTTGTTCCCATAAATAATAAGGAGTGATAAAAGATAACTCCACTTCGCAAAGCCCTGCAATATCGAGCTCTTCTTTTGTGATTTTTTTTATTTTTTCTAAGATTATTTTTCCAAGTGGCAAGAAGTTGTAAAGTCCAGCGCCTTCTTGTGTCACAAAGCCACCTCTTAATAAATACTGGTGAGAAACTAAACTTGCATCTTTTGGAGCTTCTTTACTTGTTGGTATAAAAGTTTTGCTAAATTTCATTTTTGCCCTTTTGTATTTTTATCTTTTATGATTCTAAGATATAGAATTTTCTAGTGAGTGTTCGCATTTATATTTATTTATCATACTCAAATCTTCTTTTAATCCAAACATATTTTGAATACTTCCTAAGGCAACATCGCCCTCCATAGTTTTTGAAACAATTCTTAAATGTTTTGATGGTTTATGCAAAAAATCAGACATAATATTTTGGCAAAGTTTTGTGATATTGGCTTCATCTTTTTTGTCAATAAAACCTTTTTTTATAGCTTTTTTGATTTTTTCTTCAATTGTATTTTCTCCTAATTCATGTAAATATTTAATGACAGGTTCAACACCTAAACTTTTTAGCCAAATAAAAAATTCTTTTGCCATGGTGCTAACTATTACAAAAGCTATTTTTGCATTTTGGGCTCTAAGCGCCATATTTTCATCAACTATATCTTGCAAATCATCTACATTAAAAATCTGTAAATTATCGTAGCTTAGATTATTTTCAATATCTTTAGGAACTGCAATATCAAACCAAAATCTTTTTTTAGGAAAATCTCGCAACATATTTTTTGTGATAATCGGCACTTGCGAAGATGTGGCGCTCATCAATACTTGGGTAGAATTTATCAAGTCTGGCAAGTCTTTAAAATCTCTTACTTCAATAGTTATTTTATCAAATTTTTTAGCAAGCTCAAGAGCATGTTCGTAGCTTCTGCTTGTTAAAACTATATCAAAATTATGGTTTTGTAAGTGTTTTATGGCAAGTTCACCCATCTGCCCTGCTCCAATAACTAGAGCTTTTACACCTGTAACATCTTTATTTTCAAAGCATTTTTTTGCTTTTAGTGCCGCAGTTGAAGCAACTGATACACTTCCTGTGCCTAGACTTGTAGCTGTTCTTACTTTGGCTGCTGTTTTAAAAGCATAGTGAAAAACTCTAGCTAAATTTTGAGCGCAATATCCTTTGTTTATAGAATATTTAAAAGCATCTTTTAACTGCCCTACGATTTGAGTCTCACCAATAACCAAAGAATCAAGCGAAGATGCAACTGAAAAAAGATGGTGAACTGCAGAATTTGAATCAAAAATATCAGCCCTTAAGCTTAGTTCTTCTTCAATAAAACCTGAGTGAGCTGAGAGTTCTTTTAAGATAGAATAAATAGCATCTTGCTTGTCGTGAACTGCTGTGATTATTTCTATTCTATTACAAGTTGAAAGCAAAACTGCTTCTAAAATATTTTCATTTTTTGTAAGATTGTTCAAAAATGTATCTATTTTATCTTCGTTTGCGAAGCTTAATTTTTGTCTTGTATAAATATCTGTATTTTTGTGAGTAAATGATACAAGTAAATAAATCATTAAAAATCCCTATCAATCATAGCTAAAATTATTTCACCCAAATCCTTAGCATTTGGTTCATCTTTTATAGCTTCTTTTGCTTCAAGTCCTAATTTCTTAGCTAAGTTTATGCTATCAACAAGTGCTTTGCTTGTCTGCATTTTTTGCTTAATCCAAGTTTGCTCTTTTTGTTCTAATGGTTTTTTAAAAAGGTTTTCTAGTATTTTTTTATCTTCTTTATCCTCTAGTCTTTGCCAAAGAAACAAATAAGGCACGGTAACCTTGCCTTCAACAAAATCAAGTAAAGCAGGTTTTCCAAGTGTTTGGCTATCTTGAGTAATATCTAAAATATCATCAATCATTTGAAAAGCAAGTCCTAGGTTTTTGCCATAAAGAGCAAAATTTTGGATATTCTTTTTTGCTAAAATAGCAGCGCTTTTTGCACTAGCTTCTATCAAAGAAGCTGTTTTATTGTAAATCATTTCTAAGTACAAATCATAAGAATTATTAAATTTCTTAGAAAGCTCTACATCTTGCAATTCTCCCATGCTAAGCAAAGATACAGCATTTGCCACAATATTCGCTATTTCTTGATTTAGCAAAGCTAGTTTTGAAAAAGCTTTTGAGTATAAAATATCCCCAAACATAATAGCTGTTTTATTGTCATATTTTGAGTTAATCGACTCTTGCCCTCTTCTTGTGTTAGCTTCATCGATAACATCATCATGAAGCAGTGAAGCTGCGTGAATCATCTCAATAATTGCACTAAGTTCTAAACTTGTTTTGTTAAATCCTGCAATTTTAAATATTAGTTTAGCTCTTAGCATTTTTCCAAAGGCTAGATAATCAAATAATTCTATGCTTTTTTTGTCCTCTAACTCTAGGATAAAATCTTTTATTTTTTCTTTAACTTGTGCTAATTCTTCCAATTTCTATGCCTTTTTATATATTATACTATCTTGTAAACGGATCTTTACAGATTTCTCATGTGCCTCAAGCCCTTCAGCTCTTGCTAAACTCATACAAGCTTCTCCGACTTCCTCAATGCCCTCTTTTGAAAAAGAAATAATAGAAGATTTTTTTACAAAATTTTCCACACCCAAAGGAGAATAAAATTTTGCAGTTCCTCCAGTTGGTAAGGTATGATTTGGACCAGCTACATAATCTCCAATAGCCTCAGGAGTAAATTCTCCTAAAAATATAGCGCCAGCATTTTTGATTTTAGGTAAAAGTTCAAAAGGATTTTTAACCATTAGTTCTAAGTGCTCAGGGGCAATCTCATTCATAAGACTAACAGCAGATTCCATATCATTTTCACAAACGATTATATATCCTCGTTCTTGTATCGATACTCTTGCAATATCTTCTCGTTTCAAATTTTCTAGCTTAGCTTCTAGCTCTTTAGCTGTTTTTTGAGCTATTTCTTGGCTTGTTGTTATCATCAAAGCTGAAGCCATCTCATCATGTTCTGCTTGACTTAGTAAATCAATAGCTAGATAAGCAGGGTTTGCACTTGAATCACTTAGTATTCCTATTTCGCTAGGTCCTGCTATCATATCAATATTTACCTCACCATAAACTTGTTTTTTAGCAGTTGCTACAAAAATATTTCCAGGCCCTGAGATTACATCAACTTTTTTTATAGTTTGAGTCCCAAAAGCTAGGGCAGCTATTGCACTAGCTCCTCCTATTTTATAGACTTTTTTTATTTTGCAAAGATAACAAGCTGCTAATAAAAGCTCATTAACTTTTCCATTTATCGCAGGAGTACAAACAACAATCTGCTCAACTTTAGCTACTAAAGCAGGGATTGCGTTCATAAGAAGTGAGCTTGGATATGCTGCTTTTCCTCCTGGGATATAAAGTCCTGCTCTTTGGACTGGAGTTATTTTTTGTCCTAAAATATTTCCATTTTTTTCAAAATCAAGCCATGATTTTGGAACTTGTTTTTCATGATAAGATTTGATTCTATCATAAGCGCAATGCAAAGCATTTTTTAGATTAGTCTCCAAATTTTCATAAGCTTGTTTCATATCACTTTGCAAAACTTCAAGCTCATTATCACTTTTTGGATTCCATTTATCAAAGGTGGAGATATGTTTTTTTAAAGCTGTGTTTCCTTCTTCGCAAACTTCTAAAATCAATTTAGCTACGATGTCGTTTACATTGTTTATATCGCTTTTTGCCCTAGTTTTTATAGAGTTAAAAACTTCTTTAAAATTTTCATTTTTAGTATTAATTATTCTCATCTAAACCCTTAATTTGCTTTAAAATATCAGTGCTTATTGTGTTTATTTTTTTATTTTCTACATCCACAATTATATCGCAGATTTTTTCATATGTTATGATTCTTTCTTCATAAAGCTCTCTTGCTTTATCCAAATCTTGAAGCAAAGGCCTTTTTGCAAACTTTATTTTTGCACCTCTTAGCTCCTGAAGTCTTTTTATGATTCCATCAAAAGATGATTTTAAATATACAACTTTGCCCAATCTTTTGATATTTTCTTGGACAAAAAAACCTCCACCTGTGCTAATAATCGTATTTCTTACACAAAATTCTAGCCAAATAGCACATTGTCTTTCAAGTTTTCTAAAATGCTCTTCGCCTTTTTGCTTAAAAATAAACTTAATTTTTTGTTTTTGCATGCTTTCTATCAAATCATCAGTGTCGATATTAAATTTATATGTTTTTTTTGCCAATGCCCTAGCTACCGTGCCTTTTCCTACACCCATAAAGCCAATAATCACGATATTATTTGCTTTTTCGCTAAGATATTTCAATATTTTTTCTTAATTTTGCTCTAAGAGCTAGGATTTCATCTTTTTTTATATAATAAGAATTTTTATTTGCTACTAGAAAAACCGAGGACTGCATTATAGTGTCTCCAGCTTCGAGCCCATTTTGTTTCATAGTATCACCTGTTTGGACAATATCAACTATACAATCACTTAGTCCCACCAAAGGAGCTAGTTCGATTGAGCCGTAAAGTTTGATAATATCCACAGCCATTGCTTTTTTTTCAAAAAATCTTTTAGCAATATTTTCATGTTTTGTAGCTACTTTTATTTTGCTTTTTGTCCAGTCAAATTTTTGCCCAGCCTTCAAACCAATACAAAGCTTACAAGCTCCAAGTTTTAAATCTAGTAATTTTATTAGTTTTAGTTGTTTTTCTTCTAAAACGTCAAGTCCAACCACACCCAAATCAGCGCCACCATATTTGACATAAGTAGGCACATCTTGATTTCTTACATCTAAAAACCTAAAATCGCCTTTTTCTAAGATAAGTTTTCTATCATCAAAGACAAAATTTTGCCCAAGGCTAGCTGAAAAAATATCCAAAGTTTCTTTGGCTATTCTACCTTTTGGAAGTGCAATTGTTAGCATCAATTAAACCTTTCATTGACTTAAAAATCAAGTCTTTTTCATAAGTGGCATTTTTGAAATACTTAGATAAAAATTCTCCATCTCCACCTGTAAAAATAAGTTTTTGATTTTTTGAAATATTTTTTATGCAAAGCACTATAGAATTTATAATCGCATAATTAATGCCATCTTTAGTATTTAAAGGTATTTTATCTAAATTAATCTCTTTTTCAAAATCAACATTTAGTTTTTTTGAAATCTTAGGATAAATTTGTTTATAAGAGCTAATCCCAGGAAGTATAAAACCACCTTGATGGATAAAATCTTTCATAATATCAATTGTAATTGCTGAGCCACAATCAACAACTATACCATCTTTTATAAAGCAAGACGCCACAGCTCTATCAATGCCTAAGCCTTTATAAGCACCTTTAAAATCCAAAAACTGCGCTAAATCTTGGCTAGATTTATAAAACTTTACTAACTTTTTTCTAGCTTCATCATTTACACTTATGAAATATATTTTTTCATCTAGCTTTGGCAAAGACTCATCAAGATAAAAAGCTTTATTTTGCCCATTTATCAAAAAATGAAAAGTAGTATTTCCTACATCACACAAAATCATTTATTATGCTCCATTTTAAATCTTTCAGAAACGTTTTAGCTTTTTGGCAAATTGGAGAAGATATAAGCAAGTATCTTTTTTTAAAATTATGCCCTTCTAAAATACAAAGTCTAGCATATAAAACATCCAAATCTTTAGCAGATTTTAAGACAAATCTTGACTTTGCTTTTAATACAAAAATAGCATAATAGTATTTATCTAAGCTAACGCCACTATAAATCTCTATGGCTTTTTTTGTATTTAAATCTTTTAGGCTAACTTGCCTTAAATCTTCAAAAAGTATGTTTTTATTTAAAAAATATTTTGTTACTTCTTTCAAAATCTTATCTTTTGCTTTTTTAAGTCTTAATTATAGCAAAGCTATGCTTTGAGACTTAAACTTAGACTTTTTATAAGCTTTTATATTAAAGATAAATTTTATTTTAACAAAAACTAAGATAAAATATATGCAATTAAAAATCCATCTTAAAATGAAAAAAACGGAGTGATGAATGAAAAAAATTATAATTTTTCTATGCTTGGTATTTATAGCTTTTAGCTTCGCTAATTCTAAAAGCATTAGTTTACGAAAAGCTTGCTATAAAGGCAATATGAATGCATGTGACAGCTTGGGAGTAATGTATGACAAAGGGCAAGGTGTTAGACATAATTATCGTGAAGCAAGAATATTTTATAAAAAAGCTTGTGATAGAGGCTTTGCAAACTCTTGCGGAAATCTAGGAATTTTATATGACTACGGGCAAGGTGTTAGACACAATTACCACGAGGCAAGAAAACTTTACAAAAAAGCTTGTGATAGAGGAGATATGCGTTCTTGCAGTAATCTAGGAGTTTTATACACACTTGGGCGAGGAGTTAGAAAAAGTCATTATAAAGCAAGTAAACTTTTTGAAAAGGCTTGTTATGGTGGTGTTGTAAACTCTTGTTATAATTTAGGAATTTTATATGCCAATGGGCAAGGTGTTAAGCAAAGTTATTCTAAGGCAAGCACCTTATATACAAAAGCTTGCAATGCTGGACTTATAAGTGCTTGTGGTGATTTAGGAATTTTTTATGTAAAAGGGCAAGGTGTTAGACAAAATTATACTACAGCAAATAGACTTTTTAAAATATCTTGTGATAAAGGGCTAGCAAGTTCTTGTGGCTTTTTAGGGATTTCTTACGCAAGAGGGCATGGAGTTAAGCAAAGTTACAATGAAGCTACCAAATTTTACAAAAAAGCTTGCAGAAAAGGAGATGCACTTGCTTGTGCTAATCTAGGTATTTTTTATGAAGAAGGATATGGAGTCAAAAAAAATACTCACCAAGCAAAAAACTATTATTTAAAAGCTTGCAATAAAGGAAATGTAGATTCTTGCTTTGATTTAGGACTTTTATATGTAAAAGGCAAGGGAGTTAAGCGAAGTTTTTACAGCGCTGGGAAACTTTTTAGAAAAGCTTGCTATGGTGGGCATATGAATGCTTGTGCTAATCTAGGAATTTTATATGAAGAAGGGCATGGAGTTAAACATAGTTATTATAGTGCTAGTAAACTTTACAAAAAAGCTTGCTATGGTGGCTATGTGCATGCTTGCGGACTTTTAGGATTTTTATATGAAAGTGGGCATGGGGTTAAAAAAAGTACAAGTACAGCCAAAAGACTCTTTAAAAAGATTTGTGATAAAGGGCTTGAACTTGGATGTAAAGAATACAAAAGACTAAAATAAGGCTAGCTTTTAGCTAGTCTTAACTTAAAACTTCTCTTTTTAAAAACCTATTTCTAAGCTTGCTTTCAAACTTCTTTTTGAACTTATTTCTAAGATAAAAATAAGCTTAAAAAAAATTGTATCAAACTAGATATCGCAGAAGAAATCTAGTGAACTGCTATCAACCAAGATTTTTATATGACAAAGGAAAAGACGGAGTAAAACAAATCAAAAGCAAGATATTTATTTGGAAAAGCTTGCAAGGGTGGAATAAAAGAAAGCTGTAAATTTTATAAAAAACTAAGAGATGCTTATTACTAGAAATTTTTATAGAATACAAATAATAAAATAACTAAAATAATAAATTTATTTTAATGCGAACTGAATTAGTCTAAGCTAGGCTTGGCTAGAATACAAGTATTAAACTAAAAAACATAAGGTAAAAAATGAAAAAAATGCTAATCGGTATAATTATATTAATAGTCGTTGTTTTGCTAGTGCTTGAATATGAGAAAAAAACAGTTAGAAATCAAACCTATTATAAGATTTATCAAAACAAATGCCAAAATGGAAACTTGGTTGGTTGCTATCACTTAGCATTTTTATACAGCAAAGGAAAAGGTGGGCTAGAGCAAGACAAATCACAAGCAAAGCAGTTATTTTATAGATCTTGTAATGGGGGAATAAAAGAAGCTTGTAAGCATTATAAAACACTAAGTGATGCTGGATATTAAGACTCTTAATATTTAGCATTTTTATTTTTTAGCTTTTTTCTTTCTTTTCTCTTTTGCTTTTCTCTTTTCTTCTATAGAATATTTTAATTTAATTCTACAAAAATAAATATACTACAAATACTCAAAATTTAAAAAACAAATAATAATTTTATTTTAACAAAAGCTAAGATAAAATATAAGTATTTAAAAGTTTAAAAATAAGGGAAGAAATGAAAAAAATAATTATTTTATGTTTGGTGCTTGTAAGCTTTAGTTTTATTGCTTGTCAAAATGTGGCTTTGCAAAAAGTTCATAAGGATAATGTGGCTTTGCAAAAAGCTTGTAATAAAGGCAATATGAAGTCTTGTGTTGCTTTAGGAGACTCATATAATATTGGGGTTAAAAAAGATAGATTTAAAGCAATAAAACTATATAAAAAGGCTTGTGACGGAAGACTTACGAATGCTTGTAATTACCTAGGGTTTTTATACGAATCTGGCAAAGGAGTAGGGATAGATAAAAATAAAGCAAAAGAATTTTATGGGAAAGCTTGTGATAAGGGAGATAGAGATGGATGTAAATACTATAAAGGACTAAATAAGGCAAGTTCTAGTTTTTCAAGTGCTAATCGCATTATGATTGTGACAACAATTACTAATAGCGATGAATTGAAGGGGCTTCAATATGAAAGAGGGAAGGATGTTAAACAAGATTATTTAAAAGCTAGTAAATACTTTCAAAAAGCTTGCAATCAAGGCGACACAGATGCTTGTATCAGTTTAGGTAATCTGTACTCTGATGGAAAAGGAGTAAAACAAAGTTACTCTAAAGCCAACAAAATTTGGAAAAAAGCTTGTGATGGGGGCAATATGCATGCTTGTGATAATTTAGAAAATTCGAATAGTAGTGGACATCCAGCTGAAACAAATTATTTCAAAGAAAGCAAAATTTGGAAAAAAGATTGTGATAATAACATTGTGAAGGCTTGTTATAAATTAGGAATTTTATACGATGAAGGACGTGGTGTCAGACAAAATATAACTAAAGCAAAAGAACTTTACGGCAAAGTTTGCGATAAAGGATATGAGCTTGGATGCAAACATTACAAAATACTAAATGAAGCAAGTTCTAGTTTTAAAAAATCTAGAAGTAATATTTTGAAAAAAGCTTGTGATGGAGGCAATATAAAATCTTGTACTAGCTTAGGAATTCTGTATGAGCTTGGAAAAGGAGTTAAGCAAAATTACTATAAAGCTAGTATGCTTTTTAAGAAAGCTTGCAATAGAAACGATATGGGTGCTTGCTTTTTGTTGGGAAGTTCATATTGGGATGGAAAAGGGGTTAGACGAGATTATTTTAAAGCTAATCAACTTTTTAAAAAGACTTGCGATAAAAGCAATATGAGTGCTTGTGCTGCTTTAGGAGTTTCGTATGAATTTGGACATGGATTTAAGCAAAACAAGACAAAGGCGAAGGAGCTTTATAAAAAAGCTTGTGATAATGGACTTAAGCTTGGTTGTAAAAATTATTTAAGATTGAACAATGCTGGTTATTAACTAGCTTTTTAAATAGAATTAGTTTATGAAATAAGGGAAGAAATGAAAAAAATAATACTTTTTTGCTTGATACTTGTAAATTTTAGCTTTGCAAGTTCAAAAAGCGATACTTTACAAAAAGCTTGTGATAGTGGAAATATGAAATCTTGTACTGATTTGGGAATTTTGTACTCATATGGAAAAGGAGTACAAAAAAATCTTTTTAAAGCTTTTAATTTTTTTAAAAAGGCTTGTGATGGGAATTTTATTGCTTCTTGTAATTTTGTAGGAATTTCATACGAATATGGCAGAGGCACTAAGCAAGACATAATTAAAGCAAAAAAACTATACGGCAAGACTTGCAATCAAGGAAATAAAATTGGATGTAAATCCTATAAGAGATTAAATGTAGCAAGCTCTAGTTCAAAAAGTGATACTTTGCAAAAAGCTTGTGATAAAGGAAATATGAAATCTTGCGATAAGTTAGGAATGCTATATTTAATTGGAAAAAGAGTTCATCAAAATTTCTTTAAGGCAAAAAAGATTTTTACCAAAGCTTGCAATAACGGCATTATAAATTCTTGTGGTGCATTGGGTTCTTTGTACGATCATGGACAAGGGGTTAAGCGAGATTATTTTAAAGCTTTTACTCTTTGGACAAAAGCTTGCGATGGAGGCAATATTCATTCCTGTGGTGCCTTAGGCACTTTATTTTATAAAGGAAGAGGTGTTAAGCGAGATTATTTTAAAGCTTTTAAACTTTGGACAAAGACTTGCGATGCGGGGATGATTAATACTTGCTACCTTCTGGGAATTTTATATAATAATGGACAAGGAGTCAAACAAGATTATTTTAAAGCAAATAAACTATTTAAAAAATCTTGCGATAGAGGTGTCGCAACTGCTTGCTATATGTTGGGAATTTCATATGAAAACGGGCAAGGTCTTAAACAAAATTATTTTAAGGCATCTAAGTTTTATACAAAAGCTTGTGATGGTGGATTTATGTATGCTTGTGGTGCTTTAGGTGTTTTATATAAAAATGGACGGGGAGTCAATCAGGACAAATCTAAAGCAAAAGAGCTTTTTGGCAAAGTTTGTGACAAAGGCATTGAGCTTGGTTGTGAAAATTATAAAAAGTTAAATGAGGCTGAGCATTAATAGCAGCTTTTACGTTAGTTATCTTTAAAAATCTATTAATATTTATTTTATAAGTAAAAAACTAAAATAAATAATATGTCTAATATAATTTAATATAGATTAAGTTAGAATCTAAGAATTATAAAAAATTTAAAAATAAGGGAAGAAATGAAAAAAATAATACTTTTTTGCTTAGTGCTTGCAAGTTTTAGTTTTGCAAGTACTAAAAGTGATGCTTTGCAAAAAGCTTGTGATAAAGGAAATATGAGTTCTTGTGATAGCTTAGGACTTTCATATGCTATAGGAAAAGGAGTTGAAAAAGATTATTTTAAAGCAAGTAAATTATTCAAAAAAGCTTGTGATGGGAATATTATGAACTCTTGCAATAATTTAGGAGTTTCATACAATACTGGCTCAGGAGTTAAAAAAAATCATTCTAAGGCTATTAGGCTTTTTAAAAAAGCTTGTAGCGGAGGGTTTTCACGTGCTTGTGTTGCCTTAGGAAGTATTTATGAAAATGGAACAGGAGTAAAACAAGACTATTTTAAAGCAAGTGAATTTTATAAAAAGGGTTGTGATGGGGGCATTATGAATGCTTGTACGAGTTTAGGATTTTTATACGAAGGGGGTAAAGGAGTTAAGAGAAATTATTTAAAAACTATTAAACTTTTGAAAAAGGCTTGTGATGGAAAGAACATGAATTCTTGTTTAATTTTAGGGGGCATCTACGAATCTGGTAAAATAGTTAAGCAAGATTATTCTAAAGCAAGTATGTTTTACAAAAAAGCTTGTGATGGAGGAAATATGGGTTCTTGCTCAAATTTTGGGGCTTTGCATGTTAGCGGAAAAGGTGTAAGACAAGATTATTTTAAGGCAAAAGAACTTTACAAAAAAGCTTGTGATGGAGGAGATATGGGTGCTTGCTCAATTCTAGGGCTCTTGTATATTAGCGGAAAAGGTGTAAGACAAGATTATTTTAAAGCGTCTGAGCTTTACAAAAAGGCTTGTGATGGGGGTTATGTAAGTGCTTGTTACAATTTAGGTATTTCATATGTTAATGGGCAAGGAGTTAGGCAAGATTATTTTAAAGCATCTGAACTTTACAAAAAAGCTTGTGATGGTGGTGATATGGGTGCTTGCTCCAATTTAGGAATTTTATATTATAGAGGACAAGGAGTTCGACAAGACAGAACTCAAGCCAAAGAACTTTTTGGCAAAGCTTGTGATAAAAGAAATAAGCTTGGCTGTAAAAATTACAAGGTACTAGATAGAGCTGGTTATTAACTAGCTCTATTCTATAATTAATCTAAAAAATAAGGAAAGAAATGAAAAAAATAATTATATTATTTTTAATGCTTGTAAGTTTTAGTTTTGCAAGCACTAAAATTGATGCTTTGCAAAAATCTTGTGATGATGGCATTATGAAATCTTGCGACCATTTAGGAGTTGCTTATTTTATAGGAAAAGGAATTAAAAAAGATTATTTTAAAGGCAAAGAACTTTTTAAAAAGGCTTGTGATAGAGGTTATATGAATTCTTGTGATAATTTGGGAGTTTTGTACAGAGATGGGCAAGGGGCTAGGCAAGATTATTTTAAGGCAAAAGAATTTTTCAAAAAGGCTTGTGATGGTGGCAATACAAAGGCTTGTTATAATTTGGGAGTTTTGTATTATAATGGGCAAGGGGCTAGGCAAGATTATTTTAAAACAAGTAAATTATACAAAAAAGCTTGTGATAAAAGTTACATAAAAGCTTGTTACAATTTGGGACTTTTGTATTATTATGGGCAAGGTCTTGGACAAAACAAAACAAAAGCAAAAAAACTTTTTGGAATGACTTGTGATAAAGGAATTCAACTTGGTTGCAAAAACTATAGAATACTAAATGAAGCTGGTATTAAATAAAGTCATTTAATTAGAACTCAAAATAAACTAGCTAAGGCATTTAAGGCCCTTAGCTAGTTTTGAGTTTTATTTTTCTTTTATTCTTTCTTTGTCTTCTTCTATTTCTTCTTTTTTAGTCCAAATTTTTGAGCCCTTAAGGTAATATCACAAACCACCCCATCAAATTCTAAAATACTTCTTACTTGCTTAGCTATTTCTTTAGGACTTAAAAAAGTGTCTGTATCTTCGCTTGGTTCAAAATGCAAATTTTCAAAAAAACTTGTCTTGGTTAAATCTGGATTTACAGAAGTTACTTTTACGCCACTTGTTCTAAGCTCTTCAAATAAGCTTAATGAAAAAGCTCTAAGCCCTGCTTTTGATGCAGTATAAAGGGCTGAATATTTTGAGCTTTTTAGTGCTTCGATTGAGCTTATGTTTATAATATGCCCTTTTGTTTTTTTCAAACTTCGCAAAAGCAAAGAGCTAAGAAGTATGGGAGCTGTAAGATTAACTGCGATTAGTTTTTGTATATTTTTAGCTGATATTTCTTCTAAGGGTGAGAATATTCCAAAACCTGCACAAGATATTAGCAAGTCAATATCGCAAAGTTTTAAAAGATTTTTAAGCTCAAGTTCTAGTGCTTTTGTGTCTTCTAGTCTTGAATTTAATCTTATGATATTATAATCATTTTCAAGTTCTAAGCAAAGTGCTTTGCCTATGCCTTTGCTAAATCCTGTGATAAGTGCATTTTTTTTCATATCTTTTATTCTTTTCTTTCTTCTTTGTTTTTTGTCTTTTTTCTTCTTCTGCCTTGTCTTTAAAACATATTATATAAGATTTTTGTATAATTGCTAATGATTAAAGAAAATATGGATAAAAATTTACAAAAAAACACAGAAGAAAACAAAGAAAATTTTAGGCAAACTTGTTATAAATGCTTTAGACCAAAAAGCTCTTGCATTTGTGAATTTATAAAACCGATTATTACTAAAACTAAATTTGTGATTTTGATGCATGTAAAAGAATTTCGAAAATGCAAAAATAAAACAGGGCATTTTACACATTTAAATCTAGTAAATTCTTTGCTTTTTGTGGGTGAAGATTTTACAAACAACACTAAAGTAAATGAGCTTATCAAAACACATAATGCTTATATTTTATATCCAAGTAAAGACGCTATAAATCTAAGCAAGGACAATCTGAATCTAGATATAATGCAAAATCAAAAAAGCACAAAAAACAATCTTATTTTTATCTTAGATGGTTCGTGGCCGTGCTCTAGAAAAATGCTAAAACTAAGCAAAAATCTATCAAACTTGCCAAAGCTTAGTTTTGATTTTTCTGGCCTTTCAAAATTTGGATTTAAAACTCAACCAAACAAAGCCTGTCTATGCACAATGGAGTCAGTTTATGAAGTTTTAAAAGCTCTAAATAATAGTCAAAGTGAAAAAATAGACAAGTCTAAGCTTGAAAATTTTCTAAATCCATTTTTGGAAATGGTTAAATTCCAAGTAAATTGTGCCAAGCAAAGTGAAGTAAGATATAAATAAAATATAAGAAATTATTTAAAATTATATAAATAAATTTTTTCTTTATAAAAATAAGTATATAATAAACTTCAACAAAAGGAGAAAGTATGAACCAAGAGGGAAAATTTAAAAGACATCTTAAAGCAAGACATCTTATTATGATGACTTTAGGAGGCACTATTGGCACAGGTTTACTTCTAGCTAGTGGGAGTGCTTTACATGACGCGGGACCTGCTGGGGCAATTTTAGGCTATGTTTTAGTGGCTTTAATAGTGTATTTTTTGATGCAAAGCTTAGGAGAAATGGCAGCACACTCACCTGTAACTGGTTCATTTTGTGAATACTGCTCAAAATATGTAGATAAATCTTTTGGCTTTGCTATGAGCTGGAATTATTATTTTAACTGGGTTTTTGTGATAGCTTCTGAGCTTATCGCTTCTGCTTTTATTATGCAATATTGGTTTCCAAATACTCATACGTGGCTTTGGACTTTGATATTTTTTATTTTAATTTTTGTTATAAATCTAGTCGCAGTTAAAGTTTATGGAGAAGTTGAATATTGGGTTTCTTTTATAAAAATTGCTACGATTATTATATTTATTGTTGTTGGAGTTTTGATAATCTTTGGTCTCGTTGGCTCAAATGCCCCTGTGGGATTTAAAAATCTTACCTTAGCAGATGGCCCCTTTCACGCTGGACTCTTTGGATTTTTTTCTGTATTTTTAGTAGCTGGATATTCGTTTCAAGGAACTGAACTTATAGGAATAGCGGCAGGTGAAGCTGATAATCCTAGCAAAAATATTCCAAAAGCTATCAAAAGTGTTTTTTGGAGGATTATGTTATTTTATATCCTTGCTATGGCTATTATCGCTATTTTAGTTCCCTTTACTAGCTCTTGGCTTGTAAATCCTAACTCAACAGTGGCTTCTAGTCCTTTTACTATGGTTTTTTCTCAAGCTGGGATAAAATACGTTGCTGGCGTGATGAATTTTATAGTTTTAAGTGCAATACTTTCAGCTGCAAATGCTAGTATGTACACAGCTTCTAGGATTTTGTGGCATATGGGTAAAGAAAAGGAAGCGCCAAAAAGTTTGCAAGGTATTAGTAAAAATGGAGTTCCTCTTAAGGCTGTAATTTTAACTGCTGTTGTTTCTTTCGTACTTATTGCAGTATCAAGCTATCATAGTGGTTTGATATTTACTTGGCTTATAAATATGGTTTCATTAGCTGGGTATATTGCTTGGTTTGGGATTTGCCTTAGTCATTATCGTTTCAGAAAAGCTTTTGGGGCGCAAAAAAAGAACTTGGAAATTTTGACTTTTAAAGCTAAGTTTTTTCCCTTTGCTCCACTTTTTGCTATGGCTTTAATAGCTATTATCATGGTAGGGCAAGAAGTTATGGAACTTATAAAACATGACGCTACTTGGAGTGGATTTTTTGCAACTTATGGGGGCGTGATTTTGTTTTTCCTAGCAATGCTAATTTATAAAATAAGCAAAAAAACAAAAGTAATTCCTTTAAAAGAAATAGACTTAAAAAAACTGTCTTAAGTATATGATTTTTAACTAAGCCTAAAAGAATTCTTTTGGGCTTAAAAATTTATAACTTACTTTTTTATAAGAATATTTATGCTACAATTATTTATAAGTATTATATAATATACATTATTTATTAGGAAAAAATATGCGAAAGATTTTAGGAAGTCTAGTAATTTTTGCTCTTATCATTGGCTTTAGTGGGTGTGCTTCAAAAGTTGCAAATTTAAATACAGCGCAGCTTATGCAACAATTTATAAAAGGCAAAACAACTGCTCAAAAAGTTAGAGCAAAATATGGAGATCCGACTGTGATAAGTTTTATGACACTTACAGAAGCTAGGGAAATGTTTCAAGCAAAAGATCAAAATGCTGAGAATGACGATTACGCAAAAGCATTTGATATGATTGCTCAAACCATAGCATTAGAAAAAAGTGCTCAAAGTAGCACAAGCCCAAAAGAAAAAGTGTCAAATCCTAATAATAAAGTCATTTACTGGGCTTATGATGACTTTACAGTAAGTGATGGTAGTATTTTTGATGACTCCAAAAAAACTAAAAAAGGTGCAAAACTAATGCTAATTTTTAATACTAAATTTGTTCTTATTGATTATGAATTTCGAAAATATAATAACAAAAAAACTTGGTAAATTCTTTAGGCTAGATTTTTCTAGCCTAAAATAGTTAGTAATTTTATTGAAACTAATAACCTTCTTTTAAAAAATTCTTCCATAATATTTAGCCTTATAAAACTTATTTACTTATAAGAATATCTGTATTATAATCCCTTTCAATCTTTTATAAAAATTATATTGTTAAACTTTGTTTATCTTGGACATGAAAAGGAAAATTGTGATAAAAATTATACGAAATATTATTCTTTGTGTGTCTTTTTTTACTTTTTCAGCCTGTGTCTCAAAACTTTCAATTCTAAATCTAAATACAAGTCAAATAATGCGAAGGTTTATAAAGGGGAAAACAACAAGTAGACAGATTAGAGCAAAATATGGAAATCCAACAGAAGAAAATATAATAACACTCTTAGAAGCAAAAAAAATGTTTCATGCAAAACAAGCAAATTCTGATAAAAGGCCTTTGCTCCTTTTTAGAACAATGCCCCAATCAACTGATGGCACAAAAGCCAAATTAACTCAAGAAGAAATATCTGATTCTAAGATTGAAGTGGTTTATTGGGTTTATATTAATACTAAAACAGATGGTGGAAATATATTTAATTGGTATAAAAAATCAAAAAAAGGCACAAGATTAATGCTAATTTTTAATTCTCGTTCTGTGCTTCTTAATTATAAATTTCAAAAATACAACAATCAAACTAAGTGGTTTTAGATATTTAAATACATTAAATCTTTTTTAGAAAAATCAAGATAAAATTTCTTTTTAGAAAAATCTGGTAAATCCTTAGAAATTAAATGAATATCAAGTTTAGACTTTAAGCATTTTACTTTTAGTTCATAATAATCTCCGCAAAAAGAGCTTGATAATATCTCCAAAGCAAAATCATTTTTTCTAGTGCCAAGATTGGTATTTTTAACTCTTAAAGCCAAAGTTTTACCTAATGTTTTACCTTTTGATTTTGGGAAAAATTTTAAAAATTCTTTACCAAAAACATTAAGCTCACCTAAGAATTTAGCACAATATAGATTTTTTGGATTTAAATATAAATCTTTTGGAGTATCAAACTGCACCAAAGTTTTATCTTGGATTATGCCTATTTTATCTGAAATATTTAAGGCTTCTTTTTGATCATGAGTTACTAAAATAGCTGATACCTTGAATTTTTTTATTATATCTTGAAGCCAAAGTTTTGTGCGATTTCTAAGTAAAGTATCAAGATTTGAAAAAGGCTCATCTAGTAAAATAATTTTAGGATTTAGAGCTAATACTCTAGCGATTGCCACTCGTTGCTGTTGTCCTCCACTTAGTTGATGGATTGGTTTTTTGGCTTGCTCTTCTAGTTCAAATTGCCTTAAAAGCTTAGCTACTTTTATTCTTTTTTCTTCTTTTGTGCTTTTGATAAGTCCAAAACCTATATTTTGCTCAACATTTAAATGCGGAAATAGTGCAAAATCTTGAAAAATATAACCAAGTTTTCTTTTTTCTACATTTTGATAGATTTTTTTTGAAGAAACGCACTTAGAATTTATATAAATCTCACCTTCATGCTTTTGCTCTAATCCGCAAATTGCTCGTAAAATAGTAGATTTTCCACAACCACTAGGTCCAAGCAAAGATATAATTTCTCCTTCTCTTAGCTCAAAATTTATATTTTTTAAAATTTCGGTTTTGCCAAAACTTATACCAAAATCTTTTATTTGTAGTAAACTCATCTTATTCCTTAATCATATTTTTAGCTAATAAAATAACTGATAAAATACCTAGCAAAACTATAAACATAGCTGGTACGGAAGATTCTATTATTTGTGCTTGCCCAGTTAATACAAAAGTTTCAACTGCAAGGGTGTTAAAATTAAATGGTCTTAAAATCATAGTCAAAGGAAGTTCTTTTACAACTTCTATAAAAACTATGATGAAAGACGCAAAAATAGAACTTTTTAAAAGAGGAATGAATATTTTTTTTAGCATATTTAGCCCTGATAAATTCATAGTTTTTCCTGCATCATCGTAGCTTTTAGGAATACCTTCAAAGCCTGATTCAAAGTAATTTATAGAAATTGCTAGCATTCTAATACTATAACCAAAGACTAGTGCAAAGATAGTGCCACCTAGTAAAAATGGTATTGCGTAGCCAAAATGGCTTTTTAAATATTCGTACAAGGTATTATCAAAAAATGCTAAAAATGACAAAATACCCACAGCTGTGACTGCGCCTGGGATTGAATATCCAAGCTTGACTATGGAAGTAAAAAATTCGCTTACTTTTAAATCTGTCCGTCTAATTGCATACACAAAAAATAATCCTAGAATTGTGATAATGAAAGCTGAAATAAGAGCTAGGAAAAAAGTATTATAAAAAATTTCTACAAAAGAGGCATTTATAATTTCTTTGTATGAGATAAGAAACCAATAACACATCTGAACAAAGGGGAATAAAAAGCCTAAAAAAAATGGCACAAAACAAATAGTAAAAGCTAAAAAAGCCTTAAAGCCTTTTAATTTTATCTTGACAAGTGGTCTGTAA
>JAACJU010000003.1 GCA_021378565.1 Arcobacter sp. LC1 | reverse complement strand
CTTATGGATTAATAAATAATAACAGCGATATCTTAGTAAGTAACATCATAAATAAAACAAATAAAAAAGGCTACTCTGCAATAGCTGGAGTTAATTATGGAGCGTATTCAGGAGCTGATGACTTAGATCAAGAAGTACAAGGATATAGCTCAAATTCATATAATGCTTACTTTGGATTTGCAAAACAACTTGGTTCAAGTATAAATGCAGGCTTACTAGGTTCATACACAACAGCAAGTACAACTTATACAGATAGCTTAGGTACAAGAGATGATTCATTACTTCAAGTATCTTCTTTTATGAAATATTCTAAAAGAAATTTGAATATAACAGGTACAATATTTGCAGGAAAAGATGCTATATCAATAAAAAGAACAGATGGAAAAGTAGGTAAACAAGATGTAGCACTAATGACAAAATTTACAGCAGATACTTCAAATTTGTTTTATGGAGCAAATGTTAATCTTTCTAAAAAATATTACAAAAGTTCATCTTTTTACTTTGCACCTCTAGCTGGACTTGGTGCTACTATGGTTATGCAAGATAAAATAGATGAAAAAGGCAATACAGTCTCTGATGGATATGGTGGTTATCTTGGAGGTTTAAACATAGCTAAAAACAATACTTATCTAATCAAACCTTCTTTAGGTATTGCAACTGGGCTTAACTTCTTGCAAGGAACTCTTAATGTCTTTGCTAGTGCAAAAGGTATTTACAACTTAGGAAATACAAACAATAAAGTAAATGCAACAGAAAAACAAAATCCTGCTCCTGCAACTTCAAAAATTACATTAAATCCAAAAAATGGAATGAATACTTATGAAGCAGACTTTGCAGTAAAAGCTGATTATAAAATAATTAAAGGACTTTCACTTAATGCAAATGCACAGTTTAACGCTGGAGATAAAAAAGCTGATGTAAACGGTGGGGTTAGTTTAGTTTATTTGTTCTAAGCTAAGCAGATTTAGATTGTTTTAGATTATTCTAGACTATTCAAAATTGCCAAAAGACTCTAAATATCCTAAGTCAATTTATGGCTTAGGAATAGATTTTCAAGATTTAGACTTTTAAAATACTTGGGGTTTATCTTGCCCCTTCCTAAAAGCAAAGATAAAACCTACAAATAAAAAAATGCAAAGTCTTGAATATGATTTTAAAACTAGGGCTTTTATTTAAATGTTTGCTCTTTTTCAAAAAAATAAAATTCAAAAGATTTTTTAGTTTATATATCTATAATAAAATTATTATATATTTTTTGCATATACTAGATTTTTTTACTTAACTACCTCCTAAGGCTTTAGCCAAAATCTAATTTTGTTTATTCGTACAATTTTATAAAAATATGCTAAAATAATTCTTTATAAAAGGGAAGCAATGACAAAAACAAAAAAAGTCTTAATCTTTTTACTTTTTACTTTTTTCACTACATATTTACAAGCTGGGCTGATAGATGCTATTGCTATCAAAGTTAATAATCAAGGAATTACTCTTTATGATATAGATGTGATGATGCAAAAACAACACAGTACAAAAAAACAAGCTATAAATACTCTTATAGATAAAAGACTTTATGAAGAAGAATTAAAAAAATACAATATTCATACAGGAGATTTTGAGATAAATAATTATCTTTCCGCACTTGCAAAAAGAAATGGTGTAGACTTAGCAACCTTTAAATCTATTGTTAGACAAAGATATAAAAGTTTAAGTTTGTTTAAGGCAAAGCTAAAATTAGAAATAAATAAAAAAGCTTTAATGTCCAAGATAATCAAAGGAAATATTTCTCCAGCAAGTACAGCAGATATGAAGATTTATTATCAAAACAACCTTAATCAGTTTCGCTTAGCTTCAAAATACAAGGTAATCCAATATTTTTCACGCTCAAAAGCAGATTTGGAAGCACTAAGAAAAAATCCTCTTTTGCAATATAAAAGTGTCACAGCAAAACCAATAAGTTTAATAAGAAAAAATCTTAATTCACAAATAAAATATATCTTAGCAAATACAAAAGTTGATAATTTTACAAATATCTTTCCCGCAAACAAACAATTTCTTATGCTTTTTATGAAGTCAAAAACAGGATTAAAGAAAATATCTTTCAAGGAAGCAAAACCAAAAATATTTACTATTTTGATGAAGCAAAGAGAGCAAAAATTTCTAAGAGATTATTCACAAAAATTACGGCTTAAAGCTGATATCGAATATATAAGGTAGGTAAAAATGTTTGAGATAGTTATAGGTTTAGAAGTTCATGTTCAGTTAAATACAAAAACTAAATTATTTTGCTCTTGTGCTACTTCTTTTGGTTCAAAACCAAATACAAATGTTTGCGAAGTATGCCTAGCTTTGCCAGGTTCTTTACCTGTGATAAACAAAGAAGCTACACATAAAGCGATTATGTTAGCCACCGCATTAAATGCAAAAATAAATAAAAAATCGATTTTCAATAGAAAAAATTATTTTTATCCAGATTTACCAACAGGCTATCAAATATCACAATTTGAGATACCAATAGTTGGGCTTGGTTCTTTAGAGATTGAGTTTGATGATGGAAGTAAAAAAACAATAGGAGTGACAAGAGCACACCTAGAAAATGATGCAGGAAAAAATATTCATAAAGGTGATTATTCTTGCGTAGATTTAAACAGAGCTGGTACGCCTTTACTTGAGATTGTGTCTGAGCCTGATATGCGTTCAGCTGATGAAGCTTTGAGATACCTTAAAAAACTCCATTCAATAGTTAGATATTTAGGCATAAGTGACGCAAATATGCAAGAAGGTAGCTTTAGATGTGATGTAAATGTATCAATCCGTCCAAAAGGTGAAACTAAACTTTATACTAGATGTGAAATAAAAAATATGAATAGTTTTAAATTTATTCAAAAAGCTATAGCCTATGAAGTTCAAAGACAAAGTGAAGCTTGGGAAGATGGTACTTATGAAAAAGAAGTGGTTCAAGAAACTAGACTTTTTGATGTTCATCTAGGAGAAACTAGAAGCATGAGGGGCAAAGAAGATGCCGCTGATTATAGATATTTTCCAGACCCAGACCTAAAACCTTTAGTTCTAAGCCAAGAAGTTATAGACAAATACTCAAAAATCCCAGAATTACCAGATGCTAAAAAACAAAGATTTATACAAACTTATAAAATAAAAGAATATGATGCAAATGTTTTGATAAGCTCCATAGAAATGGCAAACTTTTTTGAAGCTATGTTAAAGTTTGAGATTAGCCCAAAAAATGCGGTTACTTGGCTTTGTGTTGAGCTTCAAGCAAGGCTAAAAGAAGGTGCAAGTTTAAATGAGTGCTTAGTTGATGCTAAAAAATTAGCAAGCCTAATAAAGCATATTGAAGATGGGATAATCTCTGCAAAAGCCGCAAAAGAGATTTTGGATGTTTTGGTTCAAAAAGAGGCAAGTATCGATACTCTTATCGATGAACTAGGGCTTAAGCAAGTATCTGATGATGGTGCAATATTAGCTATAATTGAAGAAGTTTTAGCTAAAAATCAAGATAAGGTAGAAGAATACAAAAGTGGAAAAGACAAACTTTTTGGATTTTTTGTAGGACAAGTGATGAAGGCTAGTAAGGGAAGTGCAAACCCTGCTAAGGCAAATGAGCTTTTGAAAAAAGCATTAAAATAAAAGGAGTTATGATGAAAAAGATGATAGGTTTAAATTTAGGTTTAAATTTTGCTAAGATGATTTTTGTGGGGCTTTTGCCTTGTGCTTTATTTTTAGCGTGTGCAAGCTCAGCAAATAATGGTTCTTTACAAAGAGTGGGGGAATTTGCAAATGCTCCTACTTGGGTATTAAGCCCACAAGCTAAAGGTAAAATTGCTGATTTAGGAAGTGCTAAGCCAAATGCGGGAGATGATTTTTCTTTGCAAAGACAAGTTGCAGCAGCAGATGCAAGAGAAAATTTATCAAATCAAATAAATATAAAAGTTTCGACTATGCTAAAAACATTTAAATCAACAACAGGCGCAGGAGCTAAAGGAACTTATGATAGTTCTATAGAAAATGTATCAAAACAAATCTCTTCAAATGTTCTTGTTGGCTCAAAAATCACAAAAATGTGGAAAAGTCCAAAAGGTACTTTATATGTTTTAGTTGTACTCGATACAAGTTCTATAAAAAATCAAATGGGAAAAGATATAAAAACATCTTTTAAAAATGATAAAGCAATGTATCAAAATTTTTTAGCATCAAAAGCACAGGGTGATTTAGACAAAGAATTAAGCAAGGCAAAAAAATAATTATCTAAGATAATAAGATAAAGCAAG
This sequence comes from Arcobacter sp. LC1, assembly GCA_021378565.1. Lineage (GTDB taxonomy): Bacteria > Campylobacterota > Campylobacteria > Campylobacterales > Arcobacteraceae > JAACJU01. The sequence continues at coordinate 156,502 of JAACJU010000003.1, read as the reverse complement.
AAGTAAAAAAGGATTTGATTTGAGAATTTTAAAAATTATCTTTATAGTTTTTTTATTTCTCTTATCCTCAAATCTTTTTGCTAATTCTACTACTAATACCAATAATAATTTTGAGCAATATAAGCAAAAGCAAAATAATAAGTTTAAAATGTACAAAAAAAATCTAAACAATGATTTTACAAAGTACAAAAAAGCTTATGCTTTGGCTTTTAAAGCTTACAAAAAATCAATATTAAAAAAGTGGAACAAGGCTGAATTTAGCACACCTTCTAAGTGGGTATCTTATGGAAAATTTTATAATAGTAAACAAGTTGTTGATTTTAAAAATCAAAAAATAACTTTTGAAGTGTTTGCTAAAAATAAAAAAGAAGCGATAAAAAGATTTCAAGCTATGCAAAAGCAACTCTTAAAAGCGAATATAAAAAATTCTTTTCAAAATGACCATTTTGAGCAAAATTTAAGTAAAATTACAAAAGAAAACAATACTCCAAATTCAAAAATGAAGATTTTAGCTAGTATTTTGCCTAAAAATTATCTAGAAAATGCACTTAAAACTCTAAGCAAAGAAAGCAAGATAAATAAGATAAGCAAAAACAGCGAAATAAAAGTATTTGAAAAAGACAAGCAAAAAGCTAAGAATACTTATAAAATAGTTCTTCAATTTCCAAAAAATAGCTTACTTAAAAGTGCAAAAATTTATAAAAAATTAGTCTTGAAAAACTCTAGTAAAAATAGTATTCCTCCAGCTCTAAGCTACGCAATTATCGAGTGTGAGAGCTATTTTAACCCTTTAGCTCGCTCAAATATTCCAGCTTTTGGACTTATGCAAATAGTGCCTGAGAGTGCGGGGCTTGATACTTATAGATACTTTTTTGGTAAAGCTAGACTTTTAAGCCCTGCTTATTTATATGAGCCTAAAAATAATATCTTTATAGGCGTTGGCTACTTGCATATTATATATTTTAAATATATGAAAAATATCAAAAATCCTCTAAGTCGGATTTATTGCACAATTTGTGCTTATAATACAGGTTCAGGCAATGTCGCTAAGGCTTTTGAGGGAGATAATAATATTTATAAAGCAAGTTTTAAGATTAATACCATGAGTCCAAAAGAAGTTTACTTTTACCTTCTAAAACATTTAAAATACCAAGAAACAAAAACTTATCTAAAAAAAGTTAGAAAAAGAATGTTTTTTTATCAAAGTATTCTGGGAATTAGTCTCTAAAAACTTTGATATTTATTATGAAACTTAGTGAGATTATAATTTTATGATAATATTGGTTACATTCTGCTAAAATCTTCTTTATACTTACAAATAAATTTATTATAAAATTTTTTATATTTTTTTTATATTTGGTTTTACTTCAAAGGAAAAAAATGGAAACATCAACACTTGGCATTTTTAAAGCAACCTGCAAACTAGGATTTTCCCTTAGTATTTCAAGACTTTTAAATATACTTTCTATGTTTATTGGTACTATGATGATTTCAAGACTAGGGCATTATGTTTTAGCGGCAAGTGCTTTGATAACTTCACTTCAAGCGACTGCTTTAATGCTTGGAATGTCTCTTTTGTTTTCAGTCGGACTTTTAGTAGCTAGGGCAAATGGTAGTAAAGATTACCAAAAAATTGGAAAACTTGTTCAACAAGGGCTAATTTTAGCTACCATTTTAGCATTTCTTGTTGTGATTTTGGTAGCAAATATACACTCAATTTTGACTTTTTTTGGACAAAGAAAAGAGATAATTTTAGTAAATGATGAGTATTTTAAAACATATATTTTCGCAATTCCTGCTTTTTTTTGGAGTATGGTTTATACACAATTTCTACTCTCTATCAATAAGCAATTTTTTGTAATCATAATGAGTGCATTCTCACTTGCAGTATCTTTGCTTTTGGCCTATGCTTTTGTTTATGGGCATTTTGGTGCTCCAAAACTTGGAGTTTCTGGGCTAGGACTAGCTTACGCTATCCAAGCTTGGCTTAGTCTTATTGGTTATTTTCTTTTTTGTCATCTTCCTAAAGGTTTTAGAAAATTTCAAATAAACTTTAAAAATATTAAAAAGAATTTCATTCTTATGAAAACACTTTTTAAACTAGGTTTTCCTATATGCTTGCAAGCATCTAGTGATTTATTTTCATTTTCATTTACAACTGTTATGGTAGGGTGGCTTGGTGTTGACGCTCTAGCTGCTCAGCAAATCGTAACACAATATTTTATGCTTTTAGTCGTGCCTGTGTTTGCTCTTTCTCAAGCAAGTGCTATTTTAGTCGGTAAGGCTCACGGCGCAAGAGAGTATAATGAGGTTAGGCATTACGCAAGAATAGGGCTTGCCGTTGGCTTATTCTTTGGCGCAATTATTATGTTTATTTTTATTTATGACCCTAAAGCCTTAGTAAGAATATACTTCCATGATGAAACAAATATTTCACCAGCGTTAATCCATCTTGCTATAATCGTACTTATTATGACAGGGTGCAGATTGTTTTTTGACATAATTGCACAAATTAGAGCAGGGAGTTTAAGAGGTTTACTTGATACTAGTTCTCCTATGAAAGTTTCTTTTGCAAGTGCTTGGATTATAGGTGTACCGATTTCATATATTCTTGCTTTTTATTTTCATATTGGTTTGATTGGTATGACTATTGGTGGTATTTGTTCTGTGGTTTTCTCTGCTGTAATTTTAAATTTCAGATGGTATCACAAAAGTACAATGGAAAATCTAATTAATTTTAAACATTAATGATTTATAAAATTTTTTATCAAGCACCATTTTCCGAGCTTGAGATTATAAATAATGAAGATGTCTTACTTGAGATTAATTTTATAAACAATGAAATTGTAAAAGAGAAAAAAGCAAAGGAAAAAAAATTTATACTAAATAACCTAAGTAAAAAAATCCTAAAACAGCTAGATGAATATTTTAATCAAAAAAGAAAAGTTTTTGATTTGCCTTTAAAAATCCAAGCTTCTGATTTTGAGAAAAAAGTTTATAAAAAACTTTGTGAGATAAAATTTGGAGATTTAAGAACTTACAAAGAAATAGCAGAGCTTATAGATAATCCTAAAGCTTGTAGAGCTGTAGGAAATGCTAATGCTAAAAATAAAATCCCCATAATCATACCTTGTCATAGAGTAATCGCAACAAACAATGCAATTGCAGGCTACAATGGTGGAGTTGATAAAAAGGCTTGGCTTTTGAAATTTGAAGGGCATAGTTTAAAAAAAGCAAAAAATGGAGATATCTTCCTCTAAAAAAATAATTTGATAATTCTAAATTAATAAAAATTTGCTGAAATAATTTTAAGATTTTTTTTATTAAAGATTTAGATATAAAACTTATTTTTAATTTAAAAAAAATATAAATAATTTTTATTTAAGTTAAATGTGCTATAATTTTATATATGGTAATTAGTTGCCATAAACTTTCCTTTTTGTTTCAAATCAAGCCTAGCACAGAGGCAATATTTCTTTAGAGTTATTGTTTTGTGCTAAACCTCTGCTTGGAATCACGAGTGTGGATAAGTACTAATGAAATGGAGCAACTTGGATAATCTAAGATTTATCTTAAGATAGAATCCAACCTCCATCCACACGTAAATACATAACAATTTTAAGATTTTGATTATTTATGCTTTTTGGGGATAATTCTTTAATCTAATTATATTAAATGGAATTATTCTTAATTTATTGGGGTTTATTTATTTTATTTTTCTTGAGTATCTTCTGTTTTTTTATATGATTCATTTTTGGTTATATTTTTTAATTCTTTAATAGTTTCTTTATTTTTCTCTTTATTACTTTTTTTTATTGATGATTTATGAGTTATATTTTTTTTATGGTAATTTCTCTCTATTGTATTTGTTGCTAAAATATTTTGCTTAGTATTGTTTGAGTCATTATTTCCTACTTCATAATTTTCTTTATAATCGTGTTTTTTTGCATAATCATAAAGTCTATAAAATCTATTATTTTTAGTATCTGCAAAGGGCTTAATAAATGCTTCTTGCATATCTTCTTTTACATCAATCGCAATTACTCGTCCGACTTTTAGCCCTCTAAAAAAGACTTTACCCATTCCAGCTGTGACAACTTCGTCTCCAATAGAAAGGTCATAAGTCAAAGGTATATAATTAGCTTTTAAAATGTCAGAATTTTCTTGATTACTTATTATTCCCGTAGCTTCTTCTTTTCCTATCAAGATTGTATAATTGCATCTTTCATCTCCATTTAAAAAACCAATATTTTGACCATTTTCTCTAAGCGCAATCCCAGCTACACTATTTCCCTCTATTAGTCCATAAATTTTTCCATCTTCAAGTTTTTTGTCTAAAATTACTCTAGTAGGACTTCTTAAATTTTGATAAGATAATACTGCAACTAAAGGTAGTTTTGAAAATTGTAGATTATGTATACTTGCGTGAGCTCTTTTTATGGCCTTGACATAAGCTTTTGCTTCATAAAAATTAATTTTATATTGACCTAATGCGATATTTTCTTTTTTTAGTTTTTGAATTTCTTTTATATCAAAAAAATATTTTCTTTTATCTTCGGCCAAAGAAGTAACACCTTGAAGATAAAATGATTTTAAGCTATCAAGAAAGGTGAGTCCTGAGCTTATTTTAACATCAGCTTTAAACAGGTATAAAGATATACCCACTATTAAAGCTATTGTAAAAAAGAGTTTATTCATTCGATATAATTTTTAGTAAAGAATCCTCATCAAGTACTTTTGAAGTTCCATATGCAACTGCAAGCAAAGGCTCATCTGCTATTTTTACGGGAAGTCTTATAATATCAGTTAAATATTTATCAAGACCTCTTATAAGTGCTCCACCGCCTGTCAAAACTATTCCATTGTCAACAATATCTCCAGCTAAATCAGGTGGCATATCCTCTAAAACATTTCTTATAGCTGTAACTATTTCTCTTAAAGGTTCTCTAATCGCAGCTCTAACTCCTTCACTTCCTAATTCTACAGTAGAAAGTAGGCCTGAGTTATCTCTCCCTTTTACCTTGATTTTAAGTTCTCTATCAAGTCTTGTAGCTGTTCCTATTTCTATTTTAATAGTTTCAGCAGTTCGTTCTCCGATATAAAGATTATAATTTTGTCTAATATAATCAATGATAGCTTTATCAAATCTATCTCCAGCTACTTTAATAGATTTACTCAAAACTAGTCCACCTAAAGATGTAGCTCCAATTTCAGTAGTTCCACCACCAATATCTACAACAATATAACCATCAGGATCAGATACTGGAATACCAGCGCCAATAGCAGCTGCCATAGGCTCTTCAACCAAAAATACTTCTCTAGCTCCTGCACTAATCGCAGATTCTTTAACAGCTTTTCGTTCAACTTGTGTAATTCCATGAGGAATACAAATAAATATTCTAGGTCTTATAAAAGATTTTCTTTTATGTGCTTTTTCAATAAAATATCTAATCATTCGCTCAGTCATTTCAAAATCAGCGATTACTCCATCTTTCATAGGTCTAACTGCATGAATATTTAAAGGAGTTTTCCCTATCATTTTTTTTGCTTCTTCGCCAACGGCTAGAATCCTATCTTTTCCAAACCTATCATTTTGAACGGCAACAACAGAGGGTTCATTTATGATAATACCCTTATTTTTTACCGAAACAATCGTATTTGCTGTTCCTAAGTCAATCGCCATATCGCTAGAAAAAAATCCTATAAACTTATCTAAAATCATTTTTTGTCCTTGTCCTTTTATGCTATTTTTGGTTTTGCTTTGTTGTTTATTACTTCTTTGGTAATTGTCATCGTCTTCTTTTTGTAACTTGGTAGCTTAAACATAATATCAAGCATAGACTCTTCTAAGATTGAGCGTAGCCCTCTAGCGCCTGTTTTTCGTTTGATTGCAAGTTGCGCCACTTCTTTTAAGGCATCTTTATCAAATTCTAAGTCTACATCATCAATAGTAAAGAGTTTCTTATACTGCTTGATTAATGCATTTTTTGGCTCACTTAGAATATGAATCATATCATCAAGGGTAATTTCATTTAAAATACCTGTCATATGAAGCCTTCCTACAAGTTCAGGAATTAGCCCATATTTTACTAAGTCATCTGGTTCTACAAAACTACTTAGCTCACCACTTAGGGTATTTTTTTTACTATGATTAAACCCAAGAACATTTGCTCCCATTCTTAACCTAATAATGTCTTCTAAACCATCAAAAGCACCTCCACAAATAAATAAAATATTTGAAGTATCAATCTGAACCAAATCTTGACCAGGGTGCTTTCTACCACCCTTTGGAGGGACATTTACCAAGCTTCCTTCGATTATTTTAAGTAAAGCTTGTTGAACTCCTTCTCCACTAACATCACGAGTAATACTTCTATTTTCACTCATTCTAGCTATTTTATCTATTTCATCTATAAATATTATACCTTGTTCAGCCTTTTTTATGTCACCATCTGCTGCATTTAATAGCCTAGTTACAACATTTTCAACATCATCACCGACATATCCAGCTTCTGTTAGGCTTGTTGCGTCAGCAATTGCCAAAGGAACATCAAGATATTTTGAAATTGTTTGAGCAAGTAAAGTCTTCCCACTCCCAGTTGGACCTATAAAAAGCACATTTGATTTACTAAGTTCCGTATCATCACTTGAATCATTTTTAAAAATTCTTTTATAGTGATTGTAAACTGCCACACAAAGGACTTTTTTTGCCTTATGCTGACCTACTACATAACCATCAATCAATTTTTTTAATTCTTCAGGTGTTGGAAATTTACTTTTTTTATTTTTTGTAAGTTTTTCATTTTCTAGTTTATAATCTGATTGTATGATATTATAAGCTGCTTCTATGCAGTTTTTACAAATTGTTGCATTATCTCCTGAAATAACAGGATTGATTTTAGTTTCTTCTTGTTCACAAAAATCACAAATTTGTTTATTTGCCAAAATTATTTCTCCAAAGTTTTTTGTTTAAGAGGTATGCCTCTTTTTGTATTCAAAACAAATTCTACTAGCTCAAGCACTAAAGCATTTTCACTTGTCTGCTTTAATTCATGCGCAGTATCTTGCAAACATTGTGAACTTATAAAAAGTTGCTTATAGGCTTTTTTTAGTAAACTTATATCTTCTTTATTCTTAAATCTTCTTCTTAATCCATTTAAGTTTAAACCTCGAAGTTTTGCTCTATTTCCTTCAGCTAAGCAAAAAGGTGGCACATCTTGAGCAAGTGCTGAAGCCCCTGCAATCATAGCATGACTTCCAACACTACAAAACTGATGTATAGGAGTTAAACCACCAACTACAACATAATCACCACAGGTTATATGCCCTGCTAAAGTCGCTGCATTTGCAAATATACAAGAGTCTCCTATAATAACATCATGAGCAACATGTACATACCCCATAAGCAAATTTTTTGAGCCTATGATTGTTTTGCCACCACCTTCTTCCGTACCTGGATTTAAAAGAGTAAATTCTCTTATTTTATTAAAATCTCCAATAATAAGCTTAACATCTTCACCAGCATATTTCAAATCTTGTGGAATCGAACCTATACTTGTATGAGAAAATATTTCATTATTTTTGCCGATTGTAGTATTTCCTTGAATTAATGAATATGCCCCAATAGAAGTATTATCACCTATTTTGACGCCATTTTTAATAATAGCGTAAGCATCAATATTGATATTATTCCCTAGGATTACTCCATCTTCAATAATTGCACTTGGGTGGATTTTATTGTTTGTTTTCATATTTTTTATATATCCACCATCATAGCTTTCATTTCTGCTTGTGCACAGAGCTTGTCATCAACATAAGCTTTAGTAATAAGCGCAATAACAGCACCTTTTATTCTATCAACTTCTACCTTATACACAAGTTGATCTCCAGGTTTCACAGGAGCTCTAAACTTTGCTTTATCAATACTCATAAAATAGATTACTTTAGAAGCTAGCTCTTCTTTGCTAAGCTTTGAGCTTTTAGAAGCTAATATTCCACCAGCTTGGGCTAAACCTTCCAAAATCATAACTCCTGGATAAATAGGATGACCAGGAAAATGCCCCATAAAAGCAGGTTCACTTATAGAAATATTTTTATAAGCTACAATACTTTTACCTAGCTCCATTTCTGTCACTCTATCAACCAATAAAAGAGGATACCTGTGAGGTAATAATTTTTGTATTTCTAAGATATCTAACATTTACTTTCCTAAAACTAATTTAAAGTTGATTATTTTACCCAATCTTATATTATTTTAAGATTAGTTCTTTAACTTTTTTTGAACTTCCACCTACTAAATAAGCTCTTAACTTTTTCGAGTTTTCTATAAAACGCTCTTTATTTACTGCTTTAAAGGCATAAAGCATATTTTCAATACTAACTCTATTTTGTAAAAGTTCTTCATGCATAGCCCCCAAGCCCATTTTTTCAAAAAAAATGTTTGCAAGTCCGACGTAAGGCACACGAACAATTTTCCTAGCTATGAAAAAATCAAGTGCTTTTGTCATATAAACCAATACAAAAGCAGTTCCAATCAAAGCAGCCTCTAAAGTCGCAGTTCCTGAGCAGATAAAAGCAAAATCAGCCTTTATAAGCTCTTTGTTTGCATCATTTTGTACTTCAAAATCATCAATATTTCCATAAAGTTCATCGATTTTATTTTTTGCAAAATTTTTAGGGATTATCAAAATATGTTTATAATCTTTCACTTCATCTTTTTTGCAAAGTTCTTTAAATAAAGGCATTAGCCTAATAATTTCATTTTTTCTACTTCCTGGCATAAAAACTAATCTTTTGGTTTTTTTATATTCTTTTTTAAATTCTGAAATTTCATCTAAAAGAGGATGCCCTACAAAATCCACTCTTTTTGGATTTGGATATAAATCTTTTTCAAAAGGGATAATTGAGCATAATTTATCACAATATCTCTGCATTTTAAAAACTCTGTATTTTTTCCATACCCAAACTTGAGGCAAAATATAATAAATAATCTCTTTATTTGGATACGCTTTTTTTATAGCCTTTGCAAGGGGAAGATTAAAGCCTGAGGCATCAAGTAAAAGCACCTTATCACAATCTTTTGCAAGTTCAAGCATTTCATTTTTAAGTTTTAAGAAGAAAGGCAATTTTTTAAAAGCGTCAACTATTCCCATAATAGCCAATTCTTTTAAATCATGCTTTGGTTTGCCAAGATGTTTTGCAAAGATTCCTACAAATTCTACTTCATCACCTAGGTGTTTTTTAAGCTCACCTAAGTGTAGATTTGAGGAAAATTCGAGTGCTGATACTAACAATTTCACTTTGTGCCTTTTAAAATAATAGTCTAAGTTTATAATATTACTAATATTATATTTTAGCTTAAAATATTTAACATTATATTAGAAAATGCTAGAAAATCAAAATTATTATTTAAAATACTAGATTTCCTAAGATTGCTTTTCCAAAAAGCTCACAAAAGCACTTTGGAAATATGAAATTAGCAATATTCTCTCAAGTTTATAGTATAATCACTCTTTAATAAAGGAGTCATTATTTACAAAAATTTTTTTATTTTTGCTTGTATTGTATTTATTACAGCTTTTTTTTCTGCTTGCTCGCCATCTTTGCCAAGTACAACGCAAGGTGCTTTAATTTTATTTAAAACCCCTAGTATGAAATATTATGATAAAGGGTTTATAATCAAAGATTCTAATCATGTTGTTTTGCAGATTTATGAAGCAGGACAAAGCATTTTACAACTTTTTGTTTATAAAGATAAAGTTTGCACTTCAGCTTTTAAATGCTTGAATGCCACAGCTTTTAACGCGCAAAATCTAAGTGCTAGCTATAGGGATGATTTTTTGTTTAACCTTTTAGGACAAAATAAAAAAAATATAATTTTTAGAGATAAAAAAAATAGAATTTTGATAAAAATCAATAAAAGCTAATAAAAATAAAACTACCGAAGGAATTTAGTGAAAGAAGTATTAGAATTTTTAAATGTAAAAAATTTAGAAAAAACTCAAGTTTTTTTACAACTAAAATGCTCTTTAATTGAGGCGAAAATTTTAAAATATATGACTAAAGAATATGTTTTAGGAGCTGACAATCTTTTGGTGCTCGATATTTTAAAAGAATTTTACGATATAGATAAATTTGAGCATTTAGACGCTTTAAAAACAATCAAAAATCTTTTAGAATTAGGCTGGGTAAGTCAAAGCACTTTTAGTCATGTTAAACTAGGCGAAATGTCAAAGCTAGAGCTTTTATCTTGCAGTTTAACTTTATCTTCATCTTATTTTAAACTCCTAGAAGATGGTTCACTTGATTTTGCCTTGCCTGAAGTGACTAAGTATTCAGACCACTTAGAATACTTACAAGATCAGTTTTTTAAAATTGATTTAGCCCAAAAACTAAATAATACTAAGCATAACTTTGAAAAAAACTCACCAAATATTAGCAGACTAAAAACAAAGTTAGTATCCCTAGAAAATAGAATAAAAGAAAAAATCTTAGTAACAGACAAAGAGATTATTCTTGAAAGCTTTTTTAAAGAACATGATTTAAACGAAAAAGAAAGAACAATTTTTTTAGCTCTTTTAAAAGAAGAATATTCAGGAGGAAACAGCTCAATCCGTGATATGAGTTCTTTGATTGATTTGATTAGCACAGATGATTATGAAAAAATAAAGCATCGTTCTTTGCTAGAAGAAAGCTCAACACTTGTCTCAAATGCTTTGGTTGATTATGATGAAATGCTAAATCCTTTTGGAGGAATAAACAGAAATTTTTATATTCCTGATGATATTTTATATAAAATTTCTCACCCTTCTAAGAAAAAATCCAAAAATCCAAAAGTAAAAATGCAAAGTCTAATCAAAGAGCAAAATATTTTTGAACTAATTGATACAAGTAAAAGCCTTGATGATGTTGTGTTAAATCCAAAGACAAAAGACACATTAAATGCACTTTTAAAACAAGTTGATAAAAATGTAAGTGCTAGGCTCAAGGCTTGGGGTATAAAAGACAAAAAAGGTGGACTTGAAGCAAAAATTATTTTTTACGGATTAGCTGGAACTGGGAAAACCTTGACAGCTCTAGCCCTAGCAAAAGCGCTTAAAAAGCAAGTTCTTAGCTTTGATTGTTCCAAGATTTTGTCAATGTATGTAGGGCAAAGTGAAAAAAATGTTAGAAGTATTTTTGATACTTATAAAGACATAGTTTCAAAAAGCAAAAGTGAGCCGATTTTACTTTTAAATGAGGCCGACCAATTTTTAAGCTCAAGAATAAGCCAAAGTCAAGGTGGCAGTGATAAAATGCATAACCAAATGCAAAATATTTTTTTAGAGCAAATTGAGCGTTTTGATGGGATTTTGATAGCGACAACAAACTTACTTGAAAATATTGATAAAGCTTTTTCAAGGCGTTTTAATTATAAAATAGAATTTACTAAGCCAAACTTTGATGAAAGGTTAAAGCTTTGGGAGATACTTTTGCCCAAAAAAATCCCCTTAGAAAAAGAGCTTGATTTAAAAGAGCTTAGTGCTTTTGATTTAAGTGGGGGGCAGATTGAGCTTGTTATAAAAAATACAGCCTATAAAATAGCTGCTACAGTAGCTGACAATATTAAGCCTATTTTTTGCACCAAAGATTTTATAGAAGAAATAAAAAAAGAGCAAAAAAGTATGTTTGATAGTGAAAATAAAGTGGGCTTTTTTTAGGCTTGAAATTAAAAAATGCAAAATGCAAAATGCAAAACTAGAAATTTAGGAGAATTATGAAAAATTTAAAATCTTATGATTTACTTATTAGCTTAGGAGAAATGTTTATAGATAAAAAGCCAGATTTTGGCTGTGATTTGGTGTATATAAATACAAGTGATAACGAAGACTTGAAAAGAAAATATAATTTCAAGATTAATTTCATAAAATATGAAATTGCTAGCGAAGAAGCAATAATTTTGCTTTTACTTTATTATTTTAGTATTGGTCTAAAGAAGGATTTTGATGCATTTTTATCTAGCTTAGATATCGGATATTTATCTGCTGAATCAAATATTAGTGAAGAAGAATTTGAGGATTTAAAAATACTTTGCGAAGACAAAAATAAAAGAAAAAAAAATGTAGCCTTGCTTATTTCTAAAGATATATTTTTACATAAAAATGTAAAAAATATCAAAGCTTTGCTAGCTAAACTTGATGAATTTAAGATTTTTGATTTAATCTTGCCTGAGGGAATAAAATTGCAATCAAACTCATTAGCCAAAGATTGTGAGGTTTTTTCTTATGATGGAACTGTGCTTTATTCAGGTGCAAAAAGCTTTGTAAAAAATACTCTTTTTGCAGGGACAAGTTTTGCTAGGCTAGCTAAGATTAAGGATAAAGATAAAATAAATATTTGTTTTGAGTGCTCAGAAATATCAGCAGATTTTGCATTAGATACTTCTTTAAAAGGTGCTATTGCATTTTACTCAAGCGAAAATGATAATATTTTAACAAAAAATTATCCATATAAAAAAATAAAAATCACGAAAAATATAAAATAAAAAAGAAAAAGAAAAGGATTTATTTATGACAAAAATCTCAGTTGCACATTCTCCAGATGCTGATGATATTTTTATGTATTACGCTATCAAATTTGGTTGGGTAGGACTCAAACAAACAAGTTTTGAAAATACCGCTGATGATATACAAACACTAAATTACGCTGCCTTAGATGGTAAATATGATATTTGTGCTATTTCTTTTGGACTTTATCCTTTTATAAAAGATGATTATGCCTTGTTAAAAACTGCAGTTAGTTTTGGAGATGGTTATGGTCCTAAAGTTATGAAGAAAAAAGGTGTCAAATTAAAGAAAAATTTTAGCGTTGCTTTAAGTGGCGAACATACTACAAATGGGCTTTTATTTAAGATTTATTATCCTGAAGCAAAAGTCACTTATATGAATTTTTTAGATATCGAACAAGCAGTTTTGGACGGCACAGTTGACGCTGGAGTTTTGATACATGAGTCTATTTTAATGTATGATACTAAGTTAGAAGTTGAAAAAGAAGTTTGGGATATTTGGCAAGAATTAGCAGGTAAAAATCTTCCCTTGCCACTTGGTGGTATGGCGCTTAGACGCTCAATCCCTATAAATAAAGCGATTTTATATGAAAATACTTTGATAAAAGCTGTTGAAGTTGCGTTTTCAAATAAAAAACTTTTGTCAAAAATGTTAATCGCCCAAGATTTAGTAAGAGTTGATTCTGGTATTTTAGACAAATATTTAAACCTTTATGCAAATGCTGATTCTATAAATATGAGTGATTTGCAATACAAAGCGCTTGATAAACTTTTTGAACTAGGATTTAAGCATGGATATTATAAAAGTCTTGTAAAAGTAAAAGAATATCTTATTCCAAGCCATTATGAAGAATTAAGAGCTAAGTGAAAAATTTCTATAAAAAAATAGATTTTTCATTTTTTAGCTCTATAAAAATTGGCAAGACTTTTGAAGTACTTATAATAAATGAGTTAGATACCTCACCTAAACTAGATAAGTATAAAGATTTTTATATCATAGGTAAGGCTTCAAATTTGCTTATCTCAGATAATCCTCCTAAATTAGCAATGCTAGGTAAGCAGTTTTGCTATATAAAACAAGAGCAAAATCTATTTTTTGTAGGAGCAGGCACAGGAGCTAGTAAACTTGCCTCTTTTGCAAAAAATAATAATATTGCGAATTTAGAATTTATAAAAAATCTCCCAGGTACTTTGGGTGGGCTCGTTAAGATGAATGCAGGTTTAAAAGAATATGAGATTTTCTCTTATATAAGTTCTATAAAAACTGCAAAAGGCTATATAAAAAAAGAAGATTTAAAATATTCTTATAGAAAAACAAATATAAAAGATATGATTTACGAAGTAGTTTTTGAAATAGATTCCAAGCTTGAATATTCTCAAGAAAAAGAAGATATGTTTAAAAAAATGAGAAAAAATCAGCCAAAAGTTCCTTCAGCTGGTTCTTGCTTTAAAAATCCAAAAAATGCCTTTGCAGGAGAGATTTTGGATAAGCTTGGACTAAAAGGATTTAACCTTGGCGATATGAGTTTTTCAAAAGTTCATGCTAATTTTTTGGTAAATAATGGGCGAGGCACTTTTTCGCAAGCCTTATCTTTGATAAACCTAGCTAAGCAAAAAGCAAAAGAAGAATTGGACATTAATTTAGAGTTAGAAATAATAATTCTTTAGGGTTTTAAAATATATTAACTAAAAAATGTTATTATATGTTTTTAAATAAATTGTGATAGAATTCACAGCTAAAAATATTTAAGGTGAAAAAATGGGCAATTCAAAAAGTTTAATAATAGTAGAATCACCAGCCAAGGCAAGGACTATATCAAAATTCTTAGGAAGTGACTATGTAGTTATGGCTTCTATGGGACATGTTAGGGATTTGCCAAAATCAAAACTAGGCTTTGATCCAGAGAACAATTTTAAACCAGATTATCTAGTAACGAGTGATAAGAAAAAAATCATTAGCGAACTCAAAAAAAATATTACAAAAGATACAACTATTTACCTAGCGGCCGATGAGGATAGAGAGGGTGAGGCCATCGCTTGGCATTTAATCCCATCGCTAAAAATAGAAAAAAATCCTATAAAAAGAATAGTTTTTCACGAAATTACAAAAACAGCGATTGAAGAAGCACTAAAACATCCAAGAGAAGTAAACCAAGATTTAGTAGATGCTCAACAAGCAAGAAGAGTGCTTGATAGGGCTGTGGGGTATGAGCTGTCGCCTTTACTTTGGAAAAAAGTCCGTTATGGTTTGAGTGCGGGTAGAGTTCAAAGTGTTGCTGTTAGAATTATTGTAGATAGACAAAAAGAGATTGACGCTTTTATACCTGAAGAGTTTTGGAAGATTAAAGCAGATTTTTTATTAAAAGATAAAGAGATTTTACAAACTGAATTAGCTAAAATATTTGCTAAAACTTTTAAAATAAAAAATGAAGAAGAAGCTAAAAACATTGAAAGTTCAGCGCATAAAGGCGAGTTTGTTTTAGAAAAAATTGAGCAAAAAGATAGCAAAAAAACTCCCCCACCTCCATTTACCACTTCAACACTGCAACAAGATGCAAGTTCAAAGCTTGGTTTCTCAGTCAAGCAAACTATGGTTTTAGCTCAGCAATTATATGAAGGAAATATTTCAAATATTCCAAACCATACAGGTGGGCTAATAACTTATATGAGAACAGACTCACTAAATCTTTCAACTTTAGCAATAAATGATGCTAATAACTTAGTAAAAAGTGATTTTGGAGATGAATATTGCTTAAAAAGTCCAAGAGTTTACAAGTCAAAATCAAAAGGTGCACAAGAAGCGCATGAGGCTATAAGACCTGTACAAATGAGTCTAAGACCATCAGCGATTAGAGCATATTTAGACAATAATCAATACAGACTTTACGCCCTAATTTGGAAAAGAACAATAGCCACTCAAATGGCAGATGCTAAAATGGCGAATACAACATACAAGATACAAGCTGGAGAGAAAAAAGAATTAGAGTTTGTTGCAAAGGGGCAAAAAATTATTTTTGCAGGTTTTATAAAAGCATACGCGTCAGAAAATGAAAATCCAGAGGAATTTTTAGAAGCTAGTCAAAAGTTTTTGCCTGATTTAAAACTAGGGCTTAAGCTTGATTTAGAGGACTTAAAATTAGAGCAAAATTTTACTAAGCCACCTGCAAAATACACTGAAGCTAGTTTGGTTAAAAAACTTGAAGCTGAGGGTATTGGAAGACCTTCAACTTACGCACCTACCATATCAACTATTCAAGCTAGAGAATATGTAGTAAAAACTGAGGATAAAAAACTTGTTCCAACTCCAACAGGCGTAATCGTTAATTCATTTTTGCAAGACCATTTTCCTGATATTGTAGACCTTGGATTTACTGCAAAAATAGAAGAAGATTTTGATAAAATCGCAGAAGGCAAAATATCTTGGCAAGAAGTAATGCGAGGCTTTTACGGAGATTTTAAAGAAAATATTATAGAAAAAGAAAAAACTGTAAATAAAAGTGATTATTTGCAGATTAGAGTTTTAGGAACTGATCCAAAAAGCAAAAAAGAAGTAAGTGCAAGAATTGGGCGTTTTGGCCCTTTTGTGCAAAATGGTACAAAAGATGATGAAGATAAGCCTGCTTTTGCGGCAATTCCAAAAGATAAAAATATCGACACTATAACTTTAGAAGAAGCCTTAGGACTTTTTGCCTTGCCAAGAGTGGTAGGGTTAAATGAAAAAAATGAAGATATCAAGGCAAATATTGGGCGTTTTGGACCTTATTTACAAGTAAAAACTACCTATTATTCGCTAAAAGAAGATGATCCTTATACAATAGAGCTTCCAAGAGCTTTGGAGATTATACAGTTCATGGATGAAGAAAAGGCAAAAGCGACTATTAAAGTTTTTGAAAAAGAAAAAATTCAAGTTTTGATTGGAAGATATGGAGCTTATATAAAAAAAGGGCGAAAAAATTATAAAATTCCAAAAGGAATGGAAGCAAAAGATTTAGAACTTGAGCAATGCTTGGAGATTATAGAAAACTTAGAAAAGAAATTTCCTAAAAAAGCATCTAAAGCAACAGCCAAGAAAATTATAAAAACTGCTACAAAAACTGCTACAAAAAAAATTGCAGCTAAGAAAAGTCCAGCTAAAAAAACAAGCACAGCGACAAAAACTGCGAAAACGACAGCCAAAAAACCCGTCAAAAAACCTGTCAAAAAAACTACAAAAACTGCTACTAAAGCCACCACTAAAAAAACACCACCAAAGGATAAATAAGATGTCAAAAATATATTTATGCGCTATTTCAAATATCCAAAGTGGAGCTTGCGGTGAAGATTGTTCATATTGTGCTCAAAGTGCTAAATACCAAGCAGATATAGAAAAGTATACAAAAAAAGAAATTAGCACTATTTTAGAAGAAGCAAAAAGAGCAAAAGAAAACAAAGCTATTGGATTTTGTCTTGTGAGTTCAGGAAAAGGACTAAATCCTAAACGCTTAGATTTTGTTTGCCGTGCAGCAAGTGAGATTAAAAAATTAAAACTTGATTTAAAAATAATAGCCTGCAACGGAATAGCAAGTAAAGAAGATTTACTTGAACTCAAAAAATCAGGAGTTGACAATTATAACCACAATCTTGAAACATCAAAAGAATTCTATCCAAAAATTTGTACAACTCATTCTTGGGAAGAACGATTAAAAACCTGTTTGAATGTCAAAGAGGCTGGGCTTGGGTTAGTTTGCGGAGGGATATTTGGGCTAGGAGAAAGTATTTATGATAGAATATCTTTATTCAAAACTCTTAGCAGTTTAGAGCCTATGAATGTACCTTTAAATTTTTACCACCCAAATCCTGCCTTGCCTTTAAAAACAAATCCTCTTAGTCAAGATGAAGCTTTTGAGATAATAAAATTAGCAAAAAAAATGATTCCAAAAGCGCATAAGATTATGATTGCAGGTGGTAGAGAACTTATGTTTAACACAAAGGCTATGGACATTTTTAAATATGGTGCAAACGCTATCGTAATAGGTGATTACCTTACTACAAAAGGGGCAAGCGCTAAGCAAGATATTGCTAATATTTTGGATGCAGGACACGAAATAGCACAAACTTGCGATAGTTAATTGTAATAGTTGATTGCAATTTCAATTTTAATTAGGATTTAAGAAAATGTCACATGAAATACTAATGATAATATCTATATCATTTATTATTTTCATATCCCCTTTAGTCTCAAGACTTGTTAAATTACCAAGTGTTACTATCGAGATAATACTCGGTTCCGCTCTTTCTTTGCTAGGAGTGCTTTATCACAATAAAGTTTTTGAGCTTGTCGCTGAATTGGGATTTTTATATCTTATGTTTTTGGCTGGGCTTGAACTTGACTTAAAACAAATCCTAACAATTCCAAAAACTCTTATAAAAAAAGCCTTACTTTACATAGTTATTTTATATGCTTGCTCTGTTTTTGTAACTTTTTATTTTTCTTTGGCGAAGATTTTTATTGTGGTTTTACCTTTAATCTCTGTAGGATTATTGGCAAGCTTAAAAAAAGAATTTGGTGAAAAAGAATGGATAAAGCTAGGAATTACCGTAGGTCTTTTAGGTGAGATTGTATCGATAATTACTTTAACCGCAATTAGTGCTTGGTTTAAATTTGGATTTTCTTTTTCTTTATTTTATACACTTTTTTTCTTTGTCCTTTTCATACTTATTATGGCAATTTTTTACAAATTTTTTCATAGTCTTATTTGGTGGTATCCAAAGATAAAAACTTATTTAATGCCCCATGATGATGTGAATGAACAAGACATAAGACTTTCTATGGCAATATTTTTTATTTTAATAAGTGTCATGATTTATCTTGGACTAGAGCTTGCTTTGGGTGCCTTCGTAGCTGGTAGCTTTATATCAACTTTTTTTGAACACAACTCAAGGTTACCAGCAAAACTAGAACATTTTGGCTTTGGGTGGTTAGTCCCTATATTTTTTATCTCTGTTGGTTCTTCTTTTGATTTATCATCTATTTTTCAAGAAAATCTTTTTTTATCTTCACTTTACATTTGTTTTGCTATGATTTTTATAAGACTTATTGCATCTTTAATCTTTTTAAAAGAGCTTAAGAAAAACTTTTTTCTTTTGGGACTTTCTCACGCTATGCCTCTTAGCCTTCTAATCGCAATAGCCACTCTAGCTTTTCAAAATAAAAGTATTTCATCATTTTATTATTATGCTTTTATCCAAGCTAGTATTTTAGAAGTATTGATTTGCATGGCCTTGATTAAAGGTTTTGACTTTTTATATAAAGAAAAATAAATAAAGATTTCATATTTTCAAAACTATTTTAGTATAAATTATAAGACACAAGAAAGGCTAAAATTACTTTTCTATAATTACACCCTTATCACTATATCCTATATTAAAAGAATTTGGATTTTTTGATACATTTATAACAACTCTTAAATATTTTCCACCTTTATGACTACCAATAGTTAGGTGTTTGAAATTTTCTGAGTTTAAGACATTTCTTCTAGTATAAAAATTAACATGCGCTTTAAAATCAAATACAATTTTTCTTTCTCTTTTTAAAACAAATTTTTTATATACCTTATATTTTGTGTAAATAAAAAAAGTATTATTAGTAAAACTAATATTAAGCTTGGGCAATAATTTATAAGAGCCAATAGGCAGTTCATTTATTCCTCTTGGACTAAATGCACCAACTTTTTCAAACGAAATTTTAACACTTGGAGATATTTCACCTTGATTTTTAACTTGTGCTTCTCCATCATTTTTTGCTTCTTCTGCTTGATGATGTTCATTTTCTTCATTTTTTACTATATTTGCTACTTCATTTTCTTGCTTTTCTTGTGGATTTAGACTTTCTTTATCTTTTTGCTTTTTATCTTCTTCAGCTTTTTCCTCTTTTTCTTGTCTGATTTCTTCTCGTCTAACTTCTCTTGCTTTTCTTTGCCTGATTTCTTCTAGCTTAGCTTCTCTAACTTCTCTTGCTTTTTTTCGTCTGATTTCTTCTCGTCTAGCTTTTTGTTTAGCTTTTCTTATTGCTATTTTCTCTCTTTTTGCCTCTTCATGCCTAGCTTCTAGATTTCTAGCTTCTCGTTTTACGCTTTCTCTTGCTTGAAATTCCAACTTTGCTTTCTCTAACGCTTTTCTTCGGGCTTCTTGTATTCGCAAGGCTTCTGCTTTTCGTTTAGCTACTAATCTTCTTGCTTTTTGTATGTATCTCTCTTTTTTTGCTCTTCTCGCCTCTAATTTGGCTTTTTGTATAGCTCGCTCTTCTTTTGCTTTTTGTTTTACTTGGTTTATCTTTTTTTGGATATTCGCATTTATTTTATTTTCATAAGATTTTGTTTTTATAAAAGGATTTTCTCTTCCAAGACTAAGAGAAATAAAAAGTACTAATATAAATAAAATTCTCATTGTTCTGGCTCCAAGTTTTTTAATTCAAAATATTCTTTTTGCAATTTCGCATTATCATGTTGCAAGATAAAAATATCAACTTTCATATTTTGTTTTTTTGTTTTTAACTCTTTATAAACTTCTAAAGAATTTATTCCAAAAAGCAAAGAAGCAAAATGACTTGCAAGAAATACCGTACAAAAAATACAAGCACATACAAGCAAGACAAATTTTTTCCTAGTTTTACAAAGTACAATAAAAGTTGATAGTTTCAAATAAGTTACCAAAATATTATTTTAAGGAAATAATTTTCTTCCTAAGAAATCGCAAAATTCTATTTCATCCTCAATCTCAAGCAAACGATTATATTTCGCATTTCGCTCAGACCTACTTGTTGCCCCTGTTTTTATTTGCCCACAATTTAGTGCAACCGCAAAATCTGCTATAAAAGTATCTTCGCTTTCTCCACTTCTGTGACTCATTATGCATTTATAAGAATTTCTTTGTGCAAGTCTTATAGTTTGCATTGTTTGAGTAACTGTGCCTATTTGATTTGGCTTTATCAAAATAGCATTTCCAATCTCTTGATAAATTCCCTCAGTTAAGATACTTTCATTTGTTACAAAAATATCATCTCCGACTAATTGGATTTTATCCCCTAATCTTTTGTTAAGCTCTTTCCAGCCATCCCAATCATCTTCACCTAAGCCATCTTCTATAGAAATTATAGGATATTTTTTACATATTTCTTCATAATAATCAATAAGTTCATCTGAACTTAGTTCTGTATTTTGTGATTTTAATACGTATTTACCTTGCTTATTTACAAGCTCAGATGCCGCAATATCAAGGGCTAAAACTATATCATCACCCATTTTGTATCCAGCTTTTCTAACAGCTTTAGAAATTAACTCCAAAGGTTCTTCATTTGATTTTAAATCAGGAGCGAAGCCTCCTTCATCTCCAACAGCTGTGCTGTGTCCTAGTTCATTTAATAAAATTTTTAGTCTTTGGTAAACCTCACAAACTGCTCTAAGTGCTTCACTATATTTATCAAACCCAACAGGCATAATCATATATTCTTGAAAATCTACATTGTTATTTGCATGTTCTCCACCATTTATTACATTAAACATAGGAACAGGCAAAGTAAGGGCATTTATTCCACCTAGATATCTATAAAGTGGAATTTCTAGTGACTTTGCTCCCGCTCTAGCAAGCGCCATTGACACACCCAAAACTGCATTTGCTCCAAGGTTTGAATAATTTCCTGTGCCATCAAGCTCTTTTAAAATACCATCAAGCTCAGTTTGGTTAAAAGGACTAAGCCCCATAAGTTCATCACAAATTATAGAATTGACATTTTCAACAGCTTTTAAAACGCCTTTACCTAAAAATCTTTTGTCAAAATCTCTAAGTTCAACTGCTTCTTTTCGCCCTGTGCTTGCTCCACTTGGAACTATTGCAGACTGGACTGTTCCATCACTTAAAACAACAGTGGCTTTTACAGTTGGATTACCTCTGCTATCGAGCACTTCATTTGCATAAATATCATCAATATAAACCAATTTTGTATCCTCTTAGTTAAACTTCTTTAAATTACTTATATTATAAGAGAAATCTGCTTAAATGTTAAAATATATCCCTATTTTTTAATCAGAAAATTCAAATCCAAATACAAAATAAAATTTTATATTGTTTTCTTATTTAATTTAGGCTTTTATCATTAGTAAGTATTTGATACATTTAGAGCTTTTTGAGGTTTCTAAGATTTTCCGAAAAACTTTAAAATCTTTAAAATCTTTTACAGCAAGGCTAAAGCAAAAATCTCTTTGCTCTAGCTTTAGTTAGTCTTCTTAGTATTTATTTATTCTTGTCTAGTCTTCAAGTTTATCATCTTCTTTTGCCTCAAAGCCCATAGAATTTTTAATTTTTTCTTCAATTTCTTTTGCTATTTCAGGATTTTCTTTTAAAAATATTTTAGAATTTTCCCTACCTTGTCCTATTTTGCTATCTTTATAAGAAAACCAAGCTCCCGCCTTGTCAACAATATCAAGTTTAACGCCATAATCTACAAGTTCACCCATTTTAGAGATTCCCTCTCCAAACATAATATCAAATTCAGCTAATTTAAACGGAGGTGCAACTTTGTTTTTAACTACTTTTACTTTGACTCTATTTCCAATACTTTGCTCAGCTTGTTTTAGCGTAGCAATTCTTCTAATATCTAGCCTAACAGAAGAATAAAATTTTAAAGCGTTTCCACCTGTGGTAGTTTCAGGACTTCCATATCCTGTCATTCCTATTTTCATTCTAATTTGATTTATAAAGATGACCGTACAGTTCATTTTGTGCAAAATTCCTGTGATTTTTCTAAGTGCTTTTGACATAAGTCTTGCTTGAACTCCTACTTGCATATCATCCATATCACCATCAATCTCAACTTTTGGTGTAAGTGCAGCTACTGAATCAATAACTATCAAATTTACAGCCCCACTTCTAATAAGAGTTTCTAAAATCTCCAAAGCTTGTTCTCCATAATCAGGTTGAGATACCAAAAGATTATCAACATCAACGCCTAAGTTTTTTGCATAAACTGTATCAAGGGCATGTTCAGCGTCAATAAAAGCACAAACTCCACCAGCTTTTTGCGCTTCAGCTATTGCATGTAAGGTAAGTGTAGTTTTTCCAGAACTTTCAGGTCCATAAATCTCAGTTACTCTACCTCTTGGAATACCGCCAACACCAAGAGCTAAATCAAGTCCAAGTGAACCCATACTTATAGATTCAATAGGCGTTATTTCTTTATCACCTAGTCGAACCAGTGTTCCCTTTCCAAAGGCCTTGTCTAATTGTTTGATTGCTAAATCTAAAGATTTTTGTTGATTATCATCCATAATATTTTCCTAATAATGATTTTTCTTGCTATTTATTTAAGTATTCTAGCCAAGATTTTCTAAACTTTGGCAATTTATTACATTTTGTAATGTTTTTTAATTATTTGTAGTGATTAAATTATATTTTTTTATTTTTGTGCTAGAATAATCTAAATAATAAAGGAAATATAAAATGAATATAGCAATTTATGAGGGAATCTTTCAGTATGGTGTTGTAGATTGTTTTGCCAAGGAACTAAAGCTAGCTTTTGAAAAGCTTGGACATTAAAGTATACAATATTGACAACTCTAAGGAGAATGATGTCGTAATATTTACTAAACTTTTAAGAGAAAAAAGCTTAGATTTAGTCATAGGATTTAATGGTATAGGTTGTGAGTTAAAGATTGATAATCGCTCAGCCTATGATGTTTTTAATATTTATTTTCTAGGGATTTTTGTCGATGATCCTTGTGCTCATAGTTTAAGGCTAGCTGAACCTATTAAAAAATATTTAGTATCTTTTGTAGATAAAAAACATGTAGATTATGTAGAACAAACTTTCCCTTTTTCTCATAAAATTAATTTTTTCTTACCACATGCTGGGATAGAAAACATAGAAGATGTAAATGAAGATAAGGTACTCAGTTTTGAAAATTATAAAAAAATTAAAGATATTGATATCTTTATATCCGTTACAAATTTAAGTCAAAAAATTCCATGGGAGGGGGTGCCTAATTTTCCTAATTATTTATTTGACGATACTATAAAACTTTTAGAAGAAGATGAGAATCTTTGTGTTCATGAAGCTTTCGAAAAAATTTTTAAAAAAGAAAAAATATCATTTTCGCAAATTTCAAAACCCCAAACGGCAAATATTTTAGCTTTGACATCTAGTTATTTTAGAGGGTCAAAAAGAGATAAAATTATAAAAAAAATATTTCAAAGCGGACTAAAAATTGTACTTTGTGGAAAAGGCTGGGAAGATTTAGCCAAAGAATATACTAATGTTGATTATATAGGAGAAAAAGATATTAAAGAAGTTCTAGCCCTTGTTAAAAGAGCTAAAATTGTCTTAAATATTAATCCAAACTTTACAAGAGGTGGGCATGAACGAATTTTCACAGCTATGCTTCATAATGCAGTAGTGTTCACAGATTCAAATCCTTATTTGCAAGGAAATTTTAAGGATAAAAAAGAGATTTTGTATTATTCGCAAAAAGGACTTGAAAAAGATATTTTAGGACTTAAAGATATTTTAAATAATCCAAAAGAACTTTATGAAATTTCCAAAAGAGCAAAGCACTTAGCCGAGAAAAATTTTACTTGGAAACAAAGAGCTACAAAAATTCTTCAGATGCTAGCTCTCAGTAGGGTTATGGATTCATAAATCCCATAGGAGTTTTTTAGCATTTGGCTTTTATACTTTTTGTATATATAAGGTATAATAAGAAAAACATTGAAGGGTTTAGGATGTTTTCTAATAAAAATATTTTAATCACAGGCGGAACTGGTAGTTTTGGCAAAAAGTTTGCAAAAACTATTTTAGAAAGATTTAAACCAAATAAACTGATTATTTATAGTCGTGATGAACTAAAACAATACGAAATGGCGCAAGAATTTTCAAAAAATTCTAAAGTAATGCGTTTTTTTATAGGCGATGTCAGAGATTTAGACAGGCTTAGAAAAGCTATGCAAGGAGTAGATTTTGTAATTCACGCAGCAGCTCTTAAGCATGTTCCAATAGCAGAATATAATCCTATGGAGTGCATAAAAACAAATATTTTAGGAGCTCAAAATGTTATCGATGCTTGTTTGGAAAATCAAGTATCTAAAATAATAGCATTATCAACAGACAAAGCAGCAAGCCCTTTAAATCTTTACGGAGCTACAAAATTAGCCTCAGATAAGCTTTTTGTAGCAGCAAATAATCTAGTAGGCGATAAAAAAATCGCATTTTCTGTAGTTAGATATGGTAACGTAATATGCTCACGAGGTTCAGTCATCCCTTATTTTCAAAAACTTATAAAAAATGGCGCAAAAAGCTTGCCTATTACAGATACACAAATGACAAGGTTTTTAATCACTCTCAATCAAGGAGTTGAATTTGTTATTAAAAATTTTGCTTTGATGCAAGGCGGAGAGATTTTCATACCCAAAATCCCATCTATGAGAATAACAGATTTGGCCCACGCACTAGCTCCAAAGTTACCCCATGAAATCATAGGTATAAGAGCAGGGGAGAAACTTCATGAAATTATGTGCCCAGCTGGGGATTCTCATCTTACTTTAGATTTTGAAAATTATTATCTTATTAAGCCTTCTATCGTTTTTAGTGCAAAAAAAGATTATAGCAAAAATAATCTAGGTGAAATTGGCAAAAAAGTAGTTCAAGATTTTGAGTATAGTTCAGGCACAAATACGCATTTCTTAAAAGAAAAAGAATTATTAGATTTATTGTAGATAAGGCTTAAATATGAACTTTATACCATACGCAAAACAAGATATTGATGAAGATGATATATCTAGTGTTTGCGAGGTACTACGCTCTGCGTTTTTAACAGGTGGAGAAAAAGTACAAGCTTTTGAAGATGCCTTGAGCGGATATTGTGGTGCAAAATATTGTCTTGTTGTAAGCTCAGGAACTGCCGCACTTCATCTTTGTGCCTTGGCACTTTTAAATCAAAATGATGAAGTTTTAACAACACCAAATTCATTCGTGAGCACAAGCAATGCCGTGCTTTATGCAAGAGCAAAACCTAAATTTGTAGATATTTGTGAAGATGGAAATATAAATCTCACTTTATGCGAAACAGAACTTAAAAAAAATAAAAATATAAAAGCCCTTTTTGGAGTACATTTTAGTGGAAACTCTCTAAATCAAGAAAAACTAAAATACCTAAAAGAAAAATATAATATCAAAATCTTAGAAGACTGCGCACATTCTTTGGGCGCAAGTTTCAAAGGCACAAAAGCAGGTTCTTGCAAAAATAGTGAATGTAGTATTTTTTCTTTTCATCCCGTAAAGCATATAACCACAGGCGAGGGTGGGGCTATTACCACAAATTCAAAAAAGCTTTATGAAAAAATGAAGCTTTTAAGAAGTCACGGCATAAGCCCAGCTAAAAGCGAAACCTTTTGGACTTATGATATGCTTTATCTTGGATTTAATTATAGGCTTAGTGATATTTCTTGTGCTTTGGGATTAAGCCAATTAAAAAAAATTGAAACTTTTTTAGAAAAAAGAAGATTATTAGCAAAATTATACAACGAACTTTTTTTAAATACTTGTGTTAAGCCAATATATAAATATACACCAAATTCATCTTATCATTTATTTGTAGTAAGAGTGGATTTTAGAAAATTTAACATAAAAAAAGAGGAGCTTTTATTGCTTTTAAGAGCTAAAAACATAGGCACGCAAGTTCACTATAATCCTATAAATAAACAAAAATATTATAAAGAGCTAGACTTAGGCGAAGATTATGGAAAGGAAAAAACTCCAACAATGGACATGTATAATAGTCAAGCTTTTTCTTTGCCAATGTACACAAAACTAAGTGTAGAAGAGCAAAAATATATAGTAAAAACTATCTTAGATATTTTACAAAAGAATCAAAGAAATGCCTAAATGTATAGCGATAATCCCAGCTAGAGGAGGGAACTGAAGTTCTTTTTTTAATTAAAAAGCAGAGTAAAATATCAAATATTATCAAGCCCTAAATTATGAAAATTTGGACTATTTATTTTCATTATAAAATTTCTTAAATTTTTTAAAATTCTCATGCTTTTTATTTATAGTTTTGATGGGAGAATTTGTTAGTTCCTCATCTTTGCATTTAAATTTTAGAGTATGAGTTTTATCAAAGTATTTTAAGTCTAAGTCAAAAGAAAAGCAAGAGCTAAGTTCATCATCTTCTAAATCATAAAGTTTTATTATTTTATCTATCTTTTCGTTAGCCTTAATAGTTTTAAATTTCTTATTATCAAGATAAACATCAACTTCCTCTATTTCGCTTGATTTCGCACTTTTACAAAATCCTATAAATCCTAGATAATTATCTACATGAACTGCTCCAAAAGATTTTGCATTTTTTTTTGGTACTAGCATAATAAACTCCGTTTTATTTATTTTAGGGCATAATTATAACAAAATAAGACTATAAGTCCTAGAATATAGGGAAAAGATGAAAAATTTTCTAAAAAAAAATCATACTTATATCGTAGCAGAGTTATCAGCAAACCATAATCAAGACTTCCAAATTCCAAAAGACTATTTGAATACAGCAAAAGAATATGAAGCTGACACCACTAAGGTTCAAACTTATAGAGCCGATTCTGCCACTCTTGATGTAAAAAATCCATATTTTATAGTTAGCCTAAAAGGATATTTTGCCCAAAAATATTTATTTTTAAATAAAAGATTTTAAGGAATAAAATGACAAAAGAAGAAAATTTAAATAGTGCACTTTTAACTTGTTTTTTAGGAAACCTAAAATTTTTTGAGACTTATGATAAAAGACTTTTTGAGCGAATAGGTTATCTTTCAAACGAAATAGGGCAAGGCTCTTACAAAGAAAGGTTTGCACTAGAACTTTTAGACAAAGAAAATGATTTTGATATCTTAGATAATAAAACAAAAAAATATATTTATAACAAAAAACCAAAGTCTTTTAATTCTAGACTTATAGTAAAAACAAAATTTAATCTAGATAATACCATAGGCTTAATAAACCCTTATTATTATGAACAAAATAATGTAGATTTAAGCGCAGAAGATTTTGATAATATGTTTATCCTCGATAATTCTAGATTAGTAGGTACTATAAAACAATTTACTAAAATACTAAAATGCAATTTAACAGATAAAGAGCAAAAAATCAAAAAAGTCGATAAGTTTATTTTTATAGGGACACTTTTAGGAAGGCATATACCTAAAATCCTAGCTCATATAAAAGCAAGAGATTTTTTTGTTTGTGAAGATAATTTAGAGATTTTTAGATTATCTTGCTTCGTTTGTGATTATTCGCTTTTTGCAAGAGATGGCAAAAGTGTAGTATTTTCTATTATGGAAGATGAAGCTGATTTTTATGAAGGATTTTCAAGGTTTACGATAAATAACTTAGGCGAATGTTGTTTTTTAAAATATATTAGTACAAATTATAATGTTGATAGACTTTTTTCACAAATCACAAATAATGTTATGGATAATGACCCCTATCTTTATAACTTTAATGCCCAACTTTATCACACATTTCAAAGGCATATTTCTTTACTTGGAAAACAAAGATTTATAAATTTCTCTAAATTAAAAGAGTTAAATACTCTAAAACAAAAGCCTGTTTTGCTCACAGGAGCAGGGCCATCTTTGGGTAAAAATATTGCTTGGCTAGAAAAAAATCAGGATAAATTTATTATCGTAGCTATGGCAGCAAGTATAAAAAAATTAACACAAAATAATATAAAAATAGATATCATAACTAGCCTTGATGGACAAAATTTTGTTTTCGACAATCATTTTAAAGAGTCTTTAAGTGCTATAAAAGATACTATAAAACTTATTTCAAGTAATTCTGATAATAATATTTTTAAAGAATTTAAAAACGATAAGTTTTGCTTTGCTCTTGAAACCTTTTCTTCAATCTTAGAAAATAACACTCAAGTCTCAGGGCGAAGTGTCGGTGAAGTTAGTATGCAAATTTTGCTTTTATTAAAATTTGAAAATATTTATCTTTTAGGAACTGATTTAGCCCTAGACCAAAAAACAGGACAAACTCATGATAGCGGATATACTGATACAAAACATAATCTAAAAGATAAAGATGCTTTAGAAAAAAAAGATACTTTTTCTTTAAGAGATGAACTTGTAAAAATCAAAGGAAACTTTTTAGATGAAGTACTAACTACAAGGCTATTTCAAATCTCTTTAAAAATTTATGTAACTTTGATTAAGATTTTTAGACAAGAACAAACAAAGATTTATAACCTTAATGAGCAAGGTGCATTTATTGAAGGCACTATCCCACTTAAAATAAAAGATTTAAAACTAGATAATCTTCATAAGACAGAGAAGCTAGAAAAATCAGAAAATACAAAACAAAAAGTTACTAAAAACTACAACACTATACTAAAAGATATTTTTACTAGAATCTCTATAAAATCTCTAAATAAAAAAGAAAAAGAAAGTTTTAAAAAAGAATTAGTAAATTTAGAGCCGATATTAGAATTTTTAAGGACTTTTGAAAATGAAGATTTTAAAGATGAAGAAGAATTTTTTATAAAACAAAAAGAATTTATTGATATGCTTTTTAAGGCACTTTGTCACTCATACTTATCTAGTATTTGCATAAGTTATAATCTTATTATACAAAGGTATATAAGGTTTTATTTTCTACAAAAAGATAATAAATTTAACTCAAAGATTTTAAATGAAGTAGTAGTTTTATGGTCTAGACAACTTTGCCATATAATAGAGTTTTATATAAAAACTATTGAAAAACAAGACTTCTAGATTAATAAAATATTTCAAAGATAGATTTAAATAATAAGATAAAAAAAGCCCAAGAGCTCTAAGAATTTCTTAGAGCACTGGCCTAAATAAAAAAGAAAGCTATTGTAGCAGTCTTAAAACATTTTGCTGTGTAGCATTAGCTTGACTTATTGCGTAAGTACCAGCTTTTGCTATAATATTTTCTTGCGAAAATGTAGCACTTTCTGATGCGTAATCAACATCTCTAATAACAGACTCAGCTGCTTTTAGGTTTGTTTCTTGCGAACTCATATTTCTAACTGCAGATTCAAGTTGATTTTGAGTTGAACCAAAATCCGCTCTCCATGCATTCATTTGTGTCAAAGCATTATCAACAACTGCCATCTCAGCTCTTGCATTTGTAGCACTTAAACCTGCTCCACCTAAAGTTGCATTCCCACTTTTAGTTGAACTCGATAAGGTACTTAATTTTAAACCTGCAACATTTGCTTGAACCCCTGTAACTGTACTCATGGTATCACTTGCAAGGTTACCCATTTGGAAAGTTAGTGTATCAGCTGATGTCGCTCCAGTACCTGTTGTTCCAGCACCTTTTTGTAAAAGATACATACCATTGTAGTTTGTTTGACTTGCAATGTTGTTTATTTGGTCCAACAATTTGTGAACATCTTTAGCTATTGCACTTCTACCTGCTTCTGAGGTAGTTGCTGTTGCTGCTTGGATAAGTTTTTGTTTCACAGTATCTAAAATATTAGACTGTTCTCCCATAGCTTTATCCGCGATTTGCATCAATGCAACTGCTGAATTTCCATTCGCAATTGATTGTTTTATACCTGATGCTTGAGTTCTAAGTTTATCAGCAATTGCAAGACCAGACGCATCATCGCTCGCTTTGTTGATTTCTAGACCAGTAGATAACTTCTCTAAAGAACTAGTTAGCTTTTTAGAAGTTTGTGTTTCGTTTTCTATCGCAGTTAAAGCTGCAACATTTGTGTTAATTACCATAATAAATCCTTTCCATTATGAAAAAGTTTACCCTGATGCCAGGAACCTGAATACATTCTTGTGTTACCAAGCATAGATTCTTAGTCTTCGGAGCTAATCAGCACCTATACAGTATTCAAGTTTGACTTTTTTGGTTATCAACGGCAAATGTTCAGAAATAAATGCTCAAAAACAAATATCTAGAATCAAATCTAGAACAAAAACCTAAAACTCATTTCTTTCTTTTTATTTATTCTCCTTGTATTGGATTTACTTAAATTTTTTAAATACTATTATGATGCTTTATTATTGAAGCAATCTTAATACATTTTTTTGTGTGGCATTAGCCTGACTTATGGCGTAAGTTCCCGCTTTTGCTATGATATTTTCTTCTGAAAATGTAGCACTTTCTGATGCGTAATCAACATCTCTAATGACAGACTCAGCTGCTTTTAGGTTTGTTTCTTGCGAATCCATATTTCTAACTGCAGATTCAAGTTGATTTTGAGTTGAACCAAAGTCAGCTCTCCATGCATTCATTTTCGATAAAGATTTATCAACACTTGCCATTTCAGCTCTTGCATGTGTAGCACTTAAACCTATTCCACCTAAAGTTGCATTTCCAACATCAGCATATGTTTTAAGCGAAGTTAATCCTAAGCCATCAATATTTGCTCGAACACCTGTAACTGTACTCATAGTATTTGCTGCTAAGTTACCCATTTGAAAAGTAAGTGCATCTGCTGATGTTTGACTAGTTGCCGAATATTGTAAAAGATACATTCCATTGTAGTTTGTTTGTGCCGCAATATTATTTAATTGTTGAAGCAATTTACCAACATCTTTAGCTATCGCGTCCCTACCGGATTTTGAAGTAGTTGCTGTTGCTGCTTGGATTAATTTTTGTTTCACAGTATCTAAAATAGTAGACTGCTCACCCATAGCTTTATCTGCGATTTGCATCAATGCAACTGCTGAGTTACCATTCGCAATTGATTGTTTTATACCTGATGCTTGAGTTCTAAGTTTATCCGCAATTGCAAGACCAGACGCATCATCACTTGCTTTGTTGATTTCTAAACCAGAAGATAGCTTCTCTAAAGATTGACCTAGCTTTTTAGATGTTTCTGTTTCGTGTTCTATTGCAGTTAATGCTGCTACATTTGTGTTAATTACCATAATAAATCCTTTCCATTATGAAAAAGTTTATCCTGACGACAGGAAGCCTTGATACATTCTTGTAATTATCCACAAGCATAGACGTAAATCTTCGGAGTTAATCAACCCCTATAAAATAACTAATGAAAGTATGACACTACAATTCTAAATTTTAGCTTAAATATAAACTAATTTTGAGAAAAGTTTAGTAAATTTAGGTGTTTTAGCGTTTTCATGGGCTTTGAAAGCTAATATTTTTTGAAAATTTTGAGTTTTTAATCATAAAAAGAGTTTTTTGATAGCTAAAATTTTATGAAATAGTAAAAATTTAGCAATAAATAGCAGTAATTTTGAATTAATTTGAATTAAATTATAGTTTAAGTCAGCGACAAAAGCTTTTAATTTTTTATTATTTATCTAAAATATTTTTAATATAGGCATTATTGTACAGATTAATTTAAATAAAGCACTAGAAAAAAGAAAAGAATTATTGTAGTTTTTTATTTTTTACTAAAATATTTAGAAATATTTAGAATCTAAAACCGTTTTTTATAGATTATTTAAAATAAAGCACTAGAAAAAACAGAGATAAAATAAAAACGAAAGAAGAAAATTAAAAATAAAAAAAGAAGAGAGAGTTTTAGTACCCAGATATTTTTTTAGCTTCTTCAATAGTTTTGATATTTGAATGAAGTCTTTTTTTCATAGTAAGGTTTTTTATATGTTTTCTTAATATTTTTGTATATTTTACATAATTCCTAGAGCCTTTTTCAAAGCTAGCTAGTTTTTTTTGAATTTTGATAATATTTTTAGGTATGCTATCGTTTATTTCATTCATACTAAACCTACCGTTTTGTAGTTTTAGTATGTAGTCTTATACTTTTCATTTATTAAAACTCAAACTAAAAATTATTGTAATAATCTTAATACATTTTTCTGAATTTGAGCTGATTGACTAATCGCGTAAGTTCCAGCTTTAGCTATTATGCTTTCTTGAGAAAATTTAGCAGATTCTGCAGCATAATCAACATCTCTAATAACAGACTCAGCAGCTTTAATATTTGTTTCTTGTGAATTCATATTTCTAACCGCAGATTCAACTTGATTTTGAGTTGAACCAAAATCAGCTCTCCATTCATTCATTTTTGATAAAGCATGATCGACTATAATCATTTGATCTCTTGCGTGTGTTGCAGATAAGCCAAGAGTTGCACCACCAATTTCAGTTAGTGTAAGCAAAGTTGTAAGTCCAAGTCCAGAAATATTTGCTCTAACTCCTGAAACTGTACTCATAGTATTTGCTGCTAGCCCACCCATTTGGAAAGTCAAAGTATCTGCTGCTTGTGTAGAATTAGCTGCTGAATATTGCAAAAGATACATACCATTGTAGTTTGTTTGTGCCGCAATATTATTTAATTGTTGAAGTAACTTACTAACATCTTTAGCAATCGCTTCTCTACCTGTTCCTGAAGTGGTAGCTGTCGCTGCTTGAACTAATTTTCGTTTTACAGTATCTAAAATATTAGAATCTTCAGCCATAGCTTTATCTGCAATTTGCACTAATGCAACTGCTGAGTTACCATTTGCGATTGCTTGAGAGATACCTGAGGCCTGAGTTCTAAGTTTATCCGCAATTGCAAGACCCGATGCGTCATCACTTGCTTTGTTGATTTGTAGACCAGAAGACAATTTTTCTAAAGATTGAGTTAGTCTTTTGCCAGCTAGAGTTTCGTTTTCAATCGCATTTAATGCTGCTACATTTGTGTTAATTACCATAATAGTCCTTAAGTAAATAAGTATTTATTTAGGATAGCTAAAGTTATCTTAAGTTAGGTTTAAAAAGGCTATCTTCTGGCCTTTTAAAGGGATTTTTAGTTTTTTTCTTTGTATTTTTAAACACTTTTTTCTTTTATGCTTTTTTATATAGTTTATTGCAAGTATTTATTTAAAAAATTTAGCATTAAATCAAAATTTATTTAAATCAAAATTAGAGTTAATTTAGATTTCATTTCTTTGGTTTTACAGCAAAAAACCTAAAAATATTATTTCTTATTCTAAATTTATTTTTTTAAATAATCTAGGGATAATCTCAAATACTTCATGAAAATGCAAAACCTAAAATATTTTTTATTTTAGATTTATTTTAGTTATATTTTATCTTAGATTTTATTTAAAATTACCCCACTTTCTAAATGCTTCGTGTAGGCAAATTGGTCAAAAAATCCAAATGCTATAATCTTATGACTTTTACTTAAAAAATCCAAATCTTCATATAAACTTTCAGGGTTGCACGAAATATAAATAATTTGCCGAAAGTCTTTGGCTAATTTTTTACTTGCGTCATCAAGCCCACTTCTAGGGGGATCTAGAAAAATAGTAGAAAAATTATAAGTTTCTAAATCAATATTTTTTAATCTATTAAAAACTCTAGTTTTATAAAATGCCTCTACAAATTCTTCACTTGACATTCGTAAGAAAACAATATTTTTTATATTATTTTCTTCGCAATTTTGCTTAGCATTTTTAATAGAAGTTTTAGATATCTCACTTGCTAAAACTTTGTTAAAATACTTGCTTAAAATTATAGTAAAATTTCCAGCTCCACAATAAAGCTCACATAAGTCGCCTTTCAAACTAGCATTTTTCAAAACCCAAGTTAGCATTTTTTTATTTACTTCTTGATTTGGCTGTATAAAGCCACCTTCTTTATATAAAAATTTATAAGTTTTTTTGTCTACTTCAAGAGTTTGTCTTATAAAATCATCTTTAAGGATAAGCCTTTGCCCTTTGCTTCTTCCAAGTATTTTAATATCTAAACAATTTTGTAAGACTTTTGCTTTTTCTTCCCAAGAAAAATCTAGTTTTTTATGATAAATCAGTGTTACTAAAATATCGCCTTCTAAAGAACTTAGAAATTCAATAGCAAAAAGTTTTTTGTGTAAAACCTCATATTTTTGAAGTTCAATAAGCAGTTTAGGCATAAGTATTTGTATAGGTTTTATTACAATTTCGCAACTCTTTATCAAAACTTTTTCTTTATCAAATCCACTCATAGCGTAAGATAAATTTGCAAGCTTAGGTTTTTCACCTTCTTTGTTTTTTTTGTTTTCGCCTTCTTTATCTTCAAACTTTTTGCCATTCTCAAAATTTCTCCAAACCCTAAATTCAGCTCTTACTCTAAAAGCTTCTTCTTTGCTTGAAAAGCTTTGAAACTCGCCTTTAAACTGCTCTTTAAAACGCTCTTTTTCTTTTGAAGTTTTAAGCAAAAATTGCTCATCATAAGTCATATCATACAAGGTGCAAGATGCACAAGATCCAAAATATTCGCACTTCATTTTTTATTCCTTAGTTCCTAAAATATTATTTAATCTAGGAATTTTATTTGTTTAATGTTTTAAAGCTAGTATTTTATGATAAAATCTATTAAAAAATTAAAACGGAGAAATATGGCAACTGCTTGGCAGGAAAAACTACAAACTTTATTAAAATGTGATTTAAAGTCGCTATACCCTTTGGCAAGGTCTTTAAATAGAAAATTATATTTTTACGTAGGGCCTACAAACAGTGGAAAAACTTTTCAAGCTATGCAAAAATTAAAAAGTGCAGATTGTGGGATTTATCTAGCTCCTCTTAGATTACTAGCACTAGAAGGCTTTGAAAAACTTAGAGAAGATGGGATAAAAGCCTCGCTAGTTACGGGCGAAGAGCAAGTTATCGATGATGAGGCAACGCATATTTGTTCAACTATTGAGATGCTTGATTTTAATCTTGAACTTGATTGTGCTGTTATTGATGAAGTGCAAATGATTGATGATATTGATAGGGGTTGGTCTTGGGTAAATGCAATTATCGGAACTCCTGCTAAAGAAATATACATGACAGGAAGTGTCAATTCGCTAGAAGCTATCAAGAAAATCGCTATTTATTTAAATGAGACTTTAGAGATTACAAAATTTCAAAGAAAAAATCCCCTTGAAGTTTTAGACAATCCTGTAAAACTTGAAGATATAAAAAAACAAAGCGCGCTTATAGCTTTTTCAAGAACGCAAGTACTAAGCTTAAAAGCAAAATTATCAAAAAAATATAGTATTTCTGTAATTTATGGAAACTTATCTCCTGAAGTTAGAAGACATGAAGCTAAAAGATTCAGAGAAGGTAAAAGTGAGATTTTGATTGCAACTGACGCTATTGCTATGGGGCTAAATTTACCGATTGAGACTATTATTTTTACTGATGAAAAGAAATTCGATGGTAAAGAAAAAAGACTTTTAAAAGCAAATGAAGTAGTGCAAATCGCAGGACGAGCAGGGCGTTTTGGGATGTTTGAAGCAGGGCATATCACAGGTCTTAATAAAAAAATTCTAAACCATATAAAAACTTGTATGGATGAGCCTATAAAAACAATAAAAGCACCTTTTAGGGTAAAAGCAAGTATAGAGCAAGTGCAATCTTTGGCTGTATTTTTAAACAATACTAGTATTTCTGCGATTTTGAGTTTTTTCGCAAAAAATATGAAATTTAACGGACCTTTTAAGGCTACAAATATAAGCTCAATGATAGAAGTTTCTAAGATAATTGATAAAAAAGCATCTCTTAGTTTAGATGATAAATATTTGCTTGTAAATGCTCCTGTTTATCTAAAATCACAAACCCTCTCTTTCGCTTTTGAAGATTACACAAAGGCTCTTATAAAGAAAAAAATGGTTAAATATTCTTTTGAACTTAGCTTAAAACATAAAACTATCTCACCAAAAGAGTTGCTTTTGTTAGAAGATGAGGTTAAAAAAATATCACTTTATTTGTGGTTTGCTTTTAAATTGCCTTTATTATTTCCTGATATTGATAAAGCACTTAAGGCAAGGGAAGTTTTAAACGCTTATATAGGAAAAATGCTAAAAGAAGGAAAATTTCACATTCCAAAGAGAACCTTTATTCCAAATAAAAGCAGAAGTAAGGAGCAAAATAAAGACCGATACAAAGAAAAAGATAAATACAAAAACAATAATAGTTATAATAATAAGAATAAAAGCAGGTATAAAGACAAATCTAAAGAAGAGAATATCAAAGAAAAATCCCCTCAAAAAGAAAGTATCCAAAAAGACAAAACAAGTAAACCCACTTCAAAAAAACCATATTTCAAAAAAAATAAAAAAGCTATTTAGTTTTTAGATTTTTCTTTTTACCTTCTTCGTGTTGCTATTTTTCTTATTAATGTATAATTTGCTATAATGAAAGATTAAATAAAAAAAGTGGAGTGCATGGAAAAAGATTTATCAATAGTGATTTTAGCAGCAGGACAAGGCACAAGGATGAAGTCAAAAAAGGCAAAAGTTTTGCATGAGATTTCATCTAAGCCTATGCTGTATTTTTCTATAAAAGAAGCCAAAAAAATAACTTGCGATATAACCGTGATTTTGCATCATCAGGCCAAAGAGATACAAGCTTGTATGCAAAACTACTTTACAGATATTAAATACCATATTCAAGACTGCGACAATTACCCCGGCACTGGAGGCGCACTAAAAAACTTAGAGCTAAAAGGTAAAAATATTTTAGTTTTAAATGCAGATATGCCTCTTATTCAAGCTAAAGAATTGCAAAAATTTACAGCTTTACTAGGCAAAGATACAAAACTTATTTTGTCTTTACTAAACTTAAAAGATGCAAACGGCTACGGAAGAGTAGTTTTAGATACTTGTAAAAAAGTGAAAAAAATTGTTGAGCAAAAAGATGCAAACAAAGAAGAGTTAAAAATCAAAACAGCAAATGCTGGAGTTTATCTTTTTGCTAAAGATTTTTTGGAAAAATACCTAGATAAACTTAACAATAATAATGCCCAAAAAGAATACTATATTACAGATTTAGTTCATAAGGCTTTGAGAGCCAAACTTGAAGTGAAAAGCTTTTTTGTTAATGAAAAAAATTTTAAAGGTGTAAATAATAAATACGATTTAGCAGGTGCTGAGCAAATTCATCAAAATAGAATAAAAAAAGAATTTATGCTTCAAGGTGTGCTTATGCGTTTACCTGATAGTATTTTTATATCTGAGGGTGTGAAAATCGAAGGTGAGAGTATTATCGAAAATGGAGTTAGTCTTTTAGGAAATAGTAAAATAATATCTTCGCATATAAAAGCATCTTCAATAATAGAAGATTCCTTGATAAAAAATAGCTCAGTCGGTCCATTTGCAAGGGTTCGCCCTAAAAGTGAGATAATAAATTCTCAACTTGGAAACTTCGTAGAAACAAAAAAATCTAAGCTTGAAGGTGTAAAAGCTGGGCATCTATCTTATCTAGGAGATTGTGAAATAAAAGAAGGCACAAACGTAGGTGCTGGGTTTATAAGCTGTAATTATGATGGAAAAACAAAGCACAAAACTAAAATAGGCAAAAATGTTTTTATAGGAAGTGACGTACAAGTTGTTGCTCCTATAAATATAGCTGATAATGTCTTGATAGCAGCAGGAAGCACCATCACAAAAGATTTAAAAAAGGGTGAACTAGGAATTTCAAGAGCCAAACAAAGAAATATAAAAGACTTTTTTTATGATTTTTTCTCAAAAAAGACTGAGAAATAAAAATGCTAAAATCTAAAAATATTCTAATCGCAGTCACAGGCTCAATAGCTATTTATAAAGCTTTAGAGCTTATTCGACTTTTTACAAAAGCAGAGGCAAATGTAAGAGTTGTTATGAGTGAAGATGCAAAAAGATTTATAACGCCTCTTTGCTTTGAAGCCCTTTGCGGGAACAAAGTTCTAGATAAAGATACTGAGTCTTGGGCAAATGATAATAACCATATAGCGATAGGAAAATGGGCTGATATTTTAGTCCTAGCACCAGCAACTGCAAATACTATAAATAAATTAAGCAATGGCTTGGCTGATAATTTATTGACTCAAATTGTCTTAGCATATGATGGCATAAAGATTTTAGCACCAGCAGCAAATACAAAAATGCTAGAAAATCCTATAAGTCAAGCTAGTTTAAAAATGCTAAAACTTTGTAAATATGAGATTATTAAGTCAATTTCCAAAGATTTACTTTGCAAGGATTTTGGAATTGGTGCTTTAGCTAAGGTGGAAGATATTTTTTATGCAAGTGCCAGAGCACTTTTAGCTCAAG
This sequence comes from Arcobacter sp. LC1, assembly GCA_021378565.1. Lineage (GTDB taxonomy): Bacteria > Campylobacterota > Campylobacteria > Campylobacterales > Arcobacteraceae > JAACJU01. Next base: position 117,924 of record JAACJU010000003.1, on the reverse strand, counting down.
ATTTTTGGGAAAATAGAAATGTAGTTTTAAGCGGTGGTGGAAGCATAGAGAAGATTGACGATGTTCGTTATATTAGCAATTTTAGCTCAGGAAAAATGGCAAATTCTTTAGCTTTAGCACTTTATTTAAAAGGTGCAAATGTTTGCTTGATAAGTACAAAAAATATGGATACCTTGCCAAGTGCTATACACAAAATACAAGTACAAAGCGCAGATGAAATGAAGCAATTTTTGCAAGATAGTCTAAGAGTGGCAAAAAAAGGCGTCTTAAGTGAAATGAATATTATAGATGATAAAGCCAAAGAATTAATACAAAAAAAACCCTTTTTATTTATGCTCGCAGCAATTAGTGATTATAAACCAAAGTTTGCACAGCAGGGCAAAATAAAAAAAGAAGTTTTAGGAGATACTTGGAAATTAGAGCTTAAGCAAAATGAAGATATTTTGGCAAGCCTTTCTAATTCTAAAACTAATGCTAATGCTAATTTAAAAAATGATATTTTTTCTATAGGTTTTAAGGCTGAGCTTGATGAGAAAAATGCAAAAGCTAGTGCTAAAGCAATGCTTGAAAATAAAGAACTTGATGGAGTGTGTTTAAATATAATATCTCATAAAAATCCCTTTGGTGGAGAAAAAAATGAAATAGAATTTTTTTCAAAGAGAAGTGAAAAGAGAAACGAAAAGACAAATGAAAAAACAAGTGAAAAAACAAGTGAAAAAACAAAAAAAACAGAAAGCAAACTTAGCGGAGATAAATTTGCCGTGAGTATGGATTTGCTTGATTTGCTTAAAAATGAATTTACTAATGCTTGAAGCCTTAAAAAAAACTATTCCAAAGCATGTGGCTATCATAATGGATGGCAATGGCAGATGGGCAAAGCAAAGAGGATTTAGCCGAACTAAGGGGCATGAGCAAGGTGCTAAAACCGTAAGAGAGATTACAAAATACGCACAAAAAATAGGCATAAAATATCTTACTCTTTATGCTTTTAGTACAGAAAATTGGGGCAGACCAAAACTTGAGGTTAATTTTCTGATGAAGCTTTTAGAAGATTATTTGAAAAGTGAACTTGAAGTTTATAAGAAAAATAATATTAAGTTTAAAACTATAGGGGATTTGAGTAAATTTTCTTCAAGCTTGCAAGATATAATAGCCCTTAATATTGAGCAAACAAAAACTTGCACAGGGCTTACTCAAATACTAGCTCTAAATTATGGCTCAAAAGATGAAATTATAAGAGCTACAAAAAAGACCCTAAAGCAAGGACTTAGCTTAAACGAAAAAAACCTTGAAAAAAACCTTGATACGAGTGAGTTTGGAGATGTTGATTTATTGATTAGAACAAGTGGAGAGCTAAGGCTATCAAATTTTTTGCTTTGGCAATGTGCTTACGCCGAAATGTTTTTTACTACAACTTTGTGGCCTGATTTTGAGCAAAGTGAATTTGCTGATATCTTAGCAAAATTTCATTCAAGAAAACGGAGATTTGGACTTGTCTGATAATGTGTATATTTATATCTATATTTTTATTTTAGGCGCAGTTTTAGGCTCTTTTTTGAACCTAGTTATTCTAAGAGTTCCTAAAAATTTATCTATAATTACTCCCGCTTCGCATTGTTCGTTTTGTAAGCATAAGCTAAAATTTTATGAAAATATTCCTCTTTTATCTTTTATCTTTTTAAGAGCAAAATGTAGATATTGCAAAAAACACATTTCTTGGCAATATTTTTTTGTTGAGCTACTTTGTGCTTTTGGACTTCTACTTTTATATAAACAAAGTGCTTTATCTTGGCATTTTCTAGCTGTTTTGATTTATTTTTCCTTGCTTGTAGTTTTAAGTTTTATTGATTTAAAGTACAAAGCTATTCCTTCAGTTTTTTTATTTCTTTGCCTAGTGAGTGCTATTTTTATCCCTACAAATTTTTTATATGCTTTAAAAAATGCGCTTTTATTTACAGGTGGGATTTATCTAATAAATTATTTTCTTAGTTTTTATATACAAAATATAAAAGCAAGATTTTTAAAAAATCCTGAACTTTTAAATCAAGAAGCACTAGGCAGTGGTGACATCCCTATCGTTACTAGCATAGGATTGATTTTTTCTTTAAAAGCGGGATTAAGCGCTATTTTCCTAGCCGCAATTTTTGCACTAATTCCTGCTTTTATAAATAGTTTTTATAAAAAAAATAGAGAAACTGCTTTTGTGCCTTTTTTAGCTCTTGGTATTTTTTGTGAATATGTTTTTGGCATTTCAGGTTTTGGAGTTTTTAGATGAGGTTAAAAAATTATTTATATTTACAATTAGCACAAAGCTTTTTCCCTATTTTTTTATCATTATTTTTTATAACTTCTTTGATTTCTTTGATTAAAATTGCAGCCTTGACCGCAGTTGTAAGTGTGAGTATTTTAGAATTGTTAACCTTGTATTATTATATGATTCCTGATATAGTTTTCTACACCTTGCCCATTACTTTTTTTATAGCTTTAGTAGTTACCTTAGCTAAGCTTTCAAATGAATATGAACTAATCGTTTTTACTTCTTTTGGCTTAAATCCTCTAAAAATTTTAAAAGCACTTTTGCCTATCAGTATAATGGTTACGCTTATTTTACTTGTGATTTCTTTTGCACTTATTCCAAAATTTTCTATTTTAAAACATGATATTATAAATCTTAAGAAAAAAGAAGCAAATTTTAATATCAAACCTTCACAATTTGGACAAAAATTTGGAAATTGGTTTATTTATATAGATAAAAAAAATGGTAATAGCTTTCAAAATATTAAATTATTCAAGGTTAATAAAAATCTGGAACAATTTATTTTGGCAAAAAATGCTAAGCTAAAAAATGATAATGGAAAACTTAGCTTTGTTTTATACAACGGTAAAGCTTTTATCTTAAAGCCTAGTGAATACAATCAGATTAATTATCAAAAAATGATAATAAACGATAGTCTTGGGAGTAGTAGTCAAGATTTTTTCTCCAATCCTTATACTTATTGGAAAAGAAATTTTAAGCAAAATTATCATGTAGGCAAATTTGTTTTTAATTTCTTAATTTCACTCTTTCCTTTACTTTCTATGCTTCTAGTAGTAGCATTTGGTTATTATAATCCTAGGTATGAAAAAAACCTAAGTATTGCTTACGCAATTATCAGCATAATTATATTTTATATTTTATCAAATTATTTAGCAAATAGCATCACTTTTAAAGCCTTGATTGTTTTGCCTCTTGCTTGGATTATTGCTAGTATTTATTTGTATATTAAAAAAGTAAAACCAATTTATTAAGATATTTATAATCTATAAAATGATAAATTAATTAAAATGACTTTCAAATTCACTCTTGCTTATAATGGCTCTAAATTTAAAGGCTCACAAAGACAAATAAAAGATAAAACCATAGAAAATGAAATCTTAAAAGTTTTTGCTAAGCTTGGGTTTGAAGAAAATATTCTTATGAGTGGGCGAACTGATAAAGGTGTTCACGCTTTAGCTCAAGTATTTTCTGCTGATATTCCTATCGTTTTAGCAGATGAAAAAGTCTTAAAAAAAGTCTTAAATCATTCTTTAAATCCAGCAATAAGAATAACAAAGGTAGAAAAATGCTCCAAAGATTTTCATGCTAGATTTAGCGCAAAAACAAGAACTTATAGATATTTGGTTAAGTCTTGTCCCTTAAATGCTTTTGAGAGTGATTTTTTTTCATATTTTCCAAATATTAATGAAAAGCTTATAAAGCAAGCAATCAAACTTTTTATAGGTGAGCACGATTTTGAATATTTTCATAAGTTAGGAAGTGAAAAAACAAATTTTATAAGAAAAATTTACTTTGCTAGGTTTTACAAATATAAGGATTTTTATGTTTTTTCTTTTAAAGCAAATTCTTACTTAAGAAGTCAAGTAAGATTGATGGTAGGTTCTTTATTTGCTCTTAATGAAGGAAAAATAAATATTAAAGATTTAGAAAATCAACTAGCAAAAAAGCAAAAAATCCATTTTAGGCTAGCTACTCCAAATGGCTTGTATTTAGCTAAAATCGGATATTAAAATTTCAAAGCTGAGATTGTTTTGCTCTAGAATATTTTGATTTGCGTGAGGTAACTGCGTTTATTATTGAGCTATTTGTGCTTTACCCTATTTTAAAAACTCAAGAAAAAGTATTCTAAGTAATAATTTTAATTCTTAGTTTTTCTAGTTTTTCTAGTTTTTCTAGTTTTTCTAGTTTTTCTAGTTTTTCTAGTTTTTCTAGTTTTTCTAGTTTTTCTAGTTTTTCTAGTTTTTCTAGTTTTTCTAGTTTTTCTAGTTTTGGAGCCAATGAAATAAATCTCCAAAGCTAAAAATCAATTTGCTAAAGTCCTAAAAATCATCAAAATTAATAGAGCCTTTAGAATAATTCACTACATTACCCTCAAAAAAGTTTGTTCTTTGGTCATTAAAACTAGAGTACCCATCTACCCATGGTATTGGGTTTTTTACATTGTATTCAGGCTCATAACCCACAGCTTCAAGTCTTCTATCGGCAAGATATTCTATATATTGTCTAATGATTCCCTCAGTAAAGCCTAAAATTTGCCCATCTGTTACATAAGAGCCCCAATTTGCTTCTAAATCAACTGCCTTTTTAAACATATCTCTAACTTTTACTTCAAGTTCTTTAGTGAATAGTTCAGGTCGCTCTTTTTTTGTAGAATTAATTAGGTGTTGAAATAAATATAAATGTGTTACTTCATCTCTTTGAATAAATCTAATCATTTGTGAAGAACCTAGCATTTTCCCACTTTTCCCAAGTGCATACATAGCAGCAAAACCAGCATAAAAATAAAGCCCCTCTAAGATTTGATTTGCAAACATAGCTAAAACAATCTTTTCATCACTTATATTTCCAGCTAAGTCTTCATAAACTTTAGCGATATAGTCATTTTTTTCTCTTAAAACTAAATCATTTTTCCACATATCATAAATTTCATCAGTATTATCACTAATTGACTCAACCATAACTGCGTAAGACTTTGAATGGTTTGCCTCTTCGTAAGATTGTCTTGATAAAATAGCATTAATTTCAGGCGCTGTTATAAAAGGATTTATATTATCCATTAGATTATTTGTTTGCAAAGAATCCATAAAAATAAGTTGTGAAAGCACCAAATCATACATTCTTTTTTCAGCTTTTGTAAGATATTTATAATCTTTTGCATCTCCTGTCATTTGCACTTCTCGTGGAAACCAAGTATTAGCTTCCATTGTGTCCCAAAGATTTAGCGCCCATTCATATTTTGCTCTAGTAAAATTTATCATACCATCAGGATCTCCCCCAAAAGTTTTTCTATCGTTTAAATTTTCTTTTGAATTTGGATTATATATTGATTTTCTTGCCATAATGTTCCTTTCTTTTTTTGTTCTAGCTTCAAGCTAAGTTCTTAGTTTTTCCAAGTTTTATCTGTATATTCTGCCTTATCTTATTGACAACCTAAGCACTCCAAGCTTCTATCGGCTACATCTTCACTAGCTTCTGGCGATTGACTTCTTAGATAATAAGTTGATTTTAAGCCAAGCTTCCAAGCCAATACATACAAGTCATTTAAATATTTTCCACTAGCTCTATCAAGACTCATAAAAATATTTGTACTTTGCCCTTGGTCTATCCATTTTTGCCTAATTGCCGCTGCTTTTATAATATCCATTTGTTCCACTTCATAAGCTGGAGTGTAAAATTGCCAATTATCTGCATTTAGATTTGGCACAACCACAGGAGTAAAACCTGATAGATTTTCTTCAAACCACTTTCTTTTATACACAGGTTCAATAGCTTGAGTGGTACCAACTAAAATAGAAATGCTCGAAGTTGGAGCGATAGCCATCAAATAGCCATTTCGCATACCATCTTTTTTAACCTTGGTTTTTAGCTCTTGCCAATCAAAGGCGTTTGAATCAAATAAATCTTTTTCAACAAGTGCGTCAACTGCTTTTGGGCTATGTTCATAAGGCATAATTCCTTTGCTCCAATTTGAGCCTTTAAAGCTTGGATATGCACCTTTTTCAATTGAGAGTTCACAAGATGTTTTTATAGCGTTATATGACACTGCTTCCATGATTTTATCAATCTTTTTAAAATGTTCATTACTTCCCCATATTAACCCTTGCTCAGCTAGCATCTGAGCTTCTCCCATAACGCCTAGCCCGATAGCTCTAGTGTCAAGGTTCGTAACTTTTACTTTTTTTAGAGGGTAAAAGTTAAGCTCAATTACATTATCAAGCATTCTAATGCCTGTTTTTACTACTCTTTGTATATCTTCATTTGTATTTATTTTGCTTAAATTTATTGAAGCTAAGTTACAAACTGCAGTTTGTCCATCTATTTTCTCTTTTTCTACGATAAATACTTGTTTTTTATTTATGCTATCAAGCGCACTTACTTTTTTTGCCTTCTTTTTAACTCCAGTATCTAGTGTAACTAGCTCATCTTCTTCATAAGCTTGGCTTGAGCCATCATCAAATTCTAGTCTTATTTTATAATGATTTGCACTTGTATTTTGAAAAATCTCTGTACAAAGATTTGAGCTTTTTATAAATCCTGTGTGAGGATTCGGGTTTGTCTTATTGGCATTATCTTTAAAGCAAAGAAAAGGAGAACCACTTTCAAAATATGAAGTTAAGATTTTTTTCCATAAATCTTTTGCTTTGATTGTTTTTTTGAAAACACTTTCATCTTTTTCGTAAGCTACAAATCTAGCTTCAAATTCTTTGCCTTGTAGGTTTGATAAATCAGGCACGTCATAAGGATCAAACAAGCACCAAGCCCCATCTTGCGTAACCCTAGTCATAAATAAATCAGGTATCCAAAGAGCAGGGAACAAGTCATGCGCTCTTCTTCGCTCTTCTCCAGAGTTTTTCTTTAAGTTTATAAAATCTTCTACATCTAAATGCCAAGGCTCAATATAAACAGCGATTGCACCTTTTCTAGTACCTAATTGGTCCACAGCTAAGGCAATATCATTAGTTATTTTTAGAAAAGGAACTATTCCACCAGCTGCACTTTTGTGATTATCAATCATTCCACCAAGTGCTCTTATTTGGTTCCAATCCCAGCCTATGCCCCCGCCAAATTTAGATAATAGTGCCATTTCTTTGTATCCATCAAATATGCCTTCTATATTATCAGGGCTACTTCCTATGTAGCAAGAGCTAAGTTGGTGGCGATTTGTTCTTGCATTTGATAGTGTTGGAGTTGCTAGCATAAGTTCAAATTTAGAAATCACATTATAAAATTCTTTTGCCTTTTCTTGTTTGTCTTTTTCATTTTGCGCTAAAAACATAGCTATTGCCATAAACATTTGCTGTGGCAATTCAATAGGCTCATTTTTTGAATTTTTGATTAGGTATCTATCATAAAGTGTTTTGATACCAAGGTAATTAAATAAATAATCCCTTTCTTTAACTAAAGAATTATTTAAATCATCTAAATCATAACCATCACTAAGATTTAGCACAAGCCGTCCCGCATCTTGTCCATTTTTAATATAAGTTTTTAAATGACAATACGCATCACCTTTGACGCCTTTTGTAGCTCTACCAACTCTATGATACAAGTCAAATAGAAATAATCTTGCTGCCACAAAAGTCCAGTTTGGCACATCAACATCTATTTTTTCAACAGCAGTTTTGATAAGAGCATCTTGAATCTGCTCAGAACTCATACCATCAATAAATTTTATTTGTGCATCAAGTTCAAGCTCACTTTGGCTAACTCCCAATAAATTTTTTGTTGCCTCTATGGTATTTTTTTGGATTTTGTTTATATCTAAGTCTTCTTGTCTTCCGTTTCTTTTGCTAATCATTATTGCCATTTTTATACCTTATTTATATCTTTATTTTATCACTTTTATTTTTTTGAGCTATTCTTCATCTTTAAAAACTCTAGCAAAAATCTTAGGAATATTTTTTTTATAATAATCATAAGAAAAACAAGCTTTTAATTCTTCCTTATTCAAAGCCTTAGTAAGCTCCGTATCATTTAACAAATGCTGAAAATACAAAGGCTCTCCTCTGACATTTTCACAAGGTTCACCGTTTTGCAAGCTTTCCCAAACTTTAAGTGCATTTCTTTGTACTATTTTATACGCCTCTTCTCTACTAAAACCTTTTAAGGGAAGCTCAAGCAATATTCTTTGAGAAAATACAAGTCCACCAGTTAAGTTTAGATTTTTTTTCATATTTTTTGGAAATACCTTAAGATTGCTTATTAAATCATTAAAACGATTTAGCATAAAATCACTTGTTATAAAACTATCAGGCAACCAAAAACGCTCAGTACTTGAATGCGAAATATCTCTTTCATGCCAAAGGGCTACATTTTCCATAGCTGGAATCGAATAAGATCTAATCATTCTAGCAAGCCCTGTGATATTTTCACTTAAAATCGGATTTCTTTTATGTGGCATAGCAGAACTGCCTTTTTGTCCTTTTTCAAAGTTTTCTTCGCACTCATAAACTTCTGTTCTTTGCCAATGCCTAATCTGCACAGCAAATTTTTCAATGCTAGAAGCTAAAAGAGCAAGGCTACTTGCCAATCTTGCATATCTATCTCTTTGTATAACTTGATTTGAAACAAGAGCAAAGTCTAAATCTAGATTTTTGCAAGTTATTTCTTCAAGCTCCAAAGGTGCGTGAGCAAAACTTCCCATAGCACCTGAGATTTTACCAACTGCTATGACTTTTAGGGTTTGGCTTAGATTTTTTTTATGCCTTTTTAACTCATCATACCAAACACAAAGTGCAAGTCCAAAAGTTATAGGCTCACCATGTATTCCATGGCTTCGCCCCACCATAATAGTATTTTCATGCTCTTTTGCTCTAAGCTTTACAGAATCCATCAAAATCTTAACATCTTGAATAATAAGTTTTAGGGAATCTCGCATTTGCAAGGCAACTGCTGTGTCAATAGTATCACTACTTGTTAAACCATAGTGAAACCATCTTGACTCAGCTCCTAAGCTTTTGCTAACACTTGTTGTAAATGCTATTAAATCGTGCTTTGTTACTTGTTCGATTTCATCGATTTCATCGACATTAAAACTAGCATTTTCTAAGATTTCTGTTGCATCATCATCAGGAATTAAACCTAATTCATTCCAAGATTTTACGACAGCCAACTCAACATCTAGCCAAGCTTGGTATTTTGCTTGCAAGCTCCATTTTGAACTCATTTGCTTTCTTGAATATCTTTGTACCATAAGAAAAAATCCTTATTTAAGTGCTTTGTTCTACATATTATTTGCTATAATATCACATTTAAACATAGAGATAAATTAATATTTAGTAAAATTTATTAGAAAAACCCAAGGAGAAATATGCCTTTTGTACTTAAAGAATTTAAAGGTATTTTAGAAAAAAAAATTCAACTTTTCTTACTTCAAGATTTAGGCTTCAATCCTAGACTTTCTCAAAAAATACTAGCAAGAAAAAGGGTGTTTGATGAATTTCATATACCTTTTGAGCTAAATGGTGTTATAAAAACAAAAAAAATCTATATAGCACTTTTTGAAGGAGAAACTAGGGGCTTAGAGCCAATATTTCAAAATCAATATTTTGCTGTTTTTGATAAGCCAAGTGGCGTAAAGGTTCATCCTGTTGGAAAACATACAAAATATTCCTTGCTTGATGAAATTAGATATTTATTTGGAGATAATGCCAATCTAGTCCACAGAATTGATGCTGAGACTTCTGGGCTTGTTTTGGTTTCTAAAAATAAAATTGATGAGCGAGCTTTAAAAATTATGTTTGAAGAAAAAAAATATAAAAAAAAATACTTAGCTTTGATTTATGGAGAGCTAAAAAAAGCTCTTGAAATATCAAAACCTTTAAAAAAAGAGGGCAAAAACATAGGCTTAAAAATGCAAGTCTATGAAGAAGATAAAGACAAAAAAGGCAAAGAGGATGAAGAAGGCAAAAAAGGTGTAAAAGATGCATTTACAAAAGTTAAGCCCTTAAAATATTCAAAGAAAAAAGATTTAAGCTTAGTTGAGTTAGAGTTATTAACAGGCAGGCAACATCAGCTAAGAGTGCACTTAGCTTATATAGGGCATAAAATTTATGGAGACCCAATTTATGGCATAGAAGAAAAATACGCTCTTAAATATCTAGAAAATTCACTTAGTAAAGAGGAGAGAATAAAAACAAGTGGAAGTTTTAGACTTTGGCTTCAGGCAAATTATTTAGAATTTTCCTATAAGGGTTTAAAATATATTTTTTATTCCAAGCAAAACGAAATTAAAGAATTTATATCTTTTAACTAAGAGAAAAAGAAATAAATTTAATCCAAAGTGCCAAATTAAGCTAAAAAATTGTAGAATATAGTATTTAAAAACATTAAAATAATAGGGATTTTTTATATGATAGAATTGATAAGTTCGAGCAAAACAAGGATTCAAACGGGGCTCAGTATTTTAGTATTTGTGCTATTCTTGGCTTGGATAAATTCATTTTTTATAATGTGGATTTTTTTCGGTGTGCTTTTATTAATATCTACACAAGAGGCCTTGAGACTTTATAAATTTAAAGATTTCAATCCTTATTTTTATTTAGTCCCTTTTTGGCTAGTGGCATTTTTTTACCCTGAGCCACAAGAACTTTCTTTTCTTGCTATTTTAATAGCTGCTTCAATCCTAGCTTATAAAAATTCCAAAGATACAAAGATTTTTTTAATCTTGCTTTACCCTTTAGTGCCTTATTTGTTTTTGTTATCTTTATACGAAGTATATGGTTTAGGCACCTTGCTTTGGCTTTTGGTTCTTGTAGTTTGTGCTGACGCGGGTGCTTATTTTGTAGGAAAAAGTATAGGAAAAACACAATTTTGCAAAACGAGCCCAAATAAAACTCTTGAAGGCCTAGCAGGAGGATTGATAATCGCTACTTTTATAGGAGCTTTCTTTTGTGTCCATGGACTTGGAGTTTTCGCTTCTTTATTTATCTCTTTTTGTGTAGCCTTAAGTTCAGTTTTTGGAGATTTGTTTGAAAGCTATTTAAAAAGATTAGCTAAAGTCAAAGATAGCGGCGATATTTTGCCAGGTCATGGGGGTATCTTAGATAGACTTGATGGATACTTATTTGCTAGTATTGTTATGCTAGTTTTACTTAAAGCATTCGTTTGATACTTTTAGGAAGCACAGGCTCAATAGGGGTAAATACTCTAAAAATGGCAAAACAATTTAAACTAAATGTTGAGGTTTTAGTAGCTGGGAAAAATATCGATTTATTAAATGAGCAAATAAGAGTATTTAAGCCAAGCATGGTAGTGATTGCAGATAAAAGGGATATTTCTAGGGTAAATTTTTCTAAAGTTACTTTTGGAGAAGAAGCTATCTTAGAAGCTATCACTAGAGCAAAATCAAAATTAGTTGTAAATGCTCTTGTTGGATTTTTAGGGTTAAAACCTAGCTTGGAAGCTATAAAAAATGGTAAAAAACTAGCGCTCGCAAACAAAGAATCCCTAGTTGTGGCAGGCAAATTTTTAGATACAAAAAAAATAGTTCCGATAGACAGCGAGCATTTTGGACTTTGGTATCTTTTGCAAGATAAAGCAATCTCATCTATGACCATAACAGCTAGTGGAGGTGCTTTTAGGGACTTAGATTTAAAGGAATTAAGCAATGTTAGCGTTGAAGATGCACTAAAACACCCTTCTTGGAAGATGGGCTCAAAAATAACTATTGATAGCGCAACTATGGTAAATAAAGTTTTCGAATTACTAGAGGCTTCTTGGCTTTTTGATAATTCAAAGATTAATGCTGTGATTGAAAGAAAATCTTTAATTCACGCTTTCATAAATTTTTTAGATGGAAGTACAACAGCTCACCTTGCAAGAGCAAATATGTGCTTACCCATAGCTTACGCACTTTTGGGAAAAATAAATATGCCTATCTTGGAGCCTCTTAATTTGCTTGAACTTGGAGCATTAAAATTTGAGGAAATCTCAAGTAAAAGATATGCTATCTGGGAATATAAAGATATGATTTTGCAAAATAAAGATTTAGGGCTTGTTTTAAATGCTGCAAATGAAGTAGCTGTGGCTAAGTTTCTAAACAAAGAAATTCCTTTTTTAGATATTTCAAAAATTTGCATAAAAGCCCTAGAAAAGTTTGAGAACATTAAACTAAATTCAATAGAAGAAGTATTTAGTAAAAATGCTGAGGTAAGGAGTTTTTGTGTCTCTTGACCTTGCCTTTCCTGTTGGAATTTTGCTTTGCTTCATCATTTATTTTATGTTTTCAAGAGCCTCTTATGAAAAAAATACCTTAAAAGATTATGAAGAAAAATTTGAGCAATGGAAAAAAAATAATCCAAGTTCTAAAGAAGAAAATACAAGAAAAAAAGAATTTTTAGGTATAGTTTATAAAAATGATAATAAAATATTTATAGAACTTGAGGACAAGGAGTATCTCTTAGCAATTGAGGCTAAGAAATTTATTTTAAGGAGCAAACGATGAAAATTTTTTTAGTATTTTGCTTGCTTTTTAGTTTTTCTTTGGCTAAATTTTCAAGAAATTCTCATGAAATGATAGTTCTTGATAGTGTTTCTAAGCTTATGTGGCAAGATAATATAAATAATGAAAAACTTCTTTTATCTTTTAAAAAGGCAAAAAAATATTGTGCTAAGCTATCTTTAGCAGATTTTAATGATTGGCGTCTGCCAAGTATCAATGAATTAAAAACTATAGTTGATAAAACTAATCATTATAATATTAAGCCATTTTTTAATTTCATTAAAAGAGCGGGGTATTGGTCAAGAAATGGATTATTAAGATCTTTTGATTTTTATGGCTATTATATGAATTTTACAAGTGGCACTGTTTATTATTACAATAGACTAGGCGCTGAGCATATCAGATGTGTTAGAAATTATTAAACGAGGAAAAATGAAAAAAGTATTAATACTTCACGGAGTTAAAAAAGGGATTTTCCCACATTGGCAAGTTTGGCTTGAAAGCGAATTAAAAAAGCAAGATTTTGAGGTATCATTTCCAAGTTTTAAAGAGCATGATTTAAGTAGAGTAAAAGCAATTCATGAACAAGTGCAAAAATTTCAGCCTGATATTGTGATTTGTCACAGCATTGGCGTTGCTTTGTGGTTTCACCTAGTAAATACCTATAAAATTAAAAAAGTAAAAAAACTTATGCTTGTAGCTCCTGTGCTTTCAAATTCAACTGAGAGTATTTTTAAACCATTTTTACCCTTTACTTTGCCAAAAGATTTGCGAGCCAAAGAAGCGATAATAGCTTTTGGAGATAATGATAAATTTACACCCCTTGAAGATGCTATTGCCTTGCAAAGTGCTTTGAATATCGGAATGAAGATTATGCCTAAAGCTGGACATTTTGAGTGTGAAGATGGATTTGGAGAGTTAGATTGTGCCCTAGAATGGGTACAAAGATAGAAGCAAGAGATAAAGAAGTATAAAAAGATAAGATGAAAAAAGCCAATATTAAAAAAGATAATACAAAAAAAGCAAAAAAATGCAAGAAATGATTTTAAGTATAGAATCAAGTTGTGATGATAGCTCTATCGCTCTAACTGAAATAAAAACTAAAAAGTTAATTTTTCACAAAAAAATCTCTCAAGAGCTTGAACATTCTAAATTTGGAGGAGTAGTTCCAGAATTAGCCGCAAGAATGCACGCAGAAGCCTTACCTAAAATATTAGAAGAATGCAAGCCTTATTTTAAAAATTTAAAAGCTGTAGCGCTAACAACAGAGCCTGGACTTAGCGTATCTTTGATGGAAGGTTTAGCACTAGCCAAAGGACTAGGGCTTGGACTCAATATTCCCTTGATTAGCTCAAACCATTTAAAAGGGCATATTTATTCACTTTTCATAGAAAAAGAAGCTTCTCTTCCTTGCTTGATTTTATTAGTTTCAGGTGGGCATACCGAACTAATTGAGGCAAATTCTTTAAATAATATGTCAGTTCTAGCAAGCACTTTAGACGATAGTTTTGGAGAGAGTTTTGATAAATTAGCTAAAATGCTAAATTTATCTTATCCTGGAGGCCCTGTTATTGAAAAGCTTGCAATTAATGCAGATGAAAATGCTTTTTCTTTTCCCGTGCCTTTAAAAAATTCTCCAAAATTTGCATTTTCTTATAGTGGTTTAAAAAATGCCCTAAGACTTAAAATTGAAGAGTTAAAAGCTAAAGATGAACTCAATGATAAAAATATCAAAAACCTTTGCGCTTCTTTTCAAAAAGTAGCAGTTGAGCATCTTTTGCAAAAAACCAAAAAATATTTTAGACTAAATCCACCTAAAAATTTTGCTCTTGTTGGGGGCGCTTCAGCAAATTTATATTTAAGGGCTAAAGTTCAAAAGCTTTGTGATGAATTTGGTACAAAATTACTTTTAGCAAAATTAGAATATTGTAGTGATAATGCTGTAATGATAGGAAGATTAGCTCTTGAGCAGTACAAAATAAAAGATTTTACACCTTTGCATGAACTAGATATTTCTTCAAAATCAAGGGTTTTTTGATGTTTAAAATGGGTGCAAAACTTGAGCAAGATAGCTTAAATATTCAAGGGTCAAAAGCAAAAAAGGCAAAAAAAGATTGCAAGCAAAAAGGTCAAGGAAAAGCAAAAGAAGAAAAATTTGACAATAAAATTTTAGTAAAAAAAGAACATATTTTGCATATTAAGATAGAAAAAAGAAGAGCTAAAACTATAAGCTTGATAGGAAAATTTTATTTATTAGAAAAAGAGAAAAAAGAACTTTTAACGATGTTAAGAAAAACGCTAGCAAGTGGTGGAAGTATTCAAAATAATTATATTGAGCTTCAAGGAGATTTTAGAGTTTTAGCAAAAGAGCTTCTAAAAAAAGATGCTTGGAAGTTTAAATCTTAGAATTTTAGATTTTTTAGATTTTGCCTATCTAAGTCTTGCTAGTTCTAAAGCAAAAGCCAAGTATAATAAACACAATAATTCAATTTTAATTCTAAATACTATACTTGATAAAAAAAGGTAAAAAATGAGAAGTGATGAAATAAAAAAAGGTTTTGAACGAACTCCGCATAGGTCTTTGCTTCGTGCTTGTGGCTTAAAAGATGAAGATTTTGCTAAGCCTTTTATAGGAGTTGCAAACTCTTTTATAGAGATAATTCCTGGACACTTCTTTTTGGACAAAGTATCTAAAATAATAAAAGATGAGATTAGAGCAAACGGCTGTATTCCTTTTGAATTTAATACCATAGGCATAGATGATGGCATAGCCATGGGGCATAGTGGAATGCTTTATTCTTTGCCAAGCAGGGAGCTAATAGCGAGTTCAATCGAAAGCGTTATGAATGCACATAAACTCGACGCTCTTATTGCTATACCAAATTGTGACAAAATAGTTCCTGGCATGATAATGGGCGCTTTAAGAGTAAATGTTCCTAGTATATTTGTAAGTGGTGGACCTATGGCAAAGGGATATAAAAAAAATCACGAACCAATAGATTTAGCATCAGCCTTTGAAGCAGTAGGGCAGTATGAAGCAGGAAAAATTAGTGTTGAGGATTTAAGAGATATTGAGTGTAATGCTTGCCCAAGTGGTGGTTCATGCTCTGGAATGTTTACAGCAAATTCTATGAACACACTTTGTGAGGCTATGGGTATAGCGCTTAGCGGAAATGGCACAATTTTAGCACAAACAAAACAAAGAGAGGAGCTTTATAAAAAAGCAGCTAGAAGGATTTGCGAAATTGCAAAAGATAAAAAAAATACAGAAAAATATAAACTAAAAAATATTCTAAATAAAAATGCAATCCATAATGCTTTTTGTGTAGATATGGCGATGGGTGGAAGCTCAAATACTATTTTGCATATGCTCGCAATTAGTGCTGAAAGTGGAGATGCTTTTGACCTAAAACAAATCAATGAAATATCAAAAAAAGTAGCACATCTTGCAAAAATATCTCCATCTTTGCCTTCAGTTCATATGCAAGATATTGATAGAGCTGGCGGAGTTGATAGCGTTATGTGCGAGATAAATAAAGCTGGAGTTTTAAAAGATAACCTTAGAATTAGTGGAGAAAATTTATTCCACAGCATAAAAGATAAAGAAATAAAAGACACAAATATTATTCATACTTTAAAAAAACCATATTCTAGCGTTGGCGGACTTGCTATTTTGTATGGTAATATCGCTAAAGATGGCTCAGTTATTAAAACAGCTGGGATAATTGGTTCTAGAAGTTTTAGAGGTAAAGCGATTTGCTATAACGGACAAGATGAAGCTATAAAAGGTATATCAAACGGCAAGGTAAAAGCTGGTGATGTCGTAGTTGTTAGATATGAAGGGCCAAAAGGTGGGCCTGGTATGCAAGAAATGCTTAGTCCAACTAGTTTAATCATGGGGCTAGGTTTAGGCGATAAAGTAGCTTTGATAACTGATGGAAGATTTTCAGGTGCAACAAGAGGAGCTTGCGTAGGCCATATTAGTCCTGAAGCAGCTGAGGGTGGGGCTTTGGCCCTGATTGAAGATGGAGATGAGATTTTTTTAGATGTAGATAAATATATCTTAGAAGTTAAGCTAAATGACGAAGAATTAGAAATTAGAAGAAAAAATTTCAAACCCTTTAAACGAAAAATATCATCATCTTGGTTAGGACAATATAGGTGCCTTGTTACAAATGCTTCAAAAGGTGCAGTATTGAAAACTGACATGTAAAACGGCGATTTAAAACGATACCTAAAACAGTCATTTCAAAATAAAAATTTAAAAAAGGATTATATTTATGCACATTACAAATCTTATTTCAAGAGGCTTTGGGTTTTTAGCAAAAACACAATTTCCAAGCCCAATACAAAACTTTTTAAATAATACCTATGTCAAAGTTTTAGGACTTGATATGAGCGAATTTTTGGGTCCTAGTTCTTATAAAACGCTAAATGAATTATTTACAAGATCTCTAAAACATCTGCGAAAAATAGATATGCTTGATGATAACTTTATTTCCCCATGTGATAGTTTTGTAAGTGAATGTGGTAAACTTAATAAACTTACTTCTTTACAGATTAAAGGTATGAGTTATAGTGTTGAAAAATTATTAACAGATTTAATAGGTGATAAAATTAAACCCCTAGAAAATGGCTCTTTTATGAATTTTTATTTATCGCCAAAAGATTATCATAGATATCATAGCCCAAGTTCTTGCAAAATAAATAGGCTAATCCATGTGCCAGGTAAACTTTATCCTGTAAATTTTACTTTTTTAAAAAAGAAATTAAATCTTTTTATTGAAAATGAAAGGGTTATTTTAGAGTGTATTGATGATAAATCTAGGCTTTTTTATATGGTTTTTGTAGGCGCGTTAAATGTAGGACAAATGTGCTTTACTTTTGAAAAAAAAGTCGAAACAAACAAAAACACCAGTAAAATAACAGAATATACTTATAATAATTTATATGTCAAAAAAGGCGATTTGCTAGGATACTTTAAAATGGGTTCAACGATAGTTTTGCTTTGGCAAAAAGATTTTATTAAGTTAAAACCTTTAGCAAATCAAAAGGTAAAATTTGGAACAATAGTTGCAGATAAAAATTAAGGAGAAAAAATGCCAACAGAAACAAAAATTGCTGAGCTAGGCTTGGCGGGAACAAAAAAAGGTAAGATTTTAGTTTATGACATAAAAGAGCCATATGGAAAATCGAGTACAGAAGTGTTAAGTATTGGAGTTGCCTTAGATGGTGAAGAAGTGCAATGGAAAACACATATTCCTTATGAAAATCTTGACGAGCTTATAAAAGTTTTACAAAATGCTAGGGACTCTAAGAAATAGTTATATTTTATTTCAATTGTTTAAGGAAAATTATTATAAAAAACACTAAGAATCTGAGATAAGATGAAAAAAATAATTTTAGTTTTTTGTGCAATTTGTATGTTTTTGCCTCTTTTTGCTAGTACAAATTTAGTACAACAAAACAAAGCTTTTAATATTACTATGCAAGAAAATGCTAGTAATATTAAAGTTATAGTTAAACTTGCCAAAAATGTTTATATTTATAAATCTGAGGCAAGAGTGTTTTTACAAACAAATAAAAAAATTCTTTTAAATAAAGTCTTGCACTTTCCAGAGCCAATTTTGCATACTGGACTTTTGATTTATCCTAAAAGTTTTATTTTAGAAGTACCTAAAAAACTTATAAGTAAATATTTGAAAGATTCAAAAGATACTAAAACTAGCAAGTACAAACTAATTTTTTCTTATCAAGGATGTTCTTTAGATGGGATTTGTTATAGACCCAGCACTTTTTCTAAGATTTTCTCAAAAAATTTAAACTCACCAAATGCTGGTCTTACTAAGTCAAATAATGCCTCAAAACAAAGTTTCGCAAAAGTGCCAAAAATGACAAGCCAAAGTCAAAAAGTAGCAAAGAGCTTTAAAGATAAAAATTTTCTTTTAGTGCTTCTTAGTTTTTTTGGTTTTGGAATACTTCTTAGTTTCACTCCTTGTGTTTTCCCTATGATTCCTATAATATCAGGCATTCTTGTAAAAGCAAATAAAAAGGCAAAATTAAATCTCTTTAAAGCCTTTATGATTTCTTTAGTGTATGTAATTAGCATGAGTTTAGCTTACGCAATAGCAGGGATAATTGCTGCCTTGTTTGGACAAAATTTACAGATTATTTTTCAAAATCCATATGTAATAAGTGTTTTTTCTGCTTTATTTTTTATTTTAGGACTTAGTCTCTTTGGACTTTTTAGTATAGAACTTCCAAAATCTTTGCAAAACCTTTTAAATAAAAAACAAAATATTGACAATAAAAGCAATTCCTTGCTAGGCGTCGCACTTATGGGTTTTCTCTCAAGTTTAATAGTTGGGCCTTGTCTAGCTCCACCTTTAGCAGGAGCTTTGATATATATAGGACATTCTGGAAATATTTTTTTTGGAGGACTTAGCTTATTTGTTTTAGGGCTTGGCATGGGTGTGCCGCTTATTATCGTAGGCTTAGGTGCAGGAAAAATACTTCCAAAAGTTGGGGCTTGGATGAATGAACTTAGTAAGTTTTTTGGTCTTATTATGTTTGGACTTGGTTTTTGGTTTTTAGCTAGAATCATAAGCGCAAATATTATTATGTATTTTTGGGCTATTTTGCTTCTAGCTTTTTGTGTATTTTTTGAGCGTTTTAAGTATTTTATTTTTAAACTTATTTCTAAAATATTTTTACTTCTTGCGGGTTTTGTTTTGTTTGGTGCCTTGCTTGGAGGTGGCGATATCTTAGCCCCTCTTGCTCCACTCACTTCGCTTAGCTCGTTTAAGTTGCTAAAATCAAATAGAGCTTTGAAAAAAAGTACTAGCCCAACTTTCCAAACTATAAAAAATCTAAAAGCACTAAAAGCTATAATTAAAACTTCTAAAAAGCCTGTTTTGATTGATTTTTATGCATCTTGGTGTACGGTCTGTAAAGAGTTAGAAAGATATACATTCTCAAATAAAAAAGTTAAACAAAAATTTAAAAACTTTACTCTTATTCATTTAGATGTTACAAAAAATAACAAAGACTCAAAAGAGCTAATGAAATATTTTGGTATTTTTGGACCTCCATCTATAATATTTTATAAAAATAAAAAAGAGCTAAGAAGCGCTAGGATAATTGGTTTTATTTCTGCTAAGGATATACTAAAGCACATTAGTATTTTTTATTAGTAGGCCAGTATTTTTTTGGAAGGCTTATTAGAAATAAAAATATCTAAAAAGTGAAATGCCCCAAACAAGTATAAATAAAATAATATTTAAAAAAACCAAGGTGCTCCCTATATCTTTGGCAGCTCCAGCTAAAACGTGATGTTCAAGTGTGAATAAATCGACCACTCGCTCAATAGCTGAATTTATAGTCTCAGCAATTAAAACTCCAAAAAGAGTCATCAGCATTAGCATTTTATTCTCAAAGCTTAAATCAAAAATAAATAATATTGGACTTAAAATTATGGCTAAGACTAATTCTATCTGAAAAGATCTTTCAGTTTTTATCATATCTTTAAGCCCATTAAATGCGTAGCTTGAGTTTTTAAAGAAACTATATTTAGGCTGATTTCTCAATTTTTCTTCCTTTGTGTATTTTTCTATGTAGCTTATAGTCTAGCCTATCTTCTTTAAAAAATACAATTTTTGCAATTATTAATATAATAAGCCAAGCTAAAATCATAGTTATGACATTATGGCTAAAAAAATGGTCTCCGATTAGCATCTTGTAAATCCCCATAGACCAAGCATAGGCCTGAACAAAGATGAAAGCAAAAATCTGATTTCTTCTTTTTTTGAAAAGAAAAAGCAAGCTAAGCAAGGCAAAGCCTCCACTAGCATGCCCAGCAGGCCAACACCTAACTCTTACATTTTTATATTTTTTTGGAAAAGCTTCCCAAACTTTTGTCTGGGGCAATGCTCCACCATAAAGCATAATATTTTTAGGGCAGGGCATATTCGTATCTTTTTTAAGCTCTCCTACTATGCTTGGCACTAAAATAAGACTTAAAACAACTATAATAATCCCTTTTTTGTAAGTTCGTACTATATAATCTTTTTTAATAAAAAACAAACTAGGCAAACTGAATAAAAGTATAAGACCAAAAACAATAAGAAGTCTTTTTGCTAGTACATAAAAAATAAGTCTGTAAGGCTGTTCGTAATGTCCTAAAACCCAAGTATGCGTATGAAAATTATAAAGTTTGCTTTGAATATTTATATCTAAGGGACTAAGCCCAAAATAAATAATAGCAATAGCTAGAAGAATTATGCTTAGTATGATTTGCTTTGTTTTGCTCATATTTTCTTTGCCAATCTTTTTTTGTTTGAATTTTAAAATAAATTTACTTCAACTTGCTTTAAATCAATTTTTAAAAAGGATAAAAAACAGAGACGCGAGAGGACAAAAGAAAAGATAAAAAAGCAGAGATGAAAAAAAAGAGAAGAAAGTTTAAAAATACTTAAATCTCATTTTAATTGATTTTGCCTCTTTTGTTTAGTTCTTTGCTAAAATATCAAGCTTTTTAGTATAAACTTTAGTTTTTACATGGAAAAAACCTAAGATTGTAGAAAAAAGATTATCTTGTGAAAATCGTTCATCTTTTTCAAGATTTATTTTTTTATAATCCTCTTTTGCTAAACCTTTTCCAAGCCAAAGAACTGAACCTATATGTCTTTGGGCAATTGGCGCCATAAAATAAGGCATTCCGTGAAGATAAATATCATCTTTGCCTAAGCTTTCACCATGGTCACTCATATAAATCATAGCAGTTTGGTACGTTTTATTGAAAGGCTTTAAAAAATCTATAGTTTTAGACAAAAAATAATCCGTATAAAGTATGGTATTATCATAAGCATTATTCACTTCTTCTTCGGTGCATTTTTCCAATTGATTACTATGGCAAATTGGCTTAAATTTCTCAAAGCTTTTAGGATACCTTTTATAATAAGCTGGTCCATGGCTGCCCATTTGGTGCAAGACTATTAAAATATTTTTGTTTTTTTGTTTTTTTATATATTTATCCAAGCCAACAAGCATACCCACATCTCTGCAATTTCCATTTTTATCACATATCGTATTTAGTTTGGAAGTTTTATAATTTTCGTGCTTTTCTCGTATTGCTACGCCTTTTGAGTCTGAGTTATTATCTCGCCATAAAATACTTACTTTTTTAGTATGGTCTAGTACATCTAAAACATTTTGAATTCGTTTTGCTTTGTCCATGCTGTAATTGCTTCGTGTTAGGATAGAAAACATGCAGGGCACAGAAAAAGCTGTGGAAGTACCACAAGATCTCATGTCTCCAAAAGAGATAAGATTTTTTTCTTTTGATAATAAAGGATTGGTATCTTCAGAATAGCCATTCAAAGAAAACCTATCACCTCTTGCTGATTCTCCAACAACTACAATAAGCAAGCGTTTTTTTATTTGATTTGGTATCTTTGCATCTAATCCTATTTTTTTAAGTTTTATATTCATAGCATATGGGTCAGAAAAGCTATATTTTATAACATTATAAATCCAAAAAGTAGGATTTGTATAATATCTTAAAGGCTTATGTTCTCTCAAAAATGAAGCATAAAATCTACCTGAGGCTATCATGATAAGTATTATGAAAACCAAAGAGCTAAAAAGAAAAATGATTTTAAAAACTAATTCTTTTTTTATGCTTTTATAGACTACTTTTGCTTTGAAAACAAGGTAAGATGGCAAAAGTCCAAAAAGAACTACATCAAGAACTAATTTAAAAGAAAATAAATCACTTGATTCATGTATATTTGTTTGCATTACGTTTGTAATCATAACACTATCTATTACTACATGATAAGTACTCATAAAATATTTTACAAAAGCTGATACTATTAATATTACAATTAAAATACCTTTTGTAGTATATTTTGAAGCAAAAACACTAAGTACAAAAAATGTTACAAGTAATAAAACAAGTCCCAAAGAAAGGATATAAAAAGTATCTAAGCCTTGGTTAAGTGGATATACTTTTAAACAGTCAGAAAAGAAGGTTAAATTATCAAAAAGAACTAAAAATAAAGAAACTAAAAAAATTAGTCTATACTGAGATATCTTGGAAAGTTTAATTAAAAAATGAAAAATTTCATTCTTCGCTTTTTTGCTTTGTTGTTGGTCTTTTTCTGAAGCCATTAATAAAATCCTCTAATAAAAATAATTTTAATAAAATTTAAAAGGTATGTTACTTAAAAAAACTTAAGATAAATATTAATTTGCCATTTTAACAATGAATTATTTTTAAAGTTCTTATTTTAGTATCTTTATCCTAGAATTTTGCACTATTTCATAGCTAATATGGTTGCTATCTAAAATATTTAGAATATTTAAAAATTGTTCAATATCAGCATTTTTATCTTCTTGCCATATTTGATATTTATTTTTATCAAATCTATAATCACTAAAACTGCCTAGTTTTTCAAGTAAAATTCTACTCATAGTAAATCCTTATAAAATATCATTTTTAATGCTCTCGCACCAAGTCTGTATTCGCTTATCTGTTTTTTCATATTCATTATCTTCATCAAGTGCAAGCCCTATAAATTTGCCATTTTTTACAGCTTCTGACTCATCAAAAGTATAATCTTCTTTTGAAGTCTCACCTATCGTTTTTGTGCCCTTTCCACAAGCTTGCCCATAAATTGTAGCCATAGCATTGCAAAAGGTATCTGCGTAACTATCCCCATCCCCTAAGCCAAAAAAAGCCAAGGTTTTATTTGCAAAATCAAGTTCACAAAACTTATCCCAAAGCTCTTCCCAATCGTCTTGCAAATCCCCATCTCCCCAAGTAGAAGTTCCAAAAATTAATTTATCATATTTTTCTATATCTTTAAAGCCATTTTGAGAAATATCAAATAAATCAATTCCACCTAAGGTTTTGGAGATTTTTTCCGCCACTTCTTCGGTATTTCCTGTGCTTGATGCGTAATATATTGCTGTTTTCATAATTGTCCTTTATTTTAAAATTGATCTTAAAGAATAAGGAATTATTTTGATTTTATAATCAAATTCTTCTAATTCTTTCGCCCAAATATTTATATGTTTTGTAAAATTTTTATTTTTTGGATACACAAGATAAACTTGCATAAATTTTCCCTTTTTTATACACTTTATTGCTTTTTGAATATCTTTAGAAATATCAAGCTTTTTTGAATCAAGTAGTTTCCAAAAAGGATATATTTTTGTAGGAGTTTTATCTTCTAAATACAAAGAAAAACCATCTTTTTTTGACTTTATCAAGGCCTTAGAATTTCTTGATTTTATTCTATTTTTGATAAAATTTTTAAAAGCTTTTTTGCTTTTTAAAGTATAAGAAAAATTATTATTTATCAAAAATTTTATGAAAGAAAATGCAAGATTAATATTTGCAGTATTGGCGACATTTGAAATATTCATATAAGAAAGTTTTAGTTTTTCTTTCTTTAAAAAATTATTTATGACATTTGTTTGCAAACTATTAAGTTTAAAATATTTAGTTTTATTCGTGAAATCTTTTGGGATTAAGTCTATAATTTTATTTTTAAAATAAGAAATTATTTTAGTATTTTTGCAAGTTTTTAGCTCTTGTTTACTTAGGCGGAGCTCTTTTTCTACGCTTAGGTTGTACAAAGAAAAAAACATTTTTCTCTGCTTGCAAGGGCAAAGGAATAAATCAAAACTAGGAAAAATCTCTAAATTTTGCTTGAAAGCTAAGTTTGGCATAAAAAACCTTTTTAAAGTAATTTATAAATCTTAACCAAGAAGCCTTTAAAAGTAACTTAATAATGATAATTCTTATCAAATATATTTAAGATTCCTTTTTGCACCCACATTCGCACTCATTTTCGCATTTACATTCATCTTCGCAACCCTCATTTAGCCCTGCGCAACATTCCCAAAGTGTGCCACTAGAAGTATCCATTAGTAGTATTCCTAAATTTTCAAGTTCTAAGCGCAATTCATCACTTCTTTTATAATCTTTTTCTTTTTTAGCTTTTTTTCTTAAATCTATAAGTTTCAAGACTTCTTTTTTTTCTTCTTTGCTTAGAGCACTTTGAAAATATTCAAAAGCATCTTGATAGCAAATGCCCAAAATATCAGCTATAAAAATAAAATTTGCATTAAGTTCTTGCTTTAGGGCTTTATTTTTTGGATTTTTGTCAAGTTCTTCATTTGCTTTAGTGACTAAATCATCTATTAAGCTTAGTGCAATAGAAATATTTAAATCATCATTCAAAGCTTTTAAAATATTTGCTTGAAATACCTTGTTTGGTTTTGTTAAATTGCTCGTGGAATTGTTTGCAAAATCACTTGAATAAATTCTTTTTTTAAGTCTATAAAATTTATCGAGGCGTTTTTTTGCACTCAATAAATCCATTTCATTAAAGTTTATTCCAGCCCTATAATGCGTAGCAAGTAAATAAAAACGAACCAATTCAGCAGAAAAGTTTTTTAACACATCTTTTAAAAAAAAGCTATTTCCTAAAGATTTACTCATTTTCTCACCTGCAATATTTACAAAACCATTGTGTAGCCAATATTTTGCAATATCTTGATTTAACGCGCATCTTGTTTGTGCGGCTTCGTTTTCATGGTGCGGAAAAAGCAAATCAGCCCCACCAGCGTGAATATCTATTTGATATTTTTTATCTTTGTAAGCTAGGTGCTTATTTATCATAGCAGAGCATTCAAGATGCCAACCAGGACGGCCTTTACCAAAATCAGCTTCAAAAGATATCTCATTTTCTTTTGCAAATTTCCAAAGTACAAAATCTTTTGGATTGTTTTTTTGCTTATTCTCTTCTATGCGATTTTGTAGATTTTCACTTTTATTTTGACCGCTTAAAGAGCCATATTTTTCATCTTTACTTGAGCTAAAATAAATCCCATCATCAATAATATAAGCAAGATTTTTTTTGAGTAAAATACTTACTATTTCTTTCATAGCTTCAAGATTTTGTGTAGCTCTTGGCTCTTGACTCATATCCAAAATATTTAATTTATTCATATCATTTTTGTATGAAGTTATATATTGCTCGCAAAGCTCTTCTAATCCTTGCTTGGTTTCTTTCATTTTTTTCAAAATCTTATCATCAATATCAGTAAAATTTTTTACTATTTCTACTTTATAGCCATTTGCTAAAAGCACCCTATGAAGAAGATCAAAAGCTACAGCAGATCTCGCATGTCCAAGGTGCGCATCATCGTAAACAGTAGGACCGCAAATATAAATCTTGACAAGATTATGTTCCAAAGGCTCAAAAACAAGCTTAGTTTTTTTTACACTATCAAAAAAGCTTAAGTTCATAATAATCCTTATTTAATCTTTTCTATTCTTTTTTAATCTTTTTTGAACAAGGCTTCAAGGCTTGAAGTATCAGCTGGTTCGTCATCTGAGTTTGTTTTTGCGATATCTTTTAGCTCACTTGAAGTTACCGAGCTTGATTCTATTTCTTCAAGTTTAATATCATATTTGCAAAGCATAGAAGCTAGCCTTATATTTAGTCCTGCTTTTCCTATCGCTTTTGATTTTTGCTCACTCAAAATTGTAACTAAAACTTCACCTTTTTGACCTTCTTCGATATTTCTTAAGATCTTAACATTTGAAATAATAGCAGGACTTAAAGCTCTAGCTATAAATTTTTCAGGAATTGGTGAATACTCAACACAATCTATACTTTCATTGTTTAAATTTTTGCTAACACTCATGATCCTAACACCCTTTACTCCAACAACAGAACCAATAGGATCAATATTTGGATCTAAAGAAGTTAGCGCAATTTTTGCTCTTTTACCTGGAATTCTTGCACTAGTTTCTATAATAATTCGCTCATCTTTAACCTCAGGAACTTCAAGCGCTATCAAAGCTTCTAAAAATTTAGGACTAGTTCTTGATATTTCTACGATAAGTCCTAAGGTCTTATCAATTCTAACAGTTTTTACAACAGCTTTTACGACATCACCAACTTTAAAAAATTCTTCTTTTATTCTACTTTTCATAGGAAGCATTGCTTTTACTTCACCGATTTCTAAAAAAGTATTTTGCGCCTTATCAACTCTAGTCACACTTCCTGTTATGATTTTGCCAATCTTGTCTTGATATTTACCAAAAAGATTTTCTTCTATAAATCTTTGAAGTTTATACTCAAAATGATTATTTAAAATAGTAGCGGCATTTCTTCCCATATTCTCAAATTCTAAATCATAGTTCATAAAGTCACCAACTTCAAGATTTTCATCTATTTTTAGAGCTTCACTTAATGCTAGGTAATTTTCTGGATTTGTGGTTTCTTCTTCTTTGCTATATTTTCCAAATTTTTCTTCTTCATTTTTCTTATCTTGCTTTTCTTCTTGTATATTTTTATCATTTGGCTCTAACTTGTCCCCTTGAAGCCTTAAATCATCATCACTTACAACCTCTACTTTTTGAAATAACTTTAATTCCTTTTTGCCTCTATCAATCTCAGCATCGAAAATCAAGGTTTCACTTACCATTTTTTGTGCTGTTTTTATAAGAGCTTCTTTTAAAGCATTTTCAACATCTTGTATTTTTATGCCTTTTTCATAAGCAATAGAATCTAAAATATCTATAAATTTATCCATTTTTTAAAACCTTCTTTTGAAACCTTGCATTAGGGAATATTTATGCATAGTATTATTATTATACCAAAAATACTTTTATAAAAGATTTAGCCTGACTAAATTTATTTATTATAAAGTCAAAATTAGCTAAAATATATAACTTATCTAAATTTTTAAAGAGGTCGTATATGGAATTATTATTAGCAAGAAGTGACTTAGAGCAAAAGCCTAGGAAAATTAAAGTAGATAAAATAAAAGAAGAGCTAAACGAAGACGGACAAAAAATTTTTTACTTTGATAGAGATAATTCACACAAAGATATGATGGAACTTGTAGAGACTTTTGAGTCTTTTGGCTTTAATGTATATTTTAGAGAGGTAAAATATGGATTAGCTGATAATGAATATATGTATGAAGTGCATATGCTTTAAATACCTAAGGCTTAAAGATTGATAGAAGAAAAAAAACTTTTTATTCAAACACTTGGGTGCCAAATGAATACCTTAGATAGTGAGCATATGCTAAGTGAGCTTGAAAAATATAAAAATTATACTCAAACAGATAAACTCGAAGATGCAGATTTGATTTTGGTAAATACTTGCTCAGTTAGAGAAAAACCTGTGCAAAAGCTATTTTCTGAACTAGGGCAGTTTAATGCAAAGAAAAAAAAAGGAGCAAAGATAGGAGTTTGCGGATGCACTGCTTCTCATCTTGGTAACGACATAATAAAACGCGCACCTTATGTGGATTTTGTTTTGGGTGCTAGAAATATTTCAAAGATTAAAGATGTTGTTGATATCAAGGGTAGCGTTGAAATAGACATAAACTACAACGATAGCACTTATGAATTTGCACCGAATGAAAAAAGTATTTACAAAACTCAAGCAAATATTTCCATAGGCTGTGATAAAAAATGTTCTTATTGCATAGTGCCATCAACTAGAGGAGAAGAAATTTCTATTCCCCAAGAATTGCTTATTTCTCAAATAAGAAAAGATGTGGAAAATGGTGCTATTGAGCTTATGCTTTTAGGACAAAACGTAAACGCTTACGGAAAACGTTTTTCTGATAAAAGAGAAAAAACAAGCTTTACAAAACTTTTACAAGAAATCTCAAAAATAGAGGGCTTGGAGCGTATCCGTTTTACCTCCCCGCATCCTTTGCATATGGATGATGAATTTATAGAAGAATTTGCACAAAATCCAAAAATTTGCAAATATATTCATATGCCCTTACAAAGTGGCTCAAATGAAATTTTAAAAGCCATGAAAAGAGGATATACAAAAGAATGGTTTCTCTCACGAGTAGAAAAACTAAAAAAACTAGTGCCTGAACTTAGGATAAGTACAGATATTATTGTAGCTTTTCCAAAAGAATCTGAAGCTGATTTTCTTGATACTCTTGCAGTCGTAGAAGAAGTCAAGTTTGACCAAATTTTTAACTTTATTTATTCTCCTAGACCAAATACAAAGGCTTTGGAGTTAAAAGAATTTGAAATTCCAAGAGAAATAGCTGTTGCAAGACTAACTAGATTAATAGAACTTCACAAGCTTCATCAAAGTGAGTTAATGCAAAAAAATATTGGAAAAGAATTTGAAGTTTTGGCTGAAAATCTTAGCAAAAATGGCGAAGTTTTTGGATATAGTGACAATAATTTACAGGTATTTTTTAAAGCTAGTGAAGAAGCATTGGGTAAAATACAAAGAGTAAAAATAAGCGGAGCATCAAGAACTTCGCTGCAAGCACAAAAGGTCTAGAAATATGAAAGATAAATTAAAAAAGTTTTTAGAATTGGTAATACTTCCTTACTTTGTTTGCCTTTTTATTCTTTTTGTTTATTATACATCTAGAAAAAAATTTCATTTTCCAAAAAATATAGGAGATGCACCGATGCTTATAGTTTTTTGGCATGGAGACTTAATGATGCAACCATTTACTTACAAAAATCTTCGCCCAAAAGGAAAAGTAAGTGCTATGATTAGTGACCATAAAGATGGAGAATTTATCACGCGAGCAGTAAAATATCTTGGCATAGATTCAGTTAGAGGCTCTAGCACAAGAGGTGGAGCAAAAGCTTTAATCGCTGCGATAAAAGAGTTAAGAATTGGAAATGATATAGCAATTACTCCTGATGGTCCAAATGGGCCTAGATTTTGTGTTTCAAATGGAGTTGTGGCACTTGCGCAAAAAACAAAGGCTAAAATCATAGCTTTTTCTTGTAGACCTAGCAGATATTGGGCTTTTTCTTCTTGGGATAAGTTTGTACTTCCTAAACCCTTTGGAACTTTGGATTTTTTTGTATCTGAGCCTTTTTCTTTGGAGGGCATGGAGCTCGAAAAGGCAAAAGAAATTGTTAAACATAATATGATGAAAGAAGCTTTAAATAATGTTTGAAGAAAAATTCCAACAAAATATTAGCCTAATAAAACACGATAGCCAAATCAAGCTAAGATATAGAAAGCTTGATGAAAATAAAAGAGGTGTCAAAACAAGACTAGCAAATTTTGTTCAAAAAGATGATACTGCAAATAAAGATTTAAGACTAAAAATAAATTCTTGGAAACAAGAATGCAAGCGTAGCGAATTAGTAACATTAGTAAATCACAAAGAGCAGTATATTTGTAAAAAAGACACAAAAATAAATGCTAAAAAGTTCTTAAAAGCTAAATTGGACAATAATAATATTTTGGTTTTAAGTAAATTAGCTTCTCTTGAACTTCAGTATTTTTATAATGATATTAAATTAACTAAAGTATTTAGTCCTTTCAGTATTTTAGATATTTATTTGAGCCAAAATCCAAATAAAAACTGCTTAGGTGCTTTTATTTACGACGGTTTTATTTATCTTTTAGTTACAAATTCAAGAGGTGAATATGTTGATTTTTTAGCTTCTTCTATTATTGAAATTAAAGAAATAGATAAATCAAATTTTTTTGAAGATGATGATTCAAGACAAGAATTATTTGATGAATTTTACGCTCTTAAATTAAGAGAAATTATAACTGATTCTATAAAAGATTTTTACAAGAGTAAAAGTGGATATTTCATAGAAAAAATTCATATAATTTCAGATCTTAAACAAATTAGCGATACAGATTTAGACGAATTAAGCCAAGAACTAATGCTTGATATCCATTTTTATACTATTGAAGTAGATGAATACCTTTTCAAATTAAGTACGAGCGCAGATGCAAATGAACGAAGCTTTATAAAAACAAAAGCGACAAAAAAATCTATGTTTTTTAGATTCTTTTTCACTTTTCTTCTTACTTTACTACTTGTAAGTGCTAGTGTTTATTATGTTAAATTCTATTTAAATAAAAGTAGCTTAACAGAAAAAGAAAAAATATATACGATAGAATCAATAAAAGATAGGATATATAGCTTATCATCAATAAAAAATAAAATATTAAAAACTATCGATAGATTTACTAGTACAAGAGAAGCTTTAAAGGCTCACTCTAGACAAAATACTTATATTTTAAAAAGAATAAAAAAAGAATTAGCTTTGATACCCGATGATGTATATCTAAATTTTGCTATTTTTCATAATTCAAATTCTACTTTAAGTGCAAATTTACCCAGCAAGTTAGATTATTTTAAAAACCTTTACCCACAATTAAGACGATTTTATTCAAGAAGCAGTGTCAGCTTTGGCAGAACTACCCCTAGAGGCTTAAGCGCTATTGTTATCAACAAAGGTTTATTAGTTTTAGATAAAAATCACCATATCGCAAAAGAAATCCCCCATAAAATGATTTCTTATAAAAAAGTAGAGAGAAGACTAAAAAAATTGCTTAATTCCAGAAGTTTTATGAGAATGAGTGTTAAAAGAAGAGGAAAAATTAGCATAGTAACCTATAGGATTGATAGTATTGTAAAAAGCCCTAATGACTTTTATGATTTAATCCAAAGTATTGATTCTTATGGCTTTGCTCTTAGCTTATCTTACCCTATTAAAATTGAAAAATTTGATGCCTCAGATTTAAAAATAGGTTTTATCCTAAAACTTTTGCAAAAAAGATAAATTAATAAATTATTTATTTTAAAGTCTATTTTCATCTTCCTTTTTTTAAAGAAGAAGGACTTCATAAGTAGTAAGTAAAAATTTCTAAGATATATATTTAAATTATTAATTATCATTTATTAAAATACACAGCTTTTGAAATATCTTAGCCTATTTCATTATATAAAGAATCTCTTTCAATTGGAATAAAACCTGAATTTTTAATCAAGGCTCTGAAGCTAGAAGCTTGAACTCCGTTTGCCGAGCTAGCTCCTGCTGCACTTTGGATAGATTCTTTTTCTATTGTTCCATCGAGGTCATTTGCACCAAAGTCTTGAGCAATAAGCGCAAGATTTAGTGTAGCAGTTGCCCAATAGGCTTTAATATTAGGAATATTATCTAAAAAAATCCTTGAAATCGCAATAGTTTTCAAAGCCTCTTGCGCAGTGAGCGCTTTTGGAATTTTTAGATAGTTATTTTCTGTTTGGAAAACCAAAGGAATAAAGGCATTAAATCCACCTGTTTCATCTTGCAAATCTCTTAATCTTTGCATATGGTCTATTCTATCCGCTCTTGACTCGATATGTCCAAAAAGCATAGTGGCATTTGAATACTTACCTCTTTGGTGCCAAAGTCTGTGAATTTTTATCCAATTATCAGAACTTACTTTTCCTCCACAGATTTTTTTACGAATTTTTTCATCAAAAATCTCAGCCCCACCTCCTGGCATTGACTCAACTCCATTTTCTATAACAGTATCTAGAATTTGTTCATAAGTATAGTTATATTGCTCACTTAAAAAATGAATTTCAGCAGCAGATAGAGCTTTTATATGGATATGCGGATATGCTTCATGAATTTTTTTAAAAATATCAAGATAGTATTTTAAGCCTGTATTTGGGTTGTGTGCAGAGACTATATGAACTTCTTTTATCCCATTTTTAACTGAGTTTTTAACAGTTTCTAAAATCTCTTCATGCGTCATAGTATATTGCTCAGGATTTTTCCGACTTGCGCTATAAGCACAGAATTGACAAACATCTTTGCATACATTCGTAGGATTTATATGCCTATTTACATTATAATACGTTTTTCTACCAAATCTATCTAGCCTTAAATCATTAGCCAAACTTGCTAATTCTAAAAGCTCGAAGTCAAATAATTTAACTCCTTCGTCAAAACTCAATCTTTCTTTGTTTTTTATCTTGTTTTTTATTATTTCTTGTATTTTCATTTTCCACACTTTACAAAATCTTCTAATTTTCCATCATGCTTTATCAGCATATTGCCTCTACATTCTTCACTACCTTGTAAGAATTTCACTGTATATAAGCTACCTTTTCTATCACTTATCTTATCAACTACGGATTTTGAACCATAAACTATAAGTTTAGAAATATTTTTATGTCCTAGCTTTTCTAATCCTTGTTTTACAACTTCATCTTTTAGCCCTGAGCTAAAAAGATAATAAATAATTCCTAATATCACAATAATTAAAAAATAAATTTTCGTTCTTTTTGGTAGTCTTCTTACACTTGTCATTTTATATTTTTCCTATTTAGGGGTTTAAACTTTTTCTCTTCTTCACAATAAAATTCTATTTTACCATTTTCTATATGATAATACCAAGCATGGATTTGCAAACTTTCATCTTCAAGCCCTTTTTGTATCTGCGGAAAGGTTTTTAAGTTTTGCATTTGTGCAACAATGCTTATCTTTTCTGTATTTGTATAAAGTAAATGCTTATCATCTGCATTTTTTGTCTCTTCTAGGGCTTTTTCCTTAATGTCTTTCGCACTTTCAAGCCAAGCTTTTAAGTGAGCCAAGGACTCATCTTCAAAATTTCCTTCATGCAATCCTTGACAAGCTCCGCAATAAGAATGCCCACAGATTATAATTTGTTTAAGTTTTAAAATATTTATACCAAACTCTATGGCTGAAGCTGTTGAATTTAGAGTAGCAGATGTGTCATATTTTGGCACAAAATTACCAACATTTCGAATACTAAACATCTCGCCAGGTTTTATTCCCATCATTAGCTCAGGATTTACTCTACTATCAGAGCAAGAGATAAATAAAATTTCAGGTTTTTGCCCATACATTGTACTTTTTTTAAGTTTTTTTTCATATTTTGGCAAAATATCTCTTCTGAATTTTTTATTTGCTTTGATTAGTTTTTCTAAATTCATTATTTCCTTTCTTTTTGAAGTTCTTATTTATTCTAACTCACTCTAATTCAAGAGCTAAAAGTTCACATACATTTTTAAAATCTTTTTTATTTATATCTATTTTTGCTATAAGTCTAATTATAGCATTTTTTACCGTAGGTTGTCTTATTGCAGCTACCAAAAATCCTTTTTTAAAAAGCTTTTCTTGAATTTCTAGGGCTTTTTTTGAGTTCTTTACTTCCAAAGGCATTATAAGACTATTGAAATCTTTTTTAAAAATTGTATTTGCTAGTTTAATATGCTGTGCAATTTTTTTCTTAAAATGCTCTCTTTTTTTAGCAATATACTTAAAATTTTCATGTGCCAAAGCTATGTCAAATAATGAAATAGAAGTGCTATAAATAATAGGCTTTGCTCTATTTAATAAAAAATCAACAACTTCATTTGAAGCTAAAATATAAGCCCCGTAAGAGCCATAAGCCTTGCCTAAAGTACCAAGTTTAATATGATTTTTATTTGGAGTTATTTTATAATAATCAAAAACACCTAAAAGTTTAGAGCCTAAAACTCCACAGCTATGCGCTTCATCTACAATCATAAGTGCGCCATATTTATCACTCAAAGCAAAAAATTCTTTAGCTAAAATATCACCTTGCATAGAATAAATACCCTCAAGAGCTAAGATTTTTCGCCCTTTATTTTTTGCATTTTTTAATAATTTTTCTAAATCTTTAAAATCATTATGTTTAAAAAAGCTAATATTTTGTTTATCAAGTAACTTCGTTGCTAAAATTCCACTTGCATGATATTCTTCATCTATAAAAAGATGGTCATTATTTCTAACTAAAGATTCAATAAGCGCGATATTTCCTAAAAAGCCACTCCCAAGCACAATACTAGCTTCAAAGTTATTTGCCTCGCATAATTCTTGCTCAAAATCTTTATGAATTTTATGATAACCATTTACGAGCATTGAAGATTTTGAACTATGTGTTTTTTCTTTTTTTACTCTTTTATAAGCTTTTTTAAAAAGCTTTTTATCCTCAGCTAATCCTAGATAATCATTTGAAGATAAGTCCAGTAAATTCGCTGAAAAAATTTCTCTAGTTCTATATCTATTAACTTTTTTTAAAGCTTGTACTTCTTTTTCATAAAGATTTAGATTGCTTAGGTTTTCTTGCACTTAGTGCTCTTGTTTTATTTTTAAATCTTTTACACTAATAAGGATTAAAATCCAAGACACTACAAAACCAATACCACCTATTGGGGTAATAAATCCAATCCAGTAAATACCTGTTGCACTTAAAAAATATAAGCTAAAAGAAAATAAAATAATTGAAGCAAACATTAAATAACCTGCGATTATTACTAATTTTGTTCGATTAATATAAGTCAAAAAAGAAATAAATAATAATCCTAAAGCATGATAAAATTGATATTTTGCCCCAGTTTCATAAACTATTTGCATAGCAGGACTTAAGCTGTGTTTAAGAGCGTGTGCCCCAAAAGCAGCCAACAAAACAGCTAAGCCCATCATAAGAGCACCTAAAAATATAAAATTTCTTGTATGTACGTTAATCATTTTTTTATCCTATTGAAGATGCGCTTACATCACATCTTGAAGTTTCGTCCACTAGCATTTTAGCGATTTCTTCTTTACCATCTATTAAAGAGTGAATAGGCAAGTCGCTTAAAAGCTCTTTTTCTCTTAAATTTCCTATTTTTACAATTAAATTTATAAAAGGATTGTATTGTAAAATTTCTTCACAAATTATCCTTTTTTTGTCTTCATTTTCAATAGTTACTAAAACTGAGGCAGCTTCTTTGATATTTAGGGCTTCTAGCACAGGAATTTTTGAAATATTTCCAAAATAAATATTCTCCTTTTTTCTAAGCCCTGATTTTACTTGTTTTATATTATTTGTGATTATTACATATTTAAGCCCTCTTGATTTTAATTCTTTTGCTACTAATTCTCCTATAATTCCAAAACCACAAACAATAATATGATTTTGCAAAGAAAGTTTTTGTATTTTTTCATTTATTAAAATTTTTTCTTTTATTATTTTTGCTGAAATTTGATTTATATTACTAACTAAAAAAGGTGTAATAACCAAAGACAGAACAACAACTAAAACTAAAAATTGGCTTAAATCTTGAGATATTAAATGGTCATTTTGTGCTAGAGTAAAAACTCCAAAGGCAAACTCTCCAATCTCAGATAATATAAGAGCAGATTTTAAAGAAGTTATTTTTGTTGAATTTATTCTAAGCAAAAAATAAATTATTAAACCCTTTAAAAGCATTACAACAAGTAAAACCCCTAAAATATAAAAAAAGTTGTGCATGAAAAAAACAAAATTAATCTTCATACCAACAGAGAAGAAAAATATACCTAAAAGCAAGTCTTTAAAAGGCGCAATATCTGCTTCAACTTTATAATGATACTTTGTCTCAGCTATAATCATTCCAGCTATAAAAGCACCCAAAGAATAAGTAAAGCCCATTTTATGAGCTAGTAATGATGCCGCTATGATTATGCTTAAAACTGAGGCGATAAAAAGCTCTTCAAGGTTACTTCTTGCAGAAAATTGTAAAAGCCAGTTCATTATTCTTCTTCCAAGTATTAGTAAAAGGGCCAAAACTATCACAGCTGAAATAGTCGTTTCAAGTAAGACTTGTGAGATTGAGACATCAGGTTTTGCCAAAAAACCTATTAAAAGTAAAATTGGAATTGCTGCTAAATCTTGAAAAATCAAGATTGCAGTCGATTTTCTTCCATAAGTTGCGTATATTTCTTTGCTTTGTTTTAAAAAACTAAGAACAATAGCAGTTGAACTTAGACTAAAGGCAAGAGAAATTATAATAGCTTCTGTACTTTTTAGACTAAAAGCATAAATGCAAAGTAAATAAACAATCAAAGAGCTTAAAAAAATCTGAAAAAAACCATCGACAATAAGTGTATTTTTCATCTTTTTTAACCTATCGAAGGTAATCTCTAAACCTATGCTAAACATCAAAAAGACTATTCCAAACTCACTTATCACTCCAAAGGTAGCAGAGGAGCTCACAGCACCTAAATCAAAAATATTAGCAATAATTGCACCTGTTAATATATACCCTATAATATGAGAAATTTTGAATCTTTTAAAAATTATATTAATAATTATAGCAAGAACTAGGGATAAGCAAAGTATAAGTAGTTTTGAATCCATCTAATCTCCCTAATCTTTTTTAAATTCTAGCTAAAAATGTTTATATTTTTATAAAATACTTAGTTCTATTTTTAAATTTATCGAAAGTTTTATTATTTAAATAATAATTGTTATCATTATTAAGAAATATTTCAAGAAACTTTGGTTAAAATACTAAATAAACTATTAAGAAAATAAAAAGGATTTTTTATGCCTATTTTTATTCCCCTTATTGGAGCTTTTATTCTAAGTGCAAGTCTTACCTATAAAACAAGCAAAAATGCTAAAAATAAGTTTGAAAAAAGAAGAAAAAGACTAAAAGATTAACAACCCTTTTAAACTTTATATCCAAGCTAAACCATTTTTGGATTTTAGTGCCTCTAAAGCTACGCTTTTAAAAATATTTTAACGCATAAAACACTTTTGCTAATTTTAGTTTTAAACTCTAATCAATATAAGTGCTTAGCATCATTTCATTTTTTATACTAATTTTTCCTTTAGCAATACATATTAAATCATTTATAGAAAACTTTTTTAGTGTTCTTGAAAGAGTTTCAGGCTGAATATGTAAAAGCAGGGCAATTTCACTTCGTTTTAGCTTATTAAAAACATCTAGTTTATTTATTAACATAAAAGCTATTTTTGCACTCGCACAAAACAAAATTTCTCTGTCAATCATAAGATGAAGCTTTTTATTTTGATTGCTTATTTCTTGCAAAAGCTTAAAAACTATGTCATTATTTTTAAGGCAAATTTGTTTAAAAACCCTATAATTAATAGCCAAAATCAAGCTATCATGTGTAAAATTCATATTTGAAAAGTATTTAATCTCATTTTGCTCAAACCTCGGAAGTTCTGAGATTAAAGAGCCAATTTGTATATAATAAAGAAGTATTTCATTTTGATTTTTATCTAGCTTATAGGCCTCTAAGCCCCCATCTATAAGGAATAGTATCTCGCTAGACTTTTCTTTTTCATAAGTTAAAAGCTTTCTTTTATCATAAGCTCTTATATA
Source organism: Arcobacter sp. LC1 (assembly GCA_021378565.1). Classification (GTDB taxonomy): domain Bacteria; phylum Campylobacterota; class Campylobacteria; order Campylobacterales; family Arcobacteraceae; genus JAACJU01. Next base: position 80,467 of record JAACJU010000003.1, on the reverse strand, counting down.
TGAATTAGAAGCTAGTAGTCCTAGTTCATCTTTACTTATTTTAGAAAAAATATTGATTTTTTTTATAGCCTCTTCTAGTTTATACAATTTTGCTCTTTATGGGTTTTATTAATTATAGCAAAAAAATGTAAAAAATTGACTAAGGTCAAAAAATTTAAATACCAAAAGTAATATAATTGTTTTATCTTTAAAAAGGAGAGAGTAAAATGGGAATAACAAGAAGAGATTTTCTGAAAAGCTCTGCAATTGCTTCAGCAGCTGGAGTGATAGGTGCATCAGTACCTAGCAGTCTAAAAGCTAAGGCAAACGAAGTAGAGAAGTCTTGGAGATGGGATAAAGCAGCATGTAGATTCTGTGGAACAGGATGTGGTATTATGCTTGCTACTCAAAATGGCAAAATAGTCGCAATCAAAGGGGATCCAGCAGCACCTGTTAATAGAGGCTTGAATTGTATTAAGGGTTACTTTAATGCAAAAATTATGTATGGAGCCGATAGGTTAAAAACGCCTTTATTAAGAGTGAACTCAGATGGGAAATTTGATAAGCAAGGTAAATTTGCACCAGTTTCTTGGAAACGAGCTTTTGATGAAATGGAATTTTATATCAAAAAAGCGTTAAAGGAAAGTGGTCCTGAGGGAGTAGCAGTTTTTTCTTCAGGTCAGTATACACTTATGGAAGGGTATGCAGCTTTAAAAATGATGAAAGCTGGTTTTAGATCAAATGCTATTGATCCAAATGCAAGACACTGTATGGCGTCTGCTGTTGTTGGTTTTTACCAAACTTTTGGAATTGATGAACCAAGTGGTTGTTATGATGATATCGAAATTACTGATACTATTATAACTTGGGGTTCAAACATGGCAGAAATGCACCCAATTTTGTGGTCAAGAGTTACTGATAGAAAACTAAACGATCCAAAAAATGTAAAAATAGTTAACCTTACAACTTATAAACAAAGAACTTCAAATCTAGCTGATGTTGAGATTATATTTACACCAAATACAGACTTAGCACTTTGGAATTATATAGCTAGAGAAATTATATTTAATCATCCACATGCTATTGATTGGGATTTCATCAAGAAAAACATAATCTTTGCAGCTGGTCCTGTAAATATTGGTTATGGTATGAGAAGAAAAGGTGAAAAATCTTTAGAAGATGGAAAATATTCTAGTTTAGAAATGCAAACAATTGATAAAGAAATGCAAAAAGTAGTTTCAGCAACTGAAGCGCCAGCACTTAAACCTTATGGTTATAAAGAAGGCGATGTTATGAAAAATACTCCAGGTACATTAAAACACTGGGAAATTTCTTTTGAAGAATACAAAAAATCATTAGAGCCTTATACTCTTGATTATACTGCAAAAATTTCTAAAGGTGATAAAGATGAGAGTCTTGAAAGCTTTAAGAAAAAACTTCAATATTTAGCAAAACTTTATATAGAAAAAAATAGAAAAATTGTATCATTTTGGACTATGGGTATGAATCAACATACTAGAGGTACTTGGGTAAATACTTTAGCTTATAATGTTCACTTTTTATTAAACAAACAAGCTAAACCAGGTTCAGGTGCTTATTCACTAACAGGACAACCAAGTGCTTGTGGAACAGCTAGAGAAGTTGGAACATTTACACATAGATTACCAGCTGACTTAATGCAAAAAAATCCACATCACAGAAAAATAACTGAGAAAAAATGGCAAGTGCCTGCAAAAACTTTAAATCCTAAAGGTGTGCAACACATTATGAAAATTCATAGAGGCATCGAAGATGGACTTATCAAATTTGCTTGGGCAAATGTTTGTAATCCTTATCAAGATTCAGCTTCTGCGTCACATTGGATTAAAGCAGCAAGAGAAATGGACAATTTCATAGTATCAAGTGATTGCTATCCTGGAATTTCTACTAAAGTCTCAGATTTAATCTTGCCTTCAGCTATGATTTATGAAAAATGGGGAGCTTATGGAAATGCTGAACGAAGAACTCAACATTGGAGACAACAAGTTTTACCAGTAGGTCACAGTATGAGTGATACTTGGCAATGGATGGAACTTAGTAAAAGATTTACAGTCAAAGACGTTTGGGGTTCATATAAACCATCTGGTCCTAGAAAAAAAGAGCTTCCTAGTGTAATTAAAGCTGCTAAAGCTATGGGTTACAAAGAAGACACAACTATGTTTGAGATTTTATTTGCAAACAAAATAGCAAGAGAATATAAATTAAATCAACATGATCCTGTACAAAAAGGGTATGATAACTCTGAATGTTATGGAGATTCAAGAAATGTTGAAGGTGGAGATGGAAAAGTATTTAAAGGTTATGGATTCTTTGTTCATAAATATCTTTTTGAAGAATACGCATCTTTCACTAGAGGGCATGGACACGATTTAGCTCCTTTTGATGAATATCAAAAAGTAAGAGGGCTTAGATGGCCAGTTGTAAATGGAAAAGAAACTCTTTGGAGATTTAATAAAACTTACGATCCGTATGCAAAAAAAGCGTTAAAACACGATACAGAACATAGACAATTTGCATTTTATGGTGGAATTGCGAAAGCATTACCACATGGAAATCTAAGAGGTATTGAAGTTAAAACTAAAAAATCTTTGAAAAATAAAGCTAAGATTTTTGCAAGACCTTATATGGATCCACCTGAAGTACCAACTAAAGATTATCCAGTTTGGTTATGTACTGGTAGAGTTATAGAACATTGGCATAGTGGTACAATGACTATGAGAGTTCCTGAACTATTTAGAGCAGTTCCTGAAGCACTTTGTTATATAAATCCAAAAGATGTAAGTGCTTATGGTTTAAAAGATAATGATCTTTGCTGGGTTGAAAGTAGACGTGGTAGAGTAAAAGCGAGAGTTCAAACAAAAGGACGAAATAGACCTTCTCAAGGTTTGATTTTTATACCTTGGTTTGATGAACGAGTGTTTATAAATAAAGTTTGTCTTGACGCTACTTGTCCTATGTCACATCAAACTGATTATAAAAAATGTGCTGTAAAAGTATATAAAGCGTAAGGGGAGGAGAAAATAATGAAAAATTTTAATAAATTATATTTAGGACTTTTAATGTCTTCAGCACTTTTGTTTTTAGGAGCTTGTTCGTCTTCAAACTTTGATTCAAAAGGAAACAAGTTAATTTCGGCTCAATCTATGGGTATAAGAAAAACTTCACTTTTCAGTGAGGATAATACTTATACTCCAAAAATTGAAAATAATAAGCATCAAGCAATGAGTGGCTTTAAATTTAAAAGGTCATTTCAAGATGCACCACCTTTGATATCGCATAATGCTAGAGCTTTTATTCCAATCACAAGTAAAAATAATGCATGTTTAGGATGTCACTTGCCTTCTGTTGCTAAGTCAATGAAAGCAACTTCTATTCCTGTATCGCATTTTACGAATTTTAGATCTCCTATGAGATTTAACGGATATAAATATGTAGCAACATCAGATGTTTATATAAATCAAGTAAAAATTAAACATTTGAGACATTTACTAAAAGGTAGATATAATTGTACACAATGTCATGTGCCTCAAAGAAATAACAAACTTATTGTTCAAAATAATTTTGTAGCTCATTACACACAAAAAAATGGAGCTAGCAGTTCATCTTGGCATGGAAAATGGTTTAAATACGGACTTAAAACTCTAGGTAGATATTCTCATGTAACAAGAAAAGATGTAGAAAATAGAAATTCTCCAGCTGGTAAAGCATTTGTTAAATTCGAAAATTAGAAATGACTAGAAGAGAGCTTTTTGGCTCTTTTTCTAAAGAGAAAAAACAAATTGTTTTACATCCACCTTATTACAAAGAAGATGAAGACTTCAGCTCTTGCAAAGATTGCGAGGGCTTTTGTCAAAAGGCTTGTCCTTACGAAATAATCATTCTCAAAAATTCTATACCTACTTTAAATTTTTCTAAAAATGGCTGTTCTTATTGTGACGAATGTGCAAAATCTTGCAAATATGATGTGCTCGTTTTAGAACAAAAAAAAGAAATTTCTGCTAAAATAGAAATAAGTGTTTTAAAGTGTCTTTCTTGGAAAAATACCTTATGTTTTTCTTGCCAAGATCCTTGTGAATACGATGCAATAGAATTTTTGGGAATGTTTAAACCAAAAATAAATGATAAATGTGTAAGTTGTGGATTTTGCTTAAGTGTATGTCCACAAAGTGCCATAGAAATTAAAGGATAGAAATGAATATTTCAAGTATTATAGTACAAACAAAACCTGAGAATTTAGAACAAGTAATTAAGAGCTTAAAAGATTCAGAGGCTTGTGAATATCAACTAAATGATGAATTAGGAAGAATAGTTGTTACAGTAGAAGCAAAAGATGTTAGTGATGAGATTAAATGTGTAAAAATTATAGAACAACTACCTTTAGTAATTGCTGCTGATATGCAAATGTCTTATTGTGAAGATGAGCTTGATGATAACATTGATGTTTTAGCAAACAATACTCTTGTTCCAAAGATTTTAAACGAAGATGTAGATGTCAAAGACATTAAATATAACGGAGATTTAAGTAACATAGCTGTTAAATAAATTTATAAGATTTATGCCTTGCTTGAATAAATTTATTTTTACTGCATAGATGCAAGGCATATATTTTAAAACTCAGACTCTAAATTTAAAATTATAATCTAAATTTCACATAAAATCCATATTAAATTTCATCCATTATTTTTTATTATTTTCTAATTAGTGAGTATTTCTATGTTAATAAAATGCAATTTCTATTTATTTTAATATTAATATAAAGTTTTTATCTTTTTTTATAATTTTTATCCTATAATTTTGCTTAAAAACAAACAAAGGGTAAAATATGTCTGAAAAAGATTATTCTAAGTTTTTAGAAGAAATAAGCACAACAATTTCTCAAGAAAATATTTTTACAAGCAGTTTATATAATCTAGCTTTTGGAACTGATGCTTCGTTTTATAAGTTAAGTCCAAAAATTACTATTCGAGTGGATAATGGCGAACAAGCAAGAAATGTAATATCAAAAGCTTATGAGCTAAGTTTGCCTCTAACATTTAGAACAGCAGGAACATCACTTTCAGGGCAAGGGTTAAGTAATAGTATTTTGTTACTTTGCTCTGATAAATTTACAAAATTTAAACTAAATAAAGATAAAAGTGAAATATCACTTGAACCTGCTTTAAGAGGTGCTCAGGCAAATGAAATCCTAGCAAAATACAATAAAAAGATAGGTCCTGATCCAGCTACTATAAACTCAGCTATGATAGGAGGAATTGCTGCAAATAATGCCTCAGGAATGTGCTGTGGTGTTGCGCAAAACTCATATAAAACCTTGAAATCTTTAAAAGCTATTTTTGCTGATGGTTTTACTTTAGATACAAGTAGCCAAAAATCAAAAGATGCCTTTGCAAAAACTCATAAAGATTTTTTGAAGGCTCTAGGGGATTTAGCGCTTAAGACTAAAAACGATAAAGAGCTAAATAAACTTATAGAAAAAAAGTTTAAAATAAAAAATACCTGTGGTTATAGCCTAAATGCTTTGATTGATTATGAAGATGTTTTTGATGTATTGAGCCATTTGCTTATTGGAAGTGAAGGAACTTTGGCTTTCATAGAAGAAATCACTTATTATACCGTTGAAGATGCACCATTTAAAGCAAGCGCTTTGGTATTTTTTGAGCATATTGAAGAAGCTTGCAAATGTGTGTCAAGCCTTAAAATAAGAAAAGATGCAAAAGAGTTAATAGTTGATGCTGTTGAGCTTATGGATTCAAGAGCTTTAAAGTCAGTCTTAGAAAAAGAAGGTATGCCAAAGATTAAAAATTTTGATGAAAAATCTACGACAGCTTTGCTTATCGAAACAAGGTCTTTAACAGCAAAAGATTTAAAATCCCAAATTGCACAGATTGAAGACTTGATAAAAAAATTCTCTATTTTAAATAAAACTTCTTTTACAACAGATGCTAAAGTGTATAGCTTGTATTGGAAGATTAGAAAAGGGCTTTTGCCTTCAGTTGGAGCCTTAAGAAAAGAAGGAACTACATTTATAGTTGAAGATGTGGCTTACCCTATAAAAGATTTACCTGCTGGGGTTTTAAGCTTGCAAGCTTTGTTTGAAAAATATGCTTTAAATGATGCTTTGATTTTTGGGCATGCTCTAGAAGGAAATGTACATTTTGTATTTACCCAAGATTTTACTAAGAAAAAAGAAGTACAAAAATATAATGATTTCATGAGCGATTTAGCAAATGATGTTGCTTTAAAATATAAAGGTAGCCTAAAAGCAGAGCATGGCACAGGGCGAAATATGGCTTCTTTTGTAGAGCTTGAATGGGGAAAAAGTGCTTATGCTTTGATGTGGGAAATTAAGAAAATTTTTGATGAAAAGAATATTTTAAACCCAGATGTTATCTTAAATCTTAATCCAAAAGCTCATCTTGAAAATCTAAAATTGTCAGTAAAAGCACATAAATTAATAGACAAATGTATAGAGTGCGGTTTTTGTGAACCACTTTGCCCTTCAAGAAATCTAACCTTGACACCAAGACAAAGAATAGTAGTTTATAGACAAATCAAGGCTCTTGAAAAAAGCGGAGATTTAGAAGGTGCAAAAGAGTTAGAAAAAGATTATCAGTACAGCGGGATTGACACTTGCGCAACTTGTAGCCTTTGCTCTACTCTTTGCCCTCTTGGTATTGATGTTGGTGCTTTTATAAAAGATTTAAGAGCTAAGCAAGTAAGCAAACGTGCAGATAAAATTGCTTCAAAAATATCAAATAATTTTTCTACAACACTAAAACTTATGGATTTTGGACTAAATTCAGCAAATATCGTTCATTCAATTTTAGGCACAAACAATATGGCTAAAATTTGCGAATTTTCAAGAAAAATATCAAAAAATAAAATACCTAGATGGAGTCCTTATTTACCTAAAGGGCAAAGATTAAATACGGCTTTTACTTCAAAAGAGGAGACAAAAAAAGTAGTTTATTTTCCTTCATGTATTTCAAGAGCTATGGGACAAAGTGCAAGAAGTATAGAGTCAAAAAATCTTTTTGATACAGTAGTTGAGGTTTTACAAAAAGCAGGCTTTGAAGTGATACTTCCAAAAAATCTAAAAAATTTATGCTGTGGTATGCCTTTTTCTTCAAAAGGATATATGCCCCAAGCAAAACAAAAAGCAAAAGAGCTTGAAGCTGCTTTAAATGAAGCTAGTTTAAATGGAAAATATCCTATTCTTTGTGATACTAGCCCTTGTGTTAAGAAAAATATAGAAAGCTTCACAAGCTCCTTAAAAGTGCATGAGCCAATAGAATTTTGCCTAGAAGTCCTAAGCAAATATTTAGACTTTGAGCCAATAGATGAAAAAATAACTATTCATACAACTTGTAGCTCAAAAAAGATGGGGCTAGAAGAGAAATTTCTAAAATTAGCTAAGCTTTGTGCTAAAGAAGTTTATATTCCCAAAAATGTATCTTGCTGTGGTTTTGCAGGAGATAGAGGATTTTCATTTCCAGAATTTAACAAAAAAGCCTTAAAAAATCTATCTCCAAGTCTAAAAGAAAATAAAGTAAAACTAGCATTTTCTACAAGTAAAACTTGCGAAATAGGATTGAGTGAGCATTCAGGACTTGATTATAATTCTATATTTTATTTAGTAAATGCATGTACTAAGACTAAAAAATAGCACTCATTTGGCTAAAAACTCTAAGGGCTTTTTGCCTTTAGGAAACTTTTACAGACTTTTACAAACTCTTCTAAGCTCTTTAACCTACTTTTTATCAAAAAGCACCTAGAATGAACAAAATATAATAAAAAATCTTAAAAGGATTATTCATGGAAAAAAGAACAAAAATTTTAGCAACCCTAGGCCCAGCTAGTGACAGCCTAGAAGTTATAGAAGGGCTTATTAAAGCTGGAGCTAATATCTTTAGGCTAAATTTTTCTCATGGTACTCACGAATACCATTTAAAAACTTTGGGAAATATTCGCTTAGCTATGGAAAAATTAAACACTAATGTAGGAATTTTGCAAGATATTTCAGGGCCAAAGGTAAGAATAGGGGAGCTTAAAGAAACTTTTGAATTACAAAAAGGTGATAAAATAATCTTTCAAAAAGAAGAAATTATAGGTTATAAAAATGATAAAAATGAATATGTGGTTTCGATTAATTATCCTGATATTTTGAAAAAAGTAAAAATTGGAGAATATATTTATCTTTATGATGGAACAATTAGAGCAAAAGTTATAGAAAATACAAGTTACTTGAAAGCCCTTATAGAAAACCAAGGAACACTAGGTTCAAGAAAAGGCGTAAATTTTCCAAATACTCAGATTGATATAAATGTAATTACTAAAAAAGATGAAGAAGATATTAAATGGGGTGTCGCAAATAAAGTTGATTTCTTTGCTATTTCATTTGTTCAAAGCAAAAAAGATTTGCAAAGAGCTAGAGCTTTGCTTGGAACTTACAAAGCTAAATTGATAGCAAAAATTGAAAAGTTTGATGCTGTTGAAAATATTGATGAGATTTTAGATGAAAGTGATGGAGTTATGGTGGCTAGAGGGGATTTAGGAATTGAAGTTCCTTATTATGAAGTTCCTAGTATTCAAAAAATGCTTATAAGCAAAGCAAATCAAAGAAGTTTACCTGTCATCACAGCTACACAAATGCTTCTAAGTATGACAGAAAATGAGCGTGCTACAAGGGCAGAGATTAGTGATGTGGCAAATGCCGTTTTAGATGGTACAGATGTTGTTATGCTAAGTGAAGAAAGTGCAATAGGACAAGATCCTGTAAATGTAGTTTCTACTATGAGCAATATTATCAAAGAAATTGAAAAAATTTATCCTTATCAAAAACACAATGATATGAGCTTGCATGATCATTTTGATGTCATACAGTCTTCTGCTACAAGCCTAGCGGACAATCTAAACGCAGATGGAATCTTAGCGCTTACAAGCTCAGGAAAATCAGCACTTAAAATGTCAAGATATAGACCAAAAACACCAATCTTTGCTTTTGCACACAAAAAAAAGGTTTTAACTTCGCTTAGCCTTGCTTGGGGAGTAGAATCAATTGCTACGATTAAAGAAGCTAGAAATACAAAAATGATTCATAAAATGCTAAAAATTTTAGAGCAAAGAGGAGAGCTTAACAAGGAAGGACTTTATGTTTCAACTTGTGGCTATCCCGTAGGAATGCCAGGCTCAACAAATTCTATTAAGATAATGAATAAGGATGAAATTGAGTATTACTTAAATTATCGCTAAATTTAAGTAGCTTTAGGTAATATATTAAAATAAATTTTTATTAAGGATTTTAGATGAGCTTATGGGAAAAATTGAATACTATATAAAAAAAATTGAAAATACTAAAGATAGTGTTACGAATGAAGAAGCAACTAAAACATCATTTATTTTACCATTTTTAAGTGCTTTGGGCTATGATGTCTTTGACCCTAATGTCATAGTACCCGAATTTACAGCAGATATCAGTAAAAAGAAAAATGAAAAAGTAGATTATGCTATTTTTCATGACGGCTTACCACTTATTCTGATAGAGGCAAAATCACATAAAGAAAATTTAGATTTACATGCTACACAACTTGAGAGATATTTTATGGTTACTGATTGTAAATTTGCAATTTTGACAAATGGAATTGAGTATAGATTTTTTACAGATTTGGAAAAAGTAAATACAATGGATTATGTCCCCTTCTTTGTATTCGACATGCTTAATTTAAAAGAAAGAGAGATGAAGTTATTAGAAAAATTTCAAAGCGATATTTTTGATACTAAAAGTATTTTAGAAAGTGCAGAAAATAAAAAATATATTTTAGGAATCAAAGAAATATTTAAACTCGAAACGAAAGAGCCAAGCGATGATTTTGCAAGGCTTTTTGCATCAAAATTAACTAAAAAATCATTAAGAAAAAATATATTAGATAACTTTAAAGAACACATTAAGATAGCTTTTGCAGAGCTTATTTTTGATATGGCACAAGAAAAATTAAATTCTTTAGGAAATAGTTTAAATTTAACAAGTGCAGAAACCGAATCAAAAGAGACAAAAAATGAAATAATTACAACAGATGAAGAGCTTGAAGGATTTTACATTGTAAAATCTATCTTATCAGAGAATGTAGAGCTTGAGAGAATTGTTGCCAGAGACCAAAAGGCTTATTTTGGAATTTTATTAGATGATAATAACAGAAAATGGCTAGCTAGGCTATATTTTAATAGTAAACAAAAATATTTATCTTTACGTACTGAAGATAAAGAAGAAGACAAACATCCCCTAAATAAGATTGAGGATATATTTAATTATAAAGATACTCTCTTACTTGTGTTAAGCAGGCTATTAAAAAATGATTCATAAAATGCTAAAGATTTTAGAGCAAAGAGGAGAGCTTAACAAAGAAGGACTTTATGTTTCAACTTGTGGCTATCCCGTAGGAATGCCAGGCTCAACAAATTCTATTAAGATTACGAATAAGGATGAAATTGAGTATTACTTAAATTATCGCTAGGTAAAATCTTATTTGTATTCAAGAATATTTTTTTACAATTTTTAGCAGTAGATTCATTTAATGCAAGTTTATTAGATGAATCACTATTTTTTAAAATAATCTTTTTTTGTTTAATAAGTTTTTCAACATATTTTAATTTTTGAAGTACGCCTGAATGAAATCTATGTTTTTTATCTTTGTATCCATATATGTATTTCATATTTTTCCAGCCACCATTGTATCTTGATATGGATTTTAAGTAAGGATCTGATAGCTTTTTTCTAATCGCTGAATTTTTGCACATTATCAGATATCTTATTGCTATATTTGCTGAGAATTTAATATTTACTAATAATTTATTAATTAAATCCGTGTCACTCAAATTCATATATTTTTTCATATTATAATGCTTTATTACTTTTTTTGCGGTATCAAGTTTGATTTGAAATCCACCCAAGGAAGATTCACTAAGTGGTTTTAGTCTTCCAATATGTCTATAAACTTTTTTATAAAAGCCTTGGTAGATATAATGATATTTACCATCTTTTTTTATAAGAAGATTTTTTTTGATATATATTCTATTTTTTTTGCCATTTTTATATGATAAAATATAAAAAGAATCCTTAAATTTATCTCCTATTATTTTAAGCCCAGCTGAGGACTCTTGCAAATAAATAGCAAGAATAGTTTTTTCATAGCTAACAGATGTTTCTTTGTGAATTTTTACGGCTTCATTGGCCACTATTTGCATACGTTCTAGCTGAGCAGGACTAATCGCAAAGCTATAAACAGTCATCATAATAATTAGTATAAGAATTCTTGGCATATAATTTACTCTTTTTTCTTTCGCATTGTTTTTTATGTTGAAAATCTAGAAAATACTTCAAGTTTTTATTTTAGAATTTGAAAGTATATTTATATTTTTAAAACTGAGCAGTATACTAAAATAAAACTTACAAATATCTTAATATTTTTATTTTTAGGAAGAAATTAGCTTAAAATTTCTTTATATTTTTACTTTAAATTTTCAAGCATTTTATCACGAATAATAGCTAATAATCAAAGTTTTTAAGCGCTAAATCTAATCTTTTAAAACCAAGGTCTATCTCTTCTATGCTTATACTAAGAGGAGGCAAAAATCTAAGTGTACTTTTGCCTGCTTTTAGGACTAAAAGCCCTTCATCTAAGCAAAACCCAATAAGTTTTTTTAGCTGTGTTTCATCTTTTAATGCAAGCCCTTTCATAAGCCCAATTCCTAGGATTTTGGAAAATATTTTAGGATATTTTTTAAGCGTACTTTCTAGTTTTTCTTGAAAATATTTTATCGTATTTTCTAAAATTCCCGAATCTTTTAAATTTTCTAAAATATTTAGAACTTCTAGCGAAGTTGCGGTAACTAAATAGTTTCCTCCAAAGGTAGAACCATGGTCTCCTGCAGTAAAAATATCTTTATGCGAAGTAAGAACTGCACCTATTGGCACACCTCCACCAAGTCCTTTAGCAAGAGTTATAATATCAGGGCATATTCCATAAACTTGCGAACAAAGAAAAGCACCTGTTCTAAAAACTCCTGTTTGAACTTCATCAACAATGAGCAAAATACCTTTTTGCTTTAAAAAACTTGCTAATTTTTGTATTTCTTCTTTAGAAAAAGTCAAAACTCCACCTTCGCCTTGAATAAGCTCAATCATAACGCCTAGGGTTTCATCATCAACACTTTTATAAATATCTTCTAGTGTTTGCACATAAACAAAACCCTCAGGATAAGGAGCAAAACTTAAAGGATGGATTGAGTCTTGTGCGGTTGCTTTGGCAGTTGCTATTGTTCTTCCGTGAAAAGAGTTATTTAAACTAATAATTTTAAAAGGCTTAATCTTTTTGCTTTTTACCTTTTTTACTTCACCATATTTTCTAGCTAATTTTATAGCGCCTTCATTTGCCTCAGCTCCAGAGTTTGCAAAAAAAACTCCACCATCTTCATAAGGGCTTAATTCTATGATTTTTTTTGCCAATTTAACTTGGGGCTCTATCACATAAAGATTAGAAATATGAAGTATTTTACTTGCTTGTTCACAAATAGTTTTTGTGATTTTCTCATTTGCATGCCCTAAACTAAGTACTCCAATGCCAGAAGTAAAATCTATATATTCTTTATTATTTTCATCAAAAATTCTAGCATTTTTACCTTTTACAAAATTTGTATAATTTTTTGCATAAGTATTTAAGACATATTTTTTATCATCATTTTCTAACATTTTCTATCCTTTAAAAATGAAGCATAGCCAAAAAATGCTAAAAATAGGTAAAAATAACTTTTGCAATGTAAATAATTAAGCATCAAAATAATAAAGCTTAATGATTTTTTTGTTACAATATATTTCGTAAAAAAGGAACAAAAATGCAAAATTTAATCACCACCTCTGATTTTACGAATGAAGAAATACTATCTTTATTTGACGATGCTAAAATTTTTAGCGACTTGCAAACAAGACCAATTTTAAAAGGCAAGTTAATAGTCCCTCTTTTTTTTGAAAACTCAACAAGAACAAGGTCAAGCTTTGAAATAGCGGCTAAAAGATTAGGCGCCGATGTTGTTAGCTTAGATGTCGGTACAAGCTCACGCTCAAAGGGCGAGACAATTTTTGATACAGTTGCAAATATTTGCGCGATGAAGCCTGATTTGATAGTTATAAGACACAGCCAAAGGGGTTTACCTCAAAGTTTAGTTGAGCATGTATCTTGCCCTATAGTAAATGCAGGAGATGGAGAAAATGCACATCCCACTCAAGCCTTACTTGATTTATTTACTATTTTAGAACATTTTGATTCCAAGGTTAAAGGTAAGAAACTAGCCATAGTTGGGGATGTAAAAACTTCAAGAGTTGCTTCAAGTAATGCATCTTTATTGCCAAGATTTGGAATAGAGCCTATTTTTGTAGCTCCTAAGCATTTTCAAGTTGCCGATACTAAGCTTAGACAATATGAATTTTTATCTGAGATTATTGATGAGCTTGATATTGTGATGAGTTTAAGAACTCAGCTTGAAAGACATTCACAGATTTATTATGCTTCTTTGCAAGAATATGCAAAAGATTATTGCATTACAAAAAAATGCTTTGGCAAAAGAGATATTTTACTCTTGCACCCAGGACCAGTGAACAGAAATGTAGATATAGATGATGAGATGCTAGAAGATAAAAGAAATAAAATACTAAAACAAGTTCAAAATGGAGTAGCAGTTAGGATGGCTATTTTAAAAAAATTACTTTTGCAAAATTAATGCTTAAAAGCGATATTGATAAAATAAACGATTTAGGGCAAAGAAAATACCCTTTTTTATTAGTAATTGATTTTGCTTGTACAAGGTGTGAAATAATAAGTGATTTTTCTGCTTGTGATATTTCTTTTTCTATGGACGAAAGCTCTTCTAAAGATTTTGTGAATAAGAATATTCATTTAAAAAAATATCCAAGTTCACTAAAATCTTATGAAAAACAATTTAATAAAATAATACAATATATTAAAAAAGGGCATACTTATTTTTTAAATCTCAGTCTTAAAACACAGATAAAAACAGACCTAAACCTAAAGCAAATTTATGCGCAAAGTAAAGCCAAATTTAAGCTAAGATTTAAAGATGAGTTTGTTTGTTTTTCACCTGAGCGTTTTATAAAAATACAAAATCAAGAAATTTCAGCTTATCCTATGAAGGGCACAATTGATGCTAATATTAAAAATGCTAAGAAAAAAATATTAGAAAATAAAAAAGAAACAGCTGAGCATACCATGGTAGTAGATTTACTTAGAAATGATTTATCCATGGTAGCAAAAGAAGTAAGAGTAAAAAAATTTCGCTTTGTCGAAGAAATTGACGCAGGAGAAACAAAACTTCTTCAAGTATCTTCGCAAATTTGTGGAAAACTAGATAAGCCATGGAACAAAAATATTGGCACAATACTTGATAGACTCTTGCCTGCTGGCTCAATCTGTGGCGCACCCAAAAGAGAAACCCTTAAAATAATAAATGAAGTTGAAGATTATTCTAGGGATTTTTATACAGGGGTTTTTGTATATTTTGATGGAAAAAATCTTGATTCTGCTGTTATGATAAGGTTCATTCAAAAGGAAGGAGAAAAACTTTTTTATAAAAGTGGAGGTGGGCTAACTATTGATAGTTTAGCAACTAGTGAGTACGAAGAAATTTTAGCCAAGATTTATTTATCATGACAAAAAAAATAAAGACTAGGTATTTTGAAACTATAAAACTTGAAAACGGAGTTTTTCATAATCTTTTTTTTCATGAAAAAAGAATCTATAAAACTATTAAATTAAGATTAAATTTAACAAGGCTTTTAAGCCCTCCTAAAATATTAGGTCTTGTTAAATGTAAAGTAATTTATGACGAAAATGGTGTTTTGGAAATTTCTTATTTAAAATATAAAAAAAGAGAAATCCAAACTTTTAAGGTAATTTTTTGTGATGATATAAGCTATGATTATAAGTTTTTAGATAGAAGCAAAATAGATGAATTATTTAAGCAAAAAAAAGATTGTGATGAGATTTTAATCTTCAAAAATTCTTTTCTTAGTGATACTTCTATAGCAAATATTGCGGTAAAATATGGAAATATTTGGTATACTCCAAGATTGGCTTTATTTGAAGGAATTACAAGAGCAAGACTTTTAAAAGAAGGCAAACTAAAAGAAAAAGATTTAAACCTAGATTTTATAAAAAAAGCACAAAGCCTTGCTTTGATGAATGCTATGATAGGTTTTGATATTATTAGTAATTTTAAAATAAAGGAATAAAATGTACTTGTTGCAAAGTGAGGAATATAAAAATTTAATGAAAAAACAAGCAAAAGAATTAATCACTTTTTTGCTAAAAAATGAAAGTGAATTTTCTTTGACTGCGAATATGTCAAATGTAGATTTTGAACCAGTTTTACCTGATAATTTAGCTAAGCAATTTGGCAAATTTTCTCTTTTTGTTTTAGCAAATTATACTTACTCTAGTATTGATTTAGAAGATGAATATATTTCTTTTGAGGCTGGTTTTGGAGATGAAAATTATCCAAGTTTGGTAAAAATACCTTATTATGCAATATTTCAGATTTTGGTTGACGATGTTATGCTTTTTGTCAATAACTATGCAACACTTGGAAAAGAGAATACAGAAAAAGGGAGCAAAGAGCTAGAAAGCAAAAATAAATCTATGAATGTTTTCAAAAATAATCCTAAAAATAGTAATTTTTTCAAAGATTAACTAGCCTAAGTTTTTGAATTTCTAAAGTAAAAGCTTAAAATACAAAATAGTTAAAAACTTGATAAGCAAAAGTAAATTTAAAATATTTGAATTTAAATTTTTATTATTTACAGAGTTTTAAAATTTGGATTTTGCAATTTTTTAGGATTTTATATTTTTAGATAAGCTAGATATAAAAATACCTAGTTTATCTTATTTACTCAACTTGTTTATTTTATAGGAGCAAAAGGAATCAAAGCAGACCCCCAAGTAAGTCCACCACCAAAAGCATCAAAAACTATTGTATCGCCAGCTTTTAGTTCATTTTGCTCATAAATATAATTCATAGCCATTGGAATAGAAGCAGCTGAAGTATTTCCATATTTATCAATTGTTACAACAACTTGTGAATCATCTAAGCCTAAACTTTCCCCAACTGCTTTTATAATTCTATAATTTGCTTGATGAGGTATAAAATGAGTAATATCTTTAATATTTATATTATTTCTTTGAAGCAAATCTTGGACTCCCGAAGTTAGCGTTTTAACAGCTAATTTGTAAGTCTCATTTCCCTTCATTTTTATGCAAGCCATTTTATTATCTACAACTTCTTGACTGCAAGGGTGTTTACTTCCACCACCTGGAGTTTTGATTAAATCTTCATATTCTCCATCACTTGAGCATTCAATATCGATAAAAGCTTCACTTTTATCTTCAGTTGCGCTAATAATACAAGCCCCAGCACCATCACCAAATAAAAAGCAAGTTGCTCTATCTGTGTAGTCCAAAATTGAGCTATACGTTTCAGCTCCAACTATTAAAACATTTTTTTTCATACCAGATTCTATAAAAGCTTTAGCAATGCTAAGAGCATAAACAAAACCAGTACAAGCTGCGCTTATGTCAAATGCCATAACAGGTTTTAATTCTAATTTTGAAGCTATCAAGCAAGCAGTTGAGGGCATACATAAATAATCAGGTGTTACAGTAGCACAAATTACTAAATCAATCTCATCTTTGTCTATTTTTGCTCGCTCTATCGCTACCTTAGCAGCCTTTGCTCCCAAATCTGAAGATGCTTCATCTTCATTTGAGATTCTTCGCTCTTTTATTCCAGTTCTTTTTTGTATCCATTCATCACTTGTATCAATAAGCTTTTCAAAATCTTTATTTGTCATTATTTTTTCAGGAACAAAAGCTCCTATTGATCTAAAAGCTGCATAAGGCATAAATAAATCCTTTTAAATTTTGTATTGTGCTAATTTTTCTTTTATATCAGAATTCAAATTTGAATCAGCTGCATCAATTGCTTGAAATATTGCATTTTTTATAGCTTTTGCATTACTTTTACCATGTGATATTATAACAGGAGCTTTGATACCTAAAAGTGGCGCACCACCATATTCAGCGTAATCAACTTTTACTTTTAGCGTTTTAAAAACTTTTCTCATAAGCACTGCACCAGCTATGGTAATCAAAGAGCGTTTAAGATTTGTTTTTATAATTTTGCTAATAGTATCAGCCACACCCTCAGCAGTTTTTAAAAGGATATTTCCTACAAAGCCATCACAAATAACTACATCAACTGAACCATTGAAAATATCATTTCCCTCGACATTTCCAGCAAAATTAGGGAGATTTTTCATATAAGTAAAAGCTTCTTTAGTAACTATGCTACCCTTGCTTTCTTCTTCCCCATTGCTTAAAAGTCCAGTCTTAGGCTCTTCAATATGCAAAACATCTTTTGCATATGCTTGTCCCATTATCGCAAATTGAAAAAGAATTTTAGCATCACTATCAATATTTGCACCTACATCTAAAACCAAGGTACTTTTATTTTCGTTTGTTGGCATAAGTGTAGCAATTGCGGGTCTTGTAACACCTTCAATTCGCCCAATTCTTAAAGTCGCTAAACCCATAGAAGCGCCACTATGTCCAGCTGAGATTAAAGCGTCAGCATTTCCAAGTTTGACAAGTTCGGTAGCTTTATAAATAGTTGAGTCTTTTCGTTTTAGTGCGTCTGTTGCCAAATCAGACATAGAAATAACATCAGTAGCATGTAATATTTCTATTCTTTCTTGATAAGCTTCAGGAATTAAAGGAAGAATTTGTTCCTTGTCTCCAACAGCAATAGCGCTAAATTCTTTATTAGATTTTAACGCTGCTAAAAGTCCTTCTATAATAGGTTCAGGACCAAAGTCCCCACCCATGCCATCTATTGCTATCTTAAGCATCGCTCTTTTTATATTCGCCAGTATTTGGATTCACCATATGAGGCATTTTCCATGTTCCATCGCTATCTTTTACAGGTCTTTTTAGTGTTATTTTGTAATGAGTTCTTCTTTTTGCACTTCTTGTGTGACTCACTCGTCTTTTTGGTACTGCCATTTTATATCTCCTTGATAATTTCTATATTTATAGGTTCGTTTTTTTCTTCACATTCTTTGCATAAATGATAATCGCTTAATAAAGATGCTATTTCGCTTTGACAAATCTCGTCAAAATCAATAAATCCATCTTCACTCTCAAGCACAAGAATATCTTCTTTGCCTTCATAGATTCCATCACTTACAAAAAAAATTAATTTTTCATCTAATTCTTTTTCGCATTTTTCTCCACATCTTGAGCAAGTTATTTTCACATTCCCTGTTATCAAGGAATCAATTTTAACTAAATGTGGAGTCACTTTACAAAAAATACCTTGAATTCTTACTGAATTAAACTTATTTTCAAATTTTTTTTCAGTATTAGGTATTTTTCTTAAATCTATTTTCATAAAATAAACTTATTTTTTATTTTTAGTAAATATCTTGTCTTGCAAAGAAAAATGATATTTCATTTTTTGCATTTTCTTCGCTATCGCTTCCATGTACAGTGTTTGCGTCTATGCTTTTAGCAAAATCTGCTCTTATTGTTCCAGCTTTTGCTTCTTTTGGATTTGTAGCACCCATTAATTCTCTATTTTTATTAACAGCGTCTTGCCCTTTTAAAACAGAAATAACAACAGGACCTGAAACCATAAAGTCAATCAAGTCAGCAAAAAAAGCTTGGTCTTTGTGAACAGCGTAAAATGCCTTAGCATCAGGCTTGCTCAATCTAATCTTTTTAATAGCACAAATCTCTAGTCCAGCTTCTTCAAATCTACTTATGATTTTGCCTACTAAATTGTTTGCAACGCCATCAGGTTTTATTATTGATAATGTTTCTTGCATTATTTTGTATCCTTATAAAATTTTACTTAGTCGCGAATTGTAGCTAAAAAATTAAAAAAAGGCAAACAATGACTTGCTCACCTTTTTTTAAAGTAGTTTTTAATTTCGTATGAAAATACTAATCATCAACTACAGGACTTCCTACTTCGCCTCTATTTGGGCTTTGCACTGAACCAGAACTTTTTTCATCCCATACAATACACCCATCAGTTGGACATGCACTAGCACATGCTGGTTCATCATTGTGACCAACACATTCAACACATTTGTCACTTTGGACAAAGTATACATCTTCTCCTGTTGGGTTATCGTCGTTATCGACTATTGCGTCAACTGGACATTCATCTAAACATGAATCACAGCTGATACAAATATCAGTAATCTTAACTGCCATTATAGCTCCTTTGAAAAATATTGAACACACACTTTAACATATATTTAGTAAAATTTGCTTAAAAAAGAATTTCTAATTTTTTGAATAAAACATTTATGTAAAACTTTGGTAAAGTAAAGCTAAAGTTATAATAATATTTGTTATTTGAGTATTTTTATCAAAGAATTTATTATTTTTGCTAAAATTTTATTATTTTATAAAGATAAGTATGTATAATATTTTTTAATTTTACAAATTTTATACAAAAAGGAAATATCATGATAGTAACAACAAAAGCAACAGATTTTACAGCAGCAGCTGTTTTAGCCGATGGTTCAATAGTAGAGGATTTTAAATTATATAAAAATATAGGAAAAAAAGGTGCTGTAGTATTTTTTTATCCTATGGATTTTACTTTTGTTTGTCCTTCAGAAATTATTGCTTTTTCAAAAAGAGCTAAAGAATTTGAAGATAGAGGAATAAATGTAATCGGAATTTCTGTTGATTCTCAATTTTCACACTTTGCTTGGAGAGAAACACCAGTCGAAAAAGGTGGAATTGGAAGAGTTAATTTTCCTTTAGTTGCAGATATTTCTAAGCAAATTGCTAGAGATTTTGATGTTTTGTTAAATGAATCAGTTGCACTAAGAGGTTCATTTTTGCTTGATAGTGATGGTACTATTAGACACGCTGTTATAAATGACTTGCCACTTGGAAGAAATATTGATGAAATGATTAGAATGGTAGATACTATGCTTTTTACAAACGAACATGGTGAAGTTTGCCCAGCTGGTTGGCAAAAAGGTGATGACGGTATGAAAGATACTACTGAAGGTGTCGCTGATTACTTATCTAAACATGAGGCTGATTTATAAAGTTTTTGCTTAAAGCCCCTTTTGAAGGGCTTTAAGTATTTTTTATAAAAATCTTTCTTTTAGCTTGACTTTTAAAAAAATAAACAATACAATGATAAATCTTCTTTTCATCTAGCCCTAATCCGTTGAGACTAGTTTGTATATAGAATAAAACCTCAATCCAAAAAATCCACAAGGTCGAATAAATTGACAGACGAAACAAAAACAACAAACAATAAACCTTCTTCACGAAATAAGGTAAGAACGCATGTACCAGTAGAGGGTTATACAATCGAACAACTAAGAGCTCAAAACTTAGTTTCTCTTTTAAAAATTGCCCAAGAATTAAATGTCGAAAATCCCCAAGAATTAAAACGCCAAGATTTAATGTTTTCTATTTTAAAAGCTCAAATAAACCAAGGCGGCTTTATACTTTTTACGGGAATTTTAGAGATTAAAGATGGCGGCTTTGGATTTTTACGAGCAATTGATGGTAATTTTAGTGATACTTCAAATGATTCTTATGTATCTGCGACACAAATTAGAAAATTTGCTCTTAGAACGGGTGATATAGTAACTGGGCAAGTTCGTCCTCCAAATAAAGATAGCGAAAAATATTATGCTCTTTTAAAAATTGAAGCGATAAATTATTTACCAATAAACGAGTCAAAAAATAGACCATTATTTGATAACTTGACACCTTT
Organism: Arcobacter sp. LC1; assembly: GCA_021378565.1. Taxonomy (GTDB): domain Bacteria; phylum Campylobacterota; class Campylobacteria; order Campylobacterales; family Arcobacteraceae; genus JAACJU01. Next base: position 59,572 of record JAACJU010000003.1, on the reverse strand, counting down.
ATATTCTCTTGATAGATTTACTTTTGAATATGCTCCTAATAGACTAGCAGGAAGAATGCTTGATTTATTCGTGCCTATGGGAAAAGGGCAAAGAGGTTTAATCGTTGCACCTCCAAAAACAGGAAAAACTGAATTATTAAAAGAATTAGCTCACGGAATTAGCAAAAACCATCCTGAAGCTCATCTTATGGTGCTTTTGATTGACGAACGACCTGAAGAAGTAACTGATATGCAAAGAAGTGTAAAAGGTGAAGTTTATAGCTCAACTTTTGACTTGCCAGCACATAATCATGTAAGAGTTGCCGAGATTGTTATCGAAAAAGCTAAAAGAGTTGTAGAAATGGGTAAAGATGTAGTTATTTTACTTGATTCAATTACAAGATTAGCAAGAGCTTATAATACAGTTACACCAAGTAGTGGAAAAGTCTTATCAGGTGGAGTTGATGCAAATGCACTTCACAAACCAAAAAGATTTTTTGGAGCTGCTAGAAATATAGAAGAGGGTGGTTCTTTAACTATTATTTCAACAGCTTTAATTGAAACTGGCTCAAAAATGGATGAAGTAATTTTTGAAGAATTTAAAGGTACGGGAAATTCTGAAGTAGTACTAAGCAGAAGTGCGGCTGATAAAAGAGTGTATCCAGCTTTAAATATTACAAAATCAGGTACAAGAAAAGAAGAGCTTTTATTAACGCCTGATATTTTACAAAAAACTTGGATTTTAAGAAATGCAATTGCAAATATGGATGAAGTTGACGCCTTAAAATTTATTTATCCAAAAATGCAAAAAACTGAAAATAATGAAGAATTCTTCTCATCTATGAATGAGTAAAGTAGAAAATAGAAAATTAAAATACCAAAAAGCCATGATTTTTTAGAAATCTAGCTTTATCGGTTTGTTAGAGCTTGGCACTCCTTAAATAAAAATATTTTTAACCATTCTTAAAAAATAAAGTTTTAGTTTAATAAATCTTTTAAGCTGTCACGAGGCTTTTTACCATCTAAAATAAGCTTAACTTCTTTGGCAATTGGTGTATAAATATTGTGTTTTTTTGATATTTTATAAATTGCCTCGCAAGTTTTAACTCCCTCAGCTACTTCATTTAATTCTATTAAAATATCTTCTAAGCTTTGATTTTTTGCAAGTCCTAGTCCCACTCTATAATTTCTACTCATTGTAGAAGTCGCTGTTAAAAATAAATCTCCAGCCCCACTAAGTCCTATAAAAGTACTTTCTTTTGAGCCAAAATGCGAAGCAAAACGCTCTAACTCTACTAAGCCTCTTGAGATTAAAGAAGCCCTTGCATTATTTCCAAGTCCTAAGCCATCACTAATACCTGAAGCAATGGCCAAAACATTTTTGTAAGCACCTGAAATCTCAGCTCCAATTATGTCTTCGCTAAAGTATGTTTTTATAAAATTTGGAAAAAATTGACTAAACTCTCTAAAAAGCTCATGCGAAGTTGCATTTAAAACTAAAGCTGTAGGCAAGCCTTGCATAACCTCAGTAGCAAAAGAAGGACCTGAAATAAAAGCTAAGTTTTCTTTTGGAACAAAATCTAAATAAATCTCATTTAAAAATTTACCTGTACTTGCTTCAATTCCTTTTGCAGCTACTAAAATCTTTTGATTTTTAAAAACAAAATTATTCTCAAGCCAAGACCTTACTTCCTGACTTGGAATTGCAATTACAAGATAAGGACAAGCGAGGGCAAGTTCAAGACTAACAAAGTTTTTTAAGTCTCTTTTTGTTCTTGAGCTTATAAGCGTAGTTTGTTTTTTACTAAACGCAAAGTGTAGGGCTTGCCCCCATTTTCCAGCTCCAATTACAGCTAAATCTGCCACTTTCAATCCTTATAACCGTTTAGATAATAATAACAAAAAAATACTTTTTAAGCCTTATAAATATTTTTTTTAATTTGTAAAAAATTTAAAAATATCATATAATTTAATTATGAACTTAGCAAACTTGCAAAAGCTATAAAAAAAGAATTAATTAAAAGGCGTAACAATGCAAAAAAGTGATTTGGAAGTTATTGAAAAAAGTATAGAATTTTTAGAAAAAGGCAAAAGTCTTAAATTTTGCACAATTATTGATAAAAAAGGTGCTTCAACTAGACCTCTTGGCTCGTTATTTGCTTGTAGCTCTTACGATGAAGATGAATATTTTGGATTTATTTCATCCCCACTAATGGACAAAGCTTTTGTTGAAATTTTAAAGCAAAAAGAATTCTCAAAAGATTTAGAATATTATACTTACGGAAATCATTTATTACCAAATACGCAGGGGCTTAATCTGCCTTGCTGTGGTTATGTAAAAATCCTTATAGAAAACCTATCTCCAAATGAAGAAAATATTTCTAAGCAAAAAGAATTTTTAAAACTTTGCAAAAAAAGAGAAAATTTTACAAAAATACTTGACTTAAAAACTAAAAAAACTACTTTTTTGAAAAGTGTTATTACTGCTAAAAGTGTTGAAGTTATGCAAAATGAAATTTCCTTTGCATATCAGCCTGTGCCTAGATTTTTAATCCTTGGAGCGTCTTTAGTTTCTAAATATTTGGTAAAAATGGCACTTGAGCTTGAATTTGAAGTAAAAATTTGTGATACTAGAGAAGTTCTTATTTCTTCTTGGGATTATAATGCAAAAGTTGGAGGAGTTGATATTGAAATAATAAACCCTAGAGATTTTATAAAAAAATACTCAGATAAAAATTCTATAGTTCTTGCCTTAGCTCATGACCCTAGCCTTGATGATGAGGGTTTGATTGAAGCATTTTTAAATCAAGCTTTTTATATAGGTGCGATTGGCTCAGCTAAAAATACCCAAAAACGCCTTGATAGATTTAGACAAAGAGATGACTTCAAAGAAGAGTTTTTGCAAAAATTAAATGCTCCTGTGGGACTTGAAATATTTGCTAAAATACCCGCACAAATCGCAATCTCTATTATGGCTGAAGTTTTAAAAGTGCTAAACTCAAAAAAGAACTAAAATGCCAAAAACTTGCGCCTTGATTTTAGCTGGTGGTTATTCTAAAAGATTTAAAAAAGATAAACGCCTAAGCCTTGGAGAACAAAACCCAGCCCTTAACCCCAAGCCTTTAATCCTTAGAAGTTTAGAAAATGTTAGCTCTTGTTATCAAGATATTTTTTTAGTACATAGAAAAAATGAAAATAAAGATTTTTTAAAACTTTTGGAAAAATTTAATATAACTTGCCTAAGTGCAAGTTCTTGCACTGCTAGTTTAAGTCAAAATTTAAGTCAAGCTTTAAAAGAAATTACATCTAAAAATACTTTTGAAGCTTGCGCTATTTTTTTAGCTGATATGCCTAATATAAAACAAGAGACTATAAAAATTTTATCAAAAAATGCTAAAAAAGATTTGATTCTTCGCCCAAGTTACAAAGAAAAACAAGGTCATCCCGTAATTATAGGAAAGGATTTTTTTGAGCAATTTTCTGCTCTTGAATCTGGTCAAAAGCCACAGCAGGAATTAAAAAAATTAAAAAACCATTTAAAACTTATTCAAACTAATGATAAAGGAGTTATTGTAGATATTGATTATCCAAGCGATTATTTGAAAATTTAGGTATCTAAAAAATCTAAAAATAGAAAAAGGGAGAAAGAATGAAGAAAAAATATTTTGTATTAAATATACTTATTGGGGTTTTAAGTCTGTGCTTTTTTACTGCTTGTGTTGGGCAAAATGGTATTCCAAGTACTGCGCTTGATTCAAGTGTTGGAGGGATTTCTAGGAGTGCATTAAAACAAGCTAAACCAGTGAAAGCAAAGCATGCTATGGTAGTAAGTGCTCAGCATTTAGCGACTAATGTCGGAATAAATATCCTAAAAGAGGGCGGAAATGCTATTGACGCCGCAGTAGCTACAGCTTACGCTTTGGCTGTTACTCATCCATGTTGTGGAAATATAGGTGGAGGTGGATTTATGATACTTCACTTAAAAAATGGCAAAAATCTATTTTTAAATTTTAGAGAAAAAGCCCCATTAAAAGCCGCTAAAACAATGTTTCAAGATAAAAATGGCAAAGTAGTAAAAGGTGCAAGTACGAAAACTTATTTAGGGGTTGGAGTTCCTGGAACTGTTATGGGCTTAAATTCTGCTTTGAAAAAATATGGAACTATGAGTTTAGCTAAGGTGCTAAATCCTGCGATTAAATTAGCTAAAGATGGTTTTGTACTAGAGCAAGGCGATATAAATATTTTAAATAAAAGAATAAAAAGATTTAAAAAATACCCAAATGTTGCTAGTATATTTTTGAAAAATTCTAAGCCTTATAAAGTAGGTGATATTTTAAAACAGCCACTTTTAGCTCACAGTTTAGAGCTTATCAAAAAAGGTGGAACTAAGGCTTTTTATAAAGGACAAATCGCTAAAAAAATTGTTCAAGCTAGCAAAGAGCATGGTGGAATTTTAAGTATGAAAGATTTTGCAAAGTATTCCATATCTTGGTCTAAGCCAATAACTTGCACTTATCATTCTTATAAATTTGTATCTGACCCACCTCCTAGCTCAGGTGGAGTTACAATTTGTGAGATTTTAAATATTTTAAAAAAATATCCTATCAAAAAATATGGCTATTCTTCAGTAAAAGCGACGCATTATTTAGTTGAGGCAGAAAGAAGAGCTTTTGCAGATAGAAATACTTATTTAGGCGATCCTAAATTTATAAAAAATCCCATTACTAGACTTTTATCTAAAAAAATATATCTGCTTTACAAGCAAGTATAAAAATATCTAAAGCTACTCCATCTTCGCAAATCAAAGGAAGCTTAGGTGCTTATGAAGGGCAACATACTACAGATTTTTCAGTGATTGACAAAGATGGAAATTGTGTAAGTTTAACATATACTATAAATTATTTATTTGGTTTAGGACAAATCGCAAAAGATACAGGATTTTTCTTAAACAATGAAATGGATGATTTTACTTCAAAAACAGGTGTGCCAAATGCTTTTGGTTTAGTCCAAGGCGAAGCAAATGCCATTGCGCCACAAAAAAGACCATTATCTTCAATGTCTCCTAGTATAGTTTTGTATAAAAATAAACCATTTTTACTAACAGGTAGCCCTGGTGGCTCTACTATAATTTCTACAACTTTAGAGAGTTTTTTAAATATTGTTGATTTTAAAATGAATGTAAAACAAGCAGTTGATGCGCCTAGAGTTCATGAACAATGGCTTCCAGAACATATTTATGTTGAACCTAATTACTTAAGCAAACAAACAAAAAAAGGCTTAGAAAAAATGGGCTATACTTTTAAATTTGTACGTTCTTGGGGAGCAGATGAAGCTATTTTAATAAATCCAAAAAGTGGGCTTATTGAAGGGGCAAATGATAGAAGAAGACCAGCAGGACTTGCACAAGGTTACTAGATTTTCTAGCGAGCAAAAGCTTGCTAGAAATGTAACATTTTTTAAATAATTATATTAATATTCTTTTTTATGAAATATTAATTAGTTACCTAATGATACTTTTAAGACAATATAACTCTTATTTTTTTTGAAAATTAAAATAAAATGATTAAAGTATGTAATAATGTTTCAAAATATCAACAATAGGGTGGAGTATGGAGAAAATCAATACCAAAAGGCGTACTTTTGTAAAACAATGCGTAGTGGGAGGAATAACTGTTTATTCTGCTCCGTATTTATTTGGAAATGAGAAATTTAAACATTATGAAAATTCTATCAATCTAAGACAAGATTGGAAAAGTGATGAGCAACCAAATTTTCGTTTTGACGCTCTTGCTAAAGTAACAGGAGAGAAAATCTATGGACGAGATTATCGATCTAAGGATTTAGAATCTTGGCCAAATGAGCAGCATTATGCTTACATGATAAGAACTCCTCTAGCAAATAAAATCTATGAAGGCTTAGATTTAAGTATGCTAAAAAAAGATTCTAAACCAATAAAAATAATAACAGCAAAAAATCTCAAAGAAGATAAGATTAAATTTCCTGAGTTTTTTGGCGATAAAATGCTTTTACCTATTGGTGATGTGCCTGATTATCAAGGGCATGAATTAGCTATTTTAATTTTTAATAATTTCCTAAGCTATAAAAAAGCTAAAGATGTTTTGCATTTTAATGATAAAGTTATTAAATTTGGCAAGAAAGTAGAACCTAGCTCAAAAACAAAAAATCCTTATGGCGCTGTTCGAGCTATTAGAAAAGAAGGAATTGGCGGTTCAAAAAATAGAGATATTTATAGTGCAAAAGAAAGTGGTCTTATTTTTCCTAGATATAAAGATCATAAACCAAATTGGAATATCAAAGCAAATAAAAAAGGCTCCAAAGCAGAAAAGGGAATGTATTATGCTGATGAATTAGCACATGATTTTAAGGTCAAAAGCAAAAACAAAGATTGGTATGTTTTGGATAAAGAATTTACAACTCAATCAATTGACCCTATGTTCTTAGAACCTGAGACTTTTAATGTTTGGCTTGATAAAAATAAAGAAACTCTGCACCTAGTTATAACTTCTCAATCTCCTGGAAATTTCTATGATTTAGCTGCTAAGATGCTGGCAATTAGTCCTCTTGGAAAAAATATCAAAAAACTTATTGTCCATTCTCCTTATATCGGCGGTGGTTTTGGAGGAAAAGATCATACTCCTTTTCCATATTATGGACTTGTAGTTTCAATGTATTCAAAAAAGCCTGTTAGAATAGCAAATGATAGATACGAACAGTTTCAATCAGGTGTAAAAAGACATGCTTTTGATATGAAAAACCGTTTAGCTATTGATAAAAAAACGCATAAAATTAAAGGCTTTATATCTGATATGAGTCTTGATGGTGGCGGGCGAGCAAATTTTTCTGATTCTGTTTTGATGGTTGGAGTATCTTCTATCCAAAGTGTTTATTATTTTCCAAGATCTGACATAAAAGGATATGTTTATCCCTCAGCTAGTCCTCAAGCTGGTTCTATGCGAGGTTATGGAACTTTGCAAACTATGAATACAATTGAGATGATGTTAAGTGAAGCTGCACAGGACTTAAATATTGACCCAATTGAAATACGAAGAAAAAACCTTTTAAAACCTAGCGATAAAAGCACTCAAGGTTATGTCTCAAGTATGGGAAATCGTTATCTTGAAATGCTTGATTTAGTTGCTAAGCATGATATTTGGTTAAATAAAGATACAAAAAAAGCTAGATTTGAAAAAGAAAATATCGGTAAGAAATACGGAGTTGGCTTTGGAATTGTTACTAAAGATTATGGAACAAGTGCAGAAGCTCCAAGCTCTAGCATAGAAATAAATGAAGATGGAAAAATAATTTTAAAAATCGCCACTATGGAAATAGGAACAGGCGCTGATACTTCTCAAGGTGCTTTGATTTCTAGATACTTAGGCTCTATGGCTGATGAGGTAAAATGTGGAGAAATTGAAGAATTTTTAGCTTTACAGTTATTTGCTGGAGATAATCCTTTTACGATTACTCAAGCTAGACAAGATAAAATGAGTAAAAATCCTAGATGGACTCCTATAATTGATTTAGCTTCTTCAGCTTCACAATCAGCTATGTTTCAAACTCAAACTACACAAATAGCAGCAAAAATACTTTTAAAACATGGGCTTTTCCCAGCAGCTGTATCAATTTGGGCTAAATTATACTCAAATGGCACAGTAAAAGAAGCTGATTTTAACGACTGGACTCAGGCTTCTTGGAAAGATGGAAAACTTACAGCCTTTGGATATCCTCCACTTGATTTAAAAACTTTAGCAAAACAAGCACATAAAATGGGATTAGTTACAAGTGTTGTAGCTCACGCATTTAATCGTTGGGCTTGGGCTAAGGCTGATTTTAACATTTCAGGTAAAAAGGAAAGTTTACAGCTTGATGCTTTGGCTATAAAATATGGAAAAGGTGCAAGTAAAGATAAAAAAAGATTGATGAATTCTAGAGGTTATCATTTACTTGATAGAAGTTCGATGGCTTATCCTAGTACAAAATTACAAAATGCTGGGCAAACATATTATACTCCATGTGCAACTTTAGTTGAACTTGCAATTTATGAAGGAAGTGGAAAAATAGAGATTTTAAAAACTCATACTTTTTTAGAAACTGGGCATATTTTAGTCAAAAAATTAGTAGAAGGTCAGCTTGAAGGTGGTGTTGCTATGGGAATAGGTCACGCTTTACACGAATCATTACCGCTTGATAGTAAGGGTGCAGGTGATGGAACTTGGAATATAAATAGATACCATGCACCAATGGCAGAGGATGTTGGAGTTTGGGATATGGAACATTATTTATTGCCTGAACGAGGACCTAGTGAGCCCTCTAAAGGTCTAGCTGAAGTTGTTATGATACCAGTAGTTTCAGCGATTATGACAGGAATTCATCATGCTATTGGTAAAAGATTTTATCATCTTCCAGTTACTCCTGAAAATATAGTAAATGGCATTTTAGAAAAACAAGAAAATAAACAAACAGCCAAAGAGGAGATATAGATGTATACTTTAAATTTAATGGTCAACGGAAGAAAAGTAGGGCCTATGCCAATTTCTGAAGAAATTATGATGATAGAGTTCTTACATGAATATCTAAACCTAACAGGCACTAAGTTTGGCTGTGGATTAGGACAATGCCACGCATGTACAGTAATTGTAGATTTACCAAATGGAAAAAGCGAAACAAGAAGAACATGTATAAGCTCAGCTCTAACATTTAATAATTTAAAAATAAGAACTATCGAAGGGCATGCTAGCAAAAACTCTAAAGGAGAACTTACTAAACTTCATCCTGTACAAGAAGCTTTTATAAAACATTACTCTTTTCAATGTGGTTGGTGTACATCAGGATTTACAAATGAAGCAATAAAGTTTTATGAAGATTTAAAAAAGACTCCAATAAAAAAAGAAGATGTAGAAACACAAATAGAAAAAGCCTTAGGAGAACATCTATGCAGATGCACAGGGTATAAAAAATACTATGGAGCTATGAAAGATTTAATCATATCAAGTAAAGGATTAACAGTATGAAAAAAATAACTATTCTTGCACTTTGTGCACTAATATCAACTTTACTTTTAGCGTCTAATAAAACACTTATTCAACAAGGTAAGTATTTGGCACAAGCTGCTGACTGCTATGCTTGTCATACCAAAGATATTGGTAAACAATTTGGTGGAGGCGTTCCTTTTCCTACTCCTTTTGGAATAATTTACTCAAAAAATATAAGTTCATCTAAAAAATACGGAATAGGCTCTTACACTTATAATCAGTTCGTAAAAGCTGTTAGAAAAGGAGTCACTCCACATGGTAACTTATATCCAGCTATGCCTTTTGTATCTTTTAGGCTAATTAAAGATAAAGATATGAAAGCTTTGTATGCTTACTTTGTGAGTATAAAAGCAGTAAATCAAGCAAATAAAAAAGATGGACTTAAGTTTCCTTTTAATATAAGAGTTGGTATGAAAGCTTGGAATATAGTAAATTACAAAGCTATTCATTTATCAGATAACTATAATAAAAGTAAAGCTTATAAAAGAGGAAATTATTTAGTTAACTCTTTAGGACATTGTGGAGCTTGCCATACTCCTAGAAATTTTACTATGGGAATAAAAGATAAATTTCATTTACAAGGAAACTTGATAGCAGGAGTATTCGCTCCAAATATTACGCCTCAAAGTTTGCAAGCACAAGGTTGGGGAAAAAGTGATATTACAAATATTTTAAAATATGGATATTCAAGAAAAGGAACAGTTTTAGGACATATGACTCCTATTACTTATCATAGTTTATCTATGGTAAATAATAAAGATTTAAATGCAATTGCAACGTATTTGCTAGGAGATAAAAACAACACAAAAAAACCTCTAGTATTTAATGGACATGATAAAACAAAATCAGGATATGTTTTATATATTGGATATTGTTCATCTTGTCACGGTATTAATGGACAAGGTATAAAAAATGTAGCTCCAGCTTTAGCAGGAGACGGAACACTTGAACGAAAAAGACCATTAAATACTATTTATACTCTTGTCTATGGTATAGGCAAAACAAGATATTCTCAAAATGATTCATTTGGAACTATGCCAAAATTTAAACTAAATCCCCAGGAATTAACAGATTTAGTTAATTACCTACAAGCTACTTTTACACCTTTAAAAATATCTCATTCACAAGGTGAAATTATGAAGATGAAAAAAGAAGTAATTAAAGGTCATAATGCTGCAAAAGAATAAAATCATTCAAACTAATAATTCCATAAGCTAGTAAGATGAAATCTTACTAGCTTACATATAAATTTCTTCAAACCATCTTGCAAAAACATAAAGGCTATAAAGGTGTTGTTTAAATTTATTATTTTGTGCCTGAATGTAAATAAATCTTATATATTCTTCATTAAAATATCCACAAATTTTATTTACCCTAAGAATTAAATCCAAAATTTCACTTGAATATTCTTCAAAAAGCCATTCATTAAAAGGCATATTAAAGCCCTTTTTTTGTCTTGTTATTATGCTTTGGGGAAGATAATTTTGTGCTAATTTTTTAATCAAATATTTATTTGTATTCCCCATTTTAAGCTTTGAATCTATCTTAAAACTTAAATCTACAAGATTAAAATCCAGATAAGGACAACGAACTTCTATAGAATTTGTCATAGACATTCTATCTACTTTTGTAAGCAAAGAATTTAGCCAAATTTTAATATCAAAATAGCTCATAGTATCCAAAAAATCTTTTTTTTCTTTAAGCTCTTGCATTTTAGGAACTGTTTTAAAAAGTCTTCTTTTTTGTTTGTAGTTATAAATTTCTCCAAAAGTGTGATAGAGTTTTTCTTTATTTGCTATTCTTCTTAAGTATTCACTCTCTTTTGTATTGTTCTGTAAGGCTTGCGAAAAACCCTTTAAAAAATCTTTTTGTTTATTATCCAAGCTTTGTGCAAAGAGATAATAACTATAAAATTTAGCATAATTATCATAACCAAAAAATAGCTCATCACTTCCTTCCCCACTTAAAAGAACTTTAATTTTATCTTGCTTGATATGTCTCATTAAATAATTAAGCCCAAGACCAGCACTATCGCAATGTGGCTCTTCGAAAGATTCAAGAGTGCTAGAAAATATATCGATAAAATTATTTTTATTCATTTTTATTATTGTATGTTCTGCATCTAAATGCTTTGCTACGGTGCTTGCATAGCTTGTTTCGTCATATTTACTATGTGTTTCAAAACCTAAAGAATATAAGGGAAGTTCATTTTTAAAATGCCTTTTTTGCAAGCTACAAATCAAAGAGGAGTCTAGTCCTCCACTTAAAAGTATTCCAATTTTTGCATCACTTCTTAATCTTAATTTAATAGAATTAATAAGATTTTCTTCAATTTGCTCCAAAGCTTCTTTTTCATCAAAAATAGTTTTTTTAGTTTTTATTTTATAATATTTTTTACAAATTAGTTCATCATCTTTAAAATAAAGATAGCTTGAGGGCTCTAGCTTTTTAATATCTTGATAAAAAGTATTATCATTTTGCGGACAAAAATAAGAAAAATATTCTCCAAGAGCGAGCTTGTTTATTGCAGGTTTTTTATTTAAAATTTTTAAAATAGATTTTATAGAACTAGCAAAAATAAATTTTTTATAAGCCTTAGAATAATAATAAAAAAATGGCTTTTTACCATATTTATCTCTTGCACAAAAATATTCTTTTGTTTGTTTATTATAAATGCAAAAGCTAAACATTCCATTTAAAAGTTTTAAGCAGTCTTTGCCATATTTTTGATATAGCTTAAGAAGAACTTCACTATCACTTTTTGTTTTGCAAGTTAGATTGTGCTCTTTTTGAAGTTCAAGATAATTATAAATTTCTCCATTAAAAACAAGAAGAAGATTATCATATTCCATAGGTTGGTTTGCTTGGCATTGCAAATCTAAAATCGCTAGTCTAGTATGTCCAAAAAGCTTAGATTCGCATTGGACTATTTTGTTAAAATCAGGACCTCTAGATTTTAGTAAGGCTAAGGCTTGCGCAAAGTTCTCACTTAAAAAATTTGTTCCTAAAATTCCACACAAAACTAAAATCTCTTAGAATTTTTTATAAGCATTTTGTTTGCCTATAACATAATTCCTTTTATCATATAAAATACTCCAGCACCTATCAAAGCCGCTGCGGGAACTGTTATCACCCAAGCAGCAACTATTTTATTTACAGCTTCTCTTTTTACATATTTTACTTTTTTTGCACTTTTAAATTCTTTTTTCCAAGATTTTGCTTTACTTTCTGCTTTTTCAATTAAATTAAATAATTCTATTATTCGTCTATAAGTTACCTTGTCTTTTTTCTCTTTAGCATCAAGTTTTTTTAGTTCAGCATTGTAAATATTAAGCTCTTTTTTTCTTTTCGTTAGTTTGTGTTTTGCTTCTCTCATAAAATTGCTTTCACTAGAGTACAGCCATTCTCTTAAAAAACCAACTCCAAAAACTCCTCCAACGGCAATATGCGTCGAGCTAACAGGAAGCCCAAGCCCTGAGGCTAATATTACTACAACTGCTGAAGCTATAGCTATACTAAATGCTCTTATTTGGTCAAGTTCGGTGATTTCACTCCCAACTGTTCTTATTAGCTTTGGACCATACAATAAAAGCCCAATGGAAATCCCTAAGCCACCTATGCCCATAACCCAATAAGGGATACCAACATTTGAGCTCATATTTGAATGAATAACTGAGCTTGCAATTGCAGCCAAAGGTCCTATTGCATTTGCACTATCATTTGCACCATGAGCAAAACTCAAAAGCGCAGCTGAGAATATTAATGGTATGTTAAAAAGTGTATTTATGCTTTCTCGGCTATTTTCTAAGCTCAAAGCTTTTTTTGCTACTAAAGGTTTTACTACAAAATATGTAAGCACTCCAATAATCAAAGATATTATTATAGTTGTTGTAGTGCTTAAGTGTATTAAATGTTTTAAGCCTTTTAAGATAAGGTATGTTACAAAAGCCCAAGTCATTATAGAAATTAGCAAGGGTACAAAAGTTTTTGCAGCTCCTAGCATATCTTTTTTATAGACTATATTTCTTTTGATAAAATACAAAAAACCAGCAGCAAATACTCCCCCTAAAATTGGCGAAATTATCCAAGAAAGTACGATTTTACCAACACTCATCCAAGATACAATATCAAATCCAGCAGCAGCAATTCCTGCGCCTAAGACTCCTCCAACTATGGAGTGCGTGGTAGATACTGGAGTTCCTACAAAGGTAGAAAAATTTAGCCAAATAGCAGCTGCTAGTAAAGCTGCAGCCATAGCCCAAATAAAAATTTCTGGATTAGGTATTAAAGATGGGTCAATTATGCCATTTTTAATAGTATTTACAACATCAGCTCCAGCTAAAAAAGTTCCAGCTGTTTCAAAAACAGCAGCAATAACAACAGCACCAAACATAGTAAGTGCTTTTGAGCCAACTGCTGGGCCTACGTTGTTTGCTACATCATTTGCACCAATGTTCATAGCCATATAAGCACCAAAAATAGCGCCTATAAACAAAAATATATTTGTAGATGAGCCATAGTGCGTATAGCTCCAAATAAAAACTAAAAATATAAAAAGTATAGCTACAACTAATCTAGTAAAAGTCATAGTTTTAGTAGACTTATTGTCAATCTTTTGAATAGTTTGAATATCCATCTTCATCCCCATTTTTCATAAAAACAAATTATATCATAGTCTTTGCTAACTTAATCACTCTTGAGCATTCTAATTTAAATTTTTTAAAATATCTAGGTATAAATTTTAGTAAAAATTATACCCTTGAAGATATTTATTTTAGTTTTTAACCTCTGCTTCTACTTCTACTTCTAGGTCTACTACTATTTCTTTGATTACTTCTTCCGCCTCGGAAGTTTCCTCTTTTTTTATTAGGTGCGCCTCTATCGTTGTGCACGCTATTATAAAGTCTATCTATATCTTTTTGACTTTTTCCTATAATATTATTCCCTTTTACAAGAGTTGAATTACTTAAGATTGAAGCTAATTTAAAAGCAATAGTTGATAAGTCAAATTCATTTTTTAAAGCTTCTACAATTTGTGTTGAAACATCTGTAATTTCTTGAGTTCTTGTTTTTTCTAATAAGGAATCAAATTTTTTCTCTTTAACTGATTTTATATTTGGAATAACTTGCGATTGTAATTTAGTTCCTGTGCTTTTTTCTATTTTTTGTAGCATATTAAATTCATGCGGAGTTACAATAGAAACTGCTGAACCTTCTTTTCCAGCTCTTCCAGTTCGCCCAATTCTATGCACATAACTTTCACTATCAAAAGGAAGATGATAATTAAAAACATGCGATACATCATTTACATCAAGCCCTCTTGCAGCCACGTCAGTTGCAATTAAAATTTCTAAATGATTAGATTTAAAAGCTTTAATCACTTCTTCTCTTTGGCGTTGCTCCATATCTCCATGTAAACCTTTTGCCATAAAACCTTGAGAAATTAAAAAAGTAGACAATCTATCAACTTCTTTTTTCGTTCTACAAAATATTATAGATTTGCTAGGATTTTTAAAATCATATAGTCTTAGTATTGCGTCATCTCTTTCATATTCAGAAACTACGTAATAACTTTGACTAATTTTTTCATTTGTTACTTGGTTATTTTCTATTGTTACAAATTTTGGATCGTTTAAAATATTTTTTGCTAGTCTTTTGATAGCTTCGGGCATGGTTGCTGAAAATAATAAAGTTTGTCTTTTTACTTTTAAAAATGTAAAAATTGTTTTAATATCTTCTAAAAATCCCATATCAAGCATCTCATCAGCTTCATCAAGTATGACAAAACTAGGACTTAGTTTGATTCTTTTTGATTTTAATAAATCAAGCAATCGTCCAGGAGTTGCTACAACTATTGAAGCATTTGCAATATGCTTTATTTGTCTATCATAAGATTGTCCACCATAAACTGTAGCAGTTTTAAGATGTAAAAACTTACCAAATTTATATAATTCATCACTAACTTGCATTGCAAGTTCTCTAGTTGGTACAACAACAAGTACTTGTACACCTTTTGTATCTTCTAACATATTTAAAACGGGTAAACCAAAAGCCGCTGTTTTACCAGTACCTGTGTGAGCTTGTCCAACTATGTCATTACCTGCTAAGATAATAGGGATAGCTTCTTTTTGTATAGGACTTGGTTCTTTAAAACCTGCCTCGTCTATTGCTTTTTGTAATTCTTCTTTGAAGTTAAAATCTTTAAAATTCATATTTGCCTTTTTTTATTGCGTTTTGTTAAATACTAAAATTATTTTTAGCATTTTGCCTAAGGTTGTAAGTTTGAGATAAAAAAATATTTATTTTGCGCAGTATAAAAATATAAAGATTAAGCTTTTTAACTAGCTTAACCTTTGTGATTATCAAGATAATTAGTATCATAATTATTGTTTATAAAATCAACATTGTCCATCATTTTCCTATGGAAAGGAATTGTAGTTTTAATTCCCTCTGCCTCAAACTCTTCTAGTGCCCTTTTCATAATGCTAATAGCTTTAGTTCTATCTCTTCCCCAAACTATTAGCTTAGCTATCATAGAATCGTAATAAGGTGGAACTACATAATTTGTGTAGATATGTGAATCTACTCTTGTGTTTCTTCCTCCTGGAACCATCCATTGGGTTACTTTACCTGGGCAAGGTAAAAAAGTAACTGGATCTTCGGCCGTAATCCTACATTCTATTGAGTGTCCTCTTCTTTTTATAGACTCTTGTGACGGAAGCTTGTCTCCTTGGGCTATTCTAATCATCCATTCAACGATATCTAGCCCACTTGTCATCTCAGATACTGGATGTTCTACTTGTAATCTTGTATTCATTTCCATAAAATAAAAATTTTGCTTATCATCAGCTAGAAATTCAAAAGTTCCAGCTCCTTCATATTTTAGGTATTTTGTAGCTTTTACAGCAATATCCAAAAGTTTATTTCTTGTATCTTCATCTAAAATAACAGCAGGTGATTCTTCTAAAACTTTTTGATGTCTTCTTTGCAAAGAACAATCTCGCTCACCTACATGAATGGCATTTCCAAAACTATCACCTAAAACTTGAACTTCAATATGTCTTGGTTTATTTATAAATCGTTCAAGATACATAGAGCCATCACCAAAGGCGTTTAGAGCTTCAGTTGAAGCTGCATTATAAAGTTGTTCAAAATGCTCCTCATCTTCAATCAGTCTTAGTCCTCGTCCACCACCACCAGCAGCAGCTTTTGCCATAATAGGGTATCCTATTTCTTTGGCAATTTTTTTAGCTTCTTTTATGCAAGTTACGCACCCCTTACTTCCTGGAACTACAGGAACTCCAGCTTTTACCATTTCTTCTTTTGCTTTTGCTTTATCGCTCATTTTCTCCATTACTTCAACAGAAGGACCGATAAATTTGATATTATGAAGTTTACATACTTCAACAAAATCTTGATTTTCAGATAAAAATCCATAACCTGGAAAAATAGCGTCACAGCCTGTCATTTCAGCAGCAGCGATTATAGCAGGAATATTTAAATAGCTCTCGCTTGGTTTTGCAGGACCAATACAAACAGCTTCATCAGCTTGTTTTAAATAAGATGCTTCTTTGTCTCCAGTAGAATAAACAGCTACAGATTTTTTACCCATCTCTTTGATGGTTCTAATCGCTCTTTGGACTATTTCGCCTCTATTTGCGATTAGGATTTTTTTAATATCTTTCATTTAGATTCTTTCTATAACAAACAAAGGCATATCATATTCAACAGGATCTGAATCTTTTATCAAAATATCAATGATTTTACAATCAAATTCTGCTTCAACTTCATTCATTATTTTCATAGCTTCTAAAATACACAAGGTTTGCCCCTTGCTTACTTTGTCGCCAATTTTTAGAAAAGGTTCAGCCTCAGGAGATGGAGAGGCATAAAAAGTACCAACCATTGGTGATTTTATAGTCTCACCCTCTAAGCTAATTTCATCTTTTGTTTCATTTATTTCATTTTTTACTTCGCTAGGAATTGCAACAGAAGTTACTGGAGTGGGACTTGATATATAAGTATTTTCAGAGCCACTTTGTAATAAAATTTCAAAATTTCCATCTTTTATTCTTAATTTGTCAGCTTCGCTTTTATCAAATATTCGAATAAGTTCTTTAATTTCTTTAAAATCCATTTTATTTTGCCTTTAGCTAAATTTTGGTCATTTTACCATAGTAATAATTAAAGTTTTATTGATTAAAATATCTAAAAAATATGAAAAGAACGGGATTTTTCTAGTCTAAAGGACATTTTTTCAAAATAATAGCTTAAAAATACACATATTCTAAAAATTTGTTTATAGATTATCTAAACTCAAAAAATAACTTCCTTTAATAGCAAGACTAGTAGTTTTATAAATACTTTGAATTGTAAGCTTGTTTGCTTAATGTTGTATTTTTAAAAAATATAAACCATAATCCAACTAATCATAAAGTTGATTTTTTGAGAAATAAAGTTGGCGAAATGCGTGGGGCGTTGAATAGAATAAATAAAGGGGTGGATAGTGCAGGGAATTCTATTTCAAAAGGAATAGATAAATATAACGAGGTTACAGGCAAAATAGAAGATGGAATAAAAAAAATATTTTAATAAGAATTAGCAACTTGTGTTGCTAATTAGTGCCTTGCTCCATAAGTTTTATTATAACACCACCAATGATTTGTACAGCAGGTATAGCAAGTATAATTAAAACAACCATTAAAACTTTAAAAAGCAGAGATTTCTTTTTCTTTGTGGGGTGTTTTAATTCTTCAACTCTTGCAATTTCTCTATCTTTCACAAACTCCTCAAAACCTTTTCCCTCAAGAGTTACAGCATTGCCTCCTAGTGATGAGCCAAGTTCTCCACAAGATTTTACATCTATTACTCCATCAGCTCCAACTTCTAAAGCTTTTTGCATTAGTTTATTTTTTAGCTTTTCTTGTGCTCTTGTATTATCTCCTGCTGAAGTATAATAATCAGTTCTACCTGAACCAACAGACACACTAATTGCTTGTATGAACTTTTTAACTTTAATATTATAAATATCTAGGTTTGAACCATAAACTAACATAACTTCTTTTTCTAAACTCATAATATCCCCTTTATAAACTAATTATTATAATATAGCATATTTTATTTTAAATATAAGCTAACTTAAAGCCTTGATAGTTTATCTTCTATTTTACTAATTATTCAAGATTTAAGGACAAAATAATGCTAGAAGATAAGAATTTTATAAACATAGCAAAAGAGCTAGCAAGTGTGTCAAAATGTGTGTCTAAAAAGGTGGGTGCTGTTATTGTAAAAGATGGGCGAATCTTGTCAAGTGGCTATAACGGAACTCCTAAAGGATATATAAATTGTTCTGATTATTGGGGCAATGTACACCAAAAAGAACACCATGAATGGTCAAAAACCTATGAAATACATGCTGAAATGAATGCTATAATTTATGCTGCTAGAAAAGGTATTAGCATAGAAGGTGCTAGTATTTATGTAACTTTAGAGCCTTGTAGTGATTGTTCTAAAAATATTATAGCTAGTGGAATAGTCAAAATTGTTTATGAAAAATCTTATGAATATAATAGTTCTGAACTTATTACAAAATTTTTAAGAGATAATAATGTAGCGATTGAGCAAGTATAATTTTTAAATAAAATATATAATTGTTTCTTTAAATCATAATAATAAGAAGAATAAATTTATATTTTTTATTAAAATTAAATCATTAACCAAATTTAATGTAAAAATGTTAAAATTGGCTAAATATTTGAAGATAAGGATTTAAAATGAAAATCGGCCTTTTTATTCCCTGTTATATGAACGAGCTTTACCCTGATGCTTGTTTGGCAACATTAAAAGTTTTAGAAGATTTAAAGCTTGACGTTGAGTACCCTAAAGAGCAAACTTGCTGTGGGCAACCTATGGCAAACTCAGGATGTACTAAAAGTATTAAAGACTTAGCTATAAAGTTTGTTAATATTTTTAAAAAATATGATTATATTGTTGCTCCAAGTGGTTCTTGTGTGGCAATGGTTAAAGATAATTATGAAGAATTTTTTGCTAAAGATGATGAAGATTTTAATAAAGTAAAAACATCTATTTATGAACTTAGTGAGTTTTTGCATGATATTATCAAACCTAAATCTTTTAAGGCAAAATTTCCTCATAAAATAAGCCTTCATAATTCTTGCCACGGACATAGGCAACTTCATCTTGGAAGTCCAAGTGAGCTGAATATTCCTACTTTTTCTAAGCTTAAAGACCTTCTTAGTATGGTTGAGGGTATAGAATTTTGCGAATTGCAAAGAGTTGATGAATGCTGTGGTTTTGGCGGTACATTTTGTGTAAATGAAGAAGTCATATCATCAGCTATGGGAAAAGATAAAGTAAAAGACCACTTAGGTTCAGGCTCAAAATATATAGTCGGCGCAGATATGTCTTGTCTTATGCATATGCAAGGAATAATTGACAGAAACAAAGATGATATAAAAACCTTGCATTTCGCACAAATCTTAAGTGGAGGTGTAAAATGAGTCATCCATATTTAGCACAAAAATTTGTAGATAATGATGAGCGAATGCATTGGCATGATGAAACACTTTGGTTTGTAAGAAAAAAAAGAGATATTGCTATAAAAAAAGTCCCTGAATGGGAAGAACTTAGAAACTTAGCAAGTGCTATAAAAACTCACACTATGAGCAATCTAGATAAGTATTTAATCCAATTTGAAAAAAATGCAAAGGCTAGAGGCATAGAAGTTCATTGGGCAAAAGATGCACAAGAACACAACGATATAGTAACTAAGCTTTTAAAAGATGCAAAAGTTAAAAAAATAGTAAAATCAAAATCTATGTTAAGTGAAGAATGTGAGTTAAATCATCACTTAGAAGATGAAGGCTTTGAAGTTGTTGATACAGATTTAGGTGAGCGAATTGTTCAATTTCGGCATGAAAAACCATCACATATCGTACTTCCTGCAATTCATCTAAAAAGACAAGATGTAGCAAAAACTTTTGCAAAATTTATTTTTACTGATGAAAATAATTTTGACCCAACTTATTTAGCAAATGCTATGAGAGAGCACTTAAGAGAGAAATTTTTAAGTGCAGACGCTACTGTTACAGGGGTTAATTTTGCAATTGCAGACACTGGTGGCATAGTAATTTGCACAAACGAAGGAAATGCAGATTTAGGTGCAAGTTTGCCTAAACTTCATATTGCTTGTATGGGCATAGAAAAGATTATTCCAAGATTGCAAGATTTGAGCGTATTTACTAGAATGCTAGCAAGAAATGCCGTAGGACAAGCAGTTACAACATACACTTCACACTACCATGGCCCAGTTGAGGGTGGTAAAATGCATATTGTAATAGTTGATAATAAAAGAAGTAAGTTTTTAGCAAGTAAGGATTATTACCAATCATTAAACTGTATAAGATGCGCAGCTTGTATGAATACTTGTCCAGTTTTTAGAAGAAGTGGAGGGCATAGTTATGAATATGTTATTCCAGGTCCAATAGGTATAGCTCTTGCTTCAGTTAGGGATTTAAAAAAATATTCAAGTCTTCCTTTTGCTTGTTCACTTTGCGCGTCGTGTGCTAGTGTTTGTCCTGTAAAAATAGACTTAGACAAGCAAATTTATAAACACAGAAGTGAAGTTGTAGAACGTGGGCTTATGAAAAAGAAAAAATTACTTATTCTCAAAATGGCTGCTTTTGTTTTAAAATCCACTTTTTTAACTGACTTTGGTGGCAAAATAGCTAGAAAAATAGTGCCTATTTTGCCAAGAGCTCTTGTGTATTCTAAGCTAAATGCTTGGGGAAAAGCAAGAGAATTACCAAAATTTCCAAAACATAGCTTTAAAGAAATTTATGAAAAAAGGATGAAATAATGGCTTCTCGTGATGAAATTTTAAATAATATAAAAAATACAAATGTAGTACCAAATGTAGCTTTGCCTGATTATGAAGGTTTTGGAATTGTGTATAAAGATAAATTTAAACAATTTAAAAGTGTATTAAAAACAATAAGTTCAGATGCTTTTGTATTAAAAAATGAAGATGAGGTTTTGGAAAAAATAAAAAAACTTTTTCCAAACATAGAGCATCTTGCTTCAAATATTTCTTATATTCAAAAAGGCTTAAAATCTTGCATAAACCCAAATATGGCAGATGATCCTCATAATTTTTCAAACTTGGATTTGAGTATTGTAAAAGCAGAGTTTGGCGTGGCTGAAAATGGAGCTGTTTGGGTTAAAAATCTTGAAAATAGACACAGAGCACTTTATTTTATAGCCAAAAATACGGTTTTTATTGTGCCTAAAGAAAATTTGGTAAATAATATGCACGAAGCTTATAAAAAAGTTGATTTTAAAGATGGAAAATATGGGACATTTATAGCTGGACCTTCTTCAACTGCTGATATTGAGCAATCTTTGGTAATTGGCGCTCACGGTGCAAAATCAACATTCGTACTTCTTGTATAAAATATTAAGGGCTTAGAATATTAGCTAAGCTCTTTAAAAATCTCGCCTTTAATTTTAATTTTTAAATCTATTTTTTAAAAACTAATATCTATACCTATGTCTAATAAATATTCTTTAACTTAAAATAACATATTTATTATTAATTAGTTTAAAAACGTCAAAATTTTTATATATTAAGCTAGTCTTAAAAATAAGTATGTAAAATGTAGGCTAGAAACTTTTATAAGTTTTTTTAAAGAACTCATAAAAAGTGGAAAAAAACTAAGAGGAGATTAAATGTTAGGTAAAAAAGTATTAGGTACTGCACTTATTTGTGCTATGGCACTCCCCGCAATAGCTGGAACTTTGCAAAATGTAGTCAAGCAAGGCTATATAAAATGCGGTGTTAATAACGGTTTAGCAGGTTTTTCAGAAGTTGGTCCTAGTAAAAAATGGAAAGGCTTAGATGTTGATGTTTGCAGAGCTATAGCTGCTGCTGTTTTAGGAAACGCTTCAAAAGTAAGATTCGTTCCACTTGATGCAAAAGAGCGTTTCACTGCACTTCAAACTGGTGAAATAGACGTTTTATCAAGAAATACTACTTGGACTGAATCAAGAGATAGCTCTCTAGGAATTAATTTTGCTGGAGTTGATTACTATGATGGACAAGGATTTTTGGTATCAAAAAAACTAGGAATTAAACACTTAAAAGATTTAAATGGTGCTTCTATTTGTATTAATGCGGGAACTACAACTGAGCTAAATGTAGCAGATTATTTTAGTTCTCACCATTTAAAATATAAATCAATAGATTATGATACAACACCAGAGACAACAAAAGCTTTTCAAGCTGGAAGATGTGACGCTATAACTTCAGATAGATCACAACTCGCAGCTGAGCGAACTAAGCTTAAAAATCCAAAAAATTATGTTATTTTGCCAGAAATTATTTCAAAAGAACCACTTGGCCCTTCTGTTAGACAAGGTGATGATGTATGGTTTAATATAGTAAAATGGTCTTATAGTGCTATGGTTGAAGCTGAAGAGCTAGGAATTACTAGTCAAAATGTGGATAAAATCGCAAAAACAACTTCAAGCCCAACAATCAAAAGATTCTTAGGAATAACTGGAACTATGGGTAAAAATTTACACATAAATAAAAAATGGGCTTATAATATCGTAAAACAAGTCGGTAATTATGGGCAATCTTACAAAAGAAATGTTGGTATGGATTCAGCTTTAAAAATACCAAGAGGTATAAATAAGCTTTGGAATAAAGGCGGATTACAATTCTCCCCTCCATTTGATTAGACAAAACATTGTTAATTTTACTTAGGCACTCTTTGTGCCTAAGACTTATGGAAAGGATTCTTATTGTATTTTTTGAACAATCAAAAGTTTAGGGGCATATTTTTTCAGCTTTTAACAGTCATTGCCGTCGTTGCTTTTATGTGGTATATTGCAAGCAATGTGTCTCACAATATAGAACAAAGAGGCATAGTAACAGGTTTAGGATTTTTACACCATGTAGCTGGTTTTGGAATAGATGAAAGCCCAATAGCTTATAGCAGTCAAAGCTCTACTTATTTTGACGTTTTTTTAGTTGGACTTTTAAATACTCTTATAGTCTCAATAGTTGGAATAATTATATCTTCAGTTCTAGGCATAGTTATAGGAATTGCGAGATTATCACACAATTTCATTATTTCAAAATTAGCTCTTTTATATGTTGAGATTTTTAGAAATATACCTTTATTACTACAAATTCTATTTTGGTATAATATAGTCTTAGCCGCACTTCCAAGTCCAAGGGCAAGTTTGCACCCCATAAAAGGTGTGTTTATAAACAACAGAGGCTTATATTTTCCAGACCCTATCTTTAGCTCACATATGATTTATGTATTTTTAGCTTTTCTTATAGCAGTCATTGGAGTTTATTTTTTAAAAAAATGGGCAAAAAAACGCTTTGAAGAAGAAGGAAAAGAATTTGCTCTTGTGCCTGTCTCAGTAGCAATTATCATAATAGTTCCTTTATTAGTATTTTTACTAGATACAAAAGCAGTACATCTTGATTATCCAAGTTTACATGGCTTTAACTTTAGTGGCGGAGATGTTTTATATCCTGAATTTTTAGCTCTTGTTTTAGCTCTTAGTATTTTCACAGCTACATATATAGCTGAGGCAGTTAGAAGCGCAATAGAAGCGATACCAAAAGGGCAAAAAGAAGCAGCACAATCTTTAGGACTTTCAAAATATCAAGTGCTTACTATAATTATTTTGCCACAAGCTATAAAAATAGCAATACCACCTATAATCAATCTATACTTAAATGTAGTAAAAAATTCATCTTTAGCTACAGCTATTGGTTATCCAGAAATTGTAACAGTTTTTGCAGGAACTGTATTAAATCAAACGGGTCAAGCCATAGAAATTATAACTATTACTATGCTTGTTTATTTATTTTTATCTTTGATAATTTCTTTGATTTTAAATTTTATCAATAAAAAAATCCAAATAAAGGAGAGATAAGATGGCAGTATATGAAGTAAAACCAGCAAGACCAGCTCCTAAAGAAAAAACGCATATATTTTTATGGATTAAGAAAAATTTTCTCTCAAGTCCTTTGGATATTGTTCTAACAATACTTGGAATATTATTTTTAGTTTGGCTTATACCACCTATAATATCATGGGCTTTTGTTCATGCAACTTTTGAAGGAACTACCAAAGCTGATTACACAGGCACAGGTGCTTGTTGGATTTTTATAAGAGAAAAACTTTCTTTATTTATCTACGGACTTTATCCAGATGCTCAAATTTGGAGACCTGATATAGCTTTTGTTTTATTTTTTGTTGTAGCAGGAGCTTTTAAATATTTAAAAGCTAATTTTTGGACAAAAGCTATTATGGTAGTTCTCTATCCTATCATTGTTTATATTCTTTTAGAAGGGGGATATTTTGGGCTTAAAGTTGTAAGTGCTAGTCATTGGGGTGGACTTTTACTTACTTTAGTAGTTGCAAGTTCAGGTATCGTAATATCTTTTATTATTGGAATTATTCTAGCTTTTGGTAGAAAATCAGAATTGCCAATTATTAAAAAACTAAGTATTACTTATATTGAACTAATTCGCGGAGTTCCTTTAATTACTATTTTATTTATGGCTCAAGTTATTGCGCCTTTGTTTTTTCCTGAGGGTGTTGGTATCCCAAAATTAACTAGAGCTATTCTAGCAATTGGACTTTTTTACTCTGCTTATGTGGCTGAATGCATAAGAGGAGGTTTGCAGTCAATCCCCAAAGGACAATACGAAGCTGCGGATTCTTTGGGGCTTACGTACTGGAAAAAAATGGCTTTAGTTATACTTCCTCAAGCACTTAAAGTATCAATTCCCAATCTAGTCGGTACATTTATTTGCCTTTTGCAAGATACAACCTTAGTGTTAATCGTAGGGCTTTTTGACTTCTTAGGAATCATTCACTTAGCAGGAAGTGACGCTAATTGGCTAGGTTTTGATACAGAGGGCTATGTTTTTGTAGCTGTTGTTTTTTGGATTTTTTGCTTTAGCCTTTCTAGGTATTCTAAAGTTTTAGAAAATAGATTTAATACAAATAATAAAAGTTAGGAATGAAATGTCAGATAATATTATAGAAATTAAAAATTTAAATAAATGGTATGGGGATTTTCATGTTTTAAAAGACATAAATTTAAATATTGAAAAAGGTGAGATTGTAGTTATTTGTGGGCCTTCAGGTTCAGGAAAATCAACTCTCATAAGGTGCATTAATCGTCTTGAAAAATTTAAAGAAGGTTCAATCACAGTAAACGACACTAAAGTTGATGATGATATAAAAAGAATAAAAAAAATAAGAAGTGAAGTGTCTATGGTGTTTCAACATTTTGAACTTTTTCCTCATCTTAGCATAATCGATAACTTGACTTTATCTCCAACGCATGTGCACCATATGCCAAAAAAAGAGGCTACGGCAATGGCTATGAAATATCTTGAACGAGTAAACATAGCAGAACAAGCTGATAAATATCCAAACCAGCTAAGTGGAGGGCAAAAACAAAGAGTAGCAATCGCAAGAGCACTTTGTGCAAATCCTAAGATTATGCTTTTTGATGAGCCAACTTCAGCACTTGATCCTGAGATGATAAGTGAAGTTTTAGATGTTATGGTATCTTTGTCAACTGAAGATAAAACTATGCTTTGTGTAACTCATGAAATGAGCTTTGCTAAAAAAGTTGCGCACAGAGTTGTCTTTATGGATGAAGGGCAAATCATTGAAGTAAATGAGCCAAAAGAATTTTTCTCAAATCCAAAAAGTGATAGATTGAAACTATTTTTAGAACAGATTTTATCACATTAAAAACTAGATAATTTAAGAAAAATAGGGAAGCTAGGAAGTTAGAAAAGTTAAAGAAATTAAGAAGTTAAAGTTTAGCTAGTTTTAATAATTTAAAACCTAGCAAAGCCCTGTAAAAAGCAATTTTCTTTGCTTTTTAACTTCTGCAAAATCAACTTTTTTTTCTAAAAAATCTAAATTTTCTATCATTTGATTTTTTCCATCTGGAAAAACAATAAGGCTAGAATTCGCTAAAGATTTATTTTTAGGAATTGCACCTAAGACAAAACATTGATTTATTGTAGCTAACGCTTTGCTTAAATCTTCAAAGTTATTTGCTCGTTCCTTGCCCCACATGGCAGGAATTAAAATCAAATCAACACCTCTTAGCTCTTGCCAAAGTTCTAGAAATCTAAGTTCAAAACAAATCAGCACCCCGATTTTTATTCCATTTACTTCAAATATTTCTAAGTTCTTTTTGGCTCTTGTAGAAAAATAAATCTCTTCATCATTTAGATTAAATAATTTTATTTTACTTTGGCTAAAAATCAAAGCACCTTTTGAAAAAAAGCAAAAAGTATTATAAATTCTGCCATCTTCTTCTAAAACTAGACTTAGTCCAAGATGCTTATTTTTACAAGCTAGGGGCAATTTTTCTAAGGCAAGTTTTGAAATATCTATGCTTTTTTGTGTATTTTCATAAGAGTATCCACTAAGAGCAAGTTCAGGAGCTAAAATCAAAGTTTCATCTTCAAAGCTCTCAATCTGTTCAAGCATTAATCCCAAGTTTTTGTCAAAATCTTGGGTGATTTTATTTGCTAGAATTACAAGATTTTGCATCTAAAATCAGTTCATTTATTTTTTGCTTGTAAAGTTCGGATAGTTCTTTAGATTTTGCTTCAAATCTAGTTACCAATACAGGGCTAGTATTTGAAGCTCTAACCAAGCCCCAACCATCTTCAAAAACAATTCTGAGCCCATCAACATCAATAATATCTTTGATTTTTGGAAAATCTTTTATAGGGCTTTCTAGTAGTTTTTTGATTTTCTCAATTATTATAAATTTCTCTTCATCGCTTGTTTTTATTTTTAGCTCTTCGCTTGAATAAACTTTAGGTAAAGATTCTATTTCTTTGTCTATATTCATACCATTGAAAATGAGTTCAAGTATTCGCAGACATGCGTAAATTGCATCATCAAAACCAAAATATCTATCATTAAAGAAAATATGCCCAGAAACTTCAGCCGCTAGATCAGCATTTTCTTCTTTTAATTTTACTTTTAGATTTGAATGCCCTGTTTTGTACATTATAGCTTTGCCGTTTTCATTTATTAAATCGTACATTATTTGTGTGCATTTGACTTCGCCGATAATGACAGGATTTTTCATAGTTTTTGCAAAAAGCAAGGCTAGAATATCGCCTTTTACATTGTGCTTTTTAGTTAAAAATGCAATCCTATCAGCATCTCCATCAAAAGCAAAACCAAATTCATAAACGCCTTTTAGCTCAGCTTTTAAATCTTTTAAATTCTCTTCTTCACTAGGGTCTGGGTGGTGGTTTGGAAAAGTGCCATCAGGATTACAAAACAAACCCTTATAATCTAGCTTTAAACCGTCAAGAATTTGGCTCAAAACCGTGTCAGCTACGCCGTTCCCGCAATCAATTACAAATTTATTTTTCATATTTTTTAAGTGCGAAAACTCATCTAGCATATAAGCAATATAAGGAGTTTTTACATTTATTTTTTTATAGCTTGTATTGTTTGGAATTTCTTTTTTGTAATTTTGCTTAATTTTCTCACCCAAAGCATAAATATCTTCTCCAAAAAAAGGAAGATTTGAAATAGTTATTTTAAAGCCATTGTATTCTTTTGTATTATGACTTCCTGTTATCATTACTGAAGCCTCAGGTTTTTGTCCATCAAAATCCATAAAAGAGCTAAAATAATTAACCCCCGTAGCCACTAAGCCCATACCAAGAACTTCACAAGAACTTGCGTTTAATCCTGAGCATAAATATTCAAACAACAAAGGAGAATGAGTTCGTGCATCAAACCCTACTACGACTTTTGAGCTTTTAGCATTTTCGCTTCCTTTACAAGTTCTTTTGCAAATCTCAAGCCCTAAAAAATATCCTATTAGCTTAACACTTTGTTCATTTAAATCTTTGTCAATTATTCCTCTTATATCATATTCTCTAAAAATCGTTTGATTTATCATGCTCTTATTTGCCCTTTTCCATATATTTTAAATTTATAAGATGTTAGTTCATTTAGTCCCATAGGTCCTCTAGCGTGAAGTTTATTTGTACTAATTCCAACTTCAGCGCCAAGCTCAAAACAAGAACCATCAGTAAATCTCGTACTCGCATTTGCATAAACACAAGCTGAATCAACTTGTGCTAAAAAGTATTCAATTTGTGTATAATTTTCACTAATTATTGCTTCACTATGCCCTGAGCTAAAACGTGCAATATGCAAAAGTGCTTCATCTAAGTCTTTAACTATTTTTATATTTAAGGTATTTGTTAAGTATTCTGTTTGAAAATTTTCTTCATTTGCAAGTTTTACTTTGATGATTTTAGCAGTTTTTTCACAGCCTAAAAGCTTAGTTTTTTCTTGTGTAAAATCTTCATAAAAAAGTGGCAAAATTTCCTCTGCTATGTCTTGATGAATAAGCAAAGTCTCCATTGCGTTGCAAACGCTTGGTCTTTGGCATTTTGCATTTATTGCTATTTTTCTTGCTTTGTTAAAATCTGCATATTTATCTATAAAAATATGGCAAAGTCCTTTATCGTGTTTAACAACTGGAATAGAAGAATTTTTTGAGACAAATTCTATCAAACCAGCTCCTCCTCGTGGAATTATCAAATCTATGTATTTATCTTGCTTTAGAAGTTTTCTAACTCCTTCTTGCGTGTATTCAGGTATCAAAGAAATACATTCTTTTGCTAAGTTGTTTTTGATTAATACTTCTTGTAAAATTTCAACAATCGCTACACTTGAATTTTGCGCTTCTTTGCCACCTTTTAAGATAACAACATTTCCGCTTTTAAAGCAAAGTGCCGCGCAATCGCTTGTGACATCTGGTCTACTTTCATAAATAACTCCAATCACGCCAAGGGGAACTGAGACTTTTTGGATATTTAAGCCATCTTGATTTACCCAGCCATCAAGCACTCTGTTTGTTGGGTCTTTTAATTTGCTAATGGCAAGAAGCGCATTTGACATTTCTTGTACTTTATCGCCTGTTAAAACAAGCCTATCTAAAAGTGCAGAATTAAGATTATTTTTTCTTGCCTTTTCTAAGTCTTTGTTATTGTTTTTTATAATATAATCGCAATTATCTATCAAAGCTTTTGCCATTTCTTCTAAGATTTGGTTTTTTATTTTACTACTAAGCTGAGATATGATTTTGCTTGCTTTTTTTGCTTTTTTTAAAAATTGTTCCATTTTATCCTAACCTAATTTGAAAAATTATACTTAGATATTTTAACGAAAATAAAGTAAAAGCTAGATTGTCTAGAGAATTTTTGAAGTTTTTAAATGGTGGTCTTAACAGGATTTGAACCTGTGACTCTTAGCTTGTCGAGCTAATACTCTACCAACTGAGTTATAAGACCAAAATTACAAAGAATGATATTTAAAATGCACTTACAATCATATTAAGCTAAGAAAATCTTAGCCTAAATGATGGAAAAAATGCATTAAAATAAAACTCACTAAACCTGCCATAAGCCCGTAAAATATCGCCATTGGCAAGGTTTTTTTGATAATATCACCTTCTTTGTTAATTAGCCCTACAACAGTAGCAACTGCTACAACATTGTGAATACAAATCATATTCCCAGCAGCCCCGCCGATAATTTGCTCAGCTAAAATCAAATAATGATCTAACCCAACACCGCTTGCAACTTGCGCTTGAATGGTAGCAAAAGTTAAGGTTGAAACTGTAGCAGAACCTGTGATAAATGAGCCTAGTATTCCTAAAAATGGTGCTACAAATACCCAAGATTGTTTGAAAACTTCAGCTAAATAATGTGCTAGGTATGAAGGCATACTTATATCCATTCCCGAATGTGCTGAGTTTACAAAGGTTTGCACTAAAGCTAGTGTAAATACCAAAACAATAGCTGCACTTTTTACTGTATAAATAGAATCAAAAAATGATTTAATCAAAACTTCTTTTTTGCTTCGTTCTAAAAAAAACGCCAAAATAGCAGAGATTAAAAGTATTGAACCAGGAGAATACAAAACTTGCCATGACGAGTTGAACCCTTCATGTAAAATATTTGTTAATCCAAAATTAATAGCATGTAAACAAAAAGCTTTTAAAGGTGGAATCATTCTTGTAGCAATTAATAAAATAACAAGAAGTAAATAAGGCATCCAAGCAAGAATTAGCTTTTTTTTAGAATGCGTAAAGTCTTTTTTTGGCATTTTTGCATTTTCAAACTTACCCTCAAGTGTCCAAGTTGTATGTTTTGGAAGTAAAAACTTTTTCTTAGCTGTGACTGTAGCTAAAATTAAGGTTAAAATAGGAGTTACTATTGATACAAACTCAGGTCCAAGCAAAAAAGAACTTATGATTGCCATAACTGCGTAAAATAATCCAATCATTAATGTCCAAGGTAAAATCTCTAAAACATCTTTTATGCTTTTTCTTTTTCCAAAGTTTATTACCAAAATCAAAATAATGATTGAAGGCAACAAAACGCCCATTACGCTATCAATCATAGTTATATGATTAGAAATTTGATGAAAAAAATCTCCACTACTATGCTTAATATCGCCAAGCCCTACCAAAACAGGAGTTCCAACAGCCCCAAAAGAAACAGGTACACTATCACCAACTAAAGCTATAACAGCAGAAGCTAAAGGAGTAAAACCAAGGCTCATAAGCAAAGGCGCAGCTACAACAGCAGGTGCACCAAAACCAGCAGCACCTTCAATAAGCGCAACAAATAAAACCCCGACAATTACAGCTTGAACTCTCATATCATCTGAGATTTGTTTAAAGCCTCCTTTTATAACTTCTACACTTTTTGTATAAGTTAAAACCTTTAAAAGCATAATCGCACCAAACAAAATATAAAGTATTGTAAAGGCTTTATGCACTCCTTGGATTACCGAAGCACCAATAACGTTTAAATCCATTCCCCAAATAAAATAAGCTAAAACTATAAAAATAATCGAGCTTACAAACATCCCTTTTTGTGCTCCCCATCGCAAAAGCACAAGAAAGAAAAAAGGTAAAATCATAGGCAAAGTAGTAAGCCCTAATTTCAATATATCCATAACATTTCCTTAGAATTTTTCTTAAATAAGCTTAGCAAAAAATAATAGTAATATTGTGAAATTTGAAGGAAAATGAATTTTAGATTAAAAAAATGGAATTATATTCACACTTTTTCAAACTATAAGTTTCAAATGTTAAAAATTTTCACTAAGATTTAAATAAAGCAATGATTTTTGCTTAAACTTGGCTAAAAGTATTTTGGCTATAATATAATAAAACTCATAGGGATAAATATGCCAACAAATACTCAAGAAAATATTCAAATAACTAAACTTCAAAATAGTGCCGATACTCTTAGATTTTTATCTGCAGATATGGTTCAAAAAGCAAATAGCGGACACCCTGGAGCTGCTATGGGTATGGCTGAGTTAGCTTGTATTTTATCTAAGCATATAAATCTAAATCCAAAAAATCCAAAATGGCTAAATAGAGATAGACTTGTTTTTTCAGGTGGACACGCAAGTGCCTTGCTTTATTCTTTGCTTCATTTATGGGGATTTGATTTAAGTCTTGATGAATTAAAATCTTTTAGACAATTAAACTCTAAAACTCCAGGACATCCAGAATACGGACACACTCCAGGAGTTGAGATAAGCACAGGACCTTTAGGACAAGGCATAGCAAATGCTTTGGGTTTTGCAATGGCAGCAAAATATGCGCAAAATCTTCTAGGTTCAGATTTAATCAATCATAAAGTTTATTGTTTTTGTGGTGATGGCGATTTGCAAGAAGGGCTTTCTTATGAAGCAAGTGCAAATGCAGGGCACCTAGGACTTGATAATTTGATTTTGATTTATGATTCAAATAATATAACAATAGAAGGAGATGCAAATCTTGCTTGGAGTGAAGATGTAAAAAAACGCTTTGAAGCAAGCGATTGGATAGTTTTTGAAATAGATGGACATGATTTAAACCAAATTGATGAAACTCTTTTAAGGGCAAAAAAAGCAAGCAAACCTGTGCTAATAATAGCAAATACAATAATAGCAAAAGGCTCAGTAAACTTAGCAGGCACTTCAGCGTCTCACGGTTCACCTTTAGGAATTGAAGAGTTAGAAGAATCTAAGCAAAAAGCAGGTTTTAATCCAAAAGAAGATTTTTTTGTAAGTAGCGAAGCTAGGGCGTATTTTGATAAAAGCAAACTTGGAGAAGAACTAGAGAAAAATTGGAATAAAGCTTTAGAAAAAAGCTCTAAAAAAGAAGTCTTAAAAGCTTTGGAAAATCCAGATTTTTCTAAGGTAAAATATCCAGATTTTGAAGTAGGCACAAAAGTTGCGACTAGGGATTCAAACCATCAAATCTTAAATGCCATTGCCGCGTCTTTTATTGGCTTTTTAGGTGGAAGTGCAGACTTAGCACCATCAAACAAAACAAATTTAGATGGCTTTGGCGATTTTCCTAAGGGGCGAAATATCCACTTTGGAATAAAAGAGCACACTATGGCAGCAGCAACAAATGCTATGAATTTATATGGGCTTTTTAGAGTTTATTGCGCTACTTTTTTTGTATTTTCTGATTATTTAAAACCAAGTGCAAGAATAGCCGCACTTGCAAGTATTCCTAGCCATTTTATTTGGACACATGACAGTATAGGCGTGGGAGAAGATGGACCAACTCATCAACCAATCGAGCAACTTAGTCAGTTTAGGGCTTTGCCTAACTTTTATACTTTTAGACCAGCAGATGCTTATGAAAATATTGACTCTTGGAAAGTGGCTTTAAAACTAAATGCTCCAAGTGCTTTTGTTTGTTCAAGACAAAAACTCCAAGTTCTAAAAAAAGACAAAGTTTATGGAAGTGTTGAAAACGGTGCTTATTTATTAAGAGCTTACGAAGATGCAAGTATTACGATTTTAAGTTCAGGTTCAGAAGTATTTTTAAGCCTTAAAGTAAGTTCTATTTTAAATAAAGAGGGTATCAAAGCTAACGTAGTTTCTGTGCCTTGTTTTGACTTAATGCTTGAGCAAGATAAAGATTATATTGATAAAATTATTAAACCAAATACTAAAGTTTTTGCTATTGAAGCAGCTAGAGGTTTGGAGTGGTATAAGTATGCTGATGAGGTTTTTGGAATGGATACTTTTGGAGCAAGTGGAAAAGCTGAAGATTTATTCAAATTTTTTGGTTTTGATAAAAATATCCTTGCACAAAAAATAAAAGACAAGCTAGGACTATAAAATATTTAGCTTAGCGCTAAAATATAATTTTGTAATATCTTCTTGTATTATTTATGATATAATTTATTATTATATATTTATAATATTTTAAACATAGATAATATTCTTGGAGTTAAAATGCAAAAAGACATTATGAAATGTAGAAAATATCAAAAAAGTAAATTTTTTAGTTTGAAAAGCTTATAATGGGAGTGCTTAACTCAATCTTACCAATTGCGATTATGCTAATTCTTGGATATTTAGCGAAAATATATTTTATTAAAGACAAGAAGTTTTGGAAAAATATTAATAAATTAGTTTATTATATTATGTTTCCTATTTTTATAGTTTACAGTATTGCAAAAACAGATTTTCATCACACAAACATAACATTTATACCAGTGCTTATAAGTATAATTCTTATTTTTGTTAGAATTATTTGGCTCACACGAGCTTTTTTTAAAGACAAAAACTTTTGGGTAGCTTTCTTACAAGGTTCCATAAAATACAATAGTTATGTCTTTATTGGTGTAGTTTTGTATTATATAAAAGAAGATACTATGCCAATAATTGCACTAATCACTGCTTTTATGATAATGACAACAAATATAATAAGTGTTTTTATTCTAAATCAACATTCAAAAAATAAAAAGAATATATCCCAAACATTTATCGCCACCTTGATGAGCCCTCCTGTATTTTCTTGTTTGCTTGGATTAGCTCTAAATTATATTAGCAATTTTTTACCCTCAATTATTCATATTATTTGGCTTAACAATACCTTGGATAAAATAGGCAGTGCTTCATTGGCTCTAAGTTTAATAGGAGTTGGAGCAAGCCTTAATCTTAATATGGATTCAAGAAAAATCATAGGAGCACTTTTATCTTCATTTATAAAATTAATAATCTTGCCTTCGGTTGTTTTTATTACACTTTCATCACTTCATTTTAATCAAATCATAGTTTTAGTTTGTACGATTTACGCAGGCTCACCTTGCTCTGCAAATGCTACAGCTATGACAGAAGCTTTTGGAGGGGATGGCTCTTCTATGAGTTTTATTATCAGTTTAGAAACTATTTTGTCTATGTTTACACTTTCTGTTTGGCTTATTTTATTTCAGTATGGGCATATTTAAGGTTTTGCAATAAATTCAAACCCAAACATAAACATAAACATAAATTAAGTTTATCCTTACTATAATGATGTATGAATGCAAAAGAGATATTAAAAATACTCAAGCAAAATGGCTTTTACAAATTAAGGCAAAAAGGAAGTCATATCAGATTAACAGATGGCTTTAAGTTTGCAACCGTGCCAAGTCATGGCAAAAAAGATATTAAAATAGGAACTATTAAAAATATAGAAAAAGATACAGGGGTAAAATTAATATGAATTATATAGCTTTTTTATACAAAGATGAAGATATTGGCTCTAAAGACAAAGACGATGGTTTTAATGTAATCATACCTGATGTTGAAGGTACTTATACTTGTGGTGATAATTTTATTCATTCAGTACAAATGGCTAAAGAAGTTTTGGATTTAAACTTAGAAGATTTAAATATCTTGCCTAAAGCAAATGCCTTAGAATATTTTACACCTAAAAAACTAAAGCAATTAGATATACCTTTAAACGCTGTGCCTCAAGTCATAGAGCATAATCTATTAAAGAAAAAAAGAATAACAGTTAATTTGAATTTAAGAGCCTTAAAAAGTATTGATGAATATATGAAATCTCATAATCTAAAAAATAGGTCAGAATTTTTAGAGGAGTCAGCCTTAAAGATTGTTTCTTCATAAAAAATATTTGCTAAGATATTGCAAAAACAATCTAAACCCATTTATTGTTGGCTTTTTAAATAATTCTAAAATTTACAGTATTCTTAATGAAAAGATAAAATGAAAAGACAAGTATAGGCACAAAAATCCTGCCTTAAAATCTTCTAGCAGATACGAAACATAAAATATAAGGAAAATATTGAAAAAATTATCTATTTTTCATTTTGGCTCCATCTTAAATGGTGCCTTTGATGTAATCATCCTTGGATATTTAGCATTAAAATTCTCACATAATCCAGATGAAGTAATAAAAGTTTTTACAAGTGGGTTTGTAGCTAGAATTTTATTAGTTTATTTTTCAGGATATATAATCGACAATCACAATAAAAAAACTATTTTATTATATAGCTCAATTATTAGAAGTCTATCTCTTTTGTTTGGTGGCATAATGTCGTTGATGGGCTTGTTAGATATTTTTACTTTGTCTATTTTATCAATATTATTAATGGGAAATAAACAGTTTTATTCTACATCCATAAGAACCTTAGTAAGGATTATCGCAAAAAATAATCTCTCAGCTTCTCACGCGGTGCTAAGTATTGCAGCAAATATTGCAGGTATTTTTGCCCCAATCATTGCTGGAGTATTTTTAAAATTTAACCTAGAAAGCTATTTATTTTTTCTTGCTGCGCTTATTAATGTTTTAATTTTAATTCCATTAATGAAGTTTAAATATCATGAAGAAATTAAAACAAAGGTTAGTTTATTTAAAACTCATCATGAGTTTATTAAAGTCTTCAAATATGCCAAACAAAGCGGGGCATTTTTTTACGTAGTAGTAATGGCTTTTTTTACCTTTGGCACTTTTACAAGAAATTCTATTCTTGTGGGTTTTTTGAATGAAAATTTACAAGTAAAAGCTGTAGGAATCAGTATATTTTTTGCCACAGCTTGTGCTGGAGCGATATTTGGCTCAATTTTAATGCAAAAGTATTTTAAAAAGCATTTCAAAATAGAAAATATACTTCTTTTTGGAACCTTATTGCACGGTATTTTTTATATTTTATTTGCTTTTTCGACAAATGAATACTTTGCTTTAATAGACTTATTTATGATAAGTTCTTGCTTTGTTTTATGGATTGAGTTTCAAGCTATTTGGCAGTGTCTAACTAAAAAAGAATATTTAGCTAAAACATCAGCTTTTGCACAGTTTTTATCATTTATTATGTCAATTATATTTTTGCAATTATTTAACTTTTTGTCTATTAATTTCAAATATATGATTTTTAGTATTGGTTTTATATATATTTTAGTAGGAGTAACAATATTTTTATTTTTTTATAATTTCAAAGTTAAAGAATATAGATTAAAGATATTAAAACGAAAACTAAAAAGAAAAATAAGACGGAAATTAAAACGAAGACTAGAAAAGAAAAGAGACAAGCAAAGAGAAGAAGAGGCTTATTTTAGAGAAAGATAGTTTCTTTTTTTTGCTTAGTATTTTTAATAATTTTCAAAAATTTATCATTAATTTTGACTATTTGTTTTAAAAACTTTTAAGCTAAGATACATTATATTATATCAATGATTTACAAAGGGGATATTATGAGTTTAGAAAAAGAAGTTATGCTAGTTTATGGTACTAACAATCTAAAAGACTATAAAATTAAAGTTGTAGAATTTATACAAGATATTAGTGTATCTTCAACATCAGGAAGAACAGATTTAACAACTTTTGCTTTTCAAAATGAGGGTAGAGAAAATAAATTAAAAGATAAATTAAGAGCTAGAGCAAAATTTTTAGGAGCTAATGCAGTTACTGGTGTAAAATCATCAGGCGAACTTAATTCATCTCTTAGTGGAAATGCTGTAATTATAGAAGGAGAGGGTTATGATAAATATTTAAAAAGGTTTGAAGATAGAGAAGAAGATTTAGAAAAAGAAAATTCAGCTCAAGCCAAAATAGATAATTTTGTAAAATTAACTATTTGGAGGCTTAAAAGTTGTGTCTCTGCTATTGCAAGCGCTTTTAAATAAAGCTTATTCTTTGTAGCCTTTTGGTTTACTAGGAACGATATTATCTTTTGTCGCAATCGTCGCACACAAATTTTTAGGTGCTTTGAATAAACTATCTATTTTTATAAATACTTTTATTTTATTAAAAACTAATCTACGCTATAAATTCTAGAATTTAAAAATCTTTATTGCTATGATAGTTACCCTTATTGTATTTTTCTTATAGTTCTTAATCGTGCCATTTTTTTTATTTTTTTGTGTGGATATAATTGTGCGATTAGCATTCCTATAAACATAAGCCCACATCCTAGATACCCTCTTAAAGGCAATACTTCGTGTAAAATTAATGCTCCTGCTATTGCAGAAAATACACTCTCAAGCGATAAAATAACTGCAGCATGAGAAGGAAGAGCATTTTTTTGAGCAATAACTTGCAAAGTAAAACCTACACCAGCAGCGAGTATTCCACCATATAATATCGAAGGTACTGCGTGATAAATCGAAAGTAAGTTGATTTTTTCAAAAATAATCGCCAAAATTAAACTCAAAATTGCACAAACTACAAACTGAATAAATGCTAGCAAGATGGCATTAAATTTACCTACAAAATGCCCCACCAATAAAACATGAATTGCCCAAGCAAATGCGCCAGCTAGCTGAAGCCAATCGCCCCATGATATTTCAAAATCTGCGTTCACGCTTAAAAGTAAGATTCCAATCACAGCAAATACTGCGCCAATCCATGTGCCTAAACTTGTTTTATGCTTTAAAAATATTCCTATTAACGGAACTATGATTACATAAAAACCTGTTATAAAACCTGAGTGAGTTACTGTTGTAAACATTAGTCCTGATTGTTGCAAGTTTAAAGCAATTGTTAAAACAAGCCCTACAAGAAAACCTCCGAGCAAAATATTCTTAGTTAAAATCGGTTTTTTCTCTTTCTTTCTTTCTTTCTTTAAAGTATGGCACAAAAAAGGCAAAATTACCAAAGCACCCAAAGCAAACCTTAATCCTGAAAACAAAAATGGCCCGATATAATCCATTCCAACTTTTTGAGCAACAAATGTAAAACCCCATATAGCTGCGGTTAAAATCATTAAAAAATCTGAGTTAAGAGCTTTAGTTTTCATCTCACTACCTTAATATTTCAATTTCATTACTTCAAATATAAAACATTATTATGCTTATCATTGAATGTAATTTTATTTTTCTAAAACAATAAGCAAAAGTCTAAAATCTAATTTATTCTTTCACTCTTAAAATGCGCTTTTATATTCATTTTCTTTAATTTAAATGAATACATGAATTGAACTATTTTTTATAGTTTCTTAATGCTTATATTATAGCCTAAATAATTGATTATTTTTTTTAATTTGATAGATTTTATAAGATATTACGCAGTATTGATTTTTTGAATATTCGAAGCCTTTAAAATTTTATTCTAAAGTTTTATAAAAATTAAGTTTTTCTTCTTTTAGGCTTTTTTGAATATCTATTATTCTTTGATTGCTACTGCCTCTGTATTTTAGATTTAAATCTTTTAACTCTTCTACAAATTTTCCATCAACTAAAACATCACAAAGAGAAACTAAACTCAATAGTTTTTTATTTTTATAAATATATTCCCACTTATATCCTGACCAAATCCAGATATTTTTGTCTGAATAAATATTTTTAAATTTTAAAACAAACTCTTTTAGTGGTTCAATATTTAAAGGATAAGTTGGGTCGCCTCCTAGCAAAGATAAGCCCTGTAAATTATCTCCATATTTTTTGAAATAATTCAAAATCTCATCTTGCACGCTTTCATCAAAAACTTCTCCAAAAGTCGGATTCCAAGTATCCACATTAAAACAGCCCTTGCACCCGTGCGAACACCCACTTACGAAGACACTAACTCTTATGCCTTCGCCGTCTATCATATCTGCATATTTTATATCAGAATAATGCATTTCTTACTTGTGTTTCACTCTATTTACTAATTCTTTTTGTTTTCCATCATTAAATGGTCTTGCGTCAGGTTGAGCAAGGTAGCCACAAACTCTTCTTATGACATTCATTTGAGTTGAGTCATGATTTCCACATTGTGGACAAGTAAAGCCATCAGCACTAGCAGTAAATTCACCTTTAAAATCACAAATATGGCACTTGTCAATAGGTTGATTTATTCCCATATAATGAATGCCAACAGACTTAGCATATTTTAAAATCTCATAAATAGCTTCAGGATTATTTTTTAAACAATCAGTTTCTATATAAGAAATATGCCCACCTCCAGCAAGAGCGTGTGCAGGCGCTTCAAGTTTTAGTTTTTCAAAAAGATTTATTTGCAGTTGCGAAGATACATGAAAAGAATTATCATAATATCCTTTATCAGTAATGCCCTCAATACTTCCAAATTCTTTTAAGTCTATTTTGGCAAATCTATCGCACAAAGATTCTGAAGGAGTTGAATAAAAGGCAAATCCTAGCTTATATTTTTCTCTATATTCTAAAACTTTATTTGACATATATTCTAGTATTTTAAAAGTTTTTTTATAAACCTTTTCATCTAAAGCAAAGTTTTTACCATACAAAAGCTCAGATACTTCGCTTAAGCCAATAAAGCCAATAGAAATAGTAGCGTATCCTCCCCAAACTAAATCTTTTATACTTTCATTTGGTTTTTTTTGCGCCATTGCCCCATCAATCCATAAAATAGGCGCTAGTTCTGCTTTGGCATTTTCTAAATAATTTGCTCTAAACAAGCAGTTTTCTTTGCAAAGTTCCATAAGCTCTTCTAGCTCTTTGTAAAAACCTTTTTCATCATTTTTATGCTTGATTGCAATTCGTGGAAGATTTATAGAAGTTGCGCCCATATTAAATCTACCAGCATAAGTTTCTTTTCCTTTTTTATCAAACCAAGCAGATAAAAATGCTCTGCATCCCATAGGATAAAGCACGGTTTCTTCCTTTATTTCCTTAGGATTTACAAACAAAATATCAGGATAAATTGAGCGACTCATGCAAGCAAAAGCAAGTAAACTCATATCCCAGTTTGGATCTTTTGGACTAAAATTTAGCCCCTCGCTCATAGCATATACAATCTTTGGAAAAATCGCAGTTTCTTTTTTTGCTCCAAAACCTTCCATTCTTGTTTTAAAAACATACTTTTGTACAAGCTTACCTTCCCAAGTTTTTTGTGTACCTATGCCAATAGTTGTAAAAGGACTTTGCCCATTTACTGTAAATAAAGAATTAATCTCATATTCAAGACCTTGCATGGCTTGTTTTACAGAATCTTCGCATAATTCTTTAGCATAAGTGAAAACTTTTGGATATTTTTGCTCTAAGATTTTGTTTGCGTACTCAAAAGTTTGCTTGAGTTTTAACGCAGAAATCTCATCTTCACTTTTGCCTTCTAAATATTTAAGCCCTTTTACAAAATGCTTCGCAAAACTTTTTTTGATATAAGGTTCTAAAGCTCTATCAAGATAACCAATAGAGCAACCCCCATAAGTGCTAGATGAAACTGAGGCAATTATTTGGACAATATGACCTACTGCGACACCTACTGAATTTGGCTCTAGCATTTTTGCGTTTCCTATAGTGCAACCACCTTTTAACATAGTTTCTATATCAACTAATTCGCAGTTTGTTTCTTGAAATAATAAATAATCCAAATCGTGAATATGAATTCTTCCTTCTTCGTGAGCTTGTTTTAGATTTTGTGGTAAGACTTTATTTAGATAATAATCTTTTGAAGAAATTCC
The DNA here is from genome assembly GCA_021378565.1 of Arcobacter sp. LC1. Lineage (GTDB taxonomy): Bacteria > Campylobacterota > Campylobacteria > Campylobacterales > Arcobacteraceae > JAACJU01. The sequence continues at coordinate 18,739 of JAACJU010000003.1, read as the reverse complement.
AGCTAATAGATCTCTTTGTACTGAGATTGTTTTTGTGTCTTTATTTGCATTTTCATTTAATAATTCAATATTAGACATATCAATAAGCTGTGTGATTTGCCTATGAATATTTTGCTCTTTATTTCTAATCTCAGCTTTTATTGTCCTAAATTCTTGATAGGCTAGGGCTATATCTTTTTGGCTTGTCATCAGCTTTTTTACAACTAAATCTTGAATCTGCTCTACATTCAAAACTTCTTTTATTTCACTTATTTCTTGCGCAATATTCTCTACCAAAGCCTTTGGCAATTCTTTTTGCATTTTAGTATACGTTTTTGTAATTGCCTTACTTATTCTTGTTTTGTCAAAGTTTTCTTTGCTCCCATTTCTTTTTATAACTTCTTTCATTTTTTTCACCTTCTTAAAGTGATTATATCAATATACTAGAAATAAAAATATAAAATTTATTATTTATTTGTAAAAATAATGCTTATGTGTGTTTGAAAGTAAAGAAAAAGCTCTTAATAAAAATTTTTATTAATTCTTATAAAATATCAAAAGAAAAACAATACAATTAGGCTTTAACTCAGAGCTTAAGATTATATAAAATATTTTAATCAGAACAAAGTTTTTTTAAAATTTCATCTTGTTTTGAGCAAAAATTACCATTTTTTTCAATAAGTAACATATCTCTTGTTTTGTTTTTTGTAGTATGAATTTTTGCACTTTCAATATCTATACCAAAATCATCAAAAACTTTAGCAATATAAGAAAAAAGCCCTTTTTGGTCTTGTGTATTTATTTTCATTTGCACTAAAGTTTCACTGTGTTCTAGATTTATTTCGATTTCATTTCTAAGAATTTTAGGTTTTTTTATAAAAGCCTTTTTGCCCATATCAAAAGAAGACTTTATAATTTGTGTAAAAAAACTAAGGTTTTCTTTTTCTAAGCTCTCGGAATAAATAATTTTAAAGAATTTCTTATTATCATAAAGTTTGAAAATATTTAAAGAAATAATATTTAAAGATTGAAAATTTGCTAGTAAAAAACCAAGATTAAGATCCTTACTTCTGATAACTTCAATTTGTAAGTGTTTATCTTGGTTATTAAAAATATCAAAAACAAAATCATCAAAATTTCTAGCTTTTAGTGAAAGCTGTAAAATATTCTCAGCTTTTTCTTGTAAAAATATTTGAGTTGAAGATATAGTTTTTATTTTATTTTGCATTTTTATATCTAAGTCTTTGTATATTTTTAGTCTTTGTATGGCTTTTAATTTTGCTAGTTTTCTTGAACTTTGCTCTATTAATTCTGTATTTTTAAATCCTTGCATAGCTTGAATGAAAAGCTCTTTTATAAGCGTCAAAGTTGAGTTAGTGTAAGACGCCGAGCCAAGAGCTTTGATGTCTGCAAAGCTAAGTAAAAGCAAAAGTTTTATATTTAATTCGTTTTTTACAAGTGCTAAAAAATTTAAAATAGTTTTTTGCGAATAAATATCTTCTCTTGTCGCTGTTTTGCTTAAAAGGTTGTGATTTTTTATAAGCTTCGCACAAATGACTAGACTTTTTTCATCCATACCTATACTTTTTGCATATTTTTTAAATAAAATCTCACCCGCTAAATGATGCTCTAGTTTTCTTCCTTTGCCCATATCGTGAAATAAAGCAGAGATTTTTACTAGACTTTTTTCATAAAAACTTAGGCTCTGATAAATATCTAAAATAAAATCATCATCAATATTTTCAAGATAATAAATAGTTTTTATACAATGAATATCCACAGGAAAACTATGATACCCATCAAATTGTGCTTGATTTATTATTTTTTTACTTAGTGGAAAAAGCTTAGTAAAAAGTTTGGCTTCATACAGGCATTTTAAAATTAAATAAATATCTCTTTGCGAAAAAAGCAATTTTAAAATCATAGTTTTTAGCTCTTTACTTTGGCTTGTTTTTGACTTTGATACTAAATAAATAAATGAATTATCAAAGCTTTTCACTTCTTTAGGAAGCACAAGCATTTCTTTTAGTATTTTTGTAATATTTTTACCCCTAGCATTAAAGCCCGAATAAAGCTTGTTTTCTTTTATAAATAGATTTTTTTTATATCTAAGTTTTTTTAATTTTGTAATATTTTCTAAGGCGCAAAAATATCTTCTTGTTAGTTTATTTGTCATAATATGTGTAAAAAAATGAATTTCATGCAAAGCTTCAAATAATTTTGAAAAACAAAGATTTTCTTTTGTAGTATTTTTTGAATCTTTAAATCCAAGTTTTTGGCTTAAATTTGGCAAAATATCAAAGTTAACTAAGTCTTGCTTTTTTGAAGATATTTTATGCAAAATATTTCTCACTTGAAAAATAAATTCTAAGCTTATTCTGTATTTTAAATACTCTTCTGGAGAAAATAAATAAGGCACTAATTCTTTTAAAGATGGTATTTTGTGTATCGTATTTGCTATCCAAAATAAGGTGTTAGATTCTCTTATTCCACCATATCCATCTTTGATATTTGTTTGCATGTTTAAAGGATACTTTTCTAATCTTTTTTGCTGTTCTTCAATCTTGGCTAAAATAAATTCTTTTTGCTTAGTTCTTCTTAGACTGCTTATGACATTTTCATAAGAATGCCATAAAAGTTTTGAGCCATAAATTAGTCTTGATTCTAAAGCTGAGGTTTTAGATGTAATATCTTTGTTGAAATCCCCCTCAAGTTGTGAAATTTCATGCACTTTATGCCCTAATTTTAGCCCACAATCCCAAGCAAGGGTTAAAAATTCTTCTAAAATATTTTTTGTATTATAGCCCTTGATGTCTTGATATACCAAAAGTAAATCAATATCGCTATAAAGACAAAGTTGTTCCCTTCCATAGCTTCCAAGTGCTACTAAAGTTATTGGAAGAGCTAAACTTGAAGGTCTATAAGAGCCAAAATTTCTTCTAAGTATGTATTTATAAAGCATAATAATAAAATTATCAACAGCTTTTGTGTGGCTTATAAAAAACTTTTTGCCACTTAGTTGATTTATGTTTTGTTTTTGTGCATTTATATATTTATCAAAATAGTCTTTAAAAAGTTGTGAAATCTCAAAATCAGCTTCTTTTTTTGCTAATAATTCTTCTATTTTTAGACTTAATTCATCCATTATAAAAAATCTTTGTTAGCTTCTAGCTTTTTTCTAAGTGTTGTGCGATTTAGTCCAAGGTGTTTTGACATTTTTACTTGGCTTTTGTATTTTTCTTTTGCTATTTTTAAAAGCGGTGCTTCATAAAGATAAAGAAAATCCTTATACTTAAAATCCTCAAAATCTTTAGAAAAGTTTTTTAAAATAAATTTTTCCATAAGCAAAAGTAATTCATCTTTTTTAATATGCTCAAAAAAATAATTTAAATAAATTTTTTGTTTTAAAAGGTGCGCATTCTCTAAATCAGTATTTTCCTCTGCTTTGTTTGTCTGCTTTGTTTTATCAAAAAGCTCTTTGCCTAAAAGTTCTTTTGCCTGTTTGGCAAATTTTTTACTTAAAATATTTTTATCTTCTAGCCTAGATTCAAGTGCTGGAATTTCTAGATTTACGCAAAAATGCTCTAGAATTTTTTTATTTAACGCATTTGTTTTAGCTAAGGCTATTATTCTAGTTTTTGAGTTTTTTAACCAAAGCTCTAGTAAATCAAGGTTATTAAAATCTTCAAATTTATCTATTATTATACATTTTGCTTTAAAATTTTTAAAGCCCTTTTCTAGTAACTCTTGAAAATCTTTTGCTAAAATTATCTTAGCTTCTTTGTCAATGTTTCTTGCTAGGGTTTTTTTGCCTGTTCCACTCGCTCCTGAAATAAGTACATTTATATTGAGATTTTTTAAAATTTTTGCTGATTTTAGTAATTCTTTAGAGATAAAAGATGAGCTTAAAAAAGTATTAGGCATTTCTTTCCTTGTATATAAATTGTACAATAAAAAAATAAATTAATACTTAGTTTGGGTTATAATTAAAATAAATATCTTAGATAAAAAGGCAAAAAATGGCAAACCCATCTTTGGATTATATAATAAATACACTTTTTATGCTTTTTGCTAGTGTTTTAGTTGTGTTCATGGTTCCTGGTTTTGCCATGCTTGAAGCTGGTTTGGTTAGAGTTAAAAATGTTTCTAGTGTTTTGATGATAAATACTATGATTTATGTTTTGGCATCTTTAGGTTTTTTGTTTGTAGGTTATCACTTCGCTTTTGGAGATTTTGCACCAAAAAATCTAAGTAATTATGCTTTTATGTTTTTTGAAATGGCGTTTGCAGGAAAGGTAGTAAATATTATTAGTGGGGGCATAAGCGAAAGAGCTAAAATCTTGCCTCTTGGGATTTTTACACTTATTATGTCTATTTTTATTTATCCTTTTGTTATCAAATTAGCTTGGACTAAAGATATTTTACAGAACACTTTTTTAAGCTTAGATTTCCATGATTTAGCAGGTTCAAGCGTGATTCACTCTTTGGGTGGCTGGGCATTACTTTCTGCAATGTTAATCATCGGCCCTAGAAAAGGCAGATATATAAAAGGTAAAATTAGAGTAATTCCTGCTTCAAATATTCCACTTTTATGTCTTGGTGCATTTTTATTATGGCTTGGGTGGTTTGGATTTAACGGAGGAAGTGTAGGGGCATTTTCTTCCAAATTTAGCGCAAATGAAGTTGCACTTTGTATATTAAATACAAATACAGCAGGCTTAAGTGGCGCCCTCAGTGTTGGGTTTTTATCATATTTGAGATACAAAAAATTTGATATTACTATGATTTTAAATGGCGCTTTAGGTGGACTTGTTGCAGTTAGCGCAGGAGCTGATTTATATAATATTTATGAGCCTTTGCTTGTAGGTACTTTAGCTGGGATTTTGGTTGTATTTTTTGTTAATTTTTTTGATTATCTAAGTTTTGATGACCCTGTGGGAGCTTTGAGCGTGCATTTGGTAAATGGTATTTTTGGAACTTTAATTGTAGCATTTCTTGTACCAAAAATCTCTTTTTTAGCTCAAGCAAAAGCAGTGCTTGAGATTGGACTTTTTTCTTTTGTAAGTTCATATATAGTATTATTTGTAATAAATAAATTATTTAAACTAAAAGCTGATGATTATGAACAAGCGCAAGGCTTAGATATAGAAGAATGTGGACTTGAAGCTTACCCTGAATTTAAAAGGGCATTTTAGTAAAAGTCAACATCAACATAAGCTTGAAAAAAATATCAATATAAATACTAAGGAAATAAATGAAAAAAATTGAGGCAGTCGTTAAACCCTTTAAGTTAGAAGATATAAAAGAAGCACTAAATGAAATAGGTGTAAATGGAATAACTGTAAGTGATGTAAAAGGTTATGGTAGACAGCAAGGGCATAGCGAACTCTACCGTGGTGCAGAGTACGTGGTTGATTTTTTGCCCAAAGTAAAGCTAGAATTAATCGTAGTAAACGAATTAGTTGATGAAGTGGTAAAAACGCTTATCAAATCAGCTAAAACAGGCAAGATTGGAGATGGGAAGATTTTTATATCTTCGGTTGAAAAGGTAATTCGTATAAGAACAGGCGAAGAAGACGCACAAGCTTTGTAAGATGAATAAAATAAATAAAATTATTTTAAACTCACCTTTGGATATGCATTTGCATTTAAGAGATGAAAAAATGCTAGAACTTGTAGCGCCTTTGAGCGCAAAATATTTTAGCGGTGCTTTGATTATGCCAAATTTAGTACCACCAATAACCGCAAAAAAAACCCTTTTAGCCTATAAAACAAGAATACAAAATACCACAAAAAATGCCTTCACTCCTTTTATGACTTTGTTTTTTCAAAACTATTCACAAGAGTTTTTAGAAAGTATAAAAGAAGATATTTTAGCAATAAAAATGTATCCTGCTGGAATCACAACAAATAGTGAAAATGGTGTAAATCTTTTGGATTTAAAATCTCTTGCCCCAACATTAAAACTTATGACTGAGCTTGGTATTGTGCTTTGTGTGCATGGAGAAAGCTCTGGTTTTGTGATGGATAGAGAAAAAGAATTTTTGCCTATTTATGAATCATTGGCACTTGCTTATCCAAATTTAACAATAATTATGGAGCATATTACTACAAAAGAAGCATGCGAATTAAGCCAAAAATATGATAATTTATACGCAAGCATAACCTTACATCATTTGCTTTTTACCTTAGACGATTTAGCTGGAGGATTTTTAAAACCCCACTTATTTTGTAAGCCAATTTTGAAAACTCATGAAGATAAAGAAGCACTTTTATCCCTAGCTTTAGAAGCTAATCCAAAAGTTATGTTTGGAAGTGATTCAGCTCCACATCCAAAGGATAAAAAAGAAGCTTGCGGTTGTGCTGCTGGCGTTTTTACAGCACCCTTAGCCTTGCAAGCACTTTGTTCTTTATTTTCAAAACACAAAAAAGAGCAAAATCTAAATAAATTTTTAAGCCTAAATGCTAGAAGTATTTATAATTTAAATAAAACTAATTTTATAAATAAAAATATTACTTTAATCAAAAAGAATTTTTTAGTGCCAAAAAGTTATGATTTAGGAAGTGAGAAAGTAGTCCCACTTTTTGCAGGAGAAGAACTTGATTTTAGTATTGAAGAAATTAGTACTTTATAGTCTTAGATATTTGTAGTTTTAATGCTAAGATAATATTTATTAGTCTTTTCCTTATTGTTAAGGTTTTTAGCTATCTCTTTCATTAAGCATTCTTCTAATATTTTCTGCGCTTTCTTTAGCAACAGTTTCTCTTTCTTCTCGCATAACTCTTAGAAGTTTCAGTGTTTCTTGTTTTTCGTGGTCTATATTTGCTTCTATTTTTATAGCTTTTCTATTATTTTTAATACCTGAGAGTCCTAAAAATTTTTCCTGAGAGTTTATATAAATTTTGGCTAGGGCACTATCAGCATTTTTATTAAAAACCACTATATCTTCAGCACCAATATTTAGAAGTTCTAAAATAGTAAGTTCTGATTCTGCTAAAATCGCTTCTATGCTCATTTTTGCACCAGAGATTAGCGTTTCTATATCTTTTTTTCTGCTTGTTTTTACATTGTTTCCTTGAGAGAATAATTTTTCAACTATTTTTGTAAGCAAGGTTTCTATGTATGAAATAGGGTAACAAATTGATAAAAAACCAGAGTCATCATCAATAGTAATTTCTAATACAACAAGCAGGACAATCTCATGGTCACTTACAATTTGTATAGCATTTGTGTTAGTGTCTTTTGATTCAACTTTAAAATTGATATTAGTAATCTCAGCCCAAGATGAATGTAAATGCTCTATCAAAAGTGCATAAAAATGATCTAGTATTTCCATTTCAATTTCTGTTAATTCTCTATCTGCATTATCATTTGGCGCTCCATCTGCACCTAATAATTCAGCTATAATTTTATGCGCAATTCCAGGATTGCACTCAATTACCATTCTTCCTTCAAGTGGTTTAATCGATAGTGTATTTAAAGAAGTTAGTTGTGGAATTGAAAGAATAAATTCTCCATAAGTCATCTGCTCTATTGAATAAAGTTTTATTTCTATAATTTTTCTAAGCATCGCAGATAAATCTGTTGTTAAGTTTCTAAGCATTTTATCATGCAAAGAAGAAAATGCTTTAAATTGTTCATTTGAGATACGGTTCGGTTTTTTAAAGTCATAAATTGAGTAGTTTTTTTCTTTTGATACTGCCTTTTCATCTTGGGCATTATCAATATCTTCGCCTTGTTCAGCTATGTCTAAAAGAGCATCAATCTCATCTTGACTTAGAAATTCAGCCATTTTATCTTCTTATAACCAAATCAGCATTTATTGCGCCTAATTCTTTCAAATTTCTAATCGTGCTAATTATTTCTTTTATTGATAATTTCATAGTTTTCATAGCTCGCATTAAATCAGATAAAGTTGGAGCCTGTTTGCTGTGGATTAAGGCATTAGTAAAATCTATTTTTTGGACATTCACTCCAATTTTTACATCATCACCAATATCAACGCCTTTGTTTACAGCTGGATTTTTCCAATTTTTATCATCTAATGGGCTTTTTCCAATTTTTAAAGTAAAATTACTTCCTGCAATTGTAACTGGTTTGATTAATATATTATTTCCTGCAATAACAGTACCTTTGCTCATATCAATAATAATTCTTTTTCGTAAATTTGTATTTATATCAAGAGCTTGAACCAAAGCTATAAAATGTATCATAGATAAGTCTTTTGGCTTTTTTACAAAAACAGTTTTTGTATCAAGTGCAGTTGCTAATTTTTTTTTAAAGTTTTTATTTATTTTAGTTTCAATCATATAAGCATCTTTAGCTGAATTTCTAATAAGACTTAAAGTGATTGCTTTTTGTTTGTTTAACGCAAAATTGACTTCATTTTCAATAGATGCTCCTGCAGGAATATAGCCAGTTGTTAGATTGTCAATATTTGCAGTGATACTTCCTTGCGCTATTGCGTAGACTTTGCCATTCACGCCCTTTAGCTGAGTAAGCAATAAAACTCCGTGATTTATAGATTTTGCGTCACCTATAGCTGAAATTTTCACTCTAATTGTATCACCTTGTCTTACAAAAGGAGGAAGCTCAGCTGTTACCATAACAGCTGCTATATTTTTTGATTTTATTGCTTGAGCGGGTATTTTAATATAAGAGTTTCTTAGCAAATTTTGTAAAGATTGCATAGTAAATTTACTTTTATCTCCACTTCCAGCTAATCCAGCCACTAAGCCATACCCTAAAAGTTGATTATCCCTAATTCCTACTATTGTAGTTATATCTTTTATTGTTTGTGCATGTAAAAAATTAATAATTATTAGTAAGCTTAATAGGTATTTCAATGTTTTTATGTTCCTTTAGTGCTAAGCTATTGCAAATTTTATCTAAAATTTGATAAAATGAAGGTATAATTTTAAAAAATACTTTTTAGGATATGGGTTTGGATATCTTTATATATGGAAAAGACGCTTTTGCAAAAGATGTAAATAGTGTTTTAGTAAAATCAAATGTTAAATATAAAATTGATGCTATGGCTAGAGTAGAGCGTATTGCGAGTTCGCAAGAATTAAAAGATAAAATTGCTAGAAGTCCTGATGACATTTATCTTATTGAAGAATCTAAAATTATTAAAAAAGGCGTTTTTAATAAAACTTTAGGACTTTTTAGTTCTAAAGATGGAATAGAAGAAGAATTCTTAAAAAGATACGATATAGCAAAATTAGATGTAAGTTCTTATAAAGAGTTAGCAAGTTATATAAATAATAAGCTTGAAGATTTGCAAGCAGATGAATTTGTTAAACTTGAAGAGCAAGAAAGAGCAAGCTTAAAACCTGCCATTGAAAATAGTAAAAGTAAAAACTCAAGTGCTGGAGCTAAGGGCTTAAAATCTAATAGAAAATCTAATTTAATAGGGCAAATTAAAAACGATATAAACAAAATTGAAGAAGTCGCAAATAAAGAACCAGGTGCTTATGTGGCTACGTATAAGCGTGATGATGATTTTGAAGCACTAGATGAATTAAGTGAGCAACAAGCTAATGAAGAAGATGCTAGTTTATCTACAGAAGATGAAGGTCCTATAGCTGAGCCAAATTTTGATGAAAGCGAAATGCTACCTAAAGAAGAGATAAATCTGAATCAAGGCGAAGAAGAAAAGATAAAAGATTTAGATAACTTCTTGCACGATACTTTAAGCGAAGAAAGTAATGATTTAGAAGTAAAACAACAGCAAGTTGCAGTAGAGCAAGCACAAGAAGTGCCAAAAGTAGAAGCGCCAAAAGAGCCTCAAAAAATTCCTAGAAAAGTTAGACCTGAAAAAGAATCAAGTATTAGAGGTGGTTTAGGTTTTTTTAGTGAAGGAACAAGTTTAGAAGAAGCCCAAGAGGAAGCTACAGAAGAAGCTGATGAAGACAGCCAAGTAGATGTTCAAGAAGAAATTCAAAATCAAGCAGAAAATATACAAGAAGATAAAAAAGAGCAAATAAAAAATAAAAAATTAGAAGTAAATAAGACAGAAGCAAACAAAACAAAAGAAGCAGAAAATATACAAGAAAATATACAAGAAAGACCAAAGCCAAAAAGTGTTCAAGAAGATAAAAAAGAGGAAGTCAAGCCAAGAGTTAAGCTAAGAGCTAAGATAAAAGCTGGAAATAAAAAAGGCTCTGATGAAAAAGAACTTGATACATTATCTGAAGAAGAAATAAGACAAGCTTTACTAGATTCTGAAATAGATTCTGAAATAGCAACATCATTAGCTAAAAAAGATATTCCCGTTTCTACTACACAAACTAGCGAAATTTTAGAATTAGATGCAAATAATATGGATGAATTTTTCAAAAATTTCAAAAAAAGTTTGGGCGATAAAGATGTAGAAATTACTCTTAAGGTAAAAAAATAATATGGACTTAATGGCGATTTCACAACAAACAGTAAAAATAATTTTACTTTTAGGCTTGCCATCTTTGCTAGTTAGTTTGGTTATTGGGCTTGTAATTAGTATTTTTCAAGCTGTAACGCAAGTATCTGATGCTTCTTTATCTTTTGTACCAAAAATGGTATTAGTTTCAGCCTTTATTTTAATATCCTTGCCTTGGATTGGTGATCAAGTTGAGGGATATACTAGAGGTCTTTGGGGATTGATTTTGAGTTTTGGACATTAATTATGGTAGAAAAGTTATATAAATTAAGAAAAAGTCAAAGAGATTTAAAAATTTTAGAAAAAAGCCGTTTACTTATACAAATCTCAGATATTGAAGATAAAATTGATGAAATTGAGAATGAAATAAATACAGTTTCAGTAGATAAATTTGGAATGATGAGTGATTTTATGGTTTTACAAATTCATAAAAATCATTTAAGAGATTTAGAAGAAAATTTGTTCCATGAAAAACTAGACCTAAACGATTTAGTCGAGAATGTTGAAGATGAGATTAAATATTTGCAACAAGAAAAAGAAAAATATTCATATCTAGTTGATTTGCAAGTGCAAGAAAAAATGCAAAAAATGATAAAAACTGATGAGGAATTTGCTGATGAGTATATGCAAAGCAAGTATCACAAGGCTAGAATTTGTTAAAATTTTTTTTACTTTGTATAGCTTTTACTTTTGTTCTAGGTTTTGATAATACAAGTTATGTAAAACAAAAACAAGAAATACAAGATCTAAAAAAAGATTTAAATGCTTTTTATACGAAAAAAGATAAAGAATATAAAAAAAAGCAAAAGCAACTTGAAGACTTATTGCTTAGAATTCAAAAAGATAAAAAAGCTATTCAAAATATGAGAAATGAAGATAAAAAGTTATTAAAACAAATAGCTGGTAAAATAAAAAGTAAAACATCAGATATCTATAATAAAATGTCACCAAAAGTTGCCGCTAAGATTTTTGATAAAATGATAAAAGAAAATAAACTAAAAAGTGTATTTGCAATACTAATTAAACTAAAAGATAAACAAATAACTGCTATAATGAAATACTTAGATGTAAATAATGCAGCACAGTTAACCCAAATGCTAAGAATTTACAAAATAGACTAAAGGAGAGATAAAATGGCAGAAGATAATGAAGACAGAAGACCTCAAAATTCAGGTGGAGGAAGTAAGGTTTTAATAATTTTAGTATTGTTCCTTATAATAATATTAGCCTTTGTCGGTGTTGGTGGATATATGCTTTATTCAAAGGGTGATTTTAGTCCACAAAAAGCTGCAGGTAGTACTGCAAAGGCACCTGTAAAATCTTATCAAAAATTTCAAGCTGCTATTAATGATTTGGTTCTAAATATTACAGATGCTCAAGGAAGAGCAAAGCTTATGAAGCTATCTTTTACAATGCAAAGTACAGAACCTAGTTTTGCTAGCATGGTAAAAAATAATAAGCCTGAAATAATCGATACAGTTATAAGAGAAATTAGTTCACGAAGTTCAGAAGAGCTTTTAACTGTTGGAGGAAAAGAATTATTAAAAGAAGATTTAATTCAAGATATAAACAAAGTCTTGAATGGTTCCAATGAAAATGGGCAAAATGTTCAAAGTAATTCAATAAAAGAAATTTATTTTACAATTTTTGTAATAAAATAGGACAAAGATGATAATTTCAGTCAAGAGAAAAGGTTTTAGATCAAAAAGAGCAATGTTATTGACGCTTGTCGTCCTGCTTTCGGGCTTTGTTGCTTATTATGAACATATGGGAGCAAAAAAGCTTCCAAAAACAAAACATGAAGATAAAATTATCATAAAAAAAGTGCCAATTCCAAAAAAAGTAATAAAAATAAGAAAAATAAGAAAAGTTAAAAAAGCGAAAGTAGTTAAAAAAGCAAGAAGAGTAAGAAGAATAATAAAAGCAAGAAAAAGAAGAAATAAAACAGAAGATCTTATTTATGCTGAAGCTAAGACAGCCGTTAGCTTAGTGGGACAAAAATATATACAAAAAGTAAAAATTTTTGATAATCGTTTATTGATAATATGCGATCCAAGGGCAAATATCAAACCTTTGATGATTAGATATGGAGCCCTAGCTTTAATAAGGAGCACAATAAACAATATTCAAATTGCTGTAGATTTAAAAAAGATGGTAGAAGATAAGCATGGTAAAAAGTAGCATTTTATTAGCTCTTGTATTTTCTTTGTCTTCTTTTTTCTTTACATCTTGCGCTGATAGAAGTGCAAAAATAGTTTTCAAAAAACCTGATTTTCAACCTCTTAGAGTAGCAAAGTTTGGAAGAAAAAAACCTGGAGCTTTGTATTCAAACGAGGGAACTTCTTTGTTTGCTGATAAGAAAAATCTTCAAATTGGAGATATTATTCAAGTTCAAATCAAAGAGTCTTTAATTTCTGAATCAAAGAATTCTAAGGATACTACTAAAACTTCCAATTCTCAATTAGGTGGGGGCAAGTTTTCTTCTAGTACTCCAGCTGGATCTCCTATGAATAAATTTGCAAATAATTTAAATAATAAAGTTGGACTAGGCTTTAAATCAAACACTAATAATGCTTTTAGTGGAAAAACTGACCAAAAATTTAATGAAACGCTAAATTCAAAAATCTCAGTAGTAATAGAACAAGCATATGAAAATGGAAATTATTATATTCAAGGCTCAAAAGAGATATTAATTGATGGAGATAAGCAAAAAGTGACTCTTAGCGGGATAATAAGACCTTATGATATTTCACCTGATAATTCCATCCCTTCATCTCAAATTGCTGAGTTAAAGATAAAAATAACTAAAAAAGGTGAAGAAGATGATAACCTAAAAAGAAGCTGGGGATCTAAACTTTTAGAAGATGCTTGGCCGTTTTAGCTTAATCTAAGAAATGTAATGCCATACTAAGGAAAAAGGAGTATTTATGTTAGGTTCGTTGCAAATTCCCTTGTCGGGATTAAATGCATCAAAACAGTCTGTTGAGAATGTCATGAATGACATATCAAATGAGAATACTCCTGGATACAAAAGAAGGATAGTTGAGCTAAGCGAACTTGAACATGTCAAAAATAATGACATAGGTAGAGGCGTAAGCATAGATGGTATAAGAAGAGTAACCAATAGGTATCTAAATCATACTCTAGTCCAAGCAAATGGGAAATCTGGATATTTAGATGAACGTTCAGACATTATGGCAAATGTTGAGAATACTTTTAAAGAAACCGAAAGTAGTGGGCTAACTAAAGATTTAAATGATTTTTTTCAATCATTAGAAGATGTAAGGGCGGCTCCAGCAAATGAGATTTATAAAACAGATTTAAAAAATAGATCAAATGATATTATACATGATTTGAAAAATTTATATGGTGGCACAGAAACTAAGCAAAAACAAATGGAAGGCAAAGTAGAAGATAACGTAGAAGCAATAAATGGTATTTTAAATTCTATTTCTGATATAAATAAACAACTCGAAAGTAGGACAAAAGGTGGCACAGACTTATTAGATAGAAGAGATTTGCTAGAAGCTAAGTTGTCAAAATTTGTAGGAATTGTTGTACATAAAACTCCACCTTATAGCCTAGATATAGAGGGGACTCCTGCTATTGTGTATGGCAGAAACGTTCATCCTTTGAGAATTGTTCAGTTAAAACAAGCTCAAAGTTACAAATATTCAAACGGATCTGGATTAAATAATCTAACTACTACAGGTACTGGAGGATTTGGTACAGGTGATGAGATAAGTATTATGGTTAATAATAATGATAAAACCAAAATCACTATAAATTTTGGAGAAAAATTTACCAAAGCTGATAAAATAGATGTAGATGGTGATGGGGTTTATGATAGCGGTACAGTTGATGCTAAAAATTATATAAGAGTTTTAGCGGCAAAAGTGAACAATTCAGGCGCTGGAATTTATGCTACAAATGGAGCTTTTAACAAAGCACATGATGGAAGTAGATATATTGATCATACTGTGGATCATTTCTTGGTTCTTCGTTCTACAAAAGGTGGAGAAGCTAATAGATTTAAAGTTAGTGTGATAGTAAAAGATGCTACGGCTGGGACTAAAACTTTAGTTAATAGAAATCTAAAAACTTCTAAAGAAGCTGAAGATATTTCACAACTTGCTATCGCAAATGATATAGTCAATCCAATAAAAGGTTCGCTTAGAGCTGATTTGGAAGTATCAAATACAAGCGCACCTAACAATCTATTATCAGGATATAGAGCCAAACTTGATGACTTAGCAGATGCTTTAAGTGATATTACAAGCACTTATATAAAAAATCCTGATGGATCTTATATTTCTGGACAAAAAGCTACTGATTTAGATACAAGCGGAGGAGTTATTCATAAATTAAAATTTTTTTCAGGTTCAACTGTTGATAGTTTGAAATTTAATAATAACTCAGTCAATGGATTAACTCAAGATGATGTGGATTATTTATCTAGCATACAATTTAAAGAAAATGTTCAATTTGATGGCTCACCTCAGGATAACACGAGCAAAGGTACAACTTTTACAGTATTTTACCGAAATCTTTTGGTTAAAGTTTCAGCTGATAAAGAATCAAATGATTCACAAAAAACAACGCAAGATGAGGTTACTCACGCTATTCAATTAGCTTTTAATAAGTTAACTAAAGTTGATAAAGATGAAGAGATGGTTAATCTTATTAAATTTCAATCAGCATACACGGCGAGTGCAAAAACGATAACGACTATGGATCAGATGATAAAAACATTATTAAATATGACCTAAAAAGAAAGGATAAATTATGGCACAAGGAATCTTAGGATTAGGCTCAGGAAACTCTGTTGAATTAAGTCAAGCATTACTTGATAAATTGAAAAAGGCTGAATCAAAAGCAAGAATCGATCCTATAACTAAGCAAATAGATAAAATCACTTCTGTTGAAAAAGGTAAAGAGGGTGAAGAATATATTTTCACTGAGATTCAAAAAAAGGTATCTGACTTTCAAGATACTGTAAAATTATTCGACCTTTATAATGGCGACAATACAAATGTATTTAAGCAACTAAATGCTTCTAGTACAGGAAGCTCTGCAATATTTTCAGTTGATGATACCACCTTGCTAAAAGCTGGTACTCAAAATATTGATGTAAAACAAATTGCTACTAGAGATGCCTATCAAGGTAATATTATTTCTTCTAAAACTGCTAAAATACCAGGTGCAGATACACTTACTATAAGCGTAAATGGTAAGTCTCAAACTTTCAAAACAAAAGGTTTGACTTATGATGAATTAGCAACTAAGATTAGTCAAGATCCAGATGTCACAGCTTCAGTTGAAGAAGTTGGAACTGGGCAATTTAAATTAATAATTTCAAGTGCTAAAACAGGCAAAGATAATGCCTTAGTTATTTCAGGTGCTGCTGCTTCAAGCTTAGGTTTTAATACAAAAGGCAATCATACCGTAACAGCTCAAAATATGAAAGCTACTTTAAATGGAGTTTCTTATGATTTAGCAAGTAATCAAATGCAGATGGCTGACGGACTAAAAATAAATGTAGTATCTACTGGAAAATCATCAGTTTCAATCTCAAAAAGTACAGATAAAATAGTTCCAGCTGCTAAAAAATTAGTAGAGCAATATAATGATTTGATAAAATTCATTTCAGATGAAAGATTTGATAAAGACAGTCCATTAAGTGATAATGATACTTTTAAACAAATGACAGATTCTATTAAAAATATATTTTTTGGAGCTTACGGTAAAGATCCTAAAAAAAATCCTTTATCTTTATTCAATTATGGTTTTTCTATACAAAAAGATGGAAGTATGAAGCTTGATTCAAAGCTTTTTTCAGAAGCTTTGTCAAAGCATCCTGATGATGTAAAAAGTCTTTTTGTTGGTGTCGCTGAAGCTGAAGGTGTCGGGACTAAACTAAAATCATATATTGATAGCTTAAGTTTTGGAAATGGACTTTTGACACAATATGATAAAAATATGCACAAAAGGTTAACAGATTTAGAATCAGATAAAACAAAAGCACAAAAACATTTAGATGATAAATATAATGCAATGGCACAAAAATTTGCAGCTTATACGGCAATAATATCTAGAATGCAATCATCATTTGGCGGTTTGCAAATGATGATTGCGCAATCTACTTCAAAGCAATAATGTTTTTAAATACTTTTATGATATACTTTAAGCGTTTATATTAAATGTTTTGGAGAAGTGAATGGGACTAGAAGCATACAATCAGCAAAGTGCAATATCTGATGATCCTTATGTCTTAGTGCTAAAATTATATGAAGGTCTGTTAAAATACTTATCCTTTGTAAAAAATGCCATGCAAGAGGGGAATATAGAAGAAAAGTTTAATTATATAAATAGATCAATCGCTATTTTTGATGAACTTAGAAATGTCCTAGATTTTGATGGTGGCGATATAGCCTATTATCTAGATGGTTTGTATTTATATCAAATTGAAACTTTATTTAGTGCAGGAATTGATGATAACATTAATGCTGTAAACCAAGTAATGAAAGTGACTAGAGGACTTATTGGCGCATGGAAAGAAGAGACTGGTCTTTAAGGGCCTTAAATGAACTTCTTTACTTAAGCCTAGAAAAAGAAAATAATGACTTAAGAATTGAACTACTGCAAAGATGGCTAGATACTTATCTAGGTCTTGGGCAAAAAATTCAAGATTTTGAACTTGAAACTAACGAACTTGAACAACTAAGCGAATTATTTTATAACAATATAGAATTTATGCAAAAGCGTAAGAGCGAAACTAAACAAGAATTAGATAAAATTACAAAATTAAAAAAATTCATAGAAATTTCATAGTCTAAATTTAAAATCCTTTAAAAATATTATTTTATATTCATTTAAATATTAATGTAAAGTTGTAATTTTCGAATTTTAGGTCTATATAAATACAATTTTATAAGCAGAAATCACAGTAATTTATAAATAATTCTTATTCAACTTTGGATATCTTGTTTATAAGCAAAAATTTGATATCGTAAAGCTAAGTTTAACTAGTTGTATTTTGCTTAAGGTGTCGATATAATATTTTCGCTATTTAGCCTTGCATCCTATTTTTTGAATACTATACCTTAACAAAAATTGTTTATTATAAATAGTAGTAAATATGTTAAAAAATGAGATTAGATTTTGTAATAAAAAAGAGGAAGATAAATGAAAGTAGTCATATTAGCAGGCGGTCACGGTACAAGACTAAGCGAAGAAACCGATGTAAAACCCAAACCTATGGTTGAGATTGGCGGAAAGCCAATTTTATGGCATATTATGAAAATATATTCTCAATATGGATTTAATGAATTTGTAATCTTGCTTGGCTATAAGGGTTATTGTATTAAAGAATATTTTACAAATTATTTTCTCCATCAAAGTGATGTTACAATTGATATCAAAAATGGTGGAATGGAAGTACATAACAATTCTAGTGAACCTTGGAAAATTACACTTTTAAATACTGGCATGGATAGCATGACAGGAGGAAGAATAAAAAGAGCTCAAAAATTCATAGGCGATGAGCCTTTTATGTTAACTTATGGAGACGGTGTTAGTAATATTGACATTGAAGATCTTCTAAAATTTCACAAATCTCATGGAAAAGCTGTGACTATGACATCAGTTCAGCCAGAAGGAAAATTCGGTGCTTTAAATATTGAGAAGAATAATAAAGTTTCGACTTTTCTAGAAAAACCAAAAGGCGATGGCTCTTGGATAAATGCAGGTTTTTTTGTATGTGAAGCTAAGGTATTTGATTATATTACAGAAGGTGATAGCACAATTTTTGAGCAAAACCCACTTCAAAACTTAGCAAAAGATGGTGAAATTTATACATTCAAACACGATGGTTTTTGGAAATGCATGGATACGCTAAAAGATAAACAACAGTTACAAAATATGTGGAAAAATAAAAAAGCACCTTGGAAAGTATGGTAATGCACTCTTTGTTTTCTAAAATATATGAAAATAAAACTATTTTAGTTACAGGACATACTGGTTTTAAAGGCTCATGGCTTTGCTTTTGGTTAAATAAAATGGGTGCTAAAGTTATTGGCTATTCATTGCAAGCTCCAACATCTCCAAATCATTTAGATTTATTAGATTTAGATATTATTTCAATAATAGGTGATATTAGAGATTTAGAAAAGCTTGACAAAACGTTTAAAGAATACAAACCTGATATTGTTTTTCACCTAGCTGCTCAAGCTCTTGTGAGAAAATCTTATAAAGACCCAATTGAAACTTATGATACCAATGTTATGGGCACATTAAAAGTATTTGAAATATGTAAAAAATATAATACAAAAGCCATAGTT
>JAACJU010000026.1 GCA_021378565.1 Arcobacter sp. LC1 | reverse complement strand
AAAACCATCTTAGATATTTTACAGAAGAATCAAAAAAATGCCTAAATGTATAGCGATAATCCCAGCTAGAGGAGGAAGCAAAAGAATACCTAGAAAAAATATTAAATTATTCTTTGGTAAACCTTTGATTTCTTATTCTATAAAACTAGCCCTTGATTCAAAGCTTTTTTCAAAAGTTATTGTAAGCACTGATGATAAACAAATTGCTAAAATTGCAAAAGAATACGGCGCTGAAGTTCCTTTTTTAAGACCAAGCGAGCTTGCAGATGATTATACGCCAAGCCAAGATGTCATATCTCACGCTTTGGATTTTTTAAAAAGTGAAGGGCATGAGTTTGATTATCTTTGTACTATTTATGCGACAGCACCTTTACTACAAGTGAAATACTTAAAACAAGGATTAAAAGAGTTAAAAAATTCAAATGCGCATATGAGTTTTGCCGTAGCTTCTATGCCTTTTCCAATTCAAAGAACTTTTAAGATAACCAAAGAAAATAGATGTAAGATGTTTAATCCTGAGAATTTTTTAAAAAGAAGTCAAGATTTAGAAGAGGCTTTTCAAGATGCAGGGCAGTTTTATTGGGAAAAATTACATACAAAACCAAAAGATATTGCCTTTGGGGCAGATTCTATCCCTATAATCTTGCCTAGATTTTTAGTCCAAGATATAGATACTTTGGAAGATTGGAAAAGAGTAGAATTAATGTATGAAATATTAAATAAATGATAAAAAATGAATATTTTATTTAGAGCAGATTCATCTTCGCTAATCGGAATTGGGCATATAATGCGAGATTTAGTTTTAGCTTCAAAACACAAAGAATCAAATATTATATTTGCATGTCAAGATTTAGAAGCAAATATAAATAGTAAAATTCAAGAAAATGGCTATAAAGTTGAGCTATTAAAATCTAATGATATAAAAGAAATTGACAATATCATTAAAAATAATAATATTGACTTTATTATTATAGACCATTATGATATTGATTTTATGTATGAAAAAGAGCTAAAATCTAATAATTTAAAATTAAAGATTTTGAGTTTTGATGACACATACGAAAAACATTTTTGTGATATTTTATTAAATCACAATATTTATGCAGATGAAAAAAAATATAAAAATTTGGTTCCAAAAAATTGTGAATTAAGGTGTGGAGAAAAATATACCCTTCTAAGAGATGAATTTGCAAAAGAAAAAAATAAAAGAATAAAAAAACAAAAAAAAAGTGGAGAAAGAAAATATATATTTTTAGCTATGGGTGGATCTGATCATAGCAACATTAATATAAAAATATTAGAAGTTTTAAAAAAATTTAGTAATATATTGGTAAATTTAGTAACAACAAATGCAAACAAAAATTTAAAAGAATTAAAAGAATATACAAAAGATAAACAATGGATAACCTTGCATATTAATTCTAACAATATTGCAAAACTTATGAATGATTGTAGTTTTGCAATCATAACACCAAGCGTAATGGCGAATGAAATTTATTTTTTAAGTATTCCGTTTATAGCTATAAAAACTGCCAATAATCAAAATAATATGTATGAATATTTAAAAAATAAAAATAAAACTTGCATAAAAACTTTTTCATCAATAAGCTTATATAAAGCAACAAAAGAACTTATCCATGCTTAGAGGAAATATACTTATTACAAGCATATCTTCGAAAATTCCACTAATCAAAGCTCTTAGAAATGCAAAAGATAAATTTTCAAAAGATATTAAGATTTATGGTGCTGATATTAATGAGAATATAATTGGAAAATATTTTGTCGATTTTTTTTGGAAAATGCCAAAAATATCTGATATTAAGATAAATGAAATTATCAAATATTCAAAAGAAAATAATATTGGATATATTATACCAACAAGAGATAATGATGTTTTATTTTTTGCAAAATATAAAAAAATATTATTACAAGAAAAGATAAATGTGTTTGTTTCTTCTTATGAATCAGTATTATTTTGTTTTGATAAATTAAATTTTTATAAAAAAGCACCCAATCCTTTTTTGATACCTACTTATGATAACCTTGATGATATAAAAATAAATTCTAATCTTGTAGTAAAAGAAAGGTATGGTGCAGGCTCTAAAAAAATCGCCATAGATGTCTCAAAAACAGATGCAAAAGAATTCGCACATAAGCTTCAATCACCCATTTATCAGCCTTTTTATGAAGGTAGGGAGTATAGCGTTGATTCTTATTTGGATACCAACGAAAAATGCGTTTCTTCGATAATTAGGTCAAGAGATTTGATAATTGGTGGAGAAGCAAAAGTTACTACACGAGTAAAAAATTCTATTTTATGCGAAAATGTTAAATCTTTTTTAGAAAAAAATAAAATCTTGGGGCATAGTGTCGTACAGGTAATTAAAAAAGCTAATAAATATTATTGCATTGAATGCAATGCTAGGTTCGGCGGAGCTTCAACTTTGAGTATTAAACATGGGCTAGATAGTTTTTATTGGTTTCTTCAAGAATGTGACGGTATCAAAATCAAGCCTTGTATTACAGATAAAATATACAAGCAAATAAGAATAAGCGAAGACATATATATTGAAAGTTAAAGCAATAGTATTTGATTTAGATGATACATTGTATAACGAAATAGACTATGTTTATAGTGGGTTTCGAAGTGTTTCTTCTTATTTTTGTTCTAAATATAATATATCAAATAGAATATTTTTTGCTAAAATGTTAAAAATACTTGAATGCAATGGAAGAGGAAAGGTATTTGATAATGTACTAAAATATTTTAATATATATAATGTTAAAAATGTTAAAAAGTGTATTTCATTATATAGAGCGCATAAGCCAAATATTTGCCTAAATACAGATGTAAAAAAAATATTAAATTATTATTATGCTAAAAATATTCCATTATATTTAGTCACAGATGGAAATAAAATAGTTCAAGGCAAAAAAATTGATGCCTTAGATATAAGAAAATATATAAAAAAGATTTTTATAACTCATAGATATAAAAAAATACACTCAAAACCTTCTCCTTATTGTTTTGTTAAAATAGCTAATCTTGAAAAAATAGATAAGCACCATATTGTTTATATTGGCGATAATATCAATAAAGATTTTGTGGGAATTAAACCTCTAGGGTTTAGAACCATACAAATTTTAAATGGAATGTTTATAAACGCAAAAAAAGAAGAGAAATTTCAGGCAGAAATCATTATTAACAAAATAAATGATTTATATAAAATATTAAAGGTATGATTATTTATACAAACACATCAAAAGATTGCACATTTCTTGACTACCAACATAGTAAACTCCATTTTATTCATTTTAGGGTACAATCTTGTATTGCAACAAAGCTATTGATAAAATATAAAATAGTATAGTTATTATTGCTTATACATATAATTTTAAAAATAATTAATGGAGAGAATATGGAAAACGAAGTAATAAAAACTGCTAATGGTTATTTTAGTATAAAAAATTTACCAACAAAATTAGAATTAGAACAATATTATTCGAGAAAGTATTATCAAGATGAATTTTCACAGAATTCCTCCATATACTCAAAAGATGAACTTTTACATTCTAAAAATATTGCAAAAGTAGCATTGCATATATATGAAAAATTTACACAAAATAAAGAAAATAAGTTACTTGATGTTGGTGCAGGGAAAGGATTTTTTGCTAAGTATTTTTTTGAGAAAAATTGGAACGTTAGAACATTAGATTTCTCTGAATTTGCCATTAAAGAGTATAACCCAAAGTTATTAAATACTTTGATACAAGGCGATATATATAAAAATCTTGACGAGTTAATATTGCAAAAAGAAAAATACAACCTGATTAATCTTTCTAACGTTTTAGAGCATGTACTTGATCCTATTGATTTATTAAGCAAGTTTAAAGCCTTACTTTCTAAGGAATCTTTACTAAGAATTTCTGTACCAAATGATTATTCAAAATTTCAAGAGTTTTTATTAGAAAAAAAATTATACAACGATGCACACCTGTGTGTTATTCACCATACATGGAAATGCAGATGCCGTCATCCACAAAAGGAGGGGGGTATGACGATGGCAGATTGCCACACCTTTCTTTCCTGCCAGGGAAATCTTTCCCCACCTGACTATGATTACGTTTGTTGCCTTGTTGGACAGGTGAGCCTGAACCGGACTTGATATGGTACAAGAATAACAATGTTTTGGAGGAAGGGTCACGCGTCCAGCTAGATTTTGAAGAGGATGGTACGTCCTCCCTCATTCTGGTGGAGGTTGCTGCAGACGATGACGCTCGCTATACCTGCAAGGCGGTTAGTGCAGCTGGAGAAGCATCGTGCTCTGCTGAGCTGCTCGTGGAATTCATGGATGATGAAGATTAACATTAAATAAATAAATAAATTGGAGTATCAAGATTTATCCATTTAAATTCCATGTAAAGATAAATTAATGCCAAAAGACATTTTTCATCAATTCCCATTGATCGAACGTCTTCATTACAGTAAAGCACTGCATTTTATCATTTATCTGCTTACATGGATATTAACCATACAACACTCTAATTAATTCAAGGCATAATCATTACCAAGATTACAATGACTTTAAACGGTTCACAATTATTTTGAAATGCATTGAAACCGACAGCCAATGAGCAGAAAGCAGATGGTTTCAAATTGTTAGTTTGTATGATGTGTGTGTTGCTTGAAAAATTGAAAGTAGCTTCTTGGCTTTGCCTTTGTTCATGATCAGATTATTTTGCATTAAATCACAATTTCATGGTTTATATGCTGCTGTTTTATAAGATGGTAAACAAGTTACTGGGACTGTGAGTATAGCTCAGAGGGTGTTTTTTTATACATAGTCGAGGCTCATGGAAGACCTAGAGCAAAATGGAAAGGGGGAAACACCAACAGTAGGGTAGGAGTGAGATCAAGGGGGAGAAGGACATAAGGTGGTGAACAAGCTGCACACAAGCTGAATGAAACACAGCAAGAAGAGGAAGGGGAAAGTGGGGATGAAACAGAAAAGGAACAAACCAACCTACAACTTATTAATTTTTTAATTTGTTATATATACAAGGTCGAAGGCTCTCTCACACACACACACACACACACACACACACACACACACACACACACACACACAC
>JAACJU010000025.1 GCA_021378565.1 Arcobacter sp. LC1 | reverse complement strand
GTTTGGCAAGTGAAAATATTGAGGTTATAGAATATGAAGATGGGACTATTTTCACTTATGACACCAAAGCAAAAGAGCTTAAAATAAATGCTAGCGATAAAATAACCATTATTTGTAAAAATGCAAGCATAAAAGCAAATACTATTAAAGTAGAGTCTAAAACTGCAGATATTAAAAGTGAAAATGTAAAAGTTGATAGTGCTAGTATTGATTTAGGACTGGGCGGAAAAGGTGTTGTAACAGGTGAATGCATAAATGAAATGACAGGCTTACCCTTTGTGGATTTTAGCAAAAATACAAGAAGTAAAAAATGAGTTTAAGTGCTGATGGATTGCTAAGTGCTATGAATGCAGAATTAGAGAAAAATGGTTTTAAGCCCACGTCAACAAATAAAAAATACAACAAAACTTTAGCATCTGCAATTATAAAACATATAAAAGAAAATGCACAGGTGATTGTGCCAAGTGGCAGTTCAGCTGGAACTTACAAGGTAAGCTAAATGTACGCAATAAGCATAAGAGAAAGCATAAATAGAATTTTAAAAACAAAACTTGGATCTAGAGTTATGCGCCCTACCTTTGGTTCAGACTTGTATAAATTAAGAGATAGAGAATTTAATAATCTATATAAAACTTTAGCCACAAAATATATAAATGAAGCTATTAATATAAATGAACCACGAGTTAAAGTAAGTGGTTTAGACTTTAAGATGGACGAAAATACATCTAAAGTAGCTTGTTTTATACATTTAGAGATCGATAATAATCATGAAACTTTGGAGTTTATAGATGATTGATATAAAAACTCTACCACTTCCACAAATTTTACAAGAACTTTCTTATGAAGAAATCTTAGCACAAAACTTAGCAGAATTTAAAAAAATATTACCTGATTATGAAGATCTAGAAAGTGATAATATCAAAATGCTTTTAGAGTCTTTTTCTTATCGAGAACTTTATTTAAGAGCTAGTTTTAATGACTTATCAAAAGCATTTTTTTTAAGCACAAGTACGGGAAATGATTTAGATAATTATGCAATATTTTATGCACAAACTAGGCTTCAAGGCTCCAAACCTTATGCAGAATATGAATTTTCTTTAAGCGAGGTTTTAAATCAGGATCTGCTTATTCCTGCAAGATTGGTACTTACGGATCCAACATCTAAATACACAGCTATTTTACTAACAGATGTAATTATTACAAAAGGGCAAACAAAAGTTAGCGGAACTTTAGAATTGCAAGTTTTTATAAAACAAAGTTCAGTAAAAACAGAAGTTATCACAACTGCTTTGCCTTTTTTAATAGCAGCTAAAGCACAAGGAGAGTTTCAAAATGGTGCTAGCATAGAAAATGATGCAGATTTTAGAACTAGAATTTTATTATCTCTTGCTGATAAGAGTACAGCAGGAAGTCTTGAGTCTTATAAATCTTATGCTTTAAAGGCAGACGAAAGAATACAAGATATAAGCATTTTAAATGGTGGCGCTGGAATAGTGAATGTTTATTATTTTAGCACTTTACGCGATGATGTAATGCAAGCTAGAATTGAAAAAGCATTGAATAAAGAAGATGTGCGACCTTTGACAGATAATGTAATCGTTAAATCTTGTGAGCTAGTGTCTTTTAGTATAGAAGCCGAACTTAAAATTCTAGAAAATCAAGAAACTCTTCAAATAGTTTCAAATGCCTTAGCTTCTTTAAAGGTTGGACTAGAAAACTTAAAACAAATAGGAACAAATATAAGTACAAGCGAAATAAATTATTTTTTAAAAGTACCTGGTGTAAAAGAAGTAATTATCACAAAACCAACACAAGATATAGTGCTAGATAATACTCAAATAGGAGTCAATGATGAATCAAATAACATCATCACTTATTCCATCATCTGAGTCGAAACCTTTAAGAGTTCTAGACTCTAGTGTTAGTTCAGCACAATTTGACAATTTAAATAAAGAACTAGAAGTTATTAAAAGTCTCGCTAATCCTTTAGCAATTCCTAAGAAGTATTTGGCTTATTTGGCTTATGCATTTAAAGTTGATTTTTGGAGTGAGGATATAAGTGAAAAAAGCAAAAGAGCTTTAATACAAAATTCTTTTCTTTTGCATTCAAAAAAAGGGACCAAGTGGGCTATAGAAAAAGTATTTGAAGCACTAGACATGCAAGCTAATATAAAAGAATGGTTTGAATATAACGGTAAGCCTTTCCATTTTAAAATAGATTTATTTTTAAAAGACAAAGCAATTCATAAAAATTCTGTTGATGTTTTAGAAAAATATATAAATATATATAAAAATGTCCGTAGTATTTTGGAAGAAATTGATATCGAAGCTTTTCCTAGTACTACTTTAAAAATAAGCTCTTATGCACTGTGTGAAGCTACAGCTTATGCACCTTTTAAAAATTCACAAAGTGAGGCAAGTTAATGACTATTTTAACAACCAAAGGACTACAAGCTTTAGCAAATGCTAGCACAACAGGTGTCTTAGCTAAGGTTAGCAATTTTGGATTTAGTGAAAATGTATTAGATACTTTAGATCCTAATTTAAAAGCAAGTGATATAAAAACTTGGATAAAAAAACCAATTTCTTTAATAAGTAATTTAGAAGATAATAATATAGAATTTACTTGCGCAGCAACACAAAATGAAGCAATAAAAGCTGTAAAAACAATATGCTTATATTTAAGCGATGGGACTTTATTTGCGATTGCACAAATAAAAGGTATCGATAGCGAGTTAAAGCAATCTGTAAAAATACAAATTTCTTTTAATAATATAAATGATTTAGTGGACATAAAAGATATTCCAAGCGATTACGTAGATGTATCTTTAAGTATTTTAGATACATCTTTGAGCTTAGGAGAAACAGTTATTAAAAATGCAGAAAATATTTCTATGTTAAAAATATTAATTTTAAAGGACAACAAATGAATTTAAGTGATTTACAAAATAAAATAAATAATTTTATCGTTCTTGTGAGCGATTGGGCAAGTAAAATAAGCGATTTGTATTTTTCTAGCACACCAAAAAGTATAAACATAAAAGTGCTAGACGATAAAGGTGCGATAGTAGAAAACACTATTCCAAATTGGGCAAAGTTACAAAAGCAAAACACTGATTTTAAAACAAATATTTTGTTAAAAGTACCTGGCTTTATTTTTTCTAAACCAAATAGTAATAAAACTATTTTTACTAAACTAAGCCCTAAAACTTTTAATATTAGCAAAGGTTTGCAAATTGTTTTTAACGGTTTTGGTATAAATTTAAGTGAAGACAAAACATTAAGTCTAGATACCGATTTAGATGCTGGGACTTCAATACCTGGGACTGATTATTATGTATATTTTTTGTTTGATGGTGGTTTTGCAATTAGCACAAATAAAACAAATCCAAAAAATTATACAGAAGAAAACAGTATTTGCATTGGTGGTTTTCATTACGGTTTAATGCCAGAAGCTGAAGCACCGAACGGAAACAAAACAGAAGCAGACATGATTTTACTTAGAGGAATAAATGCTTATTCTTTTTGGGATCTAAAACTCATGCCAGAAAATTCTAAGCCAGAAGGGAAGGTTTTAATTCAAGGGACATTTTGGAGAGATATTTATCCAGCTGATGAAGATTATGCTATTAGAGGATTTGCATCTTGTTTTGCTTTGGATAAAACTCCAGCAAAGATAGCAGGTGGAGGAACTGATAACGGTCGTAAATATCCTAAAATCCCTCTCGATCGTGGCGGTGATGGGAGTGTTAATTATGGAAAATTAACATATTTTAATGCTAGCGAAATAGTAGCCAGCGTGGGAGCTGAACTTATATCTTATGCAGAATTTGCTGAATCTAGTTATGGAATAGTTGAGGAAAAATCTGCAAATGAATTGGGATATGTGACAAATGGGGTGATTTCTCATATCCCAGAATTAACTTCTAAATATGGTATAGAAATGGCAGCAGGTACGCAATGGTTTTGGACAAGAGAACTTTTAAACGGATATGGGAATAGTGACTTTGCTAACAGAACTGGGTTGACAGATAATAGAGGCTATATGTATGCACCTACGAATACACCAGTTGCGATGCTTGTGGGAGCTCAAGAGCAATACACTTCCACTAATCCCCCAGGTTCTCGAGCTTTGGATTTGGACTACTATGTTTGGAATTCAAGTTGGAGCCTTGGGTTTGTGGGTGTCTGTCGTAACTTGAAACAGATGAAATAGTGGAGTGAAAACGAAACGATGAATAATTTAATAATTGTTGAAAAATATGAAATATTTTTAAATTATACCTATCCAATATTACAAAATATTGAAAGAAAACATGGTGTAGTAAAACATAGATTAATTGAATTACTATTTAGTCAAATAGACTTATTTTATAAAGCTATTAAAAGTAACCAAGCATCTAAGCTTTATGAAGCAGATAGCAATTTAGCAAGTATTAGATTTCATCTTAGATTTTTAACAAATATACAAAGATTTAAGGGAAACCAAACTAAAAATAAAGGATTTAGCAATAAACAACATACACAAGCGAGCGTACTATTAAGCGAAGTTGGTGCCATTTTAAATGGTTGGATTAAAAATAGAAAATAAGGGCAAAGAAGACAACACTTCCACTAATCCCCCAGGTTCTCGAGCTTTGAATTTGAACAACTATGTTTGGAATTCAAATTGGAACAATGGGTTTGTGGGTGTCTGTGAGGATATAAAAAGTCTATTTATGCTCATGTATCTTAAGAGGTATGTGGTAGACCTTATAAATATGGTCAGCTTTTTTGTCCTACGAAAGTAAATACATTGCGAGGTCTATATAATTGCGAGTAATAAAATTTGAAAGCAAAAGATAGCAAATTTAATGAAAGGTAAAAAATGGGAAAAAGGTATAAAAATATTTATAATAAAATTGCAAATATAGACAACAAACACTCAAATACATTTAAAAAGAAGTACTCCAATGAAAAAACTTTTACTCAAAACTCAACATTTATTTTACTTATTGTCTCATCATAAAAATCAGAGCCTGGTGTTGGCTCAGTGGTTAGGGTGGCGGCTTGGGATCCTAGGGTCCTGAGTTCAAGCCCCGTCGGCCGCTGAATTAATACACCAGGGGGTTGACTCAGCCTGTCATCCTTCCGAGGTCGGCGA
>JAACJU010000024.1 GCA_021378565.1 Arcobacter sp. LC1 | reverse complement strand
AATATATTTTTTATAATTATTAAAAGTAAATTACAACTAATTATCTAAGCAAAAATAAATTTATAATAGTATTTAAAAAATATTTTATTCAATCTCTTACTATGCCTAATGTTACATTTTGAAACTTAATTAAAACATAAATATAATATTTAAAATAATAATATAAAAAAGCACTTAGTAGGCACTTTACTTACTTACAATTATATTAGGTTGTTGACTACTTTTCTATTAAGGAGGAAAATATGTTAAATTTTAGATTTGCGAAAGTTATATTTTTTATTGTTCTTTTGTCTTCGTGGGCATTTGCTGACTGTATGTCTTGCCATAAAGGTATTGAAAATATAAGAAGTAAAAATTCAGGCATGATGAAGCAGATTAAGGCTCTAGGATCTGCGGTAGGTGATCCTGCAGGATGTACTATTTGCCATGGTGGGAATGTTAAAGCTACTACTAAAAAGTTAGCACACAAAGGAGCGCCAAATCAACCTGGTGGTTTAGAAGCGTTTGTTAGAGATCCAGGAAGTTTTTGGATTATGGATAAAACCTGTGGACTTTGTCACGCTGATACTGTGGCTAATATGAAAAAAGCTCTTATGGCAACCGAAGCTGGAAAAATTCAAGGTAATCTACATACTTGGGGTAGCGAAGATACACAAAAAGTTAAATTTGGAGATTATAGTATAAAAGATAAAGATGGAAAAACACCAGCATGGGGGACAAATACTTATAAAAAGTATATGCTTGCTATGATGAATAAATTTCCTGATGAGTTTCCAACAAAGCTAAAACAACTTCCACTTCCACCTCAAAGTTCAAAAGATCTTACAAATAAAAGCGAAAAGGAAATAGCCTATCACGCCGCTATCACTTATCAAAGAAGTGACTGCCAAAGATGTCATATAGGTGTAAGAGGTAGACAAGGCAGAGGCGATTGGAGAGGTATGGGATGCAGTGCTTGCCATATTCCTTATGGAAATGAGGGAATATATGAAGGAAATGATCCTACTATTAACAAAAAAGAGCATGGTCATATGCTAGTCCATGAAATACAAGCAACTAGAGATGCTAAGGTTTATGTTCCATCAACTGGCGTAACATTTAGTGGTATACATCCTGAGACCTGTAACTCTTGTCATAACAGAGGTAAAAGAATAGGGGTTTCATACATGGGTATGATGGAAGAACCTTACAGTTCACCTTTGATGCCAGGTGGAAAAGCGCAAACCAAAACTCATGGAAAAAGATATATTCATTTAGCTTCAGATGTACACTTTAAAGCAGGTATGACTTGTCAAGATTGTCATACTTCTATAGATATGCATGGCGATGGTACAATATTTGGAACAACTCTTGCACAAGTTGAGATTGAGTGTTCAGATTGTCACGGTACTACAAAAAAATATCCTTGGGAATTAAGAATAGGTTATGGCGAGAAAAACTTAGCTAAACCTCCAAAAGGGCCTAGAGGTTTAGCTAAAACACTTCCAGAGTATATGAAAAAAGGTACGGTTTATAATCCAAAGGGTGGATACTTGTTATCAACTAGAGGTAATCCACTTGGTAATATTGTTAAAGAAAAAGGCTCAAATACCGTAATAGCACATTTAGCAAGTGGAAAAGATTTGATAGTTCCTATACTAAAAACTAAACAAATCAATCATAGTTTTAAATCAAAAAATGCTGAAGTAGCCATGAACGATATACCAGCACACATGAGTAAAATGGAATGCTATTCTTGTCATTCGAGTTGGGCACCACAATGTTATGGATGTCATGTAAAAGTTGATTATAGTAAGAGTAAGAGCAATATCGATTGGATAGCTAGTGGCTCTACACATTTTAAAAATGGTGAAACTAGTGAATCCACTCTTGGAGCAAAAGGTAAAAGACAAATGGGAAAAGCTAGTGAAACCAGAAGTTATACTGAGTGGGAAAATCCAATACTTGGAATAAATGGTGAGGGGCTTGTAACTCCAATTATGCCAGGGTGCCAAGTTACATTTACAGTTATTGGACCAAATGGTAAAACTCTTATTTTAAACAAACAAGCAAGAGTTCATGATAATGGTCACATTGTCGATGCTATTGATATGTCCCCTGTTCAACCTCATACTACAACTGCTAAAGCTAGAACTTGTGAAAGTTGTCACGCAAGTCAAAAAGCTCTAGGATATGGGGAGAAAGATGCTATGATTAATCAAGATAAAGATGTCAGAATCGATCTTCAAGATCTTGCAACTGGTAAGTTTGCTTCGTCTCATACAACTATTCAAATGAAAGCTATTCCAGGGATGAATTTTGGATGGTCAAAAGTTGTAACAAGAGATGGAAAACAGCTTGCAAATGTAGGGTCACATTGGCCAGCGTCTCGTCCTCTTGATCAAGATATGAGAGAAAACATGGAGAGAACAGGAGCTTGCATAGCTTGTCATCAAAATATGGCAAACAAAAAATTATGGAAAAAAGTAAATACAACTTCTGGGATATTGACAGATAAAAATCACATTAAAAGAATTAATCAGATTTTTCATAAATCTGCAAAATAAAAGATTTTTAGATTATTTCAAGCTTGAGTGTGATAATCTCACATTCAAGCTAATAACTAATTTAGAATAAAAAATAGTGATTTTATATCTAATTTAAAAAAGAGTAAAAGGTAGAATTATGCAAAAAATAATGAAAATAGTGACAATATTAAGTATTGCTTTGCTTGCTTTGTCAGCTTGCGAAGCTAAAACAAACAATACAAAACTACAAAAAACTACAGCTACAAAAACTACAGCTACAAAAACTACAAAAATCAAGGTACATACTAAAAAAGATTTTGACTTGAGTGGTATTTATAAGGATAGTGCAAAAATTACACCAAGTGGAAAATATATGATTATTATCTTTAATAGCTCTAAGAGTTTATATTGCATAAAATTGCAAAGCGATATCTCAAACTCCAAAAAACTAATAAAAGAGCTTAAATATGATTTTACGACATATCTTTTGGATACAAGACACAACAGAACACACAAGCTCCAACATCAAGGTAAATATATAAATGCTGACACAAAGACACTTATAGATATATACGGAGTAAGAGGTATTCCTACTCTTGTGTTTACAGATAAAAAAGGCGAAAGCATACTTATGGTTCCTGGTTATATGCCTACGAAACAGTTTTTAGTAACACTTGATTTTATAAAAGAAAAAAAATGGCTAAGCTTAAATAGACAAAATGGCGATGTTTATAAGGCATTGAAAAAATACTATTTAGCTAACAATATTCATGTCCGAAAAAAAAGTAAAAAATAATGAGAAAAATATCTATTTTGATATTATTATCTTTTATTTTTATATCTATGCAAGCAAAAGAATCTCTTCTTCAACATACTGATATTTTGGTGGCAAATGGTAAAAATGTACTTCTACTGTTTGAGAAAAAAACTTGTCCGTATTGCAAAAAATTTGAAAATGATATTAAAAAGAATAAGGCTTTGCATAAACTTTTAAAAAATAATTTTAATGTTTATGCAATTCCCCTTGATGAATATCATAAATATAAAATGGGAGATAAAAATCCTCCTAAAAAAACAAATACCACATCTCTTAAAATGAGATTTTCTATAAAAGCAACTCCACAGATTATTATGTTTGATAAAAAATGGAATAAGATTATACAGATTCCAGGTTACTCCAATCCAGACACTATGAAAATTTTTATTAACTATATCATAAAGGGTATTTATAAAAAAGAAGATTTAAAAAAATATTTAATAAAAATGGGACTAGTAAATTAAATTATGAGAATGACTCTTTTAGAAGATGATACTTTTATTGCCCAAGAAATAAAGATTTATTTTGAGCTAAAAAGTCATCAAGTTAAATTATTTACAAACGGAAAAGAATTGCTAGAGAGCATCTATATAGACTGCTCAGACATATTTATACTCGATATTCATACGCCTGTTAAAAATGGTATAGAGACACTAGAAGAACTAAGAAAATTAGGTATAGAAACTCCTGCAATTTTTTTAACTTCTATTTCTGATATAGATTATATAAAACTTGGATTTGGTGCTGGATGTAGTGATTATATCAGAAAACCATTTCATTTTGAAGAACTTGAAATTAGAATAAATAAGATATTATTGTCCAAAAATTCACAAAAAATACAGATAGGGCCAAATCAATTTTTCGACATTATTAGAAGAGAACTCACGGATAATGGAAAAATAATAGAACTAAGCGAAAATGAAAAAAATTTATTATTTTTTCTGGTTAAAAATATAAATCATATTTTGAGTATAAATTCTATAATCGATTATGTTTGGGAAGATAAAATTATATCTGATAATACTCTTAGAACGCTAATCAAAAAAATTCGCTCCAAAAGTATTTATGATTATATCAAAAATACTAGAGGCTGTGGATACAAGATAGAAAAATATGACAAATATTGAAAAGATAAGAAAGCAAAAAATATATTTTAGAAGAATTTTGATAGTTTCCTATATGGCATTTGCCGCACTTGTTTTATTTTCTATATATATACTTCATGTTAGAATATCTGCTAAAGAGATGCTAGAGCATTTTAAAAGTAATGCTATATCTGATTCTATTCAAAAGCAAAGATATGTAAATAATTTTTTAAGCAGAAGTTCTAACCTTGTAAGAGCAATATCTGATAATAAAGATTTTGAACTTTTTGCAAGAAGTGGTAAAAAAAAGAAAATAGCACAAGATTTACTTCGCTCTATGATACTAAGCGATAAAAGCTATATGCAGTTGCGGTACATTGATAAATTTGGAAATGAAATTATAAGATTTGATAGATCTAATATTGGTTCAGCTGTTAAGAAACAAATCTTTTTGCAAAATAAATCTAAAAGATATTATTATAAAAAATGCCTAACTTTGAAAAAAAACGATATTTGGTTTTCTAATATAGATTTAAATATAGAACACGGAAAAATTGAAAAACCCATAAGACCTGCAATAAGAGTTTCTATGGCAATTTATGATAAAAATAAGTATTTAGGTTTTTTAATTTTAAATGTTTTTATGAAATATTATTTAAATGATTTAAAAAATTCATCTATTTATGACCTTTATTTATGCGACTTAAATGGAAACTTTTTAGTAAGTAAAGACCCTAAAAATAATTGGTCTAAATACTTAAATAAAAAGATAAATGCCTTGGATGATTTTAATATAGAAAAAAAGAATTTCAAGAAAGGTACTTTTTTCTCTAAGAAAAAAAGATACTATATAAAGACTTTAAAAATATCAGGCTCTAATAATCTAAAATTAATTTATTTTGAAAACTTAAAACAAAAAGAGATTACTAAGAAGTTGATTGAAAAAAGAGTTTTAGAGACTGTATTATTTGCCATATTTATATCATTTTTATTTGCATATTTAGTCTCTGCATTTATTTCAAAATTGTATGATTCACTAGAAGAAGAAGCTGAAAATATAGCTATGCAGGCCAATAATCTGGAAATAAGAGTTAAGGAAGAGATTGATAAAAACAGAGCCAAGGATAAGCTTTTAGAAAATCAAGCTAAGTTAGCAGCACTAGGTGAAATGATAGGTAATATTGCTCATCAGTGGAGGCATCCAATTACAAGATTATCGTTAATAACTCAAAATTTAAAGTCTTTATTTGATGCCAATAAAATGACAAATGATATATTTAATAAATATTACAAAAATTCTCTTCAGCAGATAGATTACATGTCAGAAACAATAGAGGATTTTAGAAATTTCTATAAAGAGGATAAAAAGAAATCTTTATTTTGTCCATCTTTACCTATAGAAAATGCTTGTAAAATTGTCAATGCATCTGTAAGACATGAAGGTATCAAACTTAGAATAAGTATAGAAAGTAAGTTTAAGATACTAGGTTTTCCAAATCAATTTTCTCAAGTTGTATTAAATATATTACAAAATGCGAAAGATGCATTAGAAGAAAAACAGATTAAAGAGCCTCTTATTGAAATAAAGTTATATAAAAAAGATAATAAAAATTATGTAGAAATAAATGATAATGCAGGTGGAATTGATAAAAAAATAATTAATAAAATATTTGATGCATATATGACAACAAAGAAAAACAAGGGAACAGGAGTAGGACTTTATATGGCAAAAACTATAATTGAAGAGAATTTTAAAGCAAAACTATATGCAAAAAATAGTAAAAAAGGTGCTATATTTATAATAGAGTTCAAAGCATAAAATTTTATGCTTTGAAAAATTTAGAGCTAAAAAACATAATATACAAAAAACTAAGAGTATTATTTTTTGACGATAACACTAGAATTTGAAAGTAAATCTTGTAAGGTTTTTTTATCTTTTCTAAAAAATGGAATAAAGCTAAGGATTATAGTTGAGGCTGAGAAAATAAAAATAATATATCTAAAAACACTTTTTATAAAACTTACAT
>JAACJU010000023.1 GCA_021378565.1 Arcobacter sp. LC1 | reverse complement strand
ACATGATTATCAATAAGCCCTGGCATTAAAACTTGATTTTTACCATCAATTGTTTTTGAAATATCCTTATCCTGAATATTTTTAGCAATCTTTTCTATTTTTTCACCATTTATCAAAAGTTCGAGCCCTGTAATAAGCTTTTCTTCATAACCATTAAAAATTCTTACATTTTTTACTAGGGTTTTCATTCGTATCCTTTTTATTTGCTAAACTTTTTTGCTTAGCCAATTTTTATAAAACTAAAAATATTTTATATAAAAATCTTATAACTTGTCAAGGTTTTGCCCCCAAAAATCCAAAATTTTAAAACTTTGAAACCTTTCATTTACTTTTCTACGCTAAAATGATTATATAAACTATAAAAGTTTATTTAGGATTTTTATAATAAATTTTTTATTTTAATATATTCTAAAGTTTAAAAGTATAAAATATAGCATTAACAAAAAGGATAACAAAATGTACAATAGGGATTATTTGTCTCAAAACACTAAAGAGCAAGAGGACTTAAATGCACATGATGACGTATATAAATCAAAAGCACATCTTAAAAGCTTTTTAAAAGCAACTTATCAACTCTTTGCAGGTTCATTATTGGCTGCAACTGTAGGTTGCTATGTTGGGCTTGGTGCTTTAGCTGAAGTTACAAGCTGGTATTGGGGTCTGGTAATTTTAGAATTTATTTTGATTTTTGCTGTTCAAGCTGTCAAAAATAAACCTGGAATTAATCTATTGGTTCTTTTTTCTTTTACTTTCATAAGTGGGGTTACAATTACACCTTTATTGGCTACAGTCTTAAAACTTCCAGGAGGTGCAAGTATTGTGGCTCAAGCATTTTTGATGACTTCAGTAGCTTTTGGTGGAATTTCATTTTTTGGATTAACTACTAAAAGAGATTTTTCATCTATGGGAAAAATGCTTTTCATTGCGCTTATTATATTAATAGTTGGTTCAATCTCAAATATTTTTATTCAAGCACCCATGTTACAATTAGGTATTGCAATGCTTGGAGCTGTAATATTCTCAGCTTTTATTCTTTATGATACTCAAAGAATAATCAAAGGTAAATTTCAAACTCCTATCGAAGCTGCAATTTCTTTATACTTAGATTTTTTAAATCTTTTTATATCTTTATTGGAAATTCTTGGGATTTTTGGCGGAAGAAAATAAACAAACTTGGAAAAATCTACTCTACGACTACTTGATGCTAATTTAAATAGATTAAAAGAAGGCATAAGAGTCGTAGAAGATATCTTTAGATACAAATACAACAACAAAAACTTAAGTCTAAGACTCAAAGAGCTTAGACATAGTGCAAGACTTGATTTTGATACTAATGCCTTGCTAAACTCAAGAGACATAAAAAATGATGTATTAAAAACTTCTATTGAAAGCGAAAAAATAAGAAAAAATTTACAAGATATTTTATTAGCAAACTTCAAAAGAGCAGAGGAAAGTGCAAGAGTTTTAGAGGAGTGCTTAAAACTAGAATATCAAGCCAAATCAACAGATTTTAAAAATCTAAGGTATGAGCTTTATGAACTAGAAAAACTAGCGTTTTTGAGCCTAGAAACTAATTGAGTAATACTAAATAAATATCTTAGATTTGGACTTGCCTTTTATGAAAAGCACCTCAAATTCTAGAAAATCCTGCTTATAATTTTCATATAAATGCTTCGCAGATGTAAAATCTAGCTTAGACTTTGCATTAACTCCTGATTTTTTTATATATCTAAACATTTCTTTTTTATTTTCAAAATGTAGATTATAAGAATGCTCTTCAAAACTAACTTTAAAATATTTTGAAAAAGATTTTTTTAGCTCATCTTTACTTAAAATTGGTGATTTTTGCATTGTAATATCCTGTATCTTTTTAAAGGTATTTGAAGTAAAGGCACAGGCATAAAAATACCTTGACAAGGTGGCAAGAAAAGCCAGAAGGCTATCTAAGTCTTTTGACCATTGCAAGGCTGAAGAAGAGATAATAGCGTCATAATGGCTATTTTTAAAGTGTTCTTTAAATTTCTTAGAGTCAAAATCAAAACAAGAAATATTAATATTTTTCTCTCTTGGATGTAACTCGCACATATTAGGTGCTAAATCCACACCTTCGTAAGAGCTTAAATTCCAAGAAATATTTTTAAAAATTTGTCCTGAACCACAGCCAAGTTCTAAAATATTTTTAGGCTCGTTTATTACATCTTTAAGTAAAGATTTTGCTATTATTTTTTGAATTATATTGTGTTTATCGTAGTCTTTGGCATAAGTATTAAACTGATTTTTTATAGACATAAGTATCATTTTAACTATATTTTAATGAAATTTTGCTAAAATGAAAACCATTTTTTCTAAAGGAATATCTAATATGACTTCAAGTTTATTGATTGTGCAATTTATTTTAGCAATAATTTTAACTATTACCATTCTCCTACAAAAAAGTACAAGTATAGGTCTAGGTGCTTACAGCGGTAGCAATGACTCTTTATTTGGTGCACGTGGTCCCGCTAGTTTTTTAGCTAAAATAACCATGGGCTTAGGATTACTTTTTATTTTAAATACCTTATTTTTAGGATATTCATACAATAAACAAACTCAAAAAAGTGTTGTGGATGATGTAAAAATCAAAAGTATAATTCCAAAGCAGATCAAAACTATCAAAATCAAAGCGCCAGTAAAAGCAAAAAGTATAGTTCCAGCAGTTCCACTAGCTCCAGTAGCCCCTGCAACTGTACCAACTTCTAAATAAGCCAGCCAAGAATATGAGAATTTTCTTACTCCTTGGGCTTATTTGCCTGTATTTACAAGCAAATGGACATATCTTGGTTTATCATAGGTTCAACGACTTAAGATACCCTAGCACGGACACTAGCAGTAAAGAACTTGTAAAGCAATTTGAGTATCTTAAAGATAATCACTATAAGGTAGTTAAATTAAGCGCAATATATGAAAAAATAAAAAATAAGCAAGATGTTCCTGATTCTTGGGTAGCTTTAACCATAGATGATAACTTCAAAAGTTTTTACAGCAATGGGCTAAAAATTTTTAGAAAATATCATTATCCATTCACGCTTTATGTTTATGTTGAATCTGCACAAAGATATTTTGGTGATTATATGACATGGAAACAAATAAAAGAAACTTCAAAATATGGAGATATTGCTCTACATTCTTATGCTCATCCAAGACTAACTTTGCTAAGTTCTAAAAAAATCTATAATGACACAAAAAAATCTTATGGTTTGTTTGTAAAAAACCTAGGATTTAAACCAAAATCTTATGCCTATCCTTATGGAGAATATGACAATAGAGTAAGAAATATTTTAGAAAAATTTAATTTTAATATGATAGTAAATCAATCAAATGGCTCAGTAAATAAAAATTCAGATTTGCATTGCTTAAATAGAATAGCCATGGTAGGCAAAGTCAATATCAAGCAAAAACTAAGATATACAAGCCTAAGAGCTAAATGGACTTATCCTAAAGTTTTTCCAAAAAATCGAATGCTGAAAGAAATTAAATTAAAAGTTTTTACAAAACAAAAAAATTTAAAATTATATGTAACTGGCTATCCGTGGAGAGATATTAAGGCTAAAAATGGGATAATTGACTTAAAGCTAAATCTTGCATTAAAACATTCAAAAACAAGAATTATAATAGGCACAAGCTATTATAATATTGCAGATAAAATAATTATTAAGGACAAATAAATGCTAAATGAAATTTACCAAGATACAAAAGAGCAGATGGACAAATCTATCCAAGCCTTAAAACATAGCTACAAAAGCATAAGAACGGGCAAAGTAAGCACTTCTGTTTTAGATGGTATAAAAGTAGATTATTACGGAACACCAAGTGAGCTTAGTCAAATTGCTAGCGTATTAGCAACTGATGCTAGCACTATTTGCATAAGTCCTTGGGAAAAAAATCTAGTGCCTGATATAGAAAAAGCAATTTACGAAGCAAATATTGGGGTAAATCCAAATAATGATGGTGAAAGCGTTAAGCTTTTTTTCTCACCTATGACGATTGACCAAAGAAAAGAAAATGCAAAAAAAGCAAAAAATTTAACTGATGATGCAAAAATATCTTTAAGAAATATTAGAAAACAAGCAAACGATAGATTAAAAAAATTGCACAAAGACAAAGAAGTAACTGATGATGAGAATAAAAAAGCATTAGATGAGATACAAAAAATAACTGATTCTTATGTAGTGAAAAGTGATGAAGTTTTAACAATAAAAGAAAAAGAAATACTAACAGTATAATTTGGTGGACACAATGAACATAGAAGAAATTTACAAAAGCTCAAATGCTCTTTTAGAAGGACATTTTTTATTAAGTAGTGGCAATCACTCAAAATTTTATTTACAATCAGCTAAAGTTTTAGAAAATCCAAAAACAGCAAAAATGCTAGGAGAAGAACTAGCTAAGCAAATCAAAGAAAGTGGCATCAAAGCTGACTGCGTTTGTTCTCCTGCTCTTGGTGGAATATTAGCAGGTTTTGCTCTAGCTGACGCATTAGATTTAAACTTCATTTTTACAGAAAGAGTAGATAAAAAAATGACTCTAAGACGAGGTTTTGAGATAAAAAAAGGGCAAAAGTTTATAATCTGTGAAGATATTATCACCACAGGCGGAAGTGCAAGAGAAGCAGCAAGAGAAATAGAAAAACTAGGTGGTGAAGTAGTAGCTTACGCAGCCTTAGCTAATAGGGGATTTTGTGCTAGATATGATAGTGAGGTAAAAGCTCAAAGTATATGCCAACTACCCCTTGATAAGCAATTTTTCGCTCTTGATGATTTTATTTTCGAGATGTATTCGCCTGAAACTTGTCCACTTTGCAAAGGTGGTAGCAAAGCTATCAAACCAGGAAGCAGAGGTAATTAATGCCAAGATGGAGAGATACAAAACAAGGCAAAATAAAGCCTGAAATTAAGATTTTACCAAAAAATGCAATACAAAGTGCACCTCTTAGTTTTAGGATGAAATCATTTATAATTGATATGTTTATGATTATGATGCCCTTGATGTATTTTACTACTTATGTAGTCATGGGTGGTAAAAATGATTTCCAAGGAAGTAGTGATGCTAGGTGGGTAAGTGCTTTGGTTTACGCCCTAATTATTATCTTATTTTGGTTTTTTAAAGGACAAACTCCTGGATTTAAGGCTTATGATTTAAGGCTAATTGACAATAAAACGGGTGAAAATGTAAGTTTTATAAAAAGTGTTTTTAGATATATTATTTTTATTTTCTCAGCCTCTACTATAATCCTTAGCTTTATTCCATTTTTCAGAAAAGACAAAAAAACCTTACAAGATTTAATTTCAAATTCTAGCGTTATCGTTAAAAAATAATACTCTTTAGTTTTTTGTATGCATAAGGCTTAAGCCTTAAACTTTTTTCTTCTTTTAGGAATGTACTAAACATAAATTTTAGTTAAAATTTGCTTACCCTTCACTTGCCGTTATAAGTCAAAAAGATAAATATGGTACAATAAGAAATGAAAATTACATTAAATAAAAATATTTTAAAGAGAGCTTTTTTACCTCTTTTTGCAGTTATCGTATTCGCATTTGCGCCACTATATCAAAGTATGTCAAAAGAATACATAGATAGCTCACTTAAAGGCGCAGTAGTTACATATGCCTTACTTAGAAGTATAAATGCTGGGGTTTCCATGGTGCAAAAAAGTAGTGTATCTTTGGGTATTGGCGTTGAGGGAAATATTGCAATAGGAGAGATTTTCGATCCTTTGAATGATGCTGTTGAGAGATTTTCAGATATGGTAACTCTTTCTATCTGGGCACTTGGAAGTGAAAAAGTGCTTTATGAAGTCTCAAAAACATTTGCCTTTGTAGTCTTAGTTTTTTTACTTGCTTTGGCCTTGCTTTTTTATGATAGCACGGCTTTAAAAAAGTTTTTGGCAATACTAATTGTAATTAGACTTTTTATACCGTTTAGTGCGCTTGTATCAAACTACTTTGATAGAGAAATTTTTGCACCAAAAATGGAGCAGAGTTTAAAGGTACTAAATTTTTCTCAAAATACATCACTTGAAAATACAAAAAAAGAAGAAAGTATAAGAGACTCATATAAAGATTTCAAGAACAAGATGAAATTTTACATAAATAATTCATCAAAAATAGTAGCAGAATTAATAAACTATTCACTCTTATTTTTTGGAAAGTATTTTTTAAATCTTATTTTATTGCCTTTGTCATTATTTTATATACTAAAAAATTTGTTAACCCTAGAGATCAAGGGTTTTAAAAAATAAAAAAAGAAGATGAAGTGCTTTTCAAATAAATCGAGTAAAATTCACAAATTGCAAAAAAAACTAAATATCTGATATAGTATTAAAATTACAAAATCCAAGCTATAAAATATTTTAGAAATAATTTTCTAATCTTTTATTTCACAAACAAGCTCAGTTTCATTTTTAATCTTTTTTATTTCTT
>JAACJU010000022.1 GCA_021378565.1 Arcobacter sp. LC1 | reverse complement strand
TAATATAATATAATTGACTTATAATATTATAAAATCACAATAAAAAGGAATTTAATAAAATGAAAAAATTATTAAAAATAGTAGAAAATGAACCAAGAATTTCCCACAGATTGATAGCAGAACAAACAAACAATGAGCAACGAGCGATTAATCAGCTAATTAGAAATAGCTTATCAGATTTTCAAGAGTTCGGCAATTTAGAGCTAACAAGTCAGAAAGTACAAACAAGTGGAGGTATGCAAGAACAAAAAACTTACTATTTAAATGAATATCAATTTTATTTACTTATGACTTATCTTAGAAACAATGAAAAAGTAAGAGAGTTTAAAAAAGCATTAGTCAAAGAATTTTACAGATTAAAACATAATCAAGAGTTACAAAATAAAAAAATTTTATTAAGTAATAATTTGGATTTTAATAAAAAATTTGAAATTCTTTTAAAACAAACT
This sequence comes from Arcobacter sp. LC1, assembly GCA_021378565.1. GTDB lineage: Bacteria > Campylobacterota > Campylobacteria > Campylobacterales > Arcobacteraceae > JAACJU01. Next base: position 6,043 of record JAACJU010000022.1, on the reverse strand, counting down.
CAGGTTGAATTAAAAGCCACTCCAAAAAAACAATGGACTTTTTTTCAAGCTCGCTCAAATTATCTTAGTGCATATATTAACGCTATGAGAGCTGGAGGAAATGAGCTACAAAAGTTTACTGCTAATTTAATAGAAGATTCACATAATAAAAGAAACAAAGCCGAAGATAACTATATAAACTTAAAAGAGAAGCTTAGAGGTTTTAATATATCTGTCCAGAATATGAAAAAGAGTATAGAGATTATAGAAAAAGAATTAGAAATGTAAAACTATGGTCAATTTTTTGACCTTGTTTTTATATTGCCAAACTTGTAATAATGCCTAAAATAAAAAAAGGCTAGGTAAATGGCAATATCCTTAGAAACTGCAAAACAAATGTTAGACCTTTATGTACAAGCAGAAAAAGAAGTATTGCTAAATCAGTCTTATAAAATAAATGATAGAACACTCACAAGAGCAAATTTAGAAGAGATTTCAAAAAATAGACAAATTTGGGAGCAAAAAGTATCTAGGCTTGAGCGAAATACTAGAGGTCTTGTTATTAAGCGAGGAGTGGTCCTTGATTAAAATAAAACAAAACTTTTTAGATAAAGCTATAACCGTAGTTAATCCGCAAAAAGGGCTAAATAGAGTAAGAGCAAGAACACAGCTAGGAGTGCTTAGTAGCTCTTACGGTGGTGCAAGTAAGAAAAAAACATCTATGAAAGGCTGGAAATCTACTCAAGGAGATGCTGATAGTACAGACTTAAGCGATTTGAGTCTTTTAAGAGATAGAAGTTTTGATTTGTATAGAAATGTACCTTTAGCAAATGGTGCTATAAATACTGCTTCTATAAATATAATCGGCACTGGTTTAAAACTTCAAGCTTCTGTTGATGGTGAGGCTTTAAATCTAAGTGATGATAAGGCTTTGGAACTTTCAAGAACGATAGAAAAAGAATTCTCTTTATGGGCTGACAGCAAAGAATGTGACGCTTCAAGAACTTCAAATTTTTATGAATTACAAAACATAGCTTTTTTAGCAGCTTTACTTGGTGGAGATGTTTTAGGGCTTTTAACACATATAAAAAGACATAACAATCCAAATACCTTGGCTATTCAGCTGATAGAAGCTTATCAAATATCAAATCCAAATAATAAACCTGATGAACAGCGTATTGCTGGTGGCGTAGAGGTAAATGAGTTTAACGAACCTATAAAATATCATTTATCAAAACATCACCCTTATGGACTTTTTAAAGGTAGAAACACTTGGATTAGTATAGATACTTTTTCTAAATCTGGTTCAAGACAAGTGGTACATTTGTTTGAAAAGATAAGACCAGCGCAAAGAAGAGGTATACCTTATCTTGCACCTGTAATTGAAAGTTTAAAACAACTTGGAAGATATACTGATGCTGAGCTAACCGCCGCTGTAATCTCAGGTATCTTTACTGTTTTTATAAAATCAGAAGCTGGAGACCTAGATCAAGCTAAAAGTGAAGATATAGATCCAGAGAAAGAATGGGGTTTAGGCAATGGCTCAATCGTAGGACTTGCACCAGGCGAAAGTATTGAAAGTGCAAATCCTGGGCGACCTAATCAAAACTTTGACCCTTTTACACTTTCAATAATAAGACAAATTGGCTCAAGTTTGCAAATACCTTATGAGCTTTTGATAAAACATTTTACAGCAAGTTATAGTGCAAGTCGTGGGGCTTTGCTTGAGGCTTTTAAATTCTTTAGAAAAAAAAGAAAATGGATTGAATTTAACTTTTGTCAGTTGATTTATGAAGAATGGCTTAGCGACGCTATATTGGACGGAAGAATTGAAGCACCTAACTTCTTTGATGACATGGGAGTAAAAAAAGCTTATTGTAAAGCTTTTTGGAATGGAGATGCTTCAGGGCAATTAGATCCAGTTAAAGAAACTAAAGCAGCGAAAATGAGATGCGAAGAAGGCTTTAGTACAAGAACAAAAGAAGCAGCTGAAATCAACGGAACAGATTTTAATACAAATATTAGTAAAGCTAAAAATGAAATGCAAAAAATACAAAGTGCAAATCTGAAAAATACATCAAGTCAACCTGACAAATCTGACAAACCAAACAAGCAAGGAGGAAAAACAAATGAATAGAATTCTTGCAGAGCTAAATACAAAACCTTGGCTTATTCAAGGAGATTATTTTAAAGCTATTTTGAATGTGGTAAATAAAGAAGATATTTTAAATAATTTAGACTCTAAATTTATAAGTGATAAATTGGCTTTTAAAAAGCAAGCCTTAGAAAAACAAGCAGGTACACCAAAAACTAATACATATAATGCTAGCCAAAGAGGCAGTGTTGGCATACTAAATATTACTGGTCCTATTGTAAGATATGGTGGAATGATGGAACTTAGCGGATATACATCTTTAGAAAAATTGTCTAAGGAATTTACAAAATTAGAAGAAGATAAAAGTATAAAAACTATTATTTTAAACATTGATAGCCCAGGTGGACAAGCAGCTTCAATTGCTGAATTTTCAGAGCATATAAATAAAAGTAAAAAGCAAGTTATTTCTTATGTAGATGACATGTGTGCTTCAGCTGCTTATTGGATAGCGAGTGCAAGCTCAAAGATAGTGGCTGGTTCTACTTCTATGGTAGGAAGTATAGGAGTTGTATTTAGTATAAGTGATAACACAAAAGCAAGAAAAGCTAAAGGCATCGAAGACATAGAAATAGTATCTTCAGTTAGTCCTAAAAAACGACCAGATCTTAGTACTGATGAGGGCAAAGCTCAGATTCAATCTTGGGCTGACAAGTTAGGATTCAAATTCGTATCTGCTGTTGCAAAATACAGAGGTAAGGACTTTGATACTGTTTTAGAAAAATTTGGCAAAGGCGATATGCTAATAGCAAGTGAAGCTAAAGAGGCTGGAATGATTGACGAATTAGGAGATTTTGAGTCTTTAATACAAGCATATCAAACAAAAAATATACATTTTAAACAAGGAGAATCACATATGAATGAAAACGAATTTAAAGAACAAGAACCAAAACTTTATGAAAGTATTTTTGGAGCTGGTGTAGCACAAGGCAAAGCTTTGGAATTAAAAAGAATTGAAGCTATTGAAGATGTAATACCTCAAAATGTTGCTCAAAGTATTGAGCTAAATACCGAGTTAAAAGCTTTAAAATTTGATGGAAAAAGTGATGCAAAAACAATAAAAGCATTTCTTTTTGATGCACAAGAGAAACAAAAAGCAAGTTTAAAAATAAAAAAACAAGAAGAAGCAAATGAGTTGAATGCAAGCATAAAAGAGTTAAGCACTTTTGAGACAAAGGAAGTAAAAAAAGATACTGCAAAAAGTGCAATTGATAAGATAAATATAAAAAGGAGCAAAGCATGAGCCAACCTATAAAAGAAGTTGTTGAAAAGAACAAAAATCCTTTGGTTTTAAGTGAGTGGAGAGTTGATAATTCTGCTGTTTTAGCTAGTGGCGAAAGCTATTTAAAAGGTTCAGTTTTAAGTAAAGACACTAACGGGAATCTTGAATTAGCTACAGATGCTAGCAAAGTAGAAGCTGTGTTGTTAGATGATGTAGATGCAAGTAAGAGCAATAAAAATGCTCCTATTTTAGTAGGTGGAGCAGTTGATAAAACTCGACTTGTTCTTGGCAGTGACTTAAGTTTAGCGACTATAGAAGCTAGCTTGAGAAATAAAAATATTTATTTAAAATAAGGATAAAATAATGGATTTAGATTTTAGCACAAGAGCCTTAGTACAAAGTGTAGCTCAAATAAAGCCTATTAATAACTTTATCACTAAAACTTTTTTTAATATTAGTGAATTTTCTGAGACTAAATATGTTGATGTAATTGTAAAAAAAGCAGGTAGAAAACTAGCTCCTTTTGTAAGCCCAAAATTGGCTGGAAAAGTAATGAAACGAGATGGTAAAATTTTAAAAACTTATGAGCCACCTTTACTGAAACCAAAGTTTGTGACTGAAGCTGAAGAGCTATTAAGTACAAATACAGTTTTTTATGCTGATGGAAGTGATGCTGAAGATAGAGCAGCACTAAGATTAGCTGAAGATTTAGCAGATGGTAAAGATAGAATCGCAAGAAGAAAAGAACTTATGGCAACACAAGTTTTACTTACAGGTAAGCTATTGGTTAAAGGTGATGGTGTTGAAGATGAACTTGATTTTGGAAGAGATGCTGATAACACTAAAGTTTTAACTGGTGCTCTTCTATGGACAGATTCTACTTCAAGCCCATTGGATGACTTAAGAAATTGGAGTCAGGATTTATTTGATAAAACAGGTCTTGCACCTGATAAAATTGTTTTTGGTAAAGATGTTGGAAATGCTTTTATGAAACACGAAACGATAAGAAATGCTTTTGATATTAGAAATATCACCCTAGGTGAATTAGCACCAAAAAAACTAGAAGATGGAGTTGTGTTTTTGGGACACATTAATGAGTTAAATCTAGATATTTATAAGTATGTTGATTTTTATGAAGATGAAGATGGCACATCAAAACTTATTTTACCTGCTGATAAACTTATTTTAGGTTCAACTCGTGCTGAGGGCAAATTTGTTCATGGCGGAATAGTTGATTTTAAAGCTTTTAAAAGTGCAGGAAGTGATATGAATATCTTTGTTGGAGACATCTTTGTAAAATCTTATGAGGAAGAAGATCCGTCTGTTAGATTTTTAGTATTTCAAGCTAAGCCTTTACCACTTTGTGGAGATGTGGATGCTTATTTGTGTGCCAAAGTAGTTTAAGGAGTATGGCATGCATAAGATTTTAGTACAAATTCATACTCCGAAAAAAATCTTAAAGGTTGGAGAAATAGTAGATTTATCTAGTATTTTAAAATCCAAAGAGATAAAACTATTTGAGAAAGATAAGTTTATAAAAAATTTTGACCAAAAGAAAACAAATAAAAAGAGATAAGATGGACTTTAAAGAGCTTATGAAAAAAGACATTTCAACTTCAAATGATTTTGGAGGATCCTGTTTACATTATCATGACAATATTGAAGAAGATTTACAATATCTAAGTTTTGATTTACAAAGCGATGTAGTTTTAGATCAAGATGGTTTTGAGGGTATGCAAACTTGTATACCTTCTTTGCAAGTTTCTAATACTAATTTAATAAAAATTTCTTATAAATCTATTTTTAAAATTGATGACATTAAATACAAAGTTCTACAAATACAACCACAAAATGATGGAACTACCAAGATTTATTTAGGGAAACAAAATGCTTAGACAAGATATTTTAAATAAGCTAGAAAAGCATTTAAAAGATATTACTAAAGCTAATGGCTACTTTTGCAATATTGGTGAAAATACTTTTCTTTGGCTAAGTCGTCCTTTAGGTGAAAAAGAATATCCAGCACTAGTGATAAGAGATTCTAGCGACAATATAGATGATAAGAAATATTTAGAGCATATTTTAAAAATAGAGCTTGATATCGCTGTTTCAAACGGTGAAGATAGCATAATAATTTTAAGAAAGATTAGTTCTGATGTGTTAAAAACTATTAAGAGTTTTGAAGAAGATATTACATATAGATGTAACTATTTATCAAGTGAATTTTTGCAAGAACAAAAAGAAACTACTTTGGCTCTTGCAAGAATTGAGTTTAATATCTCTTATCAAACGCCAAGATGGGAGCAATAATATGCTAACCCTTGAAGAATTAAAAAGACAAATTGATAGTTTGATTCAAGTCGGTACTATTTGCGAAGTGAGCAAAGATAAAGCACTTGCTAGAGTAAAAATATTTGAAATTGTAACTGAGTTTTTACCTGTTCTTTCTCAAAGCTCTAGCTTCAAAAGACATTTTATACCTATTAAATTAGGGGAACAAGTTTTAGTATTTTGTCCTTTTGGTAAAAATGAAATAGGTTTTATCATAAGGAGTATTTTTAATAAATCTTGCAAAGAACCAAGCTTAGCAAATGGCAATACGGAAGTTATGGAATATGAAGATGGCACTATAATAGCTTACGATACCAAAGCAAAAGAGCTAAAAATAAATGCTAGTGATAAAATCACTA
>JAACJU010000021.1 GCA_021378565.1 Arcobacter sp. LC1 | reverse complement strand
AAGTTGCGCTATATCCTTGTATTTCTTGGTCTAAGTCATCAGCTCCTGAGTATGCACCATAATTAACTCCAGCTATTGCAGAGTAGCCTTTTTTACTTGTTTTATTTATGATATTAGATGTTAAGATATCGCTGTTATGATTTATTAATCCATAAGAGATATCATTAAAAGAAGAATAATATCTTTGTTTAGGTTTCATATCTTTTAATGCGTCTAATCCTGTATTTAATGCGTCACTTGTGCTATAAGAGGATAATGCATTGTAAAATGCTACTTCGTCTTTATTAGTTGAGCCAACTTTGTATCCATCTTCTAAGATACTTGCCATTTGTTTGTCTGTAACTATTGAATCAAAGCTTATTCTATTCATAATTATATCTTTTGAAGTATAGCCTTTCTCTTGGGTTTTTGAGTTTGTTAAGTTTGCATCAAACATAGCTGAGTTTGATGATATTGTGGCATTATTTTCAACTGCTACAATAGCATTTTTAGTTGTGTAAGAGTTTTCTAAACTTCCTTCTCTTGCAATTCCTGCACTTGCTTGTAAATTACCTGTGATTGAGTTTGCTTTAATAGTTCCGCCATAATCCATAATTAATTGGTTTGCTTTAGCTTCTGCTGCACTTGCATTGCCTTCCATATTTTTTACTGCTAAAGCAATATCTCCGTCAATCTTAATCATTCCCGCATTTGTAATAGTTCCGCCATTATTTAGTATTGCTTGATTTGTTCCATCTTTGCTTGTTGTGCTATCTCCACTAAAAGATTTGCCATCTATATTTATAGTTCCATCATTAAAAAGCGAAGCTCCCTTATCTATTTTTATACCTATTGAATTAGTAGAATTTATTATATTAATAGTTCCGTGATTGATAGCTTTTTTCCCATTTGTAGCATACATTCCTATAGAGTTTTTTGAATTTTCAATATTTATAATTCCTGTTTTATCATTTACTATCATAGTTCCATCAACTGCTTTCATAGCACAAGAACTATCCGTATTGTCTAGCGTTATAGTTCCTTGATTTATAGCGGCCGAAGGGTTTACATTACCATAATATGCTTTTTTTAGAAAAATTGCATTATTACTTTTTCCACCTACGATCTTTAATAATCCACCTTTTGCATTTAAACTCTCGCTAGAATCGATTATTTTACTTGTTTCAGAATTTTTAAGAATTATAGTGCCTGAATTATATCCATGCAGAGTATACTCATCAAATACCATGCTACTGGTAACGGAATCAGCATTTATTTTTCCCGTATTATAGACAGCACTTCCATCAATTAAAACTCCCCCTTTAGTTGTACTGTAATTCATCACTCCTTGGTTCATAGTAATAGAACTACCACTATTATTACGTTGAAGCATCCATTCAGTACCAGAATAATTTATTATTCCAGTGCCTGCGTTAATAAAAATATCACTTGTTGATCCATTAAATACATTAGTATTGGTCGAAGTTCCACCATGAAGATCAAGAGTTCCATTATTTATAAACACCCCAGATAATGTTCCACCACTAACTTGTCTATGTCCATTATCTATTGAGGTAAAATCAATATATCCATTATTTATAAATGCTGACTTAGAATCTACATTTAGTTTATATGTACTTGAAGCATCTGATGTTGAAGTAATGTTTCCATCGTTATACCCTACAGCTCCATTTATTAGATTGAATACTCTACCTTTAAATGATATGCCACCATCTATTGTACCTGCGTTGATTACAGTAGAATCCTTGCCATCAGCTACTAATGTTGTAGCTCCACTTTCGCCACTCATATGGATATCTCCATAATTTTTTGCAGTAGCTCCACCACTAGCTTTCATAACAACTACATTTCCACTATTTTGAGAATTTACATTAATAGCTACATTATTTATAGCTTCTCCACCATTTGTTGCCTCGTAAAGTGTCCCTGAAGTTATGTTTCCATTATAGTTTTGATTATTTATAGCTACTGAGTTGTTGCCATCAGCTGTAATAGTACCTGTTTTACCACTTGTTACATTTAGAGCAGATAAAATACCATTATTTATAATAATTCCGCCATTTTTTGAGATAATAGCATCTGAACTTCCTTTAACAGCGTCGCCCATAACATCAGCTGAGCCGATATTTTCAGCAGTTCCACCATTTTTGGCATTGATATTATTTGCACTTCCATCATTTATAACTTTTGAGCCAAGTCCTGAGGCCATAACTGAACCGTTTATACTTTTGCTAAGCTCTACTGTTGCTCCATCTACTGCTAGGATATTTCCATTTATAGTTCCATCATTTTGTGCAAATGTTCCAGCTCCACTTACATATATTGCATAAGAATTAGGAGTTTTTCCTGTAATTGTTATATTTCCAGTATTATGGATTTGTGCTCCGTTTCCACCCCTAATACCATATCCGTTGTTTATGACTATTTTCCCAGTATTGTTTGCAACTCCACCAGCTCTAGCATCTATCCCATAAGCGATACCACTTTCTTTAAAAGTTATAGTTCCTGAGTTGTCAGCCTGAGCTCCACTTGTAATTCTTATACCTGTACCTGTGTTTCCTTTTCCAGGAACACCTGTAATACTTCCTGTGTTTATAGCATCAACATCAGCAGGAACATCAATCCCTATTTTCCCATTTGGTACTAATATACCACTAGAATAATATACTTTTTTTAAAGGTTTTTTACCTGCTATACCTATAACACCTTTATTATCTGATGTTAAGCTTGAAAATACTACAGCAGGTATCATAGAAAGTGAAGGGTATTTATCTATTCTTGCGTATTGTGCATTATTTCCTTCGTAATATCCTTCTCCTTGATGATGGTTTGAATATCTGTAATTTACATATTTTTTATTTCTTTGTGGAACATAAGAGCCTTTGTTGTATCTTACATATTTTTTATTGCTATATTTAGAATGATATTGTTTTTGTTCTTGGCGTTTATATGTAGCATAAGATTTTTTAGTATTATATTTTTTATATCTTGCTCTAGTTCTAAAAGCAGAGCATGGATTGTTAAAATTACTTTTATCTTTAAAATAATTTTTATATGACATAGGATTATAAAAATGTCCTTTATCATGGTAATTTTTATTTTTACTATAAAAATGTTCTATATTTTTAAGGTTATATCTTTTGTTATTACAATAAAGAGTTTTTAAATACATATAATGTGCATTTACATAGTGACTATTGTGTTTATATTCATTGCTCATACTTGCAAATAAAGCAAGAGCCATTATGGATGACACAAGCGTTAAAAAAAATATATTCTTTTTCATTTCATCCCCTTTAACTAATAAAAGTTAATTGCTTTTAAGACAAAGAATAAAAAACAAGATTTAAAACCTAAATTCTCATGTCTTAAAAAAGGCCACCCCCCCCCCTAAGCTTTTTGGCTTAGGGGGGAAATGGGGAAAGACTCTGTTAATATTATTTTCTAGCAAGTTAAGATGATAATTCATCTTAACTAAAAATAAACCAAAAAAATAATAAACCAAAAAAATTAGTTATTTAAATAATAATAAATTATAATTTAAATAAGAGCTAATTTCCTCTGAAAAAACACTTCTTATCTAAACTTAAGAAAAGTATTTTTACTTATTTTAAATGTATCACAGAAAAACTGAGAGAAAACTTAAATATTATGTTATTTTCAAAAGATTTAGTAATTTATCAAAATAAGGCTTAGAAAATTTAAAATACTTAATAACTTAGATTTTTAAGTTGATATTTGGCTAAGTATTATTTTTTTTAAAGGCGAAAAGTATTTAAAGGCTTTAAAATAAATAATTATTTTTATTATTTATTTAATGAATAAAATAAGTTTTTGCTTAATTTATTTCTAATTTGTTTTTCTAAAATTTCATAAAATTTAAGAATAGTGTTAAAAATCTATCTGTTTTATAAAAAAGGGAGGTTTATTTTATTTTAGTATTTGTCTTGAGATATTTATATTTATAAGTAGATTTACTAGCAAAGAGGACAAAAACTACTTAGTTCAAAGTATTTTTTGTCCGAAAAAACTATTAACCTTATTTCATTTGTTTTGCTAGTCTTCTTCTTTTGTTTACATCAAGTTCTTTTTTTCTTATTCTTATACCTACTGGGGTAACTTCAACAAGCTCATCATCTTCTATCCACTCTAAAGCATTTTCTAACGATAGTCTTCTAGGTGGAACTAATTTGATAGCTTCATCAGCACCACTACTTCTTACATTGCTTTGTTGTTTTCCTTTTATAGGATTTACATCTAAGTCATTGCTTTTTGAGTGTTCGCCTATAACCATTCCGTTATAAACTTTATCTTGAGGCTTGATAAACATAACGCCTCTATCTTGAAGGTTAAATATAGAATATCCTAAAGCTTCACCTTTTTCCATAGAAACTAAAGCGCCATATTTTCTACTTTCAACGATACCTGAATAAGGTCGAAATTCTAAAAATGAATGATTCATAACTCCTTCGCCTTTTGTATCTGTTAAAAATTCAGTTCTTATACCTATCAATCCTCTAGCAGGAATCTCAAATTCTAGTCTAGTGTAGCCTTCGCCCATAGGATTCATACCTGTCATATTTGCTTTTCTTTTTCCAAGTTTTTCGATAATCGTACCTGAATACTCATCTGGAATATCTACAACTAAATGCTCAAAAGGTTCTAGCTTGACATCATTTTCTACTTTTATAATAACCTCAGGTCTTCCGATAGAAAACTCAAATCCTTCTCTTCGCATATTTTCAGCCAAAATAGTAATCTGAAGTTCGCCTCTTCCGTTTACTTGAAATTTTCCTTCGCCAACTTGAAAATAGTTCATCGCAATATTTGTATTGCTCTCAACTGCAAGTCTTTCATCTATTTTATTTGAAGTTACAAATTTACCCTCAGTACCAGCTAAAGGAGAATCATTTACTCCAAAGGTGACAGACAAAGTAGGCTCTTCTATATGCATAGGGTCTAAAGGCATAGGATTTTCAAGGTCGCATAAGCTATCACCAACATCAACAGTCTCAAAACCAGCTAAGGCTACGATATCGCCTGAACCTGCTTCTTTTAAATCAATCCTATCAAGTCCTTTAAAACCAATGAGTTTAGAAATTCGCCCTTTTTGTTTTTCACCGTCTGCTTTGCAAAGTAATACAGTTTGTCCTTGTTTTACTTGTCCGTTGAATATTCTTGCTATTCCTATCTTACCTATGAAGTTATCATAATCAAGTGTAAATACTTGCATTTGTAAACTAGCATCATCACTACCGTTAGGTTTTGGAACTTCTTTTAAGATAGTTTCAAACAAAGGTTCTAAATCTTTGTTTTCATCTTCAATATTGTATTTTGCGTAACCAAGTTTTGCGGCTGCAAAGATTACAGGAAAATCAAGCTGTTCATCAGTTGCGTTCATTTGAGCAAAAAGGTCAAATACTTCATCAACTACTCTATCAGGATCAGCGGCAGCTTTATCAATCTTGTTTACTACGACAACAGGGCGATGACCTAGCTGTAAAGCTTTTTTTACCACAAATTTAGTCTGAGGCATAACACCTTCTTGAGCATCAACTAAAAGCAAAACACAATCTACCATCTTTAGAACTCGTTCAACTTCTCCACCAAAATCTGCATGTCCAGGGGTATCTATAATATTTATACGAACACCTTTATAATCAATCGCAGTATTTTTAGAAAGGATGGTAATGCCTCTTTCTTTTTCTATATCGTTGCTATCCATAACTCGCTCATCAACATGAGTATGTTTGCCAAAAGCTCCAGATTGTTTCAAAAGTTCATCAACTAAGGTTGTTTTCCCGTGGTCAACATGGGCTATTACTGCTATGTTTCTAATATCTTTCATATATTCTCTTTAAGGTAATTTTTAGCGATTATACCCAAAAATTTAATATTTTGCTATTTTTTAGATTTTTTTAGATTTTTTTATGGTGCTTTAATTTTTGCCTAAAGGGTAGAAAAGATAAAAAAGGGTAGAATAATAAAAAAATTATATAAAGGTTTTTACTATGAAAATAACCCTTCTACAAAATACTTCTTTAAAAACTTGTGCCTTTGCTATAAGAACTTGTTGGCAAAGTCATGAAAAAAGTGACGAAGGTGGACAAAGCGATAAAGACTTGATAGCTAAAGTTGGAAACAAATTCAAACACGGCTCAACGCTTGAACACCTAAACTACACTTTTTATATAGAAGGAATTTCAAGAGCTTTGTTGCAAGAATTGGCAAGACATAGAATAGCAAGTTTATCAGTAAAATCTACGAGGTATACTTTAAAAGAATTAAAAGATGAAAATGAATTTTTAGTTTCAAGCTCTAAAGATTCAACTAGAGCAAATAAATACTTAGTTTTTACAGACAATCCTTTGGTTGATAAAATGAGTATTTTGGCGCTTGAAAATTTAAGACTTATTTTGCAAGAAAAAATACCAAACGATTTAGCAAAATACTGCTTACCTGAATCATATAAAACATCTCTTACTTGGACTATAAACGCAAGAAGCTTGCAAAATTTTTTAGAGCTTAGAAGCTCCAAATCTGCTCTTTGGGAAATAAGAGCTTTATCTTTTAAAATTTATAATGCCTTGCCTGAAGACCATAAATATCTTTTTGAAGAAAAATTAACAAGAGATATTATGTTTGAAAAAAATCTAGAAGATTAGATTAAATTAAAGAGCGAAAATGACTATTTTTGAACTAACAGATACCATAGGGATAATAGCCTTTAGCCTAAGTGGCTTTATAAAGGCTACTGATGACCACTTTGATATCTTAGGTATTTGCATTTCATCATTTTTAACTGCACTTGGTGGCGGTATCTCAAGAGATATAATAGTAAATACTACGCCCTTCTCACTAACTCATTTAAGCCCTGTTATGTACGTTCTAGGAACTATTATTTTTGCTATTATTTTTAAGGTACACAAAAAAACGAATATAGAAAGTAAAGGAATTTTTATAATAAGTGACGCGATTGGTTTAGTTTCTTTTTCTATAACAGGAGCTTTGATAGGGCTTGAACATCATATAAGCTTCTTTGGTATATTAATACTAGCATTTTTGACTGCTGTTGGTGGTGGAGCTATTAGAGATATTTTGATGAATAAAGTGCCATTTTTTTTAATCGAAGATTTTTATGCAAGCATTGCTTTGATTATCGGAACTATTCTTTATATCTTAAATGTATTTTCTTGGAATAATTTTCTTAGTATTCCTTTGATTTTTGTTTTTATGCTTTTTCTTAGACTTTTTGCTTATTATAAAAAATGGCATTTACCAAAATTAAAGTAAAGTAATAACAACTTAAATATTGCAAAGCTTTATAAAAACTTCCAAAAGTGCTTTTTTTTCTAAGTCTTTTACTCTTTCTTCTAGGCTTTTAAAATTTTCATCTTCTTTTAAATAAAAAGATTTTTGCAAAATAATCTTGCCTTTGTCATATTCTTCATTTACATAATGAATAGTACAACCGCTCATCTGCTCTTTTGCCTCAATAACTGCCTTGTGAACAAAAGTGCCATACATTCCTTTGCCTCCAAATTTTGGCAAAAGTGCTGGGTGAGAATTGATTATCTTAAAATTGCTTGTAAGTTCGCTTCCTAATTTTTTCATATACCCACTAAGTAAGATATATTCACAAGCATTTTTTTTAAATTCATCTTTTATTAAAGTGTCAATATTTTCTTTAGGATATTTTTTATGATTTATTACTATTGCGTTTACGCCTTGATTTTTTGCGTTCTCTAGTGCTTTTGCATTGTTATTATTTGTTATTAAGATTTTGATTTTTGCTTGTAAAATCCCTTTATTTATAGCCTCTTGTAAAGCTAAAAATCCACTTGCATTGTATGATGCTAAAATACCTATGTTTTTCATCTATACCCTTAATCTTTGAGAATGTGTTAGCGCGATAGCTATTGCATCTGTAATATCAAGAGGTTTTATTTCTTGGCGGATGCCCAAAATTTTTTTTACCATAAAAGCCACTTGCTCTTTGCTTGCTTTTGCCTTGCCTGTGACTGCTTTTTTCACTTGCAAAGGAGTATATTCATTAAAATTGCCAAATTCAAGCAAAATTTTTAGAGATAATGCACCTCTAAATTGTGCTAACTTTATCACAGATTTTGGATTGTGAGCAAAAAACATATCTTCAACTGCGACTTCATCTATTTCATGATTTTTAAATATTAAATCAAGCCCTTCGACAAGCTCCATAATCTGCTCTTGCAAAATCTTACTTTTCATTTTTACTAAACCAGCTTCTATTAATTTTGTTTTGCCTTGCAATTTTTCTATTATTGCGTAACCACAATTTATAGTGCCTGGGTCTATTCCTAAAATTTTCACATTTTCACCTAAACTTTTCACATTTTATTCACATATTAAAACTCCATTATAATCGTATAATTTTTATAACATTTCACTTAAAGTTAAGATAGTTTTCACATTTTTATTTTATTTTAGCTATAATCAATAAATTTAAATCAACAAAGAGTTTTATAAAATGGTAACAAAAGATATATTAAACATCTTAAAAAATGAATCTTCAACACAAGATTTTGAAAAATATTTTAAGCAACTTGTTTATAAAAAAAATATATCAAATGAAGAATTAGCTATTTTTGAAACTACAAGTGGGTTTATAGCTTCTTGGATAAAAACAAATCTTTTAGATGTTTTATCACATTCTTGTGAAGTTTTACAAGGACAAAAGCCAAAAAATATTGAGATTAGAGTTGTTAAAAAAGATAAAATAAAAGCCAAAGATAGAATAAAGCCAAAAAATGAAATAGAATATTCAGAAAGCACTATGCTAAATCCATCTTTAACTTTTGATGCTTTTGTTGTAGGTCCATCAAATCAATTTGCTTATAATGCATCTTTAGCAGTAACAAAAAAACTAGGAATTTTATATAATCCTTTATTTATTTACGGTGGTACAGGGCTTGGTAAGACTCATCTTCTTCAAGCTATTGGAAATCTCGCACTTGAAGAAAAAAAAATTGTTATTTATGTAACTATTGAACAATTTATGAATGATTTTACTTTTTCACTTAGAAATAAAAGTATGGAGCATTTTAGAAATAAATATAGAAAATGTGATATTTTACTTATTGATGATGTACAATTTTTATCAAATAAAGAGCAAACACAAGAAGAATTTTTTCATACATTTAATGAACTTCACAATAGCAAAAAACAAATTGTAATGACTTCAGATAGGCTACCTTCACAAATAGCTGGCTTAGTTGATAGACTAAAATCAAGATTTAAATGGGGATTAACTACAGATATCCAATTTCCTGAACTTGAAACAAAAATCGCAATTATAGAGAAAAAAAGTGAATTAAATGGAGTTATTTTAACTAAAGAGATTGTAAATTATATAGCTACAACGCTTGATAATTCAGTTAGAGAGATTGAAGGTGTTTTAATCCAAATAAACGCAAGTGCTAGTTTGCTAAATCAAGAAATAAACCTAGAATTAGTAAAATCTTTATTAAAAGAACAAAAAAAAGAACAAAAAGAAAATATAAAATTACCAGATATTATAGAAGTAGTTGCAAGTGAGCTAAATATCAAACCTGCTGACATAAAATCAAGAAAAAGAACAGCACCTGTTACAAATGCAAGAAGAGTAGTTATTTATCTAGCAAGAGAATTAACACTAAATTCTATGCCTGATATTGCTAAATTTTTAGGTATGAAAGATCATAGCTCAATATCACATAATATTAAAAAAGCAAATGAATTAATCAAAAAAGATGAAAACCTAAAAATCAATATAGAGAACCTAAAAAACAAAATAATTAATAAGGACTAAAAAATATGTTAAACTATGTGAATAAAAATATATTTTATTCAAGTGTACTAGATACTATATCTAGGGTTTTATTAAGAGTTTTCTCTTATTCACGTAATACTACTATTACTACTAAGAAAATAATATATAAAGGAAAGTAAAATGAAATTTATTATTACAAAAAACAAGTTAGATAACACTGTTTCATCTATGCAAGCATTTTTAGAGAAAAAAGATGATTCTGCTATAACGTCTCATATTTATATGCAAATAGAAGATAATATCTTAACACTAAAAGCAAGTGACCATGAAATCGGTTTAAAGTATGAAATTAATGATATAACTAACTCAGAGAATGGTAAAGCTACAGTTAATGGTTCTAACCTTTTAGGTATAATTAAAAGATTAAAAGAAGATGAAATTATCATAGAAACTAAAGATAGTAATCTAATAATAAAACAAAATCGTTCAATCTTTAAACTTCCTATGTATAATCCAGAAGAATATCCAAAATTTGTGCATGTAGATGACTTAAAGAAAATAGAAATCTCAGCTCAAAATTTAATCTCAGCTTTTAAACAAATAACTCCTGCTATTGATAATCATAATCCAAAATTTGAATTAAATGGTGCTTTGATAGATATTCAAAATAATAAGATAAACTTTGTAGCAACAGATACAAGAAGATTAGCTATATCATATATGCAAAATTTTTCAAATGAAACTGCAAAGATTATAATTCCAAAAAAAGCAATTATAGAAATACAAAAACTTTTTTTAGATGAAATTAGTATATCTTATGATGAAACTAATCTAATTATATCTTCAGAAGGTAAACAATTTTTTACAAAGCTAATAAATGGAACTTTTCCTGAATATGAGAGAATAATTCCAA
>JAACJU010000020.1 GCA_021378565.1 Arcobacter sp. LC1 | reverse complement strand
AAGAAGAGATTGTTTATGCTAAGCTTGATTTAAAACAAAGCAAAGAAATCCGTGATATTTGGCCATTTTTTAGAGATAGAAGAATAGATGCTTACAAAGATATCTTACAAAGATATTGCTGGTAAAATTAAATTTTAATATTTTCGGAGCTTTGTATTTAAAATAAAAATTTAGTAGATACTTTACAATCTGTAAAGTATTACTTATTTCAACTGAGTATTATTCAAAATATTTTCTTTTTTCTACTTACCCTATTAATACCTTAAAAAAGTTTATCTTTAAACCTTTCAAGATAAACTTTAAAATATTATTTAACTAAAGTTTAGGTATAGCATTTAGAAGTTTTTTTGTGTACATTTCTTTTGGATTAGCAAACAAATCATCTGCTTCTTTACACTTCACTTGCTTTCCTAAAATCATAACTAAAATCCTATCAATAAGTTGTCTTACTGTAGATAAAATATAAAAGATAAATTTCATACTATTGGTAATTTTATTTCACTTGTCGTGCTTCGCTATTTTTTAAAGAAACAAAAACCCAAATTACACAGAAGAAATATCACAAAAATTAAATAAAACTTTGGAAAATAATGAACTTCTTAAACTAACTAGGGCAAAAATTTCTAAAGATTATTTTGCTTTGACTAGCTTTTTTATATAATGAAAATTTTATAATCATAACTAAATTTTAAATATTTTTTATAAACTCAATAAAAACTTCATTTAAATCTTCAACATCTTTTACATAAACTCGCTCATCGACAGCGTGAATGGTGTCATTTCTTACTCCAAACTCGATAGAGTCTATACCAAAAGCAGAGCAATGCCTAGCGTCTGATGTACCTCCTGCGGTTGAATGTTTTGTCTCTAACCATAAAATATCTTTTATAGCTTTTTCTAAGATTTTGATAACTTTTGAATTTGTATTAGTCAAAAAAGGATATGAGCCTTGTCGTAATTCCAAATCATAATCAAGTCCTTTTAAACATTCTCTTAAAAAATCATCCAGCACTTCTTTTGTAGTTTTAGGGCAATTTCGCACATTAAACATTACCTTGCAAGTTGATGGAGTTACATTTGTAACTTCAAGTCCAGCTCTAATATCAGTAATTACTATTTTACTTGCCTCAAAATGCTCATCTGCTTTGTCCAAATCATGCCCCGCAATTTTGGCTAGAATTGGCGCAAATAAATGCACGGGATTTATACATTTTCTAGGATATGCTGCATGTCCTTGTTTGCCTTTTATTGTCAAAACTCCGTTTATGCTTCCTCTTCTTCCTATTTTAATGCTGTCTCCAAAAACTTCTTCACAAGTGGGCTCTGCCACAAGGCAATAATTTGGCAAAAAATTTATTTCTTTTAAATGCTCTAAAACTTTAATAGTTCCATTTGTCCCCTCACCTTCTTCATCACTTGTAAGCAAAATCGAAAGAACTCCATCAAAATCATCTTTTGGTTTAGTGTTCTTGCAAGCATGCAAAAAAGCAGCAAGCCCTGATTTCATATCTTGCGAACCACGAGCCACGATAATATCATTTTGTATTTTTGCCTCAAAAGCATCAACACTCCAACCCTCCCCTAAAGGCACGACATC
Organism: Arcobacter sp. LC1; assembly: GCA_021378565.1. GTDB lineage: Bacteria > Campylobacterota > Campylobacteria > Campylobacterales > Arcobacteraceae > JAACJU01. The sequence continues at coordinate 11,416 of JAACJU010000020.1, read as the reverse complement.
AATATGGCCAGCAAAACAATAATGCTCAAAATTTTGAGAGCCTTTTATAGCTTTGCCAAATTTTTTATAAAAAAAACGATTTTTCGTATCACCAATATCCACTTTTATGCAAGTCCATTGGCTTCCTAAATATTTTTCTATAAAATCAAAAGCCCCATCATCATCTGGCGTTAAAGATTTAAATCTTAGTAATTTTTGAAATAGTTCTATAATTTCCATGCAACAACCTAATATTTTAAATTCATATATTATTTACATAATATTTTAGCAAAATTTTCTTTAATGCTTATATTTGAACTTCTTAGAGTAAATATTTTACTTAAGCAAAGTTAAACATCTTATTTTTAGACAAGTTATAGTAGTATATTTTATATGTTTTTTAAATCAATTTTAAAAGGAGTAAGATGAGTAGATTTATTTTTAAAAGATTGATTCAAATGTTGTTTACGCTTTTAGTGGTAATCACAGCAACATTTTTTCTGATGCACGCTATACCAGGAGGTCCTTTTACAAGAGAAAAACCTTTACCGCCTGAAATAATCCAAGCATTAAATGCAAAATATCATTTAAATGAGCCTTTATTCATGCAATATATTGATTATTTAAAAGGAGTTCTTACTTTTAACTTTGGCCCTTCGTTTCAAAAAGTAGGTGTTCAAGTAACTGAACTTATTAAGCTAGGTTTTCCAGCCTCAGCTTCTATTGGTGGTTTAGCTATCCTTTCTGTTTTAATAATAGGTATTCCACTTGGAATGCTTGGAGCGTTAAAACAAGGTAAATGGCAAGATTATATTGTAAGTATTATATCAACTTTAGGAGTTACTATTCCTAGTTTTGTTATAGCTACTTTTATTATTTTTCTTTTTTCGGCAAAGTTCAAAATACTGCCCGCCTTTGGCCTAAATGATTGGAAAGGCTATATTGGCCCCACGATTTCTTTGAGTGCCTTTGCCCTAGCCTTTGTCGCCAAGCTTATGCGCTCATCCATGCTTGAAGTTTTGCATCAAGATTATATAAGGACGGCAAGAGCAAAAGGTTTAAGTGAATTTGTTGTTATTTTTAAACATGCTTTAAAAAATAGCTTAATCCCTGTCATTACTTATATGGGACCTATGGTTGCGGCTATTTTAACTGGTTCTTTTGTAACTGAAAAGATTTTTGCAATAGCAGGTATGGGACAATATTTTGTCCAAAGTGTTACCAACAGGGATTATACAGTTATTTTAGGAATAACTATTATGTTTGCTGGGTTTTATATTTTGATGGTCTTTTTGGTTGATATTGTTTATATCCTAATAGATCCTAGAATACAATTGCACGATTAAAGGTAAAATGATGGATAAAAAGATAGATAAAAAATGGGAAAAAGCCGTAAAAGTTGAAGAAGAAGAAGTCTTAACAAGGCCAAGCTTAACTTATTGGCAAGATGCGTGGAGAAGGCTTAGAAAAAATAAATTATCAATTTTAGGTTTGATTGTAATAATTTTATTAATTTTTACAGCTATTTTTGGACCTGTAATTTCAAAATATAATTATAGTGATGAAAACTTAAATATGGGAAATTTACCTTCAAGACTAAATGTCTACCAAGTAAGTAAAAATGATTTTGTTTATGTTCATCCTGAATATAGAATCTATAAGATTACAAGAAATGGACATTTTATCAAATTGCTTAATCCAAAAAGTGTAAATTATACAACTTACGAAAAGGACTATAAAATATCTGGTTTGAATGTAGTTTTAGATTTTAAAAATGCAAGATTAGCTATGAAAGATCCTAACATACAAAAATTTCAACTTTTAGTGAATGGTAAAGAAATAAAGCCAATTGACAGAGTATCTAATAAAACACATTGGTTAGGGACAGACACCCACGGAAGAGATACTCTTATAAGAGTAATCTATGGAGCTAGAATATCTTTGATTGTTGGTTTTGTAGCTAGTTTAGTCAATTTTTTAATAGGTGTTTTATATGGAGGAATTTCGGGATATTTAGGTGGTAAGGTTGACGCAGTTATGATGAGAGTTATGGATACTATAAGCACTATTCCTTTGCTTTTATATGTTATTTTGCTTATGGTTATAATTGCCCCTGGGCTTAAGACGATTATTTTAGCCATTGGTCTTACTTTTTGGGTAAATATGGCAAGGATTGTAAGAGGTCAAGCTTTGGTTATAAAACAGCAAGAATATGTTTTTGCAGCCAAAACTTTAGGAGCTAGTACAACTAGGATTTTATTAAAGCATATTATTCCAAATGCTATGGGACCTATAATTGTATCTTTAACTATGATGATACCAAGTGCAATTTTTACTGAAGCATTTTTAAGTTTTATTGGGCTTGGAGTTAGCGCGCCTCAAGCATCTTGGGGAACACTAGCAAGTGACGCTTTAGGAAGTATCCAAACGTATCCAGAGCAACTACTTTATCCATCTTTGGCAATCTCAATAGCAATGTTAGCTTTTAACTTTTTAGGTGACGGATTAAGAGATAGCCTAGATCCAAGGTTAAGGAAATAAGATGGAAAATACAGAAAAAATTAATACTAGTACTAATACTAAAAATGCAGAAATATTATTAGAATTAAAAGATGTGAGAACATCTTTTTTTACCCATCTAGGCGAAATCCAAGCAGTAAGAGGAATTAGCTATACTGTAAACAAAGGTGAAGCTATAGGAATTGTTGGTGAGAGTGGAAGTGGAAAAAGTATAAGTTCTATGTCTATTATGAGACTTATTCAAGACCCTGGTAAGATAAAAAGTGGAGAAATTATTTTTAAAGATAGAAACCTTTTAAAGCTTAGCAAAAAAGAGATTATGAATATAAGAGGAAATGAAATTGCTATGATTTTTCAAGACCCCATGACTTCACTAAATCCTGTGCATACCATAGGAAATCAAATAATGGAAAGTATCTTAAGACACCAAAAAGTTAATAAATCACAGGCTAAACAAAAGGCTATTGAGATTTTAGAACTTGTTGGAATACCATCTGCTAAAAGCAGACTAAAGGCATATCCGCATGAATTTTCAGGTGGTATGAGACAAAGAGTAATGATAGCGATTGCGTTAAGCTGTAAACCTGATTTACTTATTGCAGATGAGCCAACAACTGCGCTTGATGTTACTATTCAAGCACAAATTTTGGACTTAATGAAAGATTTAAAAGAAAAGCTTAATACTTCAATTATTTTAATTACTCACGATTTAGGAGTAGTTGCTGATTTGTGTTCAAAAATTTTGGTGATGTATGGTGGGATGATTATGGAGCAAGGAACTGCTGAAGAGATTTTTTATGAACCAAAGCATCCTTATACTATAGGACTTTTAAGATCTATTCCAAAACCAACACAACAAGAAAAACTTATACCAATCGAAGGAAGTCCTCCTGATTTGCTTCGTCCTCCAAAAGGATGTGCTTTTGCTAGCAGATGTGAGTGGGCTATGAATATTTGTTTTGATTCCTTGCCTCCTTATTATGAAACCAGTAAAAATCACAGAGTTTCATGTTGGTTGCATGATGAAGATGCACCAAAAATCAATCTAAAAGGTGGAGTCAGAAATGAAGCAAAATAATGATGAAATACTTTTAGAAATAAAAGGACTAACAAAATACTTTTCAAAAAGTAGAGGTTTTTTTGTAAAGAAAACTTCACACTTAAAGGCTGTTGACGGACTTAACTTTTATATAAAAAAAGGTGAAACCTTTGGGCTTGTTGGTGAAAGTGGATGCGGAAAATCAACTACTGGACGGAGCATAATAAGGCTTTACAAACCAACTTCTGGGCAAGTGCTTTATAAAGGTGTTGATTTAGCAAAATTAAAAGAAAAAGATTTAAAGCAATACAGAAAAAAAATTCAAATGATATTTCAAGATCCTTATGCTTCTTTAAATACTAGAATGACAATTTCTGATATTATTGGTGAAGCGTTAGATATTCACAAACTCGCAAAAGGTCTCAAAAGACAAGAGCGAATTTTTGAACTGTTAAAAATCGTAGGACTTAGCAAAGAACATGCTAGCAGATACCCCCATGAGTTCTCAGGTGGACAAAGACAAAGAGTAGGAATAGCAAGAGCGCTAGCTGTAAATCCTGAGTTTATAATCTGTGATGAGCCAATTAGTGCACTTGATGTGTCAATTCAAGCGCAAGTTATGAATATGCTTCAAGATTTGCAAAAAGAATTTGGCTTGACTTATCTTTTTATAGCGCATGATTTATCTATGGTAAAACATATCTCAGATAGAATTGGTGTGCTTTATCTTGGTAAAATGATGGAGATTGCAAATGCTGATGAGTTGTATAATAAACCAATTCATCCTTATACTAGCGCTTTATTATCATCAATCCCAATTGCAGATCCAATTTTAAGTAAGAAATCTAAAAGAGAGATTTTAAAAGGAGATGTACCAAGTCCGCTAAACCCTCCAAGTGGTTGTAGGTTTAGAACAAGGTGCAAGTATGCCAAAGAAATTTGTGCAAAAAGCGAACCTGAATTTAAAGAAGTTAAAAAAGAACATTTTGTAGCTTGTCATTTTTCAAGTGATTTTATGTAAAATAGTTGCTTAGGCGACTTATAATTTTAAACTATCTTAGAAAGTAAAGAAGAAAAACACAAAAAACAAGGAGAAATAAATGAAGAAGATTTTAGTATTAGTTCTTGCTAGTTTAGCAATAGTTATGTTAAGTGCTTGCGGAAGCAAAAAAAGTAGTTCCAAAAAAGTTGCAACTACACAGGTAAAACAAGAGATTGTATTTAATCTAGGGGCTGAGCCAAAAACGCTTGATCCACAATTAAATACTGGAATTCCTGGTGCTATTGTTATTGACAATACATACGAAGGATTAACAAGACAAGATAAAAGCGGAAAGTTTATGCCAGCAGGGGCGCTTTCTTGGAAAATTTCAAAAGATAATCTAGTTTATACTTTTTATCTTAGAAAAGCTTCAAAATGGTCTGATGGAAAAAATGTAACTGCGAGCGATTATAAATACGCTTGGTTAAGAGGGGTTGATCCTAAAGTAGCATCTGATTATTCTTATCAATTTTTTTATATAAAAAATGCAAAAGCATATTTTGATAAAAAAGCTAAAAAAGCTGATGTTGGTATAAAAGTTCTTGATAAATATACTTTGCAAGTTACTCTGCAAAAACCGACAGCTTATTTTCTTGGGCTAACTGCTAGTGCACCTTATATGCCAGTTCGTGCTGATATGGTAGCAAAAAATCCTGATACTTGGTCACAAAATCCAAAAGAAAATATTTCAAATGGACCTTTTGTAATAAATGAATACAAAATGAATAGTACTATTGGGCTAATACCAAATCCGTATTATTGGAATAAGAAAAATATTAAGATTAAAAATCTTAATTTTAAAATGCTAACTGATTCATCAACTGCGCTTGTTGCATATGATAATAACAAAATCTCAGTTTTGGTGGATTTACCAGTTCAAGACATAATAAAAAGAAAAATAGAAGACCCAACTTTTCATGTATTGCCAATGCTTGGAGTTTATTATTATGACTTTAATACAAAGGTAAAACCACTTGATAAATTAGACGTTAGAAAAGCACTATCTTTGAGTATAAATAGAGAACAAATTGTAAAAAATATTACAAGAGCATCTCAAATACCAGCTAGTGGTTTTGTTCCATTTGGTATCAACAATTCCGTTGGTAAAGATTTTAGAAAAAGTATAGGAGATTATGGAGTGAGTAAAACTGCCAAGGTTAAAGAGGCACAAGCTCTTTTAGCAAAAGCTGGTTATCCAAATGGTAAAGGTTTTCCTCAATTAATTATAAGTTATAATACAAGCTTGGGACATAAAGCTATCGCTGAAGCTATTCAAGCTATGTGGAAGAAAAATCTAGGAATAAATGTTAAATTACAAAACCAAGAATGGGCAGTATTTTTAAGTAAAAGAATTCATGGAGATTTCCAAATAGCAAGAGATGGTTGGGTAGCTGATTATTCTGACCCTATGACATTTTTGGATTTATTTACTTCTTATTCAACATATAATTATACAGATTGGAAACCATATAATGGAAAACATCCTGATAGCAAAATATTTAATACTTTAATAAGTGAAGCAAAAAATCTAAAAGCAAGTCCAAAAAGAGATGAAGATATGAGTAAAGCTGAAAAAGTTTTACATGATTCTTATGTGACTATGCCAATTTATTATTATACTCAACCAGCTTTAGTGAAAGCAAATATTCACAACTGGACTTGTAATAATTTTGGAGTTTGGTATTTTGGAAATTCATATATAGGGGCTAAAAAATAAAATTTGTACCATTGTTTTAGAATTTTTATATTTTTTTAGTATCTACTTGGCATTTTACTAACATCTAAGCATAATGTTTAGATGTTAGTTTCAAAATCATAAAACTAAGGAGAAACCAGATGAAAAAGATTTTAGTATTAGTGTGTGCAAGTTTAACAGTTGTTATGTTAAGTGCTTGTGGAAGTAAGAGCGGAAACAAAAGTGGAGCCACGAAGAATAACTCAACAAGTAAAGTAATTTCAAAAGTAAAAAAAGAGATTGTATTTAATCTAGGTGCTGAACCAAAAACACTTGATCCGCAATTAAATGATGGAAGTGCTGGTGGTAATGTAATAAACAATATGTACGAAGGTCTAGTAAGACAAGATAAAAGTGGTAAGCTTATACCAGCTGGAGCAACTTCTTGGAAAATTTCAAAAGATAACTTAACTTATACTTTTTCTTTAAGAAAAGATGCAAAATGGTCTGATGGTAAAAGCGTAACTGCGAGTGATTATAAATATGCTTGGCTAAGAGGCATTAGCCCTAGTTTAGCGGCTGATTATGCTTACCAATTTTATTATATAAAAGGTGCAAAAGCATACAATTACAAAAAGGGCAAAAAGGCAGATGTTGGTATAAAAATTCTTGATAAATATACTTTGCAAGTTACTCTATCACAACCAACTGCTTATTTTCTTGGACTAACTGCTACGGGACCTTATATGCCAGTTCGTGCTGATATGGTAGCAAAAAATCCTGATACTTGGTCACAAAATCCAAAAGATAATATTTCAAATGGTCCTTTTATTATGACTAAGCATAAATTAAATAGTGAAATTATACTAAAACCAAACCCATGCTATTGGGACAAAGCAAATGTTAAAATTCAAACAATTGATTTTAAAATGCTAGTAGATTTATCGACTGCACTTGTAGCATATGACAATAACAAACTTTCAATTACAGGTTTACCAGTACAAGACATAATAAAAAGAAAAATAGAAGATCCAACTTTTCACGTATTGCCAATGCTTGGGGATTATTATTATGATTTTAATATAAATGTAAAACCACTTAATAAGATAGATGTTAGAAAAGCTTTATCTTTGGCAATTGATAGAGAAAAAATTGTAAAAAATATTACAAAAGCATCTCAGTTACCTGCAACTGGTTTTGTTCCATTTGGTATAAAAAATTCTAGTGGTAAAGATTTTAGAAAAATTAATGGAGATTATGGGGTAAGCATAACAGCTAAAATAAAAGAAGCTCAGACACTTTTAGCAAAAGCTGGGTATCCAAATGGTAAAGGCTTTCCAGAACTAACCATAAGTTATAATACAGGTAAAGGGCATAAATCTATCGCTGAAGCTATTCAAGCTATGTGGAAGAAAAATCTTGGAATACATGTTAAACTACAAAATGAAGAATGGGCAGTATTTTTAAGCAAAAGAACTCACGAAGACTTCCAAATAGCAAGAGAAGGTTGGATAGCTGATTATTCTGATCCTATGACATTTTTGGATTTATTTGCTTCATATTCAGCCAATAATGATACAGGATGGAAACCTGGAATTAATGGAAAAAATCCTGATAGCAAAATATTTAATAAGTTAATAACCGAAGCAAAAGGTTTAAAAGCAAGTCCACAAAGAGATGAAGATATGGCAAAGGCTGAAAAGATCTTGCATGATTCTTATGTAACTATGCCGATTTATTATTATACTGGTATAGAATTGATAAAAGCAAATGTTCATAACTGGACTGTTAATAGTTTTGGAGTTTGGTACTTTGGAAATTCATATATAGAAGCTAAAAAATAAATTTTAAATTTAATTGGAATTTATTAAAATCTGATTATTATTTAATAAAAATTTAATTTTATTAAAGATAGAATAAGTCCATACAATGGTAAACTTAAGTTATATTTTTAGTTTTTATAATACTAAGAATATAACTAAGTTGAGAATTCTAGGCTAGTTCAAACTAGCCTAGAATAAGGTGATTTTAAATTTAAAAAAATATGGAGATATCAAATGAAAAAAATTTTACTTAGTTTAACTTGTGTGTTGCTTGTATTTTCTTTGACTGCTTGTAACCAAAAGAAACAAGAACAAAGCAAAACAGCTGACACAAATGCTACAACCAGCAAACCAGTTCAAGAACTTACTTTTAACCTTTCAGGTGAACCAAAAAGTATTGATCCGCAACTAGTCATAGGAATACCTGGAGGTATAGTTACTAATAATACTTTTGAAGGATTAACTAGAAAAGGTAAAAATGGAAAAGTTATATTTGCAGGAGCAACTTCTGTTGATGTATCTGCTGATAAAACAGTTTATACTTTCCATTTAAGAAAAGATGCAAAATGGTCTGATGGAAAAAGTGTAACTGCAAGTGATTATAGATATTCTTGGATAAGAGGTGTTGATCCAAAAACAGGTGCTAAGCATTCAAATCAATACTTCTATATAAAAGGAACTAAAGCATTTTTTGAAGGAAAAGCTCCAAGAGATGATATAGGAATAAAAGCACTTGATGATTATACTTTACAAGTTACACTAGTTGCTCCGACTCCATACTTTTTGAGCCTAACAGCAACTGATATTTTTATGCCAGTCAGAAAAGATGTAGTAGAAAAAAAACCTGATACTTGGGCGACTAATCCAAATATTGTCGTATCAAATGGACCTTTTGTTTTAAGTTCTTACAAACTAAATTCAAATATTGTGCTTAAACCAAATCCTTATTATTGGGATAAAGCAAATGTTAAACTTAAAAAAGTAACTTTCGTAATGATAGTAAATGATGAGACTGCACTTGTTGCTTATGATAATAATGAAGTTAATATCGTAACAGAACTTCCTCTTCAAGAAATTGCAAAAAGAAAAATTGAAGATCCAACTTATCATGTATTTCCAAAAGTTGGAACTTATTATTATGATTTAAATATGCAAAAACCGCCATTGAATAATATCAATGTAAGAAAAGCTCTTACACTTGCAATAAACAAAAAACTTTTAGTTGAAAAAGTAGCTAAAGGTGGACAAACTATTGCTACAGGATTTGTGCCTGTTGGACCAAATGATTCTACAGGAAAAAGCTTTAGACATACAGCTGGGGCTTATGGTATTCCAATACAAGGAAACATAAAAGAAGCACAAGAAGATCTTGCAAAAGCAGGATATCCAGGTGGAAAAGGTTTTCCAGTTATGGAAGTTCTTTATAATACAAATAAAGGGCATAAAGCAATAGCTGAAGCTATTCAAGCGATGTGGAAAACAAATTTGGGGATAAATGTAACTCTTAAAAATCAAGAATGGGCAGTATTTTTAAATACTAGAATTCATCATAATTTCCAAATCACTAGAGATGGTTGGATAGGTGATTATAATGATGCTATGACTATGCTTGATTTATTTACTTCATTTTCACCTTATAATTATTTTCAATGGGATAGCCCAAAATATGACGCGCTAATCCACAAAGCAAAAACAACTGAGGGAACTACTAGAGATAAAGCTATGTATGACGCTGAAAAATTATTAGAAGCACAATATATAACTATTCCGATTTATTACTATAATCAACCTTCTTTAGTAAAAGCAAATATCAAAGGCTGGAGTTGCGACAACTTCGCAATTTGGTATCTAGGTAATGCTTATATTTCAGATAAATAAATACAAATACAAAATTTTAAAACTCAAGGCTTAGCCCTTGGGCTTTAGGATTTCAAACTCCCATATTTTTATATTTTAAAATTTTAATTTTATCTTTATGACTTATAAAACATATTCATATAACACTCAAATATTTATATAAATTTTATAAGCTTTTGAACTATTTTATGCTAAAATTTCAATAAATTTAATATTAATAGGTAAAAATATTTATGATAATTCTAGGGACAAGCTATAATTTTACAGACTTAGAAAAACAAAGACTAGCCAAAAAATTTAAACACTTTGAGCATGTATCTTATGAAAATAAAAACTCAAAAGAAACAATAAAAAAACTTTTAGCACTTCTTAGTTTAGGAGATTATGAAATTATACTTTTAAATACTATGGAAAAATTACCAAGTGAACTTATAAAATTTCTTACAAATTTACAATTTGAAAAAAAAGTGAATTTCTATAATCTAGAAAATTTTTTAGAGATTTATCTGCAAAAATGTTATATTCCAGATGCCCTAGGTGGTCAAGAAAATATAAGATTTTTAAGCAATATTAAAGCTTTTAACCCTTGGCAGTATTTTCAAAAAAGATGTGTTGATTATGTCGCTTGTATTTTTTTGCTTCTTATTCAAGCCCTATTGCTTCCTCTTATAAGAGTAAAAATCAAAAAGCAAAGTCCTGGAAATTTGTTTTTTAAACAAAGTAGACTTGGGATAAATAATCAAGAATTTACTTGTGTAAAATTTAGGACTATGCATGAAAATTCCTATCATGACCCATATACAAAAAAAGGTGATACTAGAGTTTATCCTCTTGGTGAATTTATGAGAAAAACTAGAATAGATGAAATACCACAAGCTATAAATATTTTAAAAAATGAAATGCACCTCATAGGGCCAAGAGCGGAATGGAGTATTTTGGTTAAAGATTATGAAGATGAAATTCCTTATTACAACGAAAGACATTTAGTAAGACCTGGCATCACAGGATGGGCGCAAGTTATGTATCCTTATGGCTCAAATATTAATGATGCAAGGCAAAAACTTATGTATGATTTATATTATATAAAACATTGGAGTTTAATGCTTGAATTTAAAATTATCTTCAAAACCATCGGTGTTGTGTTAGGAAAAAAGGGATTGTGAAAAACAATCTTACAAAACATTCGATTATAGCTTAATTATAAAATATTTTTTAAATGGAAAAATTTTTACAATACGATAGAGTTGCAAAAAGAAAATATACATGAAAAGCTAGATGAAAGATATTTCAAGATAAAGATATTTAAATAAAAATTTATTTTGAAATATTTCAAAAGACCGTAAACTAAACTGTGTAAATCCATCAACATCTTTCATCTATTTTGTATATTTTTCCATAATTTCACTGAAAAATATGCATAGTTGTGGATAAATTTCAGGCCAATTTCTTGACTTGAGTTTTTCCATTTATTTTGAACCTCC
>JAACJU010000002.1:198452-201080 GCA_021378565.1 Arcobacter sp. LC1 | reverse complement strand
GCTTTTACTAAGACATTTGCTCCGTCTTGCTTTTTTGCATCAAATTCCATAAGTTCATACTCCATAAATAGTAAATTTTTAAGTATTCTAGCTAAAACTTACTAAAGTGTTTATAAAGTATTTTTGATAGCTGTCAATATTTGTTATTTTTAAAATTAGTTTTAGAATTTTGGTGTTTTATGTATTTTGAAAAAAACTTGAACATAATTTATCAATCAGTTTTTTTCTCGAGCTATGAATAATCGTTTTTTCCTTAAACTTATTCTTTTAGTATAGCTTAAATGTGGCTCTTTAATCTCCAAAAAATCATAAATAAATTTTATATTTGAGAGTATTTTATTTGCACTTGCATTGGATTCTATGTAAATATTTTTATCTAGTTCTATACCTCTTATAAAAAAATCTTTATTTTTACCAATAATTTTTTTAATTCGCTTGTCAGCATCATCTTCTACTAATAACTTAAATTTTTCAAAATCTCTTACTTTTAATTCTAATAAAAATTCAATTAAAAATATAATCCACGCATCTATATTGTGTTCTTCATAAAATGAAAATTTTATAGGAATTGTGCCACTTAAATCTACGTTATCATATATAGAATATGTTGTTTCACAGGAGTTTTGAATTTCGTCACTTATTATAGGAAATTTCCACATTTTAATAGCAATATCTTCAAAAATCTTTGTAGCCCTATCTATTATATTTTCTTCATTCCATGTATCGTATTTCATAAAATATTTATTTAATTCTAATTTACTAGAGGATAACTCTTTGATTTTTACCTCAAAAGGTTTATTGCTAAGTTCTGAATTGTATCCTGTTAATGAAATATTTCCTAGAGTATGTAGATATTTAATATAAATATTTTGCCAATTATCTCCCAAAGTTTTTTCCCATTCTTTTGTCAAAGTTTGTGGCATAAAATGCTCAATAGTTACATCTTCGTTAACATCAACTTTTTCTTTATTTTGATAGTTTTCAATTTCTTTGAGAATATATTTACATGATTTGTTTTGATATATATTTTTACTAATAAACTGAGCTTTAAACTCTTCATCGTTTGGAAATTCAGCACGACCTTGTTTTGTACATAATACATATGAAAAATACTCAAAATATTTCTCGTCTGAGTAATTTTTTAATTTTTTAATATCTCTTGCTAAAGTCATAAAAACTTCATATAGAACATTTGTAGGTTGACCAACAATAAGTCTTCTAATTATATAACTTTCTACTATTTTTAAAACATCTACTATGACTTCACTTAATATTTTATCATTCTCATGCAAAGCAAATATATCCATCAAATAAGGATAAGAAACTGTAATTTTAAGTTCTCTAATATTTTTTAAATGTTGCTCTATTCCTTTATTTTCTTCATTTCCTTCACTTAAAAACTTTTTATATATTTTTGAAAAATCTAAAATATCTTGTAATATTTCTTCCGTAGAAGCATTTTTTTCGTTAATATATTCTTTAAATTCAACATAGACATCTCTTTGTTTAACTGCTTTGCTCCTTTTCATTATCAAATAATGATAGAAAAAGCTAGAAATATAATCATTATTATTTTTTAAATTCTCTTCAATCACAGACCAATAATTATCGAATAGATACTCTTGCTCTTTAGCCTCTTTATCCATTAAAATAAAATTTCTAATCAAATCTGCTTCGGATAAACCAAGCCCAGTAGAATTAATACTTTCAAATATTAGCTGTGGATCATCTTCTCCTCTTGTTAGGCGAACAAGAACCACCCACAATCTTTTGAATGCCTGAAATAAGTCTTTCGCATCAAAATCTGATGAATCAATTCTTTTTAAAAAATATGTATAATTTTTAAAGATTTTTGATTCTTCATTTATATTTTCCAAATTATTTTTAATTAGCTTTTCAAAAGTTAAATCATCTTTTTTTATAGGTTTTAACTTTAATTTATTTTCATCATTTTGTCTTTTATTTGTGAGAAAATCTTCTTGAATCTCATCTTTTAAATCTTCGCTATTTGTTGAGTTTTGCAAGGCTTTTAAAAATAGCATTGCAGTTGTGATTCTTTGCTGTCCATCAATAATAACAAACTCTTTTAATGATACAAAATCAGAATTTGAAATATCAACTATTGAGCCAATAAAATGATTTATTCTTTTTTCTTTATGAATGCTTTCTATATCATTAAAAAGCTTTAGACAATGCGCTTCTTTCCAATCATAATTTCTTTGATATACAGGTATCATAAATCTTGCATTTTTTTCAACTAGAAAATCTTCAAATCTTATTGCTTCTGCTTTCATTGTCTTTACTCCATTTTATGATACTTTCTGATATCTTTAATAATAGCTTATGTTTACTTTGCTTAAAATTAATATCTTTGTTTTAACTTAAGCTTTTTTATTATCGCTAAAGCAAATTTTGACCTTAGATAAGGTATTATAAAAAATAAAATTAACAAACAAAATCAACTAAATAATTCTGTTTAAATTATTGATTAAGAAGGTATTCTCTTAAAATAAAGCAGATTTTAAAAAAGAAAAACATACATGGCATTAATAGATTTACAAAATATTTCAAAGCAATATGACATAAAAATTATCCTAAAAGATGTCAATTTTACCCTTCAAGCAAAGC
>JAACJU010000002.1:143776-198443 GCA_021378565.1 Arcobacter sp. LC1 | reverse complement strand
GCAATATGACATAAAAATTATCCTAAAAGATGTCAATTTTACCCTTCAAGCAAAGCAAAGAATTTGCCTATTAGGACAAAATGGACAAGGAAAATCTACGCTTTTTAAAATCATTATGAAGCAAGTGCAAGCTGATAGCGGAGAGATGGCTATTGACAAGTCTATAAAAATAAAAATGCTAGACCAAGCTCCAAAATTTAAGCCAAATTTTACAGTAAAACAAGCCATCGAAGAAGAATTATTTGAACTTAAAAATGCTAAAAAACGATACGAAGAAATATCTATTTTACTAAGTGAAGACTATGAAAATAAAACACTTTTAAATGAGCAAGCTGACCTTGCTTCTTATCTTGATTTTCACAATGCTTGGGATTTAGAAAACAAAGTTCAAAGAATACTAAAAGAATTTGACTTAAAGATTTATGAAGATAATGATATTGAACTTTTAAGTGGAGGAGAACAAAGAAGAGTAGGACTTGCTGGGCTTTTGCTAAACAAGCCTGATGTCCTTTTGCTTGATGAGCCTACAAATCATCTTGATGTTTATATGATTGAATTTTTAGAACAAATGCTTTTAAAAGAAGATTTTACCTTACTTTTTATAAGTCATGATAGGTATTTTATAAATAGCTTAGCTACAAATATTATAGAAATTGATGGGGGAAATTTAAGAAAATTTAATGGCGGATATACCCAGTATCTTGAGCAAAAACAAGAGCTTTTACAAGCTATGCAAAAAGACCACCAAAATCTAATCAAAGCTTACAAAGCAGAAGCGCACTGGATGCAAGGCGGAGTTACTGCTAGAAGAAAAAGAAATGAGCTAAGAAAAGCTAAGTATTTTGAGCTGAAAAAACAAATCAAAACAAACCCTGCAAAAATAAATAAAATAAGTCTAGACCTTCAAAGAGAGCAAAAAAACTTCCAAAATCAAAAAAGTTTATCTAAGAAAAAAATGCTTTTTGAGCTTAAGAATATAAGCAAAAAACTAGGTGATAAAGAGCTAATAAATGATTTTAGCACTAGAATTGTCCAAAAAGATGTGATAGCTATAGTTGGTGCAAACGGAAGTGGAAAATCAACCTTACTCAAGATTTTACTAGGCGAAGAAAAGATAGATTCAGGGCTTATCAAAAAAGGTGATTTTAAGATAGGATATTTTGACCAGCAAAGAAAAATGCTTGATAATTCCAAAAACTTAATGGAGATTTTTTGTCCAAATGGCGGAGATAGAGTTTATCTAAATGATGGTAAATCTATGCATGTTTATGGCTACTTAAAAAATTTCTTATTTCCCAAAGAATACCTTGATAAAAAACTAGGTGTTTTAAGTGGTGGTGAAAAAAATAGAGTTGCCCTTGCACTTTTGTTTACAAAAAATATGGATTGTTTGATTTTGGATGAACCTACGAATGATTTGGATATTCCAACGATTAATATTTTAGAGCAATTTTTGCAAAACTTTCAAGGGGCTTTGATTTTTGTTAGTCATGATAGATATTTTGTAGATAAAGTCGCAAGTAAGTTATTTATTTTTCAAGAACAAGGCAAAATAATAGAAAGCCATGAGGGATATTCTTCATATTTAGAAGAAGAAAAAGAGCTAAAATCATTTCAAGCTTTTGCAAAAGAGCAAAATATTAATACAACAAAAGTACCTAAAAAAGAAAATATCCAAGAAAAAGTAAAAACCCAATTAACGTATAAAGAAAAAAGACTTTATGAAAGCTTGGAGAAAGAAATACAAAATCTTGAAGAAAAGATTAAAGAGTTAAAGTCCTTTTTAGAAAATCCTAAGTATTATGAAGAAATAGGAATATCAAAACTAGGACAAGAGCTCCAAGTTACTGAAGAGACTTATGAGCAAAAAATAGAGCAATTTTTGGAACTTGCCCAGCTTCAAGAAAGTTTTAAATAGAGTTTTATATAAACTTATAAGTGAAGTTAGAAAAAATCAAAAAGGAATAAGAATGAGTTTAAAAGAAATTTTAAAAAGCGATTTAAAAGATGCTATGAGAGCAAAAGAAGTCAAAAAAAGAGATAGCATAAGAGCGATAAATACCATGATAAAACAAATCGAAGTTGATGAGCGAAAAGATTTAAATGATGGAGATGTTATAAAGCTAATCCAAAAAGGTATCAAGCAAAGACAAGAAGCTGCCGTGCAATACAAAGATGCAAATAGAGAAGATTTACAAATCGTTGAAGAAGAGCAAATCAAAATCTTTGAGCATTATTTACCTAAACAATTAAGTGATGCCCAGTTAAGCCAAAAAATCAAAGAGATTATTTCTAAAGTTGGAGCAAGTAGTCTAAAAGATATGGGCAAGGTCATGGGGCTTGCTTCAAAAGATTTAGCTGGTGTGGCTGATGGTAAAAGAATAAATGAAGCTGTCAAAAAGATTTTAGGCTAATTTTTGGCAATTAAAAAAGGAGTATGAATTTGAGTATCCTTGTTATTAGTTTATTAGCACTTTGTTTTATCCTAGCTTTTATTGCGTTTTTCTTTTCTATGAAAAAAAGAGAAATACAAAATCTAAACATTTTGGAAAGTACAAGGTTTAAGCAAAAGCTTGAAGCTTTAGAGGTGCAAAATTTAAGCCTAAATAAAGATAAGGCTAGACTTGAATCAAGAAATATTGAAAATGAAAAAGAGCTTGGAATTCTTAGCACAAAACTTGATGAACAAAATTCTTCTTTAAATGAAAAAATAAACTTTTTAAAAGAAAATAAAGAAGAATTAAATAAAGAATTTAAACTTTTAGCAAATCAAATCCTAGAAGATAACTCAAAGAAATTTTCTAAGAGTAATACGGAAAATTTAAACATACTTCTAAATCCTTTTAAAGAGCAAATCGTAGACTTTAGAAAAAAAGTTGAAGATGTTTATGATAAAGAAAGCAAAGATAGAACTGAGCTAAGCACCCAAATAAAATCTTTAAAAGACTTAAATATTCAAATAAGCGAAGAAGCACTTAGATTAACAAATGCGTTAAAGGGTGAAAATAAAACTCAAGGTACTTGGGGAGAAATGATTTTAGAAAAAGTTTTACAAAGTTCAGGACTTAGAGAAAATCACGAATACAAAAAAGAATTGGTTTTAAAAGATGCTGATAATAATCGTTTCCGCCCTGACGTGCTCGTGTCAATGCCAAATAATAGAGATATTATAATAGATGCAAAAACAAGCCTAAATGCTTATGAAAGATATGTGAATGAAGATGATGAGAGCAAAAAAGAAAACTTTTTGTCTTTGCATCTTAAGTCTTTGCATGAGCATATCAAAGGGCTTGGTGCAAAGAATTATGAAAATTTAAAAGGCATAAATACGCTAGATTTTATCTTTATGTTTATACCGATTGAAGGCGCTTTAAGTCTTGCACTTGAAAATAAACCTAGCATTTATGATGAAGCCTTTAAGCAACATATTGTTTTAGTAAGCCCAAATACTTTGCTTGTCGCATTAAAAGCCATTGAGAATACTTGGAGATATGAAAAACAAGCTCAAAATGTAAAAGAAGTTGCAAAAAGAGCTGAGGCTTTATACGCAAAATTTTATAACTTTATAAAAGATTTAGAAGACATTGGTAAAGCTGTAAAAACTGCAGATAAAAAATATGAAGATGCATACAAAAAGCTAAGCACTGGGCAAGGAAATATACTAAGACAGATTGACCTTTTCAAAGAGAAAGCTAGTATAAATCCTAAAAATATTATTAATTCAGATACTCTAGAGCTTGAAAGCCCATCTAAAAATTTAGATTAAAAGGCAAAAATTCTAAATTTTTATAAAAATATTTTAAATAGAATTATTTGATTTTTAATCTTCTTCACAATCTTAAAAAACCATGTGTTAGTCTAAGATAGAAACTAGCATAAATAACTTATTAGAGCAAAGGAATAAAACTACCCTAGCCCAATAAAAAGCCTCTCCCTATTTTAGAGAAAAGGACTTTTTATTATTTGTTATTTATGATTATATATTTATAATAGCTTGTTTTTTTGGAAATATAAATTTAGCGGCTATTGGTGCTATTATCATTAAAGCAAAGACGTAAGAAAAACCTACTGTAAATTTTCCTGTTGCATCTATTGTCCATGCAATTAGTTGAGAATTTAATGAAGCTCCAATAAATGTAAGAAGCCAGAATAAAGCCATTACATATGTTATCATAGTCGTACTTGCATCCTTTAGCTCTTCTGAAGGCAAGGCAAACATAAACGAGAACCATGAAGCAAAAGACATTCCAGTTATAAATGCGCAAGCTAAAACTAATATATCATTTTTAGCAAACAACATAACAAAAGTTGCTATGGCCATCACAATACTTGTATAAAATAGCCAATTTCTAAAGTTGTAACCTCTTTTTTTGATAAGTGGAGATAAAAGTGCGCCTACTAATATACCGACTGCATTAGCACTAGTTGAATAGTGTGCAATTGAATCAGCGCCAAAATGACCATATTTAGCATAGTAAGTTGGCAAATATGTAAACACAAATGTTGTCATTATCATCGCACCAAAATATTGGACAATCATTCCCCATACTATACGGTTGCAGATTGCTCTTTTGATAATTTTAAGCTTATCAGCAGTTGACTGCATATCTTTGGTTTTCTTTTCTTCTTCCTCTACAACTGAATACCAAAGTATTCCAAGAATCAAAATTACAGCTCCATATATTGCAAGAATATTTTTCCAACCACCTAAAATGCTAGATAAATACACAGACAATACTAGAGCTATAATTGTTCCAATTACATTAGAAGTGCAGTTCACACTATTCATAGCTGGTGCTGCTTCCTTACTAAAGTATTTAGTTACTGTAGGAACCAAAGCTATAAGACATATTGCTCCACCAAATCCACCTAAGAATCTAATAACCAGCAACATAGCGTAACCATTAACGAATGGGATAAATACGGACAGACCGATTAAAAAACAACCTAAAGCGTATGTTTTTTTTATTCCGATTTTATAGCTAAGTGCAGCGGTGGAAATAGAACCAACCACCTTAGCCCACAATATAATATTGGTCATAAGGGCTGCTTGACTGACATTTAAGTGAAAATCCGTCATTATCTGAGGCATTACAGCCCCAGTTGTAGCCCAAGATATACTGAATACACAGTAAACAACAAAAAGTATAAACTCAATTATCCATTTATTCATGATTTGCTCCCAGCTGATTGTTTTATTATTTCTAAAATCATTTCACTAGCTAATTGCAAAGACTTAGTTGGTAAAAATTCAGTAATTGCATGAAAGTTATGTGCGCCTGTAAAAATATTAGCAGTAGTTAGTCCTTTATTAGTTATCACACTACCATCATACCCACCTCTCATTATCAATGGTTTTGGTTTTATATCCAAAGATTTCATGGCGTTAGTTATATAATCAAGAATTTCAGGTTGTTCTTGTAAACCTTTTTTAACATTTATGTAAGTATCTTTTATTTCAATTTTTACATATTCATTCTTTAAATCTTTATTCATATCTTTAACTGTTTTTTTCAAAAGCTTTTTTCTATCTTCAAAAGTATCTTCATCAAAGTCACGTATAAATACATCAAGCTTAGTTTCACTTGTATCACCTTCAATTTTTTTACACCAAAAATATCCCTCTCTACCTTCTGTATGTTCTGGACGTTCACTAGATGGAAGACTTTCAATAAATTTTGTTGCAATCGTTAATGAATTTACTAGCTTTCCTTTGGCATTCATTGGGTGAGCAGTAACACCTTTAAACGAAACAACTGCCTCCGCTGCAAACCAATTTTCAGTAACATATTCACCTACTCCACAACAATCCAAGCAAATTCCAAAATCTGATTTTAAAGCCTTGACATCAAGTGCCTTAGCACCTTGCAATCCTATTTCTTCATCAGGCAATAAAACAAACTTAATATTCCCATGTTTAAAATCAGGATTTTGTAACATATATTTAACTGCGTGCATTCCTGATGCTATAGCTGACTTATCATCTCCACCTAGCAAGCTTGTTCCATCAGTTACTAATAAATCTTGCCCTATATAATCAGGCAAATAAGGATTATCTTTGATTTTTATAGCAGTACCATTTTTTAAGGTAATATCTCCACCTTTATAGTTATGAAGTATTGATGCTTTTGTATCGCTCCCATGGTCTGAAGCTGTATCTAAATGGGCAAAAAATGAAATAGATGGATAATTTTCTACATTAGCTTTTAGCTCAAATATACTTATGGCATTATCTTGCATAATAATGTGTTCACACCCAAAATCTTTTATAATCTTAGATACATGCTTTGCTAAAAGAATTTGATTTTTAGAACTAGGCAAGACTAAAGAGCCAGGCACTGAAGTAGTGTTTATCAAAGTTAAATCTAAAAATGTTTTTGTGATTTCATCAATATTTATTCTAGTACTCATGATTGTTTCTCCTATTTGTATTAATATTTCCTCACCTTGTAAATCTCAGTCTTTAATAAACATAAAAAAATTCAATAATGCTGTGGATTAAAATCGTAGCAAACCATTTTATTAAGAATATCCGTACAGCTTCTTGTATTGTATTTAAAAAAATAAATATTAATGCAAAAATATATTAAAAAACTTATTTATAATTTCATTGTACAAGAAAATGTAAATAAAATTCAAGAAAATATAAAAATGTTACCAAAAAAGATGCGAGAAGTTACTAAAATTCATCTTTGAATTTAGGAAATAATAATATTCTTATCTAGTATTTTTAGCTAATATTAATAATGATTATATAAGTAAAATTAACTAAGTTTTAGCTTAATTTTTACAATTTTATTAAGTCATTTTTTAAATTATTTAAACCTTTAAAAATATTCTTCTTAAATTTGGATAATTATTAAATCCAAATCGTTCTAAAATTAATCTTAGTAAATGATTTATTCAAATTACCTTACTTTGGATTTTAACTTATAAACTTAAGTTTAAAAGTTTAGATTCTAGTTTTACGTTCTCTTAATTTGGAAAAAGATAAAATATTTAAAGTCTAGAATAGTGAATTATTATTGATTAAATAGATACCTAGTTAATTGAAGTCATACAATATTACTTATTTATTGTGAAAGGTGATCAAATGTGTATTTTAAAATTTCTTATAGGTATAACAATGATAGTTGGTGGGATATTACTAGAAATTTCATGGTTAGCACTATGTTTTGGTAGTGTAATTGTTGGAATTGTCCTTTTGCTTTTTGCACCTTATATTCTATTTTTACCATTCACTGTTGGAGTTTATGGAGGCTTAGCAATAATAGCAAGCTGCTATAAATAATTAAAGCTTAGCTAGCCGAAAGCTACAAGGTATTTTAAAAAGAATAAAAAAAATTGAATAAAAAAATAAATCCTAAAATAAAATATTTTTTTAAATTGTTATAAACTAAACTTCAAGTAAACTTAGTTCTTTTTTTATTTTTTCTTGTCTTTCTTTCGCACTTTCCAAGGCTTCTTTATTTTCCATTACCAATTCTTTTGGAGCTCGAGCTAAGAATTTTTCATTCAAAAGCATTGAGTTTAATTTAAAAATTTCTTTTTCAATCTTCTCATCTTGTTTTTGTAATTTATTTTTCAAAAGGCTCAAATCTACACTAGCTGTTGGAATATAAATTTCTAGATTTTGACTTAAATCACTTAGGCATTTTTCTTTGATTTTTTCTCTCACAAATTCTATCTTTTCAACTTTTGCCAATCTTTGTATATATTTTTTAGCTAGTTCTTTATCAAAGCTTTTATCTTTTTCTAGTTTTATTTCCAATCTTATAAAAGCAAGTTCTATTTTTGAATTGCCCATATCAATCAAAGTTTTTGCTCTTCTTATACTTACTATTGCTTCTTGAATTAGACTAAAAATTCCTTGCATTTTTAAATCTTTTTTGATATTTTTTGGAAATTTTTGTATCATAATTGAACTTGAATCTTCTAGACTTGTACCATTTAATTTTTGAAATAAATACTCGCAAATAAAAGGCATAAAAAGCGAAGACATCTTTAAGATCTCTTTAAATATTGCACCAAGTTCATTTATTGAATCTGTGTCAACTTTAGAATATTCTATTCCCCAATCACAAAATTCATTCCAAATAAATTTATACATAACAGCTGCCGCGTCATTGAATTTATAGGTATCTAAACTACTTCTTAGCTCTTCAAGAGCAAAACTTAGTCTAGTTTGCATATAAATTCCA
Organism: Arcobacter sp. LC1; assembly: GCA_021378565.1. GTDB lineage: Bacteria > Campylobacterota > Campylobacteria > Campylobacterales > Arcobacteraceae > JAACJU01. The sequence goes on along the minus strand of JAACJU010000002.1, from coordinate 190,242 downwards.
AGTGGAGTTTTAAGCTCTATTTCATCTAAGTTTGGAAAAACTTCTTGATTTAATTGTAAAAAATTTACAGCATTATAAAGCTTATTTGTAAAATTTCTGTAAATTTCAAGATGTTTTTTACCAAGTTTTATATCTCTTCCTTGAACGCAAAGATAAGCTAGGGAAAATCTTACAATATCAGCTGAAAATTCTTCTACCACATCAAGTGGATTAATAACATTTCCTTTTGATTTACTCATTTTTGCACCATGCTCATCTCTTACAAGAGCATGCATATAAATATGTTTAAAAGGAAGTTCACCCATAAAATGCTCGCCCATCATCATCATTCTAGCTACCCAAAAAAACATAATATCAAAACCAGTGATTAGCAAAGCGTTTGGATAAAAATCTTTTAAATCATCTTTTGTATAAGTGCCTTGCATTGTTTTGTTGTTTCCCCAGCCAAGTGTAGAAAAAGACCAAAGTGCAGAAGAAAACCAAGTATCAAGAACATCAGGGTCTTGGATAATCTCACTTGATTTATTACATTTTGGGCAAGTTTTAGGATGCTCTTGTACATCTGCCCATTGATGCAAACAAGATTTACAAGTAAAAACAGGAATTCTATGTCCCCACCAAAGTTGTCTTGAAATACACCAAGGACGAAGCTCATCCATCCATGCTCTATAAGAATTTAGCCAATGAGCAGGAAAAAACTCTGTTAAACCTTCGTATGTTTTTTCTATACTTTGTTTAGCTACTTCTTTTTTTACAAACCATTGTTTTGAAATATAAGGCTCAACAATATTTTTACATCTATAACAATGCCCTACTTGATGCTTATGTTCTTCTATTTTTTCAATAAAGCCTTTTTCTTTTAATCTTGCAACTATTAAATCTCGTGCCTCTAGTCGTTCAAGCCCCTCAAAATCCAAGCAATTATTATTCAAAATCCCTTTTTTATCAAAAACTCTAATAAATTCTAACTTATGTCTAAGCCCTACTTCGTAGTCATTTGGATCATGTGCTGGAGTTACTTTTACAATTCCTGTCCCAAAATCCATATCTACATATTTATCAGCTATGATTTTTAATCTTTTTCCAACTAAAGGCAAGCAAACTTCTTTACCGATTAAATGCTTATACCTTTCATCTTCAGGATGAACCATAATAGCACTATCTCCAAAATAAGTCTCAGGTCTAGTAGTAGCCACAACAATAAACTCATCTGAATCAGGGAAATAATACCGTATATGATAAAAATGCCCTTGTATTTCTTCATGCTCAACTTCTATATCACTAAGCGCTCCATCATGAGTGCACCAATTTACCATATAATTATTTTGCTCAATCAAACCCTCATCAAAAAGCTTAACAAAGGCTTCTTTTACAGCTTGTTTTAGCCCCTCATCCATGGTGAATCTTTCTCTTGACCAAGCTGGGCTGATGCCTAATTTTCGCATTTGATGGTTTATGCTCCCGCCACTAAATTCTTTCCATTCCCAAACTTTTTCTAAGAACTTTTCTCTGCCTAATTCTTCTTTTGTTTGGCCTTTTGCTAAAAGCTGTTTTTCCACCACATTTTGAGTAGCAATTCCCGCGTGATCCATCCCAGCTTGCCAAAGAGTTTTATAGCCATCCATTCTTTTATACCGTATTATTATGTCTTGCAAAGTAAAAGTTAGGGCGTGACCAATATGCAAAACCCCTGTGACATTTGGAGGGGGCATCATCAAAGCAAAAGTTTTATCTTTTTCTTGAATTTCTTTGTTTCCATCTATTTCAAAATATCCACGTTCTTCCCAAATCTTATAGTATTTTTCTTCTATCTTTGAAGGCTCGAATTTATCGCTCATTTAAAATCCTAAGTATCATATAAGCTCGCATTATATCAAAAACTAACTTATTGCAAAAAAAATCGCTAAACCATATGCATCTAAATAGTTTAAAAAAATATTTAAAGTTATAATCTTTTTAAAGTTTGCAAAAGTATCTTATGATTTTCACTAACCCTGCTACTTTCGTGTGATTTTAAAATAGACTTATTGTGAGTAATTTTATCTAATTGATTATCCTTTAAAAATACGATAGTTTCTTCTGGAAATTTAGCCATACACACAGAAATAAGCCAAGCATTAGTCATAAAAACGTAATACCCCTTATGGGCTATTTTATTAGAAATATCAAATATCTTTTGAAGGTACTCTTTATTTATATAATAGCAAAGAAGCATAACAAGAGCAGTCCTAACAACAAACTCTTCTTTTGAATTTAACCAAATTTTTAAGCTAGTGAATACAAGTTCCTTTTCTTTTTTGATACCCTTGAAGTTAATTACAAAAGAATCCACTTGTCCCCAATTGTCAATCTTTTTCATATAATTTTCAGTATATAAAATAAGATTAGAGAATGGAGTTTTAAGGGATGAAATAACTAAGCCTTCTAGCATAATCATTTCACAGATACCTTCTTTGTCTAGAGCCAAAAACTCATATGGTGATTCTTTAATAATTTTTTTAGCAAACTGTTTTAATACAGGCATTCTAATCCCTAAAATTTCATATTTTGTAGGATTTATTTTTAAAACAAATTTTTTATAGTTTTCATCAGAAAGGCTTTTTAATTCTTCAAGTATATCCATAGCTTACCCCTTTTAAAGATATAATGTTAACATAAAATTATTAAATCAGAAGTGCTAAAGCTTACTTTTTAAAAAATACTAAATTTCGCTAAAATATTGCTAAATTTAAAACTTTATGCTAAGATATTGCTATGATAATAAAATTAATATTTATAATTTCTTTAATCTTTATAAATTCTTTTGCTCTTAACTTACAAAGACCAAAAATATACAAGTCAAGCATAGACACTAAAACTTGGCTAATAAGTGAAAAACTTGATGGAATAAGAGGATATTATGATGGCAAAATTTTAGAAACCAGAAAAGGCAAAATCTTACACGCACCTAAATGGTTTCTAAAAGGCTTTCCTTCTTTTAAACTTGATGGCGAACTTTGGACTAAACGGCATGATTTTGAAACTATTCAATCCATAGTTATGGACAAGCACCCTAGTGAAGATTGGAATAAAATCACTTATAATATTTTTGAAGTACCTGATGCAAAGGGCGATTTTTACCAAAGACTAAATAAGCTAAGAACTTGGCTAAAACTTCACCCAAATAAATACATAAGAATAATTCCACAAAAACCTTTTATTTCTAAAGCAAATCTAGCTAAGTTCTTAAAAGCATAGTAGCAAAAAATGGTGAAGGGGTAGTTTTAAAAAATCCTCACTTGCTTTATTTTACAGGTAGAAGTAAAAATATTTTAAAGCTAAAACAAGCAAGAGATATGGAAGGCACAGTTATTGCAATTAAACTAAACAAAAAAACAAATTTATTATCAAGCCTAAAACTTCGTTTAAAAAATGGAGTAATATTTTCTCTAGGCTCAGGATTTAACAAAAATACAAGAGAAAATCCACCTAAAATAAATGATATTGTTACCTTTAAATATCTAGGTTTTAGCAAAAACAATAAACCAAAATTTGCTTCTTTTTTGCATATTAGAAAAGATTAGCTCTCAAGCAAAATTTCACAAGCAAAATTTTAAAAATCTCTAAGATTACTTCTTATGCGATTTATTATAAAAATAATTTGTAGCTTCTACAAAACCGTCAACACTTCCACAATCAAATCTTTTTCCCTCAAATTTAAAACCCAAAACCATTTTTTCTTTTGCTTGGCTTAGCAGTGCATCTGTTATTTGAATCTCACCACCCTTGCCTGCTTTTGTATCTTTAATATAATCAAAAATATCAGGAGTCAAAATATATCTTCCAATAATTGCTAGATTGCTAGGTGCATCTTTTGGCTCTGGCTTTTCAACCATATCTTTGATAACATAAATACCCTCCTCAATCTGTTCGCCTGAGATTACTCCGTATCTATTTGTATCTTCTTTTGGAACTTCTTCAATAGCCACAATTGAGCAAGAATATTTGTAATAAAGCTCAAGCATTTGACTCAAAACTCCCTTGCCTTCCAAATTATCGCATAAGTCATCAGCCAAAAGTACAGCAAAAGGCTCATCTCCAATTAAAGTCTCACCGCACAAAATAGCATGCCCAAGTCCTTTCATTTGAACTTGCCTAGTATATGAAAAAGTACATTTACCAATAATATCTCTTATATTGTTAAGTAAATTTTCTTTGTTACTTCCTTTTATTTGATGCTCTAATTCATAAGAAATATCAAAATGGTCTTCAATAGCTCTTTTACCTCTCCCTGTAACTATTGCCATAGTTTTAAAATCAGCTTCAAGCGCTTCTTCAACTCCGTACTGAATAAGCGGCTTAGTTAAAACTGGTAGCATTTCTTTAGGCATCGCTTTGGTTGCTGGTAAAAATCTAGTACCATAACCAGCTGCTGGAAATAAGCATTTTCTTAGTTTTTTGGTTTTCATTATTTAGCCTTAGAATTATTTGATTTTTCTTTTTTTAGCACCTCTTCCCAAGCAAGGGCACTTTTGCAAATTTGCTCTAAATTATCATGTTTTGGCACCCAAGACATTTTTTCTTTTATTTTTGTATTATTAGCTATCAAAAAAGCAGGGTCACCAGCTCTTGGAGGTGCAAGCTCCACCTTAAAATCATTTTTTGATATTTTTTTAACTTCTTTGATTACTTCTTTTACAGAAAATCCTCGTGCGTAACCAATATTAAAAATATCGCTTGGATTTAACTCAAGATATTTAAGAGCTTGAATATGCGCTGTACTTAAATCATCAACATGAATATAATCCCTTACGCAAGTCCCATCTTTTGTTGGATAAGAATCTCCAAAAATATACATTTTCTTTCTTGCATTTATAGCACATTCACTAGCTATTTTTATTAAATGTGTAGCGCTTGGAAAGCTTTGCCCAATTCTAGGACTTAGTATATTACCATCTTCATAAAATGCGTCAGCACCTGCAACATTAAAATATCTAAAAATAACAAATTTAAGATTTTCACTTGCTTTTGATACGTCTTGTAAAATTTGCTCGCTCATTAGCTTGCTTTGCCCGTATGGATTGATAGGTTTTGTAATAAAATCTTCACTTATTCCAACTTTAGGAACTTCACTTGGCTCTCCATAAACTGCTGCTGTGGAGCTAAAAATAAATTTTTTAACCTTAAATTTTTCAGCATATTTTATCAAATTGCTAGTATTTACAGTATTATTCATATAATATTTTATAGGATTTTCAACTGATTCTGGAACTACTATACTAGCAGCAAAATGTATAATTGCGTCAAAATAAGCATTTTTAATCAGCTCTTTTACTTTTGAAAATTCGCTCAAATCAAGTTTTATAAACTCAAAATCTCTTATTTTTTTTAAGCTTTTTAGTGTTTTTTCGCTACCTGTGCTTAGGTTGTCTAAAATCACTAATTCATCTTTTGTTTTTTCTAAAATCTGTTTTGCGACGTGAGAACCAATGTAGCCAGCCCCACCTGTTATTAGTATTTTCATCTAGTCCCTTAACTATTTTTTTAGCTGTGTTTCTAAGCGTATTTTAACATTTTAGCACTTAAAATCCGTATCCTAAATATACTTTTTCGAGATGTTTTTATGCTATAATCTACACTCAAACGGACAAGGCAAAAGGACATAGATTGAATGATGATATAAAACTTGGCGAGCTAAATACTCTGCAAATTCTTAGAGACTCCCCTCATGGATTTTTTCTAAGCGGAAGAGAAGATGAAGAAGCCATTTTACTGCCTAAGAAATTTTGTCCAAAGAATGCCCAACTTGGAGATGAGCTTGAAGTTTTTGTGTATACTGACTCAGAAGATAGGTTAATCGCTACAAATGTTTTCCCAAAGGCTTTTGTAAATGAATTTATCTACGCACAAGTTGTAAGTATAGAAAATTTTGGGGCTTTTGTTGATATTGGATTAGAAAAAGATTTACTTGTTCCAAAAAATAGACAAAAAAGACCTTTTAGATTAGATGAATTTAGAATAGTAAGGATAGTTATAGATGAAAAAAGTGAGAGGCTTATAGGTGTTGAAAAAATCACAAGTTTTTTACATAATCAAGATTGCACCCTAGAGGAAAACGATGAAGTATCTATCTTGGTTTTTGCCAAAACACCCATGGGCTTCAAGTGCATAATAAATAATTCTTTTGAAGGTATGATTTTTCATAATGAAATTTTTCAAGATATTCAAATAGGCACAAAAACAAAAGCTTTTATAAAATTTATTAGCCCTGATAAAAAGATAGATTTAAATCTTAGAGAAATTGGGCAAAAAGCTGGAGATAAAGACTGCGAACAAATTTTAAATGTTTTAAAGCGCCATGATGGAAAAATAGACTTTTGCTATAAATCAAAACCAGAAGATATAAAAAATACTTTTAATCTCAGCAAAAAAGCTTTTAAAAAAACACTTACTACTTTACTAGAACAAAATAAAATTTGCTTAGATGGTAGCAAACTTAGTTTGAAAAACAAAGAAAATTAATGGCGTCTTTAAACCTAAACGAAGAGCAACAAAAAGCAGCAACTTGCCCGCTTGGATATAATTTAATAATTGCAAGTGCAGGTACTGGAAAAACTTCTACAATTGTCGCTAGAATTGCACATTTATTAAAACAAAATATTGACCCAAAAGAAATCTTACTACTTACTTTTACAAATAAAGCAGCGAGTGAAATGCTAAGCCGAATTGCTAGTATTTTTGATGACAAAGTTGCAAAAAATATTCAAGCTGGTACTTTTCATAGCATTTCTTATAAACTATTAAAAAGCCTTGATAAAAAAATTATGCTTAAGCAACCAAGTGAGCTTAAAACACTTTTCAAATCAATTTATGAAAAAAGAGTTTTTTTAAATCGTGATGAAAGAAGCAAACCCTATGATGGCTCGTATTTGTATGATTCATATTCTTTATATTTAAACACCAAACAAGAAGAAAGTTTTACAACTTGGCTTTGTGAAAAAAATGAATCACAAGAATTTTATTGTGAAATTTATGAAGATGTTTTTGAAGAATTTAATGAGCTAAAAAAACAATATGGTTATGTCAATTTTGATGATTTACTTGTTTTGATGTTAGAGAATTTAAAAACTAACCATTTTGATTTTAAAGAAATTTTGGTTGATGAATACCAAGATACAAATCCCTTACAAGGTAAACTTCTAGATGCTTTTTCACCAAAATCACTATTTTGTGTAGGTGATTATGACCAATCAATTTACGCTTTTAATGGCTCAGATATTTCAATAATAAGCACTTTTGCAAAAAGATATCCGAGTGCAAAAGTTTTTACCCTTAGAAAAAATTATCGCTCTTTAAGTCCAATCTTAGATTTAGCTTCTAAAGTTATCGAAAATAATGAAAGAATTTATGAAAAAAATCTTGAAGTTATGCGAGAAGAAAAAGGCATGCCTCCTAAATTACTTGTTTTTGATGAGTTATTTACGCAATATCAATATTTAAGTGAGCAAATATCAAACTCAAAAAATGAGCATGAGCAAATAGCAGTAATTTATAGAAATAATGCTTCAGCTGATGGCATAGAAGCAAATTTAAGAGAATATGATATTCCTTCAAACCGAAAAGGTGGAATGAGTTTTTTTGACTCTTTAGAGGTAAAGTTTTTTTTAAATAGCTTGACTTTAATCCTAAATCACAATGACATGATGGCTTTTATTTCTATAATTGAATATGGCAATGGCATAGGAAAAGCAAGTGCAAAAGATATATTTGACGCACTTATTAAGCTAGGAAATGGAGATTTATTACAAGGACTTTTAAACCCAAATAAAGATATAAAAAATCCTTATGAAAAAACAAGACAAAGAAATATACAACTAGGGCTTTTTGATGATTTTTTAGAACTTGGTTCAGTTTCTAAATTTAAAGGACTAAATTTTGAAGAAAAATTCTTAGCAAATCCTGTCATAAAACATCCAAAATTAAATCCAAAAGGTGCAAAATATTTTTATGATTTTTATCTTTTATTCCAAGATTTAAAGAAGTTAAAAAATCCAAGTTCGATAATAAAACATATTTCAACAAGTGATATTTTTAATGATATTTTAAAACAACTTTGTACAAAAAGAGCCACACAAAAAGATGGAAGTATAAATCCAAATGCTCTAGAACTTGCACAAAGCAGAATATCTGCCAAAGTGGTTTTGCTCCAAAATTTATCAAAGCATTATACTGATTTGAATAAATTTTTAAATTCTATGATTTTAGGAGGCTCTGAACTTAGTGGCACAAAAGGAGTAAATCTTTTAAGTATTCATGCTTCTAAGGGACTAGAATTTAAAGAAGTTTATATCATAGATATTATGCAAGGACGTTTTCCAAATCTAAAATTAATAAGCAAGGGTGGAAGCTTAGAAGAAGAGCGAAGATTATTTTATGTGGGAGTTACAAGAGCTAAGGATGAACTTTACCTTAGCTACGCAAAATATGATAAAATAAAGAAGCAAGACTTTGTACCTTCGATATTTTTACAAGAAGCTGGACTAATCGCTAAAAAGTAAAGAAATAAAAATATTTCTTTACTTTTTAAACCTTTAGAGTAATATTTAAAGGTTTATAGATTAAATATTATTACTCATCTATTCCAGCCCATTTTTGATCTGCGTAATAATATGCTCCTATAGTATAAAGGGTTTTTATTTTTTTTACTTTAATAATGCCTAAAAGAGGATCATATGTTTTTGTTATATACACAACATCATATGAACCCATAGTATCAAGTATTAAAGGTTTGATATCATGCGCTGGATTCATATCTAGGGCATTTACACAGCTATAGACTAAGTTTTTAGGAGCTTGCGGTTTTTGTGTTTTGCAATCGGTTTCTTGCTCTATGCCTTTGGCATTTATTTCTATTGAACTACTAGAAAGAAGTATATTCTGATCTCCTGGCCAACCTATAATTTGCATCTTAGTCAAATTTGCATCTTTAAAATTAAAATTGATAGGAACAACTACTATATTTTCAATATCATTTAAATCGTTTGATAATTTTCCATTTAATATAGGAACACTAGGGACATTATTCTGTGGAGTCCAAGTAAGCTTCAAAGTTCCCATTACATGACCTTGTATCAAACTTGCAGATAATGGTGGTACCGAATCATCTGAGCTACTACCACAAGCAGAAAAGCCAAGCAAGGCACCAACACATAGAATTTGTAAAACTTTATTTTTAATTATTTTATTCATATTTTTCCTTAGTCTAAAGGTGGATTTTACAAGATTAAGTATTAAATTTTCCTTTAATAAGAAAATTAAGTAAAAATCTATTATTTTAAAAGTAGTTTTATAAACTATTTTTAAATATTTTCTTCTGTGGCAGTTTTATCAAGTTTATAACAAAATTTAACCCCATAAAGAAAAATTATCCAAGAAACATAAATCCAAAAGAAAAAGAAAAATAACGTTGCAAAAGAGCCGTAAATTGTAGCGTAAGTTTTGTTGTAATAAATATAATAATAAAATGAATTTTTTGTAAAACTTAAAACTAAAGTTGTAATAAATGCTGAAAAAAATGCTGCTTTATTTGGTATCTTTTTATTAACAGAAAATTTAAATAAAGAAAAAATAATACAAAATGAAAACACAAAAGAAGCTAACAAAGTTAAAAAAGAACTCTTATAAAATCCTTGAGAAAAAATAAACAAAGCAATAGCAAAAAGTAAGAAAAGTAAGAAAAATAAATAAAAGATAAAAGATGAATAGATACTTTTTCTTTTTGTCTTATGGATTTTATTTACAACATATTCGTAGTTTTTAAAAAAAAGTGCAAATACTACGATTATATATCCTATGCCAAAATATCCTAGTTTTGAGATATTTGATAAAAAGTGTTTTACTATTGCTAAGAATTCATTTGAATTTGAGGGGTTTAAAATGTCAAGCAAAAAAGCTAAGATTTTATTTGAATATTGATCAAAAAAATGCAAGTTTGAAAAAATTGCTAAAATTAAAGCCATAATAGGCAATATTGAGAAAATCGTAAAAAAACTAAGGCTTGCTGCATAAAAAGTCGTATCATCACTAAAAAATGATTTTATAATATAATAAAAATATCTAAAAATATAAAACAAAATTCTAACCTAAAGTCCCATTTTGTGGGGGTTCAAGATATTATTTGGATCAAAAGCTTTTTTGATAGTCCTAAAAAGCGTCATTTCAGCTTCACTAAAGGCTAATTTCATAAAAGGAGCTTTTGATAAACCAATACCATGCTCCCCACTTAAAGTTCCTTCAAGTTTAATAACAAAGGCAAAAATTTCCTCAATAGCCTTATGCCCATCTTCAAGCTCTTTTTTATTCTCTTTATCAACCATCACATTTACATGAATATTTCCATCTCCTGCATGACCGAAACAAGGCACTTTTAAATCGTATTTTTTACAAATTTTGTAAATGCCTTCTAGTGCTTCAGGAAGTTTTGACCTTGGAACTGAAATATCTTCATTTAATTTTTTTGAACCATACATCGTAGTGCATTGAGAAGCATTTTTTCGTCCAAACCAAAGCTTAGCAGATTCTTCTTCATTTTTTGCAATCTTAAACTCACTTGCACCATTTTCCTTGAACGATTTTTCCAAAATATCAAGACTAAATCTAAGTTCAGCTTCCAAATTTCCATCAACATCACCTATCAAAACAGCGCCACAATCACTAGGTAAATCAATATTTAGTTTTTCTCGCAAAGCTCTTACAACCAAAGCATCTAAAAATTCCATAGCTACTGGTGAAGCGCCAGATGCCAAAGATTTAAACACAGCATTCATAGCTGATTTTACATCAGGAAAAAATCCCATATAAGTTTTTTTGTATTTTGGCTTTGGAATAAGCTTCAAAGTTATCTCAGTAATTACAGCTAAACTTCCCTCACTTGCTATTAAAATTCCTGCGATATTATATCCTGCTACATCTTTAATAGTTTTTTTGCCCGCTCTAATTATATCTCCATTAGGAAGTACAGCACGCAAAGCAAGTACATACTCTTTAGTAATTCCATATTTTGCAGCTCGCATTCCCCCTGCATTTTCACTAACATTTCCACCAAGTGTAGAATAATCCTCACTAGCAGGATCAGGTGGATAAAAAAGCCCAATTTTCTCAACCGCATTTTGAAAATCTTTGTTTACTAAACCAGGTTGCACTCTAGCTAACATATTTTGCTCATCAATTTCAAGCAATTTATTCATATGCCGTTCCAAAGATAGCACCACGCCACCGCTTGAAGGCAAAGCTCCGCCAGTAAACCCAGTTCCTGCACCTCTTGGCACAAGTGTGATTTTGGCATTATTACAGTATTTTAAAATCTTTGAAACATCTTCTTCATCTCTTGGAAAAAGCACACATTCAGGCAGAAATCTCTCTTTAGTAGCGTCATAGCAAAAAGCTATTAAGTGCGCTTTATCTGCTTTTACATTTTCTTTACCTAGAATACTTTTAAAATAATCTAAATCTTTTTGCTCTAACATTTTATGCTCCAAATCTTTCTTTGCTAGCATTATTTTATTCCTATGAGATATTTATAATAAGAATTATAAGATTGCTTATGATTTTTTTCAAAAGAAATATTCCAAAAATTACTTTCTATATTTGTAATTCTTGTATAAAAAGGTAGGCTTTGTTTTTTTTCTTGATGAAAAAGGTATGTTTTTTGTAAAATTTTAAAACTTTTTGCATCAAGCATATAAGAATAATTTCCAATAACAAAAAATATAGTCCCAAGATTATGAGTTTTTGCAAAAGCTTTAAAGGTAGCTTCGCTTGCAAATGGCTCATTTTGAAATTTCAAATACGCTGCAAAAATATCTCCTTGAATAAAGTTAAAATTATTAAACTTATTTCTTACAACTTTTATACTGTCTTCATTTGGTGCAATTAATAAAGAATTATGATAAAGATAATTTAAAATAAAAATATCACCCCTTTGAGGCTTAAGTTTAGACTTTGGCAAAGCACTTTGATCTAAATCATTAAATGGGCTAAGTTTTAAATAAGAGCCATTGCCATTACTTTTAAAAACTATAGCATTTGATAAAATAGACTGCAATTTGGTATTTCTATACTTGTGTATTATTATCCCACTTTGCCCTATTTTTAAATGCGTTTGCGCTATTTTAGCAGTATTATTTTTTACACTTTCTAGCCTAATATATTGATTTGAAAAATCTTTTGCACTAGCACCAAAAATAAAAATACAAAAAATAAAAATACAAAAGTAAATTTTTTTTAACTTCATCTTAACTCAACTCCTCTAAGGTTTTTTTGACTTCACGAGCATGAAAAACTTGGCAAGTTTCACCATCAATTTTCTTCTTTTTTCTAACTGTTACTTTTTCCCAAATACGAGCTATCTCACCTTTTGGATTTATTAAAAAAGTGGTTCTATTTACCCCTAAAAATTCTTTACCCATAAATTTTTTCATTCCCCAAATACCATATTTTTGGCATAAACTTGTATCTTCATCACTTAAAAGCGTGATTTTTAAATCTTTTTTTTCTATAAATGACCTATGCTTTTTAGGATTATCTGGGCTAACTCCTAAGATAACAGCGCCTAAGTTTTCAAACTCTTCGTTTAAAGCAGAAAAGTCTATAGCTTCGTTTGTACACCCTGGAGTTAAATCCCTAGGATAAAAATAAAGAACTACCCATTTATTTTGTAAATCTCTTAGGCAAATTTCTACCTCATCTTGGTTTGGCAAACAAAATTGCGGTGCTTTTGTCCCTATTTCTAACATTTTTATCCTTTTATTTTATAGCTATAAAAGAAGCAAAATTAGCCCACTTAAAAATAAGTTCGCTATGGCTAAAGCCTGCTTTTTTTAGCATTTTTTTATTTTCATCTATCGTGTAAGGAATAAGCACATCTTCAAGCGCTTGTCTTTTTTGTGCTATTTCAAATCTTGAATATCCCTTATCTTCTTTAAATTGATAATATTTTTCAATATAACTTTTATTTAAGTTCTTATTTTCTGAAATAACTTTTTCGCAAAAAATAAAAACTCCACCAACTTCTAAACTTTCAAAAATTTTACAAATCAACTCTTGCCTTTGCAAAGGGCGAATAAACTGCAAAGTATAAGATGCAAACACTACTTTTGATTTTTTTAAATCCATATTAAAAATATCGGCTTTCAAAAAGGATATTTTTTCTCCAAAAGCATGGGCTTTTTTTCTAGCAATTTCAAGCATCGAGCTTGAATTATCTATGCCACACAAATCAAGCGCCAAACCCTGCTTAGCAAGTTTTATCAAGCAACTTCCCGTCGAACAGCCTAAATCATAGACCAAATCTCCATCTTTTAGATAAGTTTTTGCCAAAGCTACGCACAAATCAAGATTTTGCTCATAAAAAGGAATGCTTCGAGAGAGCATATCATCAAAAACCAAAGCAACTTCTTCATCAAATTCAAAATGCTTGTGTCTTTTTTGTGTAAATATCTTATCAATCATTAGCAATTATAGCAAAAAAATCTTTAAATAATTTTTTAAAACTCTTAAGATGCATTAAGCTTTGTTTTGATATTTTATTTGGGTAGGCTATAAATATTATAATCTTTAGCTATTATAAGTTTAACTTAATTATAATAACACATCTAAAACTTAGGTAAAAAATAATGGAAAAAGTAAAAAAAATAAAACGTTCAAAAGACAAAACCTTAACAGAGCAAGTTTATGAACAACTAGAGAAAAAAATAATATTTTGTGAAATAGAACCAGGAAGCATATTGACTGAAAAAAAAATATGCGAAATGCTAGGAGCTGGGCGAACACCTGTAAGAGAAGCTCTTTTGCTTTTATCGAAAAGATTTTTAGTAAATATTTCAAAAGCAGGGATTATGATACCACAAATGAATGCTAGCTTACAATTGCAATTATTAGAAGCTAGACGCCCGATTTTAAAAACTTGTGTTGAATGCGCTATTATGCGTTTAACTCAAACTGACAAAGATAGCATACAAGATTTACTTGATAAAGCTGACAATCTTAGTGATAAAGAAGTTTTTGCATGGTTAGAAAAAAGACAAGAAGTTCTAGGAAAGGCTTCAAAAAATTATTTTATCTTTGAGAGTTTGCGAAATTCACAAGGCTTATCACGGAGATTTTTTTATTACTACGCTACAAAAGAAAATCATGAAGCTGTAAAAAACTTTCATAAAAATATTTTAAAATCTGTTTTAAAACAAGACAAAGTAAATGCTCTTTTAAATGCTGACAAGATAATAAACTATATAGAAAATATAGTAAAAAAATATACTATTTAAATTTTAACAAAATAAATTCACAAAAAAACTATTAAAAAATTGTTTAAAATAATTTATAATAGTTTTAATTAAGATATTATATATTATAAAAAATATCGCTTCACTACCTTAGTTTTAGGGCTTCTAATATTAAAAAATAAAACTTCATTATTTCTTAAAATATATTTTAAGTATTCATTAAGTAATTATCAAGTAAACTTTGACTGAATTATTTTTTAAAGGAGAAAAAATGCAAGACAAAGAGCTAAAAAAAGCTATAAAGACAGAGCTTTTTGCCTCAAAAGCACCCCTAGAGTGGGCAATCACAGCAAATAATGTTTTATATACTGCGCAAATTCCTATAAACAAGGAAGGTAAAGTTGTTGATGGTGGGATAGAGGCTCAGAGTAAGCAAGTGCTGGACAACCTAGTTCATACACTAGAATCTGCAAAACTTAATACAGACAATGTATTGCAAGTTCTTATTTATGTAACAAAAAGAGAATACTTAAAAACTTTCAACGAAAATTATGCTAAGTATTTTAAAGCACCCTATCCAAACCGTGCTGCGGTTATCGTAGCTGGACTAGCTAGAGAAGAGATGCTAGTTGAATTAGTAGTTTATGCACAATGCAAGTAAAGGAAAAAAATGCAAACAGATTATAAAAAAAGTTTATATATAGACGGAAAATGGCTCGAGGGAACTTCAACTATTGTAAATATTAACCCTTCTGATATTTCAGATAAAATCGGAGATTTCGCTCAAGCTAGTGTGTCTCAAGTAGAACAAGCTATAAAAGCAGCAAATGTCGCTCAACCTCTTTGGGAAGCAACTCCACTAGAAAAAAAAGTAAATATCTTACAAGCAATTGGAGATGAATTAATCCAAAGAAGCGAGGAACTTGGAACACTTCTAGCACGTGAAGAAGGCAAAACTAAGGCTGAGGGAAAAGGTGAGATATATAGAGCTGGACAATTTTTTCAATATTATAGCGCTGAAGTGCTAAGACAAATTGGTGAGAACGCTCGCTCTGTTAGACCAGGAGTTAACATAGAAATCACAAGAGAAGCTGTAGGTGTTGTTGGTATCATATCTCCTTGGAACTTCCCAACTGCAACTGCTGTTTGGAAAATAGCTCCTGCACTTTGTTATGGAAATGCTGTTATTTGGAAACCTGCAAATGTCACTCCTGCTTCAGCTGTGGAATTAGCAAAAATAATAGACAAGCATGATTTGCCAAATGGAACTTTTAATCTAATTTTAGGCTCTGGTAGAAGTGCTGGGGAAGCTTTGATAAATTCAAAAGATATTTCAGCACTTTCATTTACAGGTTCAGTTGAAGTTGGACGTGGTATTGCAAAAGCAACTGCTGCAAATTTTGTAAAATGCCAACTTGAAATGGGAAGTAAAAATGCCCTTGTTATTGCTGATGACGCTGATATTGACACTGCAATAACTTGCACTATTGGTGGCTCTTTTGGTGGAACTGGACAAAAATGTACAGCTTCAGCTAGATTAGTTGTTTTTGAAGGTATTTATGATAAATATTTATCTGCACTTACAAAAAAACTTAAAACACTAAAAGTTGGACATGCTCTTGAAGAGGGTAACTTTATGGGTCCTGTTGTTGATGAAAAACAATTACAATCAAACTTAAAATGGGTACAAAGAGGAAAAGAGCTGGGCGCTACTTTAGTTTTTGGTGGGAAACAGCTAAAACTAGAAAAAGAAGGTTTTTATATGGAACCTACTTTATTTACAGACACAAAAAACGAATGGGATATAAATCAAGAAGAAGTTTTTGCTCCCCTAGCTTGTATTATTAAAGTTAAAAATTTATGCGAAGCTATAAAAACTGTAAATGATACAAGATTTGGCTTAACTGCTGGAATTGTAACTAAAAGCTTAGAATACTCAGCAAAATTCAAAAAAAATGTTAAAAGTGGTTGTGTGATGGTAAATCTGCCAACAGCTGGAACTGATTATCATGTACCTTTTGGAGGTAGAAAAGAATCAAGCTTTGGACCACGAGAACAAGGCTCTTATGCAAAAGAATTTTATACTGTTGTAAAAACAGCTTATCAAAAGCCATATTAGGAAAACATGATGTATGAAAATCAAATAATTATTGACGGTTTACAATATTGCAAAGCTGACAGAAAATATTTTCAAGGCTTAAAAGATGCAAATATTACAGCTGTTCACGTAACTTTAGTTTACCACGAAGACACAAGACAAACTCTTAGTGGCTTTGCAAAGTGGAACAAACTATTTGAACAAAATACTGATTTGATAATGCCTGTTATGAATGCTGATGATATTTTACTTGCTAAGAAAAACAATTTAGTAGGGATTTTCTTTGGGGCGCAAAATTGTAGCCCAATTGATTGTGAAATTGGAATGATTGAAGTCATGAGAAAACTTGGACTTTTGATTATGCAATTAACTTACAACAATCAAAGCTTGCTTGCAACTGGGTGCTATGAAAATACAGATAGCGGGATTACAAGATTTGGTAAGCAAGCTATAAAAGAAATGAATAGAGTTGGCATGATAATTGATATGTCACATAGCGCCCAAAAATCAACTCTTGAAGCTATTGATATTTCTTCACGCCCTATTTGCATAAGTCATGCAAATCCTTTATTTGCACACAAAGGACTTAGAAATAAATCTGATGAAGTTTTAAAAGCCTTGGCTAAAAAAGGTGGCTTACTTGGATTTTCTTTATATCCTTTTCACTTGCCAAACAAAAGTGCTTGCACCTTGGACGATTTTTGTCAAATGATTGCAAAAACTGCTGATTTGATTGGCATAGATGCCCTAGGCATTGGAAGTGATTTATGTCTTAACCAACCAAAATCAATTCTAGAGTGGATGAGAAACGGTACTTGGTCTAAGGATATGGATTACGGCGAAGGAAATGCAAATGATAGTGGTTGGCCTGATGGCTTGCCCTGGTTTAAAAACCCAAGTGGCATGAAAAATATCTATTTAGGTCTAGAAAAGTATGGCTTTAAAGCAGAAGAAATAGTTAAAGTTATGGGTGAGAATTGGTTGAAATTCTTAGAAAACAGTTTGACAAAATTAACGTAAAGGAAAAAAGATGGAACACAAGAAAGATTTTATTGAAGAAAATATTTCAGAAAAAAGTTACAGTCTTAAAGAGCTTGACAAAGTAACTCTTATTTTAAGTGCTGGTTTTTTACTTGTATTTGTAATATTTACTATTTTTGATTCGCATTTTATGACAAGTGTCGTAAATTTAGGGTTTAAATACTCTACGCAATTTTTTGGAGCTTATTGGCAAATTTTATTACTAGCTACTTTTATTATAGGTCTAGTATTAGCAATTAGCACAGGAGGAAATGCAGTTTTAGGAAGAACCAAAGATGGTAAACCTGAAATGAGCACCTTTAAATGGCTTTCAATTATTATGTGTACTTTACTTGCTGGTGGTGGAGTTTTTTGGGCTGGAGCTGAACCTATTGCGCATTTTATGTCTCCTGATCCTATGTTTGCAGTTACAAGTGATCCTTTTCAAAAAGCTGTAAATGCACTATCAACTTCTTTTATGCACTGGGGATTTTTAGCTTGGGCAATTTTAGGAACTTTGACAACTATTGTTTTGATGCATTTGCATTACGACAAAGGCTTACCTTTAAAACCTAGAACTATTCTTTATCCTCTTTTTGGACAAAGAATTATAGATTCTTGGGTTGGTTCTGTAGTTGATGCTTTTTGTATAGTTGGAGCGGCTGCTGGGACTATTGGACCCATTGGATTTTTGGGACTTCAAATTTCTTATGGTTTAAAATTTTTATTTCATATACCTGATAATTTTACCGCGCAAGTTATAATTGTTTTAGCTGCTATGTTAATTTATACAGTTAGTGCTTTAACAGGACTTGCAAAAGGGATTACTTTTCTCTCAAAATGGAATACAATTTTAGCAATATTTTTAATGGTATTTATATTCCTTTTTGGACCAACAAAATTTATAATAGATAGCTTTACTCAAGGTTT
This sequence comes from Arcobacter sp. LC1, assembly GCA_021378565.1. GTDB lineage: Bacteria > Campylobacterota > Campylobacteria > Campylobacterales > Arcobacteraceae > JAACJU01. The sequence goes on along the minus strand of JAACJU010000002.1, from coordinate 171,936 downwards.
AGGTTCAGTCATACAACATCTTGTGCCTATGGCTTTATACAGAGGTGACACAGGTTGGGTAAATGCTTGGACTGTATTTTTCTGGGGTTGGTTTATGGGATTTGGTCCTATAATGGCTGTTTTTATGTCAACAATTACAAGAGGTAGAAGTGTTAGAACGCTAATCCTTTCAGTTTCAATCTTAGCACCTTTAATCACATTTTTTTGGTACACAATTGTAGGTGGTTCAGGACTAGCTGCTGAGATTGCACATCCTGGAATAATCTCAGGTCCTTTTACTGGATTTAATCTTCCAGCTGCACTTTTAGCAATAACTGAAGCTTTACCTTGGGGAACTCTTATGTCAATATTATTTTTAATTTTAAGTGTTGCTTTTATTGTTACAACAGGTGATTCAATCACTTATACTATCTCAGTTGTTACAGGTGGTGGAAGACATCCACATCCATATTTGAGAGCTTTTTGGGGAATTTTGATGGGCGCTATGGCAATAGCACTTATTTCTATTGGCTCTAGTGGCGTCTCAGCCATTCAATCGTTTATTATAATAGCGGCCGTTCCAGTTTCGATTATAATTTTACCAACTTTATGGAATGGTCCACAACTTGCTATGAAAATGGCAAGAGAACAAGAAAAAGAAGCGAGAGAAGGAAAAGATCCTAAAAAGGCTTAATGCCTTCTAGGATTTACAAAATCTTAGGAATGATTAGAGATGGCTGGAAATAGCTAGAAATATTTTGAAGGAATCACACAAAAAAAAACTAAAGGAAGATAAAATGAGCAAAGAATCAAGTACTACTGCACAAACAAGAGATGCAAGTTGTGTTATGAATTTAGGAAGAATGGGTGCAATGCAACAAAGTAGAATTAGTTTTACTAGAAGTTTAGTGAGAAAAATGGCTAGAGAAAATTGGCAAATTTCAAAAAGTCTTTGGGATTTATGCAAAGAAGGCTACGGAAAAGCAATTTATAAAATTCAAACTCCAAATGGAATCTATAACTTAGTAATTTTTTCAAGGCATATTAAAGATGATGAGCGAACTGATAGAGTAATTGCAAATAAATGGGATGTTACTTTTACTTTAATAAAAGGTGAAGTGAGTGAAGATTTACTTGAGCGACTTGACGCAAATGTGCCTTTGCAAGAAGCTGGAAGAAATTGTAATAAAGCCTTAGTTTTAGCAAGAGCAAATAAAAGTGTAAGAATCTTTTCTCACTTAGTTGACTCCTTAGCTAGTGGAAAACAACCAGATGAACTTGAGCTTAAAAAAGTAGGATATATACTAAGAACTACAGCAGTTTATGGGTCTGGAAAATTTGGTATAAATGATTTTGATAATACAAAAAATTATAAAGATTTTGCACAAAGCTTTGAAGCTGAAATGTGTGCTGTTTATATTTTAAGAGAATTTAGTATTGATTTAGTTAATTTCCTTGCTAAAAATAAAGGTGGCAAAAAGTCAGTTAGACTAGCTAAAAATTTAGCTAGATATTTAGGTGTTGGAAATGCAACTGGACTTGGAATGGCTCCTTATATGATTAAGCATTCTAAACTAATCGATACTTGGATGTACCAAAGAGAGCTAGCTATTGCAAAAGCAAGTTCTAAAAAAATAACTGATAAAAAAGCTTATGAAATACTTTCTTTTCTAAAACGAGCTCAAAAACATCTTGAAGATTTAATCATAATTGATAAGCAACAAGATAGCTTAAACAAAAAAGCTAATAAAGAATTAGATGAAATCATACAAAAAATAAAAGCTGTAATGGGACAAAATTACAAATGGAAAGACTTAATGAGTTTTACTGAAAAATATTCTTATGATGCTCAAGAAATTCTATTAGCTTGCATTTTAGAGCTTTACCCTAGTTTGGTTGATGAGTTTGAAAATCATATGAATGTTAGTGAAAAACCTTTGGAGTTATCAAGTGTTAAAATTTGTGAACTTAAAACTCTTCTTGAACGAAAATACTATTGGGCTTTAAATATTGACTTTTCTAAGAAAGAAAACTCTTGCCATTTTTGGTATAGTTCAGCTGAAAAAGGTGAACCAAGATTAGGTGTTAGAGGTGTTGATGAAGGCGCTGAACTTGAAATGCCTTTAGGAATTGCTAGAGCAGCTTCAAGCTTATATGACAAAATCAAAGATGAACCAAGTGAAGAATTTGCTAGTAAATTTTTACTAAAAAATCCAAGTTATTCATCAATTTTAAGAAGAGTTTGGACACTTGGAGCTTGCCATATGGGTGATATTCAAGCAAACTTATTAGGAGATGACTTTTTTGCACTTGATTTATTAAGAGCTAAATTAGCAATTTTTGGAGCTACTAAATTTGACCCAAGATCTGACAAATGGGTTCAAGCAACATTCTTCCAATCTGCACCATTGTTAGATGAGATTACTGAAGATGAGTGGCTATTTCCAATACTTGAAAAAAATATTTTAGATGACAAAAGCAAAATAGTAGTATCAAAAAATGAGCTAAGATCTTTATGCATGCAATCATTTTCTGCTCTTCAACTTGACAGAGGTGAAGCTGATATAATCTCACATATGGTAATAGATTCACAAATGGTTGGGCTTAATGGTTTCAAACATTATTTACATGCCTTAAAAAATCTTAAAAATAATAAAAGTCAAGAAATTTGCATCAAAGAAAATGGTCCTAAATTAAATATTAATTTAAATGAAGGAAGTGTTTTATTATATATTCAGCTAATCACAGCTTATGCACTTGATTATATGCAAAATTATTCTAATATCACTATTGAGATTAAAGCTTGCCATAATCAACATCTTGTTTATAGACAATTAAGAAGATTAGCTAAAAAAGGTCTTAGTGCAAAATTTAGTTTTTATGATTCTTGCACAAAAGAATTTGTAGAATATACAATAAATAAAAATGAAGAGTTTCCTCATGTTCATTTTAATAAAGATGGAAAAGATAAAGCAGGAGATACTTTAAAAATAGAAATTAGCAAAGATGATTTCAAAAAAGATTGTTTAGCTTATGATCTTTGTATACCTGCAAAAGAGCTAGAACAAAATCTAAAACATACAATAAGAGATGGAGTACTAGTTGATACAAAAATGTGGGAAGAAGTGAAAGAAATTTCAAGCTCTATTTTTGTTAAACCAAGTAAAAATTCAAGAGAAAATGCTGGTGGAATTGTAGAGAAATAAAGAAAGAAATGATTTGGAGCTTCAAATGAATAAAGAAAATTTAACATATGCAGGAGGAGCAGGAGCGCTTAGCTCCTCCATAAAATTTATTCTAAGAGATGACTTTATAAAATCAAGTAAAAGTCTTTTAAAACTAAACCAAGTTAAGGGCTGTGATTGTCCTGGTTGTGCTTGGCCTGACCCTAATCCAAAAGAACGCTCTTTTGCAGAATTTTGTGAAAATGGAGTCAAAGCTATAACATATGAGACAACCAAGCAAAGAGCTTCAAAAGAATTTTTTGCTAACAATAAAGTAAAAGATTTAGCTAAACTTGAAGTTTATGAACTTAGTCAAAAAGGGCGACTTTGTGAGCCGCTAAGCTACAATAAACAAAAAGATATTTATGAAGCCATCTCTTGGGATAAGGCATTTTCACTTATTGCAAAACATCTAAAAAAACTTAAAACTCCAGATGATGCAATACTTTATACCTCAGGTAGAGCTTCAAACGAAGCAGCCTTTTTATACCAACTTTTTGGACGACTTCTAGGAACTAATAATTTTCCAGATTGCTCTAATATGTGCCATGAATCGAGCAGTGTTGCTATGAATAAAAATATAGGAGTAGGAAAAGGTACAGTAGAATTAGAAGATTTTAAAAAAGCAAAACTTATCATGGTTTTTGGACAAAATCCAGCAACAAACCATCCTAGAATGCTAGCAAGCTTACAAGAAGCTAGGAAAAATGGTGCTAAAATTTTAAGTTTTAACCCTTTAAAAGAAGCAGGATTGCTAGGATTTATCCATCCAAAAGATTTCAAATCAATGCTTTTTAAAACTCCAAGTCAAATAAGTACACATTATTATCAAGTAAGTTTAGGTAGCGATATGGCTGTTTTACAAGCTGTAATTTTTTATATTTTAAAACATCATAAAACTAAACTAGACTTTGAATTTATAGAAAAACATTGTCATGGTTTTGAAGATTATGAAAAACATATTTTATCTCAAGACTTTAAAAACTTAGTCAAACACTCTTCACTTAGTAAAAAAGAAATTAAAGAAATTGCAGATTTATACCTAGAATCAGATAAAACTATTTGCTGTTGGGCTATGGGATTAACGCAACAAGAACATGGAGTTGCTAGCATCGAAGAAGTGATAAATTTATTATTATTAAAAGGAAATATCGGAAAAAGTGGCGCTGGAGCTTGCCCCGTAAGAGGCCATAGTAATGTCCAAGGTGATAGAACTGTGGGTATTGATGAAATGCCAAAAGAAGATTTTTTAAAAAGTATAGACAAAGCTTTTTCATTTAAATCGCCAAGAAAACATGGGGTAAATGTAGTAAATGCTATAAAAGTTATAGCAAAAGAAAAAAATAAAGTTTTTATAGCTCTTGGTGGAAATTTTGCAGAAGCCGCGCCTGATTCAAAACTTTGCTACGCGGCCTTGGAAGCTTGTGATTTAAGTGTTTACATTTCAACGCACATAAATAAAAGTCACTTGCTTTGCGGAAAATCTAGCCTAATCTTACCCTGTCTTGGAAGAACTGAGATTGATATTCAAAGCTCTGGCAAACAAAGTCTTAGTGTCGAAGATTCTATGAGTATAGTTCATAGTTCACAAGGAAGAAACAAACCAATAAGTTCATTTTTAAAATCTGAAAGTGAAATTATTGCTAAAATTGCAGATGCTACTTTAGGAAAAAATAAAATTGATTTTTTAGACTTAATTAGTGATTATGATAAAATAAGAGAAAAAATTGAAGAAGTTTTACCAATCTTTAAAGACTATAATAAAAAAATAAAAAACTCCTCTGGCTTTGTCCTAGAAAACCTTGCAAGCAAAAGAATATGGAATACAGACACGAAAAAAGCAAATTTCTCAAGCAATCTTATACCAAATCTTAAACTAAACTCTAAGCACCTAGCGTTAATGACTATGCGTTCGCATGATCAATTTAATACAACTGTTTATGCTAAAGATGATAGATATAGAGGTATAAAAAATAAAAGAAAAATTATTTTTATTAATCCAAAAGACATAGAATTACTTGGCTTTAAAAATGGCGACTTAGTTGATATTTATTCGCACAGCAAAGATAATATAAGAAGAAGTGTCAAAGGGTTTGAAATAATATCTTATGATATAAAGCAAGGTTGCGCAGGAGCTTATTTTCCTGAAGCCAATCCTTTAATATCCATAGAACACCATGATAAAAAAAGTTTTACTCCAGCTTATAAATTTATTGATATAAGCCTAAAAAACACTAAATAAAATTAGTTTAGTATTTTAAAATGAATAATATTTTTTGAATTTTAATTTTTTACAAAATCCATCAATTCATCATAAAGTGGTAAAGTTTGCCAAACGCTAGTCCCTTGTGGTGTAGATAAAATCTTAGAACAATCTATGCAAAGTTCTAGCATGTTTTCAAAATAATAAGTTCCTCCATCTTCTATATTTCTTAAAAAAAATATTTGTACCTCATCTAGCTTTAGCGACCTTTTACACCTTTGACAAACTTTTTCATCTCTTTGCCAAACAAGCTCTCTTCTTCTAGGCCAATCACTTGGAAGCTTAGTATTGCTTACTGAATTATTCTGATAACTTTCCCATAATTTATTATTCTCTATAGTTTTTTGCGTTCTAAGTTCAAAGCTAAAATTTGCAAATTGTTTTGCTAAACTCTCTACAAGTAAAACCTGCGCAATTTGTTTATTTTGACTCTTAATTCTACCAGCTTTTAAAAATTTAAATCTATATGTTGGATACCTTTTTCTTAAAAAAGTTCTTAGTTGTTTGGCAAATTGAATATCTATAATTCTTTTTTTATTTTTCGTCTTTTTTGCCTTATAGACGTATAAAGGAAAAATCAAAACTATAATTAAAAAAGAAGCAATTAAAATATAAGCTAAACCAAGTTGCATGACAATTCCTTTAAAATATTTTTATTTTTTATAAAGCTTAAGTTAATTTGATATAGTTTAACATAGCTTGTTCTAAGTCCACTATTCGTTAAACCTTTTTGCACTCACACCAATTTGACTAAGCTTTTGCTCTATTTTTTCATATCCTCTATCAAGATGATAAATCCTATGAATATTAGTGTCGCCTTTAGCAACAAGAGCTGCTAAAATTAGAGCTGAAGACGCTCTTAAATCAGTAGCCATAACATCAGCAGGATTTAACTTAGCCCCAGGTGCAATAGAAGCTACGCTTCCATTTAAAGAAATATCAGCTCCCATTCGGTTAAGTTCACTTACATGCATAAAACGATTTTCAAAAAGTCTTTCATCTATAATACTTGGAGTGCTAGCTTGAGTAGCAAGAGCCATAAATTGTGCTTGCATATCAGTTGGGAACCCAGGATATTCTTGAGTTACTATATGCACACCTTTTATTTTTTTTGCAGGCAATATACTAATGCAATCTTCATCTTCTAAAATCTTATAGCCCATTTCTTCGAATTTTGCTAAAACTGCTCTTAAATGCGAAGCATTTGCTTTTGTAATTTTTAATTTTTTATTAGTTATCGCTCCAACACAAAGGTAAGTTCCAGCTTCAATCCTGTCAGGGATTATATCAAAATCACAAAAATTTAATAAGCTTCTAGCTCTTCCTATAATCTCTAACTTAGCAGAGCCTATTCCTTCGATTTGCAAACCAGCTTTTGCTAAGACTTCGCACAACTGAACAATCTCAGGCTCTTTAGCAGCGTTAATTATCGTTGTTGTTCCTTTTGCTAATGCTGCTGCCATGATAATATTTTCAGTTCCTGTGACACTAACTTTATCAAAAACAATAGTTGCGCCTTTTAGGCCATCTTTTGCTTGAGCTATAATATAGCCTTTTTTGATGACAATTTTTGCACCCATTTGCTCTAGCGCTTTTAGGTGTAAATCCACAGGACGCTGACCTATTGCACAACCTCCAGGCAAAGATACTTCACAATGCCCAAACCTAGCAAGCAAGGGGCCAAGAACTAAAATAGAAGCTCGCATAGTTTTAACTATGTCATAAATTGCTTTAGTTTCTTGTAATTTTTGGGTATTTATTTTAATAGTATTGCAATCAAGCACTTCAACTTCACTACCTAAATTTTTGAGCAATTTAACCATAGTATTTATATCAGCTACATCAGGCAAATTTCCTATTTTCACAGTATTACTTGCTAAAATACTAGAAGCTAGCAAAGGCAAAGCTGCATTTTTAGCCCCTGATATTTCTACACTACCTTGAAGATCCGTTGTTCCTTTTATTTTTAAATACTCCATATTTATCCTAATTCCTTATAATTTTCTCTATGTTTTTCTAAATAAACTGACCTACTTGGAAAAGCGAAACCTGATTTATTATTTTCTATAATTTGCATAATTTTTAGATTTGTATCTTCTTTTACTTGCATATATTTTTGCCAATTTGTAGTTTTTGTAAAATAATAGCAAAAAACTCCAAGAGAAGAATCCAAAAAATCTGTAAAATAAACATAAATCACATCTTTATGAACATCAGGATGATTTTTTAGCATAAGCCTTATTTCATCTAAGATTTTTTGCATTTGTGCTGGACTTGTATTGTATGTTAAGCCTATTTGCATTTTTATTCTTCTTTTGCCCATTTTTGACCAATTAAGTATTGCTGAGTTTGCCAAAATAGCATTTGGTACAGTTACAAGTCCTTGGGCAAAGGTGCGAATTTTAGTAGAGCGAATTCCAACTTCTTCAACTATACCATCAACATTTGGAGTGTTTATCCATTCCCCTACTTTAAAAGGCTTATCCGTAAAAATCACCAAAGAGCCAAATAAATTCGCTGCTGTATCTTTTGCTGCTAATGCAAACGCCATACCGACAAGACCCAAAGAGGCAATAAGCCCGTTTATATTGTAGCCCCAACCTCGCAAAATCGTAGCAAATCCTATGGCTAAAACTACGATTTGTAAAACTTTTTTTATTAAGTTTGCTATATCATTACTTATATTTTTGCCAAATTTTGAAGTGAATTTTTGTATAAGATTTGAAACAGGTTTTACAAGCTCATAAATAGTCCAAAATATAATCAAAGCAAAAGCAGAACGAATAGCTTCGTCGACATAAGACATAAATCCTAAACTAAAAGGTAAAACATCAATAGCAAATTTAATTCCAAGAACTAAAAATAAAACATCGATTGGTTTTCGTAAAATATCAAAAATTTCATTATCAAAAGTTGATTCAGTTTTATTTGCAAGATTATCAAAAAGTTTATGGACATATTTTTTTATAAGGTACTTAAGGAGTTGAATAAAAAAGAAGATTACAATAGCATAAATAATTTGATCAGCCAAACCACCAAAAATTTTTATCCCAAGCATTTATTACCTTTACTATTTTTTTCATTATACCTTAAAAATACTTTAAGTTTTTTTTGAAGCTCTTGTATTTTGAGATATTATTTTTATTTTTGCTTAGCCTTTACCATAAAATAAAATTTACAAAATTATTTTTAAGCTATAATAAGAAAAATTAGCTAATATTCCAAACAAATAAAAGAAAAATCAAAGAATTTAAAATACTAAAATTACGAAATTTAAAGAACCAAAATAGGAAAAAAATGGATACATCAATGAAAAAAGGCATAATCAATATGCTTATAGCGTCAATCTTCTTTGCTCTTGTTGGCGCTTTTGCAAAACTTCTTAGCCCAAATCTTGACTCCGTAGAAATTGTATTTTTTAGAAATATTTTAGGAGTTATTATAATAGTTTACTCCATATATAAACGTCCCCTATCTCAAGAAGGTGGTAGATTTATTTTGCTTACGCTAAGGGGCTTAATAGGATTTATTGCGCTTTTAATGTATTTTTACAATATCACAAAAATACCTCTAGCTGAAGCTATGACTTTTTCAAAAGCCTCTCCACTTTTCTCAGCTATTTTTGCATTTTTTTGGCTAAAAGAAAAATTGTCTGTAAAAGCTTGGTTTGGGATAATGCTTGGTTTTTTTGGTGTTCTTATGATTACAGGATTTAACCTAGATAATCTAAATAAAAATGATTGGCTAGGTATTTTTTGTGCATTAGGAGCGGGACTTGCTTATACAACTATAAAAAAACTAAGCGCTTATTATGAAGGTCGCGCTATTGTTTTGTCTTTTATGATAATAGGAACGCTAGGGCCTTTGATTTTGATGGTTTTAGCTAATTTTTATCACAGCAAAGAATTTGATTTTATTTTGTCTCCTTTTATAATGCCAAAAGGTATTGAGTGGATTTATATACTTTTTTTAGGAATTTTTGCAACTTGTGCACAAATCTTTATGACAAAAGCATACTTCAGCACAAAAGTTGGTATAATCGGAACTATAAGTTATTCGAATATAATAATTTCAATATTTTTGGGAACACTATTAGGTGATGCTATACCTAACATTTATATTTTGGCTGGTATTGCATTAATTATTTTTAGCGGATATTTAGTATCTAGGAAGTGATAATGGGAATTTCAATCGGTGAAGTAGTTACAGTTATTGTTGTTTTAATTTTAATTAATTGGTTTGTTTATGACAAATATATTCAAAGAAGGCATCAGTTACTGGTGAACTACCCAATAATTGGGCGACTTAGGTATTTTTTTGAAGAATTTAGAGAACCTTTTAGACAATATTTTGGAGATGAAAAGTTTTTTGAATCAAAAGATAAACTAGACTGGGTTTATAGAGCTGCTAGAGATATTCCAAATTATGCTTCCTTTTCACCCACTCAGCAATTACCAGCTCCTAAATTTTTATTAAAGCATGCAACTTTTGTGTTAAATGACAATGAAGTTGAAAATGATTTTTCTGTTACCTTTGGAGCAGATAAAAAAATGCCTTTTATTACCAAGTCAATTTTAGGGCGAAGTGCTATGAGTGATGGTTCAATCTCACCTGAGGGAACTAGAGCATTTTCAAAGGGTGCTTATTTGGGTAATTTTCCTATAAACACAGGAGAAGGTGGGCTAACTTCAAACTTCTTATTTACTCACCAAACTTATGATGAAAAATATATGACAATAGTTGAAGGTAAGGCTTACCAAAAAAGGATAAAAGATATAACAAAAAAAGTATTTAATGGCTTTACAGCAACTGAGCTTTACAAAAGAATGCTTTTTAAAAAAGACTTATCATCTGAGACTTATTCTTATGATGAAAAGCTAGAAAGATTTTATAGAATAAATTGGGACGCACCCTTAGAAAACTTTCCAAAACATGTGCCTGTTGATATGCCTGATGTTATTTATCAAATAAGTTCAGGGCTTTACGGATCTAGAGACAAACACGGAAAATTTGATCCTTTAAGATATAAAAAAGTTATGAGATTTTGTAAAATGACTGAGATAAAAATAGCTCAAGGTGCAAAACAAGGTGGAGGTAAACTAATAGGAAATAAAGTAACTCCAGCAATTGCATATTATCGTGGAGTTGAGCCTTACAAAGATTTATTTTCTCCAAATCGTTTTCCTTATGCAAATAATGTTGAGCAATTATTTGATTTTATAGAGCAGTTACAAGAACTATCATCTAAGCCAGTTGGCATCAAAATAGTTATAAGTGACCAAAGCAATATCTTGCCTTATGCACAAGAAATCAAAAAAAGAATCAAAGAAGGTAGAGGGTATCCTGACTTTATCACAGTTGATGGAGGAAGTGGAGGCTCAGCTACAGCGCCTTTAGAAATGATGGAGCGAATAGGACTTGAAGTTAAAAATGCTATATTTTTAGTTGATAAAACACTAAGAAATTTAGGTATTAGAGACAAGTTAAAAATCGTAGCTAGTGGAAAAGTCTTAACTCCTGATGATGTGCTTATACTTTTAGCTGTTGGTGCTGATTTTTTACAAATTGCTAGAGGATTTATGATGAGTGCGGGTTGTATAAGAGCTAGATACTGCGCAGGAATAAATGGAAAAGAATGCCCAGTTGGTTTAGCTACTCAAAATAAAGCTAAAAGAAAAAAATATTTTGTAACAAGACATTCAAATTTTGTAAGTAGTTATCACAGAAACTTATTAAAAAATGTAAAAGGACTATTGGCAGTTATGGGGCTTAAAAATGTCAAAGATTTAAATCATAAAAACTTAATTTTTATTGACAAAAATCAAAATGTTTATGATGATATCTGTGAGGTATTTGATGCAAGATTAAGATTGAAAAAAGATTCAGAGCCAATACATTGAACTTAGATAAAGTAATTTCAGGGTTTTTTATAATTTTTTCTATGACCTTAAACTTTGGGTTTTTTTATGGAGAATTATCAAGCTTAACACATCATAGTAAATATGAATTATTTGCAGCCATTGTCATAAATATAATTGCGACAACATTAAAGCTAGGAGACAAAACACAAACAGGTTCAATATTATTAGCAACTAGCTTAGTTGCTGATATTCAGCTAATTTTAGCAGCATTTGTTTGGACAATAGCTTTTTATGCTTATCATATAGATAACGAAATCATAGGATTAATTATATCACTTTCAGGCGGTGCACTACTAGCAAATTTTGTATCTGTTACGCTTTATATTGGTGATACGCTAAAATCCAAACGATAGACAAAGGTAAATTGATTTTATGAAAAATAATTCTCTATGGATAATTTTGCATAAAATGCGTATCCCTTTTATTGTAATTATTTGCACTTACACGATTTCCATATCAGGACTTTTGTTAATTGATGGAGTTACTAAAAATGGTCATGTTTATCATATGACTATTTTTGATGCTTTTTATTTCATAAGCTATACTTCAACAACCATAGGCTTTGGAGAAAGCCCTTTTGACTTTACCTATGCTCAAAAAATTTGGGTGGTTTTTTGTATTTATCTTACCGTTATTGGCTGGTTTTACGCCATAGGTTCGCTTCTTTCTTTGCTTCAAAATAAACTATTTTTAAACGAAGTTGCTAAGCTAAGATTTAAACATTCCCTAGATAGAATTAGAGGAAATTTTATTATAATCTTAGGATACAATGCAATTACCTTAGAGATTATAAAAAAATCCATAGAAAGAGATACAAGAGTTGTAGTAATTGAGCATAACCAAGACAGAGCAAATGAGCTTATAGCTGAAAGTTTTACTCCTACTATTCCTGTACTTGTAAGCAATGCAAGTGCTATAAAATCGCTTGATTACGCAGGCATAAAATACAAAAATTGCAAAGGTGTAGTATCTCTTTTTGAAGAAGATAAACTAAATTTACGGATTGCAATAGTCTCAAAAATACTGAATAAAAATATAAAACTAGCGATAAAATCAACTAGCCCAAACAAAGTAGAAAACTTGCTTGATGCAAATGTTGAGATTATCGAAAATCCTTTTGAAGTAATTACAAATCAAGTAAAAATGGCAATTTCCTATCCACATTCACTAAAACTTGAAAAATGGTTATATAGTCTTGATATTCTAAGCTCACATATGCCAAGTTTGCCCTCAAAAGGTATTTATATTGTTTGTGGATATGGAAGACTTGGAAAATATATTTATGATATGTCAAAAAAACTAAGTGATATAAAAATGTATTTTATTGAGATTGATAAAAATAAATTTCAAGATTTAAGCGAACATGAAAAAGAAATTTTTATTCTAGCTGACGCAGATACAAAAGAAGCATTATGCAAAGCAGAAATACACGAAGCTAAAGCCATTTTAGCTTTTACAAATGACGATACTACAAATCTATCCATATTAACAACAGCAAAAAAACTAAATCCAAAAATCACAACTTTAGTAAGAGAAGTTGAGATTGATGATTTATCTGTTTTTTTACATGCTAAAATAGATTTTATTTTTATACCTGCAAAAATATTAATTCACAAAACAATAAATGCACTTTTCAATCCGCTTTGTGATAGATTTTTAAATCTTTTATATACCCAAGAAGATTATTGGGCTCAAGTTCTAATAAAAAAGCTACTTGAAACTATAAATAACAATCCTTTAACTTATGAATTAAAAATTACAAATAAAACTGCTTTTGAATTATACAGAAATCTAGAGCAAGGTTTAGAAGTAAACTTAGAACTTTTACATAAATCTTTGTATAATAAGTTTGAAAAAAATAATTTAGTAGCCTTGCTTATTTATAGAGATAAAAAATCTTGGCTATTACCTAGTTTAGATGAAAAATTAAAAATAGGCGATGAGATTTTATTTGCAGGTGATGAAAATGCAATCTTAGATCTTGAATACATCATTAACAATAAAGATGAATTCGCTTATGTTTATAACAATGAAAAAGGAGTTAAAAAATGATTAAACTTCTAGCAGGACCTTGTGTCCTTGAAGATGAAGAAACTGTTTTTAAAATAGCACAAAACTTAGAAAAATTAAATAATGACAAAAGAATTGACTTTTATTTTAAAGCCTCTTTTGATAAAGCAAATCGCACAAGCCTAGATTCATACAGAGGGCCAGGACTAGAAAAAGGCTTGAAGATTTTTGAAAAGATTAAAAAAGAATTTGGTTATAAAATCATCACAGATATTCATGAACCTTTTCAGGCCAAAAGTGTGGCTGAAGTAGCAGATATTTTACAAATCCCTGCATTTTTGTGCAGACAAACTGATTTATTAGTCGCAGCTGCAAAAACAAAGGCTATAATAAATATCAAAAAAGGACAATTTCTAGAAGCTAAGGCTATGAAGTATCCTATTGAAAAAGTATTGCAAACTAGAAGTGTAAAAGAAGCAACTTATGAGCAGAGCAAAAATGCCAAAGTTTGGCTTTGTGAGCGAGGAAACACTTTTGGTTATGGTGCTTTAGTGGTTGATATGAGAAATTTAATTCTTTTGCGAGATTTTGCTCCTGTGATTTTTGACGCAACACATAGTGTACAAATACCAAGCTCAGGTGGTAAAACAGGTGGAAATTCTGCTTTTGTGCCATATTTAGCAAGAGCAGCTGCTAGTGTTGGAGTTGATGGGTTTTTCTTTGAAACACACACAGATCCAAGTAAGGCAAAAAGTGATGGGCCAAATATGCTTAAAATAGAAGATTTATACAAAACGCTTGATGATATTTTTGCTATAAAAGATGCATTAGGAAATTAGGCTAAATAAATAGAATAAATAATTAAAATGGAGAAAAAAATGAATATTTTAGAAGGAAAATTACAACTTGATGGAAGCGAAAAAATCTTAATTATAAATTCAAGATTTAATCATATTATAACTGATAGACTAGTTGAAGGTGCAAAAGATTGTTTTTTAAGACATGGCGGAAATGAAAAAAATCTTAGCCTTGCTTTATGCCCAGGTGCTTTTGAGATACCTTTTGTTTTAGAAAAAGTCTTAAAAAGTAAAAAATATGATGGCGTTTGTTGCTTAGGTGCAATTATAAGAGGTTCAACCCCGCACTTTGATTATATTTCAGCTGAAGCTACTAAAGGTATCGCTAATGTTGCTTTGAAATATGGCTATCCTGTGGCTAATGGAGTTTTAACTACTGATACCTTAGAGCAAGCCATAGAGCGAGCAGGAAGTAAAGCAGGAAACAAAGGAAGCGAAGCAATGCTAAGCATTATAGAGCTAATTAATCTTTATAAAAAGCTTGATTAATGGCTACAAGAGCCCAAGCTAGAGAAGCTGTTGTAGCTTTATTGTATGCTTATGATTTAGGAAATCAAGAAATTAGTGATTTTTGTGATGATATTTTAGAAGAAAAAAAAATACGAAATAAACAAAAAGAATTTGCACTAGCACTTTTTAATGGTGCGAAATCAAAGCTAGAAGAATTAGATGAGCAAATCAAAAAGCACCTAAACAAAAGAGGATTAGATGATATTGGGCATATTGAAAAAGCTATTTTAAGATTAGCAATATTTGAGATAAAATTTAGTGAGCTTGATAAACCTGTGGTTATAAATGAAGCCATTGAATTAGCAAAAAAATTAGCATCTGATAATGCACCAAAATTTATTAATGCGATTTTAGACAATATCAAAAAAGAGAAATTATGAAACTTTGTGTATCCCTAGACTTAAAAAGTAAAAAAGAAAACCTGAAGTTAGCCAACGAATTAAAAGAGCATAATATTTGGCTAAAAGTTGGCTTTAAAAGTTTTATAAATTCAGGAAAAAAACTTTTGCATGAATTAAAAGATATCAATCCTGATTTTAAAATATTTTTAGATTTAAAACTTTATGATATTCCAAACACTATGGCTGAAGCAGCAAAAGAGATTTGTAAACTTCCTGTTGAGATGTTTAATGTTCACGCTTCTAGTGGATTTGAAGCTATGGACTTAGTAAAACGAAGTGTTCAAGCCCAAAAATCACAACCTTTAATCATGGCCGTAACTGCTCTAACTAGCTTTGATAATACAAGTTTTAGAGCAATTTATAATCAAGATTTAGCTATACAAACTAGACATTTTGCTAAACTAGCTTTTGATGCAAGACTTGATGGAGTTGTTTGTTCTGCTTTTGAAAGCTTTGATATAAAAGAGCATACTGCAAATACCTTTTTAAGCCTTTGCCCTGGGATTAGACCTTTTAATGAAGATAGAGGAGACCAAAGAAGAGTAGCAGATTTGAAACTTGCAAAAAAAGAAGAAGTTGATTTTATCGTAGTTGGTCGTCCAATCTATGAAAATAAAAACCCAAAAGAAGTGCTTGAAAAAATCTTAGCATTTATTTAGTCTCTATAAAAGCAAGAATTTAAGCAGTATTTTAAGAAATTTTACATATAATACCTTTCTTTTTTAGGACAGATGGGTGAGTTGGCTGAAACCACATCCCTGCTAAGGATGCGTACTAGCAATGGTACCGAGGGTTCGAATCCCTCTCTGTCCGCCATTTAATAATCCAAAAACTTTATAACTACATAAAAAATATTTTTCTTTATATATTTAAAATTAATTTATCATTTTATAAAAATAAATCATAATTTAAAATAATTGATTATAGGCTTTTTTATTAAATTTATTTTTGTGATTTCTTCTTTTTTTCTTTTTCTCAAAAAATCAACAAAAAGAGAAAGAAAAAAAGTATAAAAAATATTGTAATGAACAAATGGAAGACATATCAAGGCATTAAGCATGACTGTTAAGAAAATAGATAAATCGTATATTGGCTCAAGTAATTCATTTTCATTTTTAATAGTTCTTTTATCAAGATAAAAATTAAATTAATTTTAAATTTAATAATATGGAATTAAGATATTTTTAGATAATCTTTAAGTAAATATTGCTAAAAAGGACAAGGCACAATATAAGTCAGATAAATTAAGGAACTAAAGGTGAAAAAACATATACTGCTTATTGGTGGATGGAATGAAATACTACAAATTGCACTAAAAAAGTATGAGGTATCATATATAGGAACTTTTCAAAAAAGTGATTCTTTCAATCCTTCAATACTTAAAAAATGTGCTTATACTAAAGAAGCAAATATAAGCGAGGTTTCGACTTGCTTGTATTTTGCAAATATCATAAATAACAAAAAGTCACTATCAGCAGTTACATCATTTACAGAATATGGCATACAAACAGCCTCTATAATATCTGATAATTTAAAAGTACCTGGCTTAGGTATAAAGCCAACATATTTATCAAGCTATAAAAATTTGATGAGAAAAGAATTAGCAGATGATTTGGAGCTATCCTTGCCTTTTAAAAATCTTGACTGTGAACAAACTATAAAAATATTTTTTAAAAAGCATTGTAAGATTATCTTAAAACCAATATCAGGAGCTGGAAGCAAAGGCATAGTACAAATCAAAGACAAAATAACTTTTGATAAGTTTATAAAAAAATTTAATATTGATGATTTTAAAGATTATATCATAGAAAAATTTATAGACTCAAGCAAAATATACAGTGTAGAAACCATATCAAAAGATGGTAAGCATTGTATACTAAACACTGCCCTTGAATATGTAAAAGGCAATATAAACCCTTATATAAATAAAATTATAGTTCCTGCTCCAGACTTAGATGATGCAAAAAAATCAGCCATAAAAAAACTAGTGGATAGGTTTTTAACTAAAATAGGCGTAACAAATGAAATAAGCCATACTGAGATAATTTTTGATGGAAATAAACCATATATAATCGAAACACAACTTAGAGTTGGTGGAGCTAGAATATGGAAAATGAATGAACTTACAACAAAAATAAGCCAAATAGAGCTTGAACTAGACAATCTAAGCTCAAGTATAAAACTACCAAGTGATTACCCTAAAACGCATAGTGTTTGTATGATTTTAAAATTTATTCCTGATACTGGCAAAGTTGCCAAAATTTGTGGCTATGAAAAATTGCTAGAAAATAAAAATATCTTAAATATTGATTTCAAGATTAAACAAGGTGATTTTGTAAAAAAACCTAAAAACAATGATGAAATAAAAAGTATGATTTTATTACAAGCAAAAAGTTATGATGAATTACTAAAATTAGCAAACGAAATATCTCAAAAAATATGGATTGAATATGAGAATGGCAAAAAATGCTTTCTTAAAATTTTATAATTTAGATTTAAATCTAAAGTTTTTGTTTTTATCTTCATTTTTAATACCCCTAAGCTCTTTTACTCTATTGCCATTTCTACCAATCATTTTAGACCGCAATCTACACTTAGCCTTTAGCACTATTGGAATAATTCTTTTTATTATGACTTTTATTCAATTTGGCGGTAGTTTTGTAGCTGGATTTATAATACACAAAACGAATGAAAGAGTTATAATGCTATTTGCATTAACTACGAGGCTTATTGGTTTTATCATTTTTGTATTTGCTATGCACAATATTTATTTATTATATATATCAATAATACTAATACCTGTTGGAGGCTCTTTTTATTTACCTGCAAATAAATCATATTTGGTAAGAATAGTAAAAGAAAAAGATAGAGCTTTTTTCTTATCAATTTCAAGCAGCTTAATAAATTTTGGAATGGTTTTTGCACCTGTATTAGGTGGTCTTTTTTTGCTTTCATATCCACGTGCTACTATAGGCGTTATTAGCTTATCATTTTTAATAATTTTGATTATTCATTATTTATTTATAGTAAAACTTCCTGTAAATAAAGATACAAAAAGTCTGCATGGTGCAAGCCATTCTTTTAAATTAGTATATATTATTTTAATAATCAAGCTACTAACTTTTTACTTTTATTTTTATTACCAAAACTATAAAGGTCCATATATAATAGCTTTTAATAAACCCTTGATACTTAGTTATATGTTGATATTAAATTCATTGATAGTTATGATATTTCAGCCTTTAATGTCTAAATTTATCAATAATAAAAGTTTTAAATATATTATATTTTTATCTTTTATTATGCTGTTCATAGGTTTTTATACCTTCTATATTCATAACATAATTATAATCTTCATTGGTGTAATATTTATATCTTTTGCAGAGCTTATGTCCGCACTAAAAATAGATTTAGAGATGCTAAGAAAAATGCCAAACCATCCAGCTATTTCCTTTGGATATAGTAGATTAGCTGGAGGTATTGGAGGAGCTCTTAGCTCATATATTGGAGGATTAACATATGGTTATTATAAAAACTTAGATATGACTCCATACTTTTGGTTAAATATTGTTTTCCAAGGCATAGTTGTGTTTTTAGTCTTTTTTATATTTATATTTTTTATGAGGAAAATATTAAAAAATTATGGTGGCATGTAAATAATTTAGGAATTTATAATCTAAAACCTAAAATCCTAAAAATATTTTACAACTTTTTTATAATAAAGTGCCACGATAAAAAACATTCCTGCTAAGCAAAAAGTAATATTTTGCAAAGACATATATGATGATGCAAATCCTATAAAAAAAGTAGTTACTACATTTGATAGCATAAATACCATATCGTTATAAGCTAAAACTCTGCCTAAGTATTTTTGTTCTATATTTGTTTGGATTAAGTTGTAAGTAAAAGACCATAAAGTAGCTGTGCTAAATCCTGTACAAAATACTCCAAGTAAAGCTAGATAAAAATTGCCCTGCAAAACTCCCCAAAGTGCTATGCCCAAACCTTGAAAAATAAAAATATAAAAAAGCATTTTTTTGTTTACAATCTTACCTAAAACAACAGGACCAATCGCTAACGCTATGGCTCTTATTGCGTTTGTTAAGCCTATTGCTAAAGACGTAGCTATTATGTATTTATACCTATAATCAGCTAAAAGTGTAACCAAGGTATCAAAAGCAGTTAGCCCTACGCTAGCGTGAAGTAAGATTAGATTCAATACTACTTTATTTTTTATAATATAATTAAATCCATCTTTTATGGTTTTTAAAAAACTTTCCCTAAAAACTGCGGGTTTGATATTAAAATTTGTTATATATAAAACTGAAATTGCAAGAATAAAAAATAAAATATCAATCATAAAAGATGCTTGTATTCCAAAAAAGTTTACTACAATTCCACCTAAAGCCATACCTGAAGCGTAAGTTACTGACCATATTATTGAGTGTAGTTCGTTTGTTCTTTGTAAGGCAATCCCTTCAACTAATTGAGGAGTCATTGACATTCCACTTAAAAAAAACATTGCTGAAGCACCCATTCTAATAAAAACTAAAATCATCAAAAGCCAAGCTAAGTCAAGTGAATGTACTGTAAAAAGCCCAGCAGTACAAAAAATCTCAATTACACACAAAGCAATCATTAATTTTTTTCTATCAAAAGTATCGATAATCGCCCCGCTAAAAGGTGCTAAAACAATAGAAGGCAAGAAATGCATAGCTGTAGCTGAAGCTATCAAAAAAGCCGAGGCATGATATTTTACCAACATAGAATAAATAGCAACATCAGAAAACCAAGCGCCAAAATATACAATAAACTGCAATGTTAGAATTCGTCTTACTACAAGGTTTGATTTTATTAATTCTTTATAAGTCATTAGCCACCTTTTTCAAATCATAAAAATAATTTTAATATTAGAACGCGATTTTACAACACTTGGGTGTATTTTCATCTTAAGTTAAAATCTAAAGTTTTAACATAAAAATTTTTCAAGAAAATATTAAATATTTTGAAAAATTATAATACTAAAATTCGATAGTTCCCTCTATAGAAAAGTTTGCCCTAGTATCAAGCTCAGCGTGACTAAGCACTGAAACTTCAAGTCCAAATTTTTCATAAATTTCTACAAGTCTTTTTCTAAGCAAAGGATCAACTACTATAGCTAATTTATTAAAGCCTTTAGCCTCGATGGACTCAAGCAACTCTTTAGTTTTTGTTATAAGATTATTAATATCACCAATACTAAGACTAAGTTGACTTATACCATTTTGCTCTTTTAGCTTACCTAAGAATTGCTGTTCAAGTTCAGGCTTAATTGTAACAAGATGTAAAATATCATCTGTACCCTTAAATTTATTTGTAATCAAACGATATAGTTTACCTCTAACATGCTCTAGCAAAATATCAGGTGATTTTGTGTATTCTGAGATATCTGAAATTGCCTCAATGATGGTCAGCATATCAATAATAGGAATTTTTTCATGCAATAAATCTTTGCATACTTTTAGTATAGTTCCATAAGAAGTAACTTTCATAGCTTCTTCAACTACGATAGGAAAATCTTTTTTAAGCCTATCAATTATATTAACCACATCTTGTCTAGTTATAATATCTTCAGCATGTTTTTTGATAAGCTCTGAGATATGAGTTGAGATTATAGTTGGTGCGTCAACAACAGTAAAACCTTTCATCAAAGCTTCTTCTTTTCTATCTTGTGAAACCCAATAAGCATCAAGCCCAAAAACAGGCTCTTTTACTTTTTTACCTGGTAAAGATTCTCCACCCAATCCTCCCATGGCAAGTACTTTATCAATTTCCACGCTTCCACTTGCAATAGGAATTCGCTTTAATAAAAATGAATAGGAATTTGTTAGCAAGGTTGTGTCATCTGATATCTTAATCTGTGGAACAATAAATCCAAGCTCAGTAGCAACTGATTTTCTAATTCCTCTAATTTTATCTAAAAGCTCAGAATTTTGCTTAGCAAGTTCTAAAAGTCTAAGCCCTAATTTCAGCTCTAAAACTTCCATTTTCATAATTTTTTCTATAACTAAATTATCATCAGGTTTAGCATCTTCTTTTTGCTGTTTTTTTCTCTCTTCAATAGTTTTTTCTTTTTCGCTCTCTTTGCTAGCTTTAAAAAATCTAGTGACAGCATTATCTTTGTCATTATCAACCATATAAACTAAGTAACCAATAAAACTAAGTAAAAGTCCCATACTTAGCAAAATACCCATAGGAAATCCTGGAACAAAACCAAAAAGCACCAAGGCAAGTCCAACCAAAACTAAAGATTTTGAATCTTTTCCAAGTTGAAGTATGGATTGATTTGCAAAACGCTCTTCATCCATATTTGAACGAGTTATAATAATAGCTGTTGCAGTTGATAAAACAAGTGCAGGAATTTGCGCAACTAATCCATCACCAATAGTTAAGATTGTGTAAATATGCCCACTTTGAGTAATACTCATATTGTGCTGAAAAACTCCAACCATAAGTCCACCTACAAGATTTACTATAGTAATTATTATACCAGCAACGGCGTCACCTTTTACAAACTTAGAAGACCCATCCATCGCCCCATAAAAACTAGCCTCAGAAATCAGGGCTTTTCTTCGCTCTTGCGCTTCTACATCATCTATAAAACCAGCATTTAGATCAGCATCAATCGCCATTTGTTTTCCAGGCATTGAGTCAAGAGTAAATCTAGCAGTTACCTCAGCAACTCTAGTTGAACCTTTCGTTACAACCATAAAATTTATAAGCACCAAAATTGTAAAAACTACAATTCCAATAACCATATTTCCACCAACGACAAAGTTTCCAAAGGCTGAGATTATGGCACTAACTGCCTCAGGTCCTTTATGGCCAACACTTAAAATCGACCTCGTAGTTGCGATATTTAGCGAAAGTCTAAAAAGTGCTAAAATTAAAATCAAGGTAGGGAAAGTGGTTAAATCTGAAGGTTTTTGAATATATAAAGAAATAAGCAAAATCAACAAAGACATAGACAAAGATACAACTAGAAAAAAATCTAGCATAGCCTTTGGTAAAGGTACTATAATTATAAGTAAAATTGCCACAAAAAATGCGACAGCTATCAAGTCTTTTGATAAAATTTTTTTAATGTTCATATCAAAAGAACTTAATTAAAAAGTTTTGTAAAATATATCTTGGAATATAATAAGTCTTCATTTCTTCCAAGAACTTCCTTTATCTTAGAAAATTAACTAAACTTAAGGTGTTCATCTTTGAGATTGTAGAATACAAACCAGAATAAGTCATTTCTAAGGCTTTAGATTCCATAGCAACCCTAGATAAATCTGCACTTGAAACTTCTTGATCTAATATCCTATAATGCGTAAGTTTTGCTTCCATATGCTCACCAGCTTCTTCAAAAGATTTATTTCTTCCACCTAGTTTCGCATGTGCTACATTTGTAGCTGAATAAGCTTGGTCAATCTCATCTAAAGAATTTCTCAAAGTTGTATCATCATTATCTTTTAAGGCTTTGATTATAGAATTCATATCATCAAAAAAATTATGCTTAGCTCTTAGTGTAAAATCATTTGTATATCCACTTGCTGTATTTACAGCTGCTGTCGTATATACAGGTGGAGTTCCAACTGCACTTATAATTGCCAAAGCATTTCCTGTTAATTTATTTTCTCTATCATATTGCTCAACTTGAGTTTTTGCTGCATTCATTTTCCACTCTAGCCCATTTTGGTCATAAATTCTTTCATCATCTTTGAACTTTAGTGTTTGGGTTTTTTCTGCCATACTTGTGCTATACATCAAAATATCAGCACCCGTAACTCCCCTATCTCTATAATCATTTGGAGCAACTGCAATCTTTTTTAAAACACCATTTCCTTTGTAAGTTACATTTCCCTTGCTATCTTCAATAAAAGGCTCAATCGTAGTATCTGAACCTGTAAAAACATATTCACCGTGCACTTTTGTATTTGACATAGTCAAAATATTATCTTTCATACCTTCAATATTTGAAGCAACAGCTTGTTTATTTTGTGGTGTCATTCCTGAATTTAATGCTTTTAATACAGAAACTTTTATACTATCTATCAATACTTTTATATTAGTTACTGCAGTATCTGAAACTGAATTTTCTGAATTTGTTTTATCAATTTCATTTTTAAGTCCTTTATATGTTCGTATTTTATTTTCGATATAAATTTCTCTTCCATAAATCCTTGAATTTTCACTACCTTGATTAATCTTCTTACCTGTACTCATTTGATAATTAATGCGATAATGCTTATTATCTAAATTTGTAAGTCTGTAATCCATTTGTTGTGATGTATCAATCATTTACAAGCTCCTTAAAAAGTTCAACTATTTCATCATAACTTTGCACTTCGCTTATATCTTGAGTTAAAAACTGCCTTATTTGCTCTCGCTTTTCCAAAGCGTGGTCTAACTCTAAATCCATACCAGCTTTATATGCACCTACTCTAATAAGAATTTCATTCTCTTTTATAAGTGATAATACCCTTTTTAACTTTAAAAAGCCTTTATAGTGCTCTTTATCTACGACTTTATCCATTACTCTAGAAGTAGATTGTAACAAATCAATAGGAGGATAAAAGCCTTGTTCAGTTAATTCTCTTGTCAAGACTATGTGTCCATCTAAAATAGAACGACTTTGATCAGCAATAGGCTCATTCATATCCCCACCATCAACAAGCACAGTAAAAAATGCTGTAATTGAACCTATTTTAGCATTTCCAGCTCTCTCCATTAGTTGAGGCAAGAGTGAAAAAACTGAAGGAGGATAACCTCTACTAACAGGTGGCTCACCAGTGCTAAGTCCAATCTCTCTTTGAGCCATAGCAAATCTTGTGACTGAATCCATCATCAAAAGCACATCTTTGCCTTTATCTCTAAAATATTCAGCTATCGCCATAGCTGTAAATGCTCCATATTTTCGCATAAGTGCAGATTCGTCACTTGTAGCTGCTACAATTATAGTATTTTCTAAATTATCATTTAAATTATAGTGAATAAACTCAGGAATTTCTCTGCCTCTTTCTCCGATTAAAGCTATCACTTTTATTTGTGCTTCACAGCCTTTTACAATCATTCCCATTAAAGTTGATTTTCCTACACCAGAACCCGCAAAAATCCCAACTTTTTGCCCTTTTCCTGAAGTTAGCATGGAATCAATAGCTCTTACACTTGTAGAAAATCTTTCTTTAATCACTCCTCTATCTAGAGCGCTCATAGCAAGTTTATTAATACTAGCTGTAAAATCTAGTCCGTGTAAAGCTCCTTTGTTATCGATTGGTTCACCAAGAGCATTTAAAACCCTACCAAGCAAAGCGTCCCCACAACGAACATTTAAACCATCTTGTTGTAAAAAAACTTTTGCACCAATGCTTAATCCTTCTACAAAAGAAAAGGCTATGGCTTGAAACTTTTTTCCATCTATGCTCACAACCATAGCTAAAACTTTATAAGTTGTATGCAAGGCTTCAACTCTTACAATATCACCAACACAAACCTCAAGCCCAATTACACTTAGGCTTGTGGCACTTATATTTGCTATTCTTCCAAAAGGTGTGATAAGTCTATTTTCATCAATATTGTTTAAAATATTTTCTAAATCAATCATAGCAAATCGCACATTTTTTTATACATATTTCCATCTAGCCCTTTTATATTTTTGCATTTTCTAATAGCTTCTTTTTTCTTCTCAGGCTCTTTTAGAAAACCATAAAATTTTGATTCTTTATAGTAAATTTTTGGAAGATTTTTATTAGACTTATTAAACTTTAGTGCTTGTTCTAAATAAACCAAGGCTTTTTTATAATTTTTATTCTCACTCTCTTCTTCGGCAAGCTCAAGCTCCACAAAAGGAGAATATACCCTAGCTTTATATTCTACTTGTTTTTTATACAATTTATCTAAAATAATTCTAGCTTGTAATTTTTTATTATTTTGCAATAAATATAAATAATACTGATAATAAAAATCTATAATTACAGGATTATTTTGATTATACTCTATATAATCTTTATGCTTTGAAGCATAAATAAAAAACTTTTTTATAAATTTTGGGTTCTTAGTTTGCAAAAAAACTTTGAATTTATCTAAAAATTCTTTTTTCTTATCTTCTTGTGTGCCTAAAGTATCAACTGATATTGAGTATTTATAAGCATCTCGGCTTTTACCCAATTTATATGCCATCTTTTCTAAATATCTATAAATTAAAACATTTTTTTTAGTTACATAAACATGCTTTAGTTTTTTATAAGAACTAAGCTTTGGATAATCGCTTAAACAAACAAAAAGACTTTTTAAATCACTTTTATTTTTTTCCAAATTGTCAAAAACTGTTTGATTTGTAATAGGTATATATCTATTTATTTCTTGACACTTACCATCTTTTGCTAGAGTTCTAAATTTTAAAATGTCTACCATATTAAAAATTGCCTGAACAGAAGGATAATCAAAACGCCTAGCAACTCTATCTGAAATCTGTCTATAAACTTTTTCAGATTTTATTATATCTTCAAAATCTTTCTTTTTTTTATAAACTAACAATTCTTGAAGTAAAGCTTTTTGTTTCATAATCACTGAATCTTTATATCTCTTTACAACCATAACAGTAGAAATTTCACCTTCTCTCATTAAAATTTCATCCAAATACATTTGGGCTTTTTTCTCATATATACTTTTCTTGCCATAAGCTAAATATGATCTATATATTTTTTTTGCTTTATTTAAATATTTTGGAGTCTTATCATACATTGACATATAAATTCCAGCTAATTCAAAATTTAATTTATCTTTTAGCTTAGTATCTTTTGTTTCTTTGATTAAAGTTTTAATTATTCTTACAGCAAATTTTGGCATATTATGTGTTTGTAAAATCTTTATTTTTCTTTTTGCTAAACTTAGGTGTTTTATATAAAAATCTTTGCTTCCATCCATAATTTGGTTTATTAAAGAATATGCTTTTTTTCTTTGTTTATTTAAAACATAGACATTGAAAAGTTCATCTCCAAGAAGATCTGCAACCTTTATATCGTTTGTTTTTATAAGCGCCCCATAAAGTATTCTTATTGCACCATTATAATCTAATCTAGCAGCATAAGTTTCAGCATAAGCAATTTTTCCCAAGGCTACAATATAAGGATCTTTAAAATTATCAATTACACTTTTAGCATAAAATCTAGCTTTTTTTATTTTATTTAATTTTATATTTGCCTTAGCCAAAAGCAAATAAGCTTTTGCCAAATCATTTTCATATATTGTTGAAGAATCAATTCCAAGCTCCAAAACATCATCTGCTTTTTTTGCATCGCCTAACAACTTAGTACTTAATAAAATTTTCGCATCTAATAAAAGTATATCAGAATTTAAAATTTTTACTTTATTATCCTTTTTAAAAAGAGCAATCTCATTTTTGGCCTTAACGATTTTACCTTCTCTTAGTAAGGTATTTATGTATTTTAATTTTTGAAAACCTTGTGTTATCATATCTTTTTTTCTAACGCTAATCAGCTTACCCTTAGCATTTATAAAACTATAATAATAGTTCTCTTTTGCAAAAATCATAAGTGGTAGTATAATCAACAAAACTAATCTAAAAAACATTTTTACCTTCTTTTACTTTTTACTTTTTAAATCAAAAATATAACGGAAAATCTCAGCAAGAGCCACATAAAATTCTTCTGGAATCTCTTCTTCTACTTCAACTTGCTCATAAAGTGCCCTAGCTAAAGGTGGATTTTCTATAATTGTTATGTCATTTTCTCTAGCCTTATCTCTAATTTGTAAAGCGAGAAAATTTATACCTTTGGCTAAAATAACAGGTGCATTTTCTTTGTCTTTATTAAATCTCATAGCAACTGCGTAATGCGTTGGGTTTGTGATGACAACATCAGCATCAGGTACAGCGCTCATCATTCTTTGCCTTGCCATTTTCATCTGTATATTTCTAATTCGCCCCTTAATTTGTGGGTCTCCTTCAGAATCTTTGAACTCATCTTTTATATCTTGTTTGCTCATTTTAAGAGATTTAATATAATGAAACTTTACAAAGAAAAAGTCAATTGTAGCAAAAAGAATTATAATAAACAAAATAGCTCCCAAAAAATATGCTAACAAGTCAGCGATTAAGGACAAAGACGCCCTAGTTGACATATTCATCATAGCTAAGAGCTTAGAGCCGATTGACATAAAAATAAAACTCATAACTATGAAAATAACAACTAATTTTGCACTAAGTTTTAAAGCTTCGATTAATTTTTTGAAAGTAAATAAGCTACCAAAGCCTGAGATTGGATTTATTTTTGATAATTCTAGTTTAAGTGGAACAAAAATAATACCAAATTGTGCCCAATTTAATGCAAAAGTCAGAAATATTACTAAAGCAAATAAAGGTAACAAGACATAAAAACCACTAAGTACTATTTTTAAAGTTATATCAAAAAATAAACCAGGATTTAAATTTTTACCAATAAAAGAAAAATCATAAACCATCATTTCTTCAATCTTTTTAAAAGTAAATGCTGATAGATAAAATAAATATAAAGTACCAAAAAGTAAAACTCCAGCACCTACTACTTCAACAGATTTTGCAACATTTCCTTCTTCTTTTGCTTTTCCAAGCTTCTTGCCTGTGGGTTGCTCTGTTTTTTCTTCGTCATCAGCCATTTAATTTAACCTAAATTATTTAAAAAATAATCTTTAAAATTCATAGCAAAACTATGCATACCTAAAAGAATAAACAAAAATATTAAAGCAAATTTTAGCTGAAAAGTTACAACAAAAGGAGAAAATGCTGGCATAGATTTTGTTCCATAACCATAATAAACATCTAAAACAAAAGATATAAAAAACAAAGGAAAAGCAAAAGCGAATGCAAAAGCAAACATTCTTTTTACTTCTGTAATAGCGATTGCTATGCCTTTATAAGTAAAAATATCAAAAGTTCCAAGATGAATAGTAGAAAAACTTTTTGCTAAAAT